>PSMG01000008.1:3456-97878 GCA_040290035.1 Chitinophagaceae bacterium
TGGCAGCCGAAGTAAGTGTTGGCTTAGCGATTATTGTGATGCTTTATCGCAATACACATTCGGTAGATGTAAACTTTTTGAACAGATTAAAACATTGATTGGTCCACTGTCGACAGTGGACTAACTGATTGATATGAAGAATTTAATTTTCCTAATTCCTCTTTTACCATTCATTGGTTTTTTGATCAATGGTTTAGGCAGAAAAGCATTGGCTAAAGGTGTGGTAAGCGTTGTTGGTTGTAGTACTGTACTTGCTTCTTTTGTTATTAGCCTTTATACATTTCTTCATTTAGATGATTTAGCTGGAAAACAAATCAGCAAAACAGCCCGGATAGTTTCACAACCGGTTTTTGATTATTTCAACTTCATTAATGTAGGTTCTTTAAAAATTCCTTTTGCGTTTCAAATTGATCAACTTTCTTCCCTATTCCTATTGATCATTACAGGTGTAGGCTTTTTGATTCATGTATATTCAACAGCGTACATGCATGAAGAAAAAAGAGAGCATTACGGAAGATATTTTGCCTATCTCAACCTCTTCGTGTTCTCCATGTTGCTGCTTGTAATGGGAGCGAACTATGTGATCATGTTTATTGGTTGGGAAGGTGTTGGTTTGTGTTCTTATTTATTGATTGGTTACTGGTTTAAAAATATTGATTACACTAAAGCAGCAAAGAAAGCATTTGTGATGAACCGCATTGGTGACCTTGGTTTTTTGCTGGCTATTTTTTGGTTGATCTCAAAAACGGGTTCGGTTAATTATAAAGATGTTTTAACTATAAGCGGGTTAGCCAAACTTCATACTGCAGATATTATTGGTATTACACTCTTATTGTTTTTAGCAGCAACAGGTAAGAGTGCACAAATTCCTTTGTACACCTGGTTGCCCGATGCGATGGCCGGTCCAACACCTGTCTCTGCATTGATCCATGCTGCCACAATGGTGACGGCTGGTATCTATATGATTGCCCGCAGCAATATTTTATATACTGCCGCTCCATTAACCTTGAATATTGTTGCCATTATTGGTGCTGCTACGGCCTTGCTTGCTGCAACTATTGCCTTGCGCCAAAATGATATCAAGAAAGTATTGGCTTATTCAACAGTAAGCCAGTTGGGTTATATGTTCCTTGCATTAGGAACAGGTGCTTACGTAGCTGCTATCTTTCATGTAATGACGCATGCTTTTTTCAAAGCATTATTGTTCCTCGGTTCTGGTTCTGTTATTCATGCGGTAAATGGACAACAAGACATCCGTTTTATGGGTGGATTGAGAAAAAAATTACCAATCACTTATATCACCTTCTTAATTGGCTGTTTAGCTATTGCTGGTATCCCGCCATTCAGTGGTTTCTTTTCAAAAGATGCTATTCTTTTAGCTGCATTTGAGCATAACAAACCTTTATATATTATTGGATTAATCACAGCAGCACTGACTGCATTTTATATGTTTCGCTTATTGTTTATTACGTTTAGCGGAACGTTCAGGGGCACGGAAGAACAGCGTCATCACCTGCATGAAAGCCCTTCGGCAATGACTATTCCTTTGATTGTATTAGCTATACTATCTATTATCGGTGGTTTTGTGGGCATCCCTGAGGTATTTATGCATGGCGGCGATAAATTAACGCAGTTCTTATCCCCTGTAGTAAAGCCTATTGAAAGTGCCGAGGCTTTGAGTCATTCAACCGAATATTTATTAATGAGTTTGACAACAGTGATCTCTATTGTTGCGATTGTTATTGCCTGGACTCGTTATAAAACATATAAAGAAGAGCAGCCTTCTGCGGTTGGAAAGGTGTTGGAGAATAAATGGTATGTAGATGAATTGTACAACAATATTATTGTTCGCCCTATCAATAAACTGGGTGATTTTGCAACCGAGTTTTTTGAAAAGAATGGTATCGATGCTCTGGTTAACGGAGTGGGTAAGGCTGTGAATTATGGAGGTCGTCAATTGCGTTGGTTGCAAAGCGGGCAGGTAGGTGCTTATCTGTTGTTAATGGTGATAAGTATGGTTTTATTCTTTGTGTTGCAGTTTTTTTTAAGAAAATAATTAAAAATGAAAAATGTAAAATGAAATCATTTTGCATTTTTCATTTTTACATTTTGCATTCTATATGATTGTATTATTCCTTTTCTTAGTGCCTTTGGTCGGTGGCTTGATTTCTTTCTTCTTTAAAGAAGACAAGACAGCACATGCGTGGGCATTAGTACTATCGTTTATTACATTAGGATTGAGCATTGCCGGTTGTGTGACGCACAATGAACATGCGCTGCAATTTTCCAAGCCTTGGTTAAGCAGTTTGGGCAGCAGTTTCACTTTGCAGTTGGATGGTTTATCAAACATTCTTTGTTTGTTAACGGCTGTAGCATATCCCATTATTTTATTATCAACCTGGAAAACCGATTATAATAAAACACACAATTTTTTTGCACTGCTGTTATTAACGCAGGCGGGGTTGATTGGTGTATTTGTGGCAAAAGATGCCTTGTTATTTTACTTCTTCTGGGAATTAGCTTTAGTACCTGTGTATTTTTTATGTTCTGGTTGGGGTGGCGAGAGAAGAATTCCTGTTACGTTTAAATTTTTCATTTACACGTTCACTGCATCAGTAGTTATGTTAGTGGGTTTGCTGTACTTATATTTTCAAACACCCGATCGTTCATTTTCTTATGAATCATTCGCTGCCTTAAAGCTAAGTTCAGGTCAACAATCATTAGCTTTTTGGTTGTTGTTCTTAGCATTTGCTGTAAAAATTCCTGTGTTCCCTTTTCATACCTGGCAACCAGATACCTACGAGCAATCGCCAACTTCAGTTACTATGGTATTAAGCGGCCTGATGGTGAAGATGGGTGTGTTTGGAATCTTGCGTTGGGTATATCCAATGGTGCCTAATGCAGTGCATATTTGGGGTGATGTGGTAATGAGCTTAGCTGTGATTGGAGTAATCTATGCATCTATTATTGCTATAAGACAAGACGATATAAAACGATTAATCGCTTATTCATCCATTGCACACATGGGGTTAATGGTAATGGCCATTTTCTCTGAAAGCACTATTGGTTTGAAAGGAGTCATGATTCAAATGTTCAATCATGGTATCAATGTGATTGGGTTATGGATTGTTGTAGAATTGATCGAACGCCAGTTTGGTACCAGAAGACTTTCTCAGCTTGGCGGTATTGCACAAAAAGCCCAAGGGCTTACAACACTTTTAGTGATTGTTGTATTAGGTAATGTCGCACTTCCATTAACAAATGGCTTTGTAGGTGAGTTTTTAATCTTCAATGGTATTTGGAAAACGCAATCGAATTACAATGTTGTGTTTACTGTAGTAGCTTTAATTTCTATTATTCTGTCTGCAGTGTATTTACTCAACATGATTCAAAAAATATTTTACGGGTCTACAAATACTGTTACAGAAAAAGGGCATGACATCTGGTTGAACGAACGAGTAGCTTTGGGGTTGATTGTGTTGTTAATCGTTGCAATTGGTATTTATCCGCAGCCAATGCTTGATTTGACCAATGGTTTTGTAGATAATTTTTTGGATAACCTTTCATCTTTGGCGATTAAATAATTATGAACGCATTAATATTTTCAGCTTTAAGCGGTGTAGTGATGATGTTCAGCTCTTTTTTGCTGAATAGTAAAAATGCTGTGCGTACGCTGGCTCACATTCTTTTAATCTTGGTGATTGTTGTAAACATCATGGAAATAAAGGGAACAGCTTTTTTTGACATCGATATGAAAGGCATGTTGGTGTTTGATCGCTTTGCTTTATTGTTTTCATTGATTGCTAATATTTGTACGCTTGCTTATTTTCTGCTTTCGTCAAGAGATATTGAAAAGGTAGGCAACAACCAAAGTGATTATTATGCGCTGATCTTTTTTGTATTGAGTGGCGTGGTGATTTCTGCTTCTTTCCGTTCGTTGTTAATGCTGTTTTTAGGTATTGAGATCATGTCTATTCCATTATATGTTTTGGCCGGAAGTGATAAGCGAAACTTAAAGAGTAATGAAGCTTCCCTGAAATACTTTTTACTGGGTTCGTTTTCTACTGGTTTAATGTTGATGGGAATTGCAATGATTTATGGTGCCAAAGGTAGTTTTGATACTACTGCTTTTTCGTTTGCTAATAATGTTCCGGTATTGATGATTGCCGGCTTAATGCTTTTGCTTTTTGCTTTATCGTTTAAAGTATCGGCAGCACCTTTCCATTTTTGGACGCCAGATGTTTATGATGGTGCACCAACCGTGTTTACTTCGTTCATGGCAACCATTGTAAAAGCTGCAGGTTTTATTGCCTTCATGCGTTTGTTTAGCGATTCGTTTTCCAATATACAATCGCAATGGAAATTAATCGTTGGAATCATTGTAGCCCTTACTTTATTTATCGGAAATATTACAGCCGTTTTTCAGCAAAGCGTAAAACGTATGCTGGCTTACTCATCTATTGCGCAAGCCGGCTTTATGATGATGGCGGTTTACTCGTTAAATAGCGATGCAAAAGAAGGTTTGATCTTATATGTGGCTGCTTACTCACTGGCTACCATCGGCATTTTTGCCGTGTTGGTAAAAATGAAGGATTATACGTTTGAAGGTTTTAACGGTTTTGCAAAGCAGGAACCAATTATTGCTGCTACGTTAGTGATCTTTTTATTATCGCTTGCAGGTATTCCACTGACAGCAGGATTTCTTTCTAAATTTTATATGCTTCGTGCAACGATTAATGAGGGTAGCTTATGGCTGACCGTTTTTGCGGTATTAATGGCCGCTGTTTCAGTTTATTATTATTTCCGCTTGATACAAGCTATGTATTTTAAATCAGGTGATACGATTGTGATCAATATGTCATCTGCTTTTCGTTGGACGCTCATTGCGTTAGCAGCGATCACTATTATATTGGGATTGTTTCCTAACCTGATTACTTATTGGTTATACTTTTGATCCGCCATTCATACAATTTAAAACAAGTTCATATACAGGTTTGTTAACTTTAGCAAGCCTGTATTATTTCCATGAATACTTCTGACATACTTTCTCTTTCATTTCGCACGGTACGCAGCAATAAATTGCGTACCGTGTTAACGGTTGCCATTATTGCATTTGGTATTATGGCATTGGTAGGAATTATTACTGCTATTACGGCCATGAATCAAAAACTTACAGAAAGCTTTTCTACTATGGGTGCCAATGGATTTACTATTCGATTTAAAGAGCGCAATATTCGTTTTGGCGGCAGCAACAACTCTGAACTGAAACTTTCAAAAAAAGGTGCAAAGACAGAGAAGAAATCCAACCTTGGTAAACCCATTACCATAGATCAGGCAGAAGCTTTTGTTCAGAATTATCATTTTCCAACTACTGTTGGTATCTCAACGTTTGCTTCACGCAATGCAATTGCTTCTTTCGGTACACATAAAACAAGCCCCAACGTTTTTTTATTTGGTGGTGATGAAGCTTACATTCCACTAAATGGGTTTACACTAGATGCAGGAAGAAATTTTACACGCCAGGAAGTCCAATCGGCAGCCAATGTTTGTTTATTGGGACATGATGTAGCTGAAAAGTTATTTAAGAATGATCCAACCAAAGCGGTCAATCAAGTGATTCGTGTAAACGATATTCCTTATCGTGTGATTGGTGTATTAGGCAGCAGAGGTTCATCTTTTGGTTTTAGCCGGGATAATATTGTGATCATTGATTACAAAAACATCAATCGAAATTTTGACCCCAATGCATCTTATGCTATTGGCATCATGACTGATAATATTAATCAAGTGCCTGACGCAATGGGAGAGGCCGAAGGTGTTTTCCGTCCCATCAGAAGATTATCTGTAACAGAAGAAAGCAATTTTGTTTTGGATAGAAGTGATAGCGTTGCTGAAAAGGCAATGAAGAGCTTAGGCTTTCTGACGATTTCGGCAACGGTTATCGGGTTAATAACATTGATCGGTGCTGCTATTGGTCTAATGAACATAATGTTAGTGGCAGTGAACGAACGAACCAAAGAAGTTGGGTTAATCAAAGCTATTGGTGGAAAGAAAAAAGCGGTACGTCAACAGTTTATTATGGAGGCTGTAATTATCAGTATTTTGGGAGCCATATTTGGAATCATTCTTGGTATTATTGTAGGCAATATTTTTTCATTGGTGTTGCATACTGGCTTTGTAGTGCCCTGGAATTGGGTTTTTTATGGAATTCTCATTTGTACAGTAGTGGGTTTATTGGCGGGTTTATATCCGGCATTAAAAGCTGGCAAACTCAATCCCATAGAGGCTTTGCGCTATGAATAAATGATAAATCATTCTTTAACTAATTATTGTTTTACACAAGTTTTTCAGAATAAGAATATTGCGTTTAAAAAAATAAGTAACTTGAAACCCTCAAATGAAAATGACATGCAGTTTAATTCGTACTGTTTTTTTCATTAGAATTGTGACCCAAAATTTTTTTCAAATTTCAAAACTCTAAAAATTAGAAACAATGGCAGAAACAAGACCGTCTGCAGGTACAACTTCAGTTAAGGCTACGTCAGTTCAACCAAAGAGAAGCAGTAACACGATTTCATGGATTGCACCTGTTGTATGTATTATCGCAGGATATTGCATTTGGCGTTTTTTAATGGGTAGTGCAAGTGGGTTTACTCAGCCCGGACAAGGAGCTTTTTGGCCTACACACAAAGGTCCTAAGGATGCCTTCCACCGTATTTACGAAGGTGGTATCATCGTGCCTTTATTGATCGGTATGTTGTTAATGGTAATTACATTTTCTATTGAGCGTTTCTTAACCATCAGCAAAGCTTTAGGTAATGGTTCTATTGCTGATTTTATTAGAAAAGTGCAGTATCATTTGGCAAACCGTAATGTAGATGCTGCATTAGCTGAGTGTGATAAGCAAAGAGGTTCTGTAGCAAACGTGATGAAAGCTGGCTTGCGTCGTTACAAAGAAATGATTAACGTTACAAACATGGATACTGATCAAAAGGTAATTGCCATTCAAAAAGAAGTAGAAGAAGCCACAGCTTTGGAATTGCCAATGTTGCAGAAAAATTTAGTGTTTTTGTCAACAATCACTTCAGTAGGTACATTAATCGCATTGTTAGGTACAGTAATCGGTATGATCCGTTCTTTCTCAGCCTTGGGTGAAGAAGGTGGCGGTAACGCCGGTGCCCTTGCGGTAGGTATCTCTGAAGCCCTTTATAATACGGCTTTAGGTATCGGTACATCAGCTTTGGCATTGATCATGTACAACGTATTTACTACAAAAATTGATAGCATTACTTATGGTATTGATGAGTCTGGTTTCACCTTAACACAATCTTTTGCTTCTTTATATAAATAAGAGTAAAAGCGTTATGGATAAATGAAACAATTGCATCTCAATACAATAAAATAATTCGTAAACATGCCAAGTGTAAAAATTCCAAGAAAAAGTACAGATACGGACATGACACCCTTCGTGGATGTTGCGTTTCTGATTCTATCTTTCTTCATGCTGGCTACCAAGTTTAAACCACCAGATCCGGTAGAAATAACTACCCCCAATTCGGTGTCTACCAAAAAGGCAGATCAAATTAAAGATGCTTTGGTAGTAATCATGGATAAGCAAGGTCGTGTGTTCTTTGATGTTCAACAGAGCAATGGAACTGATGTGAAGAAGAAAATGATTGAGAACATGAATAGCACCCGCAATCTAGGTTTGTCTCCTGCAGAGATGAATGTCTTTGTACAGGGTAAAGCTCCAATCGGTGCGTCGTTCAGTCAATTAAAATCTTTCTTATCACAAGCTGCAGATCCAAAAGCTATAGCCGCGGCTCCTGGTATTCCGGTAAAGGATTCTGCTAACAACGAGCTCACTGTTTGGGTTCGTGATGCATTATCTGCTTTTTCAGGTACCAAACTCAGTTATGTTATTCGTGGTGATAATTCTGCGAAGTTTCCTGAGTTTAAAAGAGTAATGGAGTCATTTAAGAACAATGGTCAGAACAAGTTTCAGTTGGTTACTTCTCCGGAAGATGCTCCAGTTGGAACTGATCTCTATCGTACACGGCTAAAAGAACAGTCAAAATAATTTTCTAACAAAAAAAAATCAACCAATATGGCAAGTATAGATACCAGTGGTGGCGATAGTGGTAATAAGAAAGGCCCCGGGGTCAAGAAGGCGAAAAAGCTTTCAACTCGTGTAGATATGACGCCAATGGTGGACTTAGGTTTTTTGTTGATCACTTTCTTCATCTTTACTACAACTATGAGCACTCCATCCACAATGGATCTGTTCATGCCGAAAGACACAGATAAGAAAGAGGAAATGAATAAGGCCAAAGAATCAGGTGCATTAACCATTCTTATAGGTAAAGCTGACCAGGTTTATTATTATGAAGGTCAGTTGGCACCAGATGCTTCAAATTTTAAGTCTACCAATTTTAAAGGAATTCGTGATGAGATCATCAATAAAAAGAAGAATACTCCTCCGGATGACTTGGTAGTAGTTATCAAACCCAATGATGAAGCCACTTATAAAAACACAGTGGACATTTTGGACGAGATGCAGATTAATGAAGTAAAACGTTTTGCATTAGTAAACATTTTGCCTGTAGAAAACGAGCTGATCAAAAGAACAGAAGCGTCAAATGGAATTAAATAATCTCTGTTTGTGTGGAAAATGAATTACTAAAGCATCTAAATTCAAACAACAAAAATGGAAGCAAATAAAATATTAAGTGCAGACATTCTGGACCTTGTGTTTGAGGGTCGTAATAAGGATTATGGTGCTTATGAGCTCAGAAAGAAATATAATGAGCGCATTTTACGAGCATTACTTATTACAGCGGGTCTGGCTTTAGCTATCTTTTTGATTAGCTTCTTATCGGATACTTTGGCTCCAAAAAAAGCAGCTGTAGAAGTAAAAGATGTCGTATTAAAAGACATTAAACAAGAAGAAAAAAAGCCTGAGCCTCCGCCGCCTCCGCCGCCTCCAAAGCAAGAGCCGCCAAAGGTGGAAATGACCAAGTTTACGCCTCCGCAAATTGTGAAGGATAACGAGGTTAAGAAAGAAGATCTTCCGCCACCAGTTGAAAAAGTGCAAGACACAAAAATCGCTGTGGTAAATCAGGAAGGTATGAAAGACCAAGGTATTGCTGCTCCTCCTGTAGATGCAGGTAAGGGTGTAGTAGAAGCACCAAAGGATGAAACTAACTACGATCAAACCTTTACCAAGGTAGAGATCGAAGCGTCATTTCCCGGTGGTGAAGGTCAATGGAAAAAATTCTTAGAAAGAAATCTCAATCCGAGTACACCAGTTGATAATGGAGCTCCTGCAGGAAACTATACTGTAGTAGTACAATTCATCGTGGATAAAGAAGGAAATGTGAGTGATGTAAAAGCCTTAACCAACCATGGTTATGGTATGGAAGATGAAGCGGTGAAAGTAATTAAAAGAGGTCCAAAATGGACTCCGGCTGTTCAGAACGGTCGCCAGGTAAAGGCATATCGTAAACAGCCAATTACATTCGTAGTTACTGAAGGATAATTTAATCACAATAACATCATAAATCCCTCCAATTTGGAGGGATTTATTATTTCTAATTTTGAAGATATGAATATGAAATTATCAGGCTGGGATGATACTATTGTGGCACTGGCAACACCTCCAGGGGTTGGTGCTATTGGTGTAATAAGGCTAACTGGAATGGCTGCAGTTGAAATCGTTAACGAGTTATTCCCTTCTAAAAATTTGTTGGAGCAGCAATCACATACACTTCATGTGGGTTATATCTTTCATAATAACCTACCTATTGATGAGGTAGTCGTTTCCCTTTACAAAGCGCCACGTTCTTATACCGGAGAAAATATTGTTGAAATTAGTTGTCATGGTTCACCATTTATTCACCAGCAAGTGATAGAAGCTTGTATTCAACAAGGCGCAAGGCTTGCGAAGCCAGGTGAGTTTACACAGCGGGCATTTCTGAATGGAAAATTGGATCTAACACAGGCAGAAGCGGTTGCTGATTTGATTGTTAGCAATACTACTGCATCGCATAAAACGGCATTGAATAACATTCGTGGTGGTTTTTCAAAAGCGTTGAAAGAATTGAGAGAGCAGTTCATAAAGTTTTCGGCTTTGATAGAACTTGAACTGGATTTTTCACAGGAAGATGTTGAATTTGCTGATAGAACACAATTAAAGCGATTGATTGCAGAAACCAAATTGCAAATTGATACATTACTTAAATCGTTTCGCCTGGGCAATGTTATTAAAAATGGGGTGAGTGTAGCTATTATTGGTAAACCCAATGCCGGAAAATCAACGCTATTGAATGCGGTTTTAAATGAGGATAGAGCTATAGTGAGCGACATTCCCGGAACTACACGAGATACAATTGAAGAGACAATTAACATTGATGGAATTTTATTTCGGTTGATTGATACAGCCGGTATTCGAAGTCATTCGACAGACGTAATTGAATCTGTCGGAATTGAGAAAAGCTTGCAAAAAATGCAACAGGCCGATGTTGTTTTGTATTTATTTGATGTAAACGAAATGGACGTCCACGAGTTGCAACAAATCATTTATGAATTGCAAGAGAAAAACATTCAGTTTTTATTGGTTGGAAATAAGGTTGATTTATTTAATGAACAAGAAGCAAAAGAAAAGTTTTCTACTATAGCTAATATTATTTTTATAGCTGCAAAAAATAGTTTGCATTTGGAAGTTTTAAAAGAGCGAATGCTCGATTTTATTCTTCAGGATAATTTACAATCAGAAAATACAATTATAACCAATGCCCGCCATTATCATGCATTAAAAAGCGTGGCTAATGCCTTGCAAGATGTTGAAGAAGGAATGAACAATAATCTACCAGGTGATTTGTTAGCATTAGATATTCGTCGTTGCTTGCATTATTTAGGAGAGATCACCGGTGAAGTGACGAATGATGACCAACTGGATTATATTTTCAGCAAGTTCTGTATCGGAAAGTAAGCTTAGGCTTTCTGTTTTGCTACCTTATCTTTTAAAAGTTTTTCACTCTGTTTATGGATGTGATGAATGCGGTCGTAATTAATGGAATAATAAACAAATCTTCCTTCTTTCTTTGTTTGCACTTTTTTCGCTTTTCGCAGAATAGCTAAATGCATGGAGGCGACAGGCTGATCGATTTTCAAATGCTTATGAATATCTGTTGCTTTAATTTCTTTGTTTTGGTGAATGAGATGCAATATTTTTTGTTTTAGCTTATTATTGATTGCCCTGTAGGCATGTGCTGCTTTTTGTAAAGAGTATGTATCGATGTGTAATTCGGGCTTCATGGTAAGAATGTTTTGTGAAGCAGTCGTTGAAGTTAGATTAAATTTTGAACCCGCTAATGAACCACTGAAAATTACATTATACAAACTTGGTTTTCAAAACAAGAGAAATTGAAATAAAAAAACATCAATTGATTTCGCGAAATGATAGGTGATGAAACGCTAATGTTGCCAAATCCGAAGCTAACGTTATTGGTTATACTAATTTCTTGTTAGTATGATAAATAAATTAAAGAGAAGTTTAGACCTTTTCTCTTTGAATGGCTGGCATAACTGGTACTTTTAAATGTTGAAAAACCAATACCATTAAAAGCATGCAAGAAAGTAAAATTAGTAACCCCCATTCTTGACGAATGTTTTTTAAAAAATAAGCAAGCACTAAAATACAAGCATGTGTCATGCAGATTAATTTAGCAGCAAAGCCATGGCTCCAGCCATTATTCGTTAACAGGTGATGAATATGCGTTTTGTCCGGGTGAAAAGGAGATTTCCCTTTCCAGATGCGTAAACTAAATACACGCAATGTATCAAAAACAGGAATTAAAACAATGCCCAATGCAAAAACAGGCATATGGGGAAGAAAAGTATTATGCTTATCGATGTTTGTTTGCATCAAACGAATACACAGAATGCTTACTACAAAACCAAGTACCAAGGATCCCGTGTCGCCCATAAAAATGCGAGCAGGGTTAAAATTGTAATACAAGAAACCAAGCAATCCGCCAGCTAATGCAAATGCAATTAAGGCAAGGTCAGATTCATTGCTAAAACGTAAAAACAAGCCTAAGATCACTAAGCTCATGAACCCAAGGCCTCCAGCTAATCCATCGATGCCATCAATTAAATTGAATGCATTAGTGATTCCCGTAATGGCTAAAACAGTAAATGTGTATTGAGCAGTAATGGGCAATTCATGCAAGCCTAATAAGCCATTAAAATTAGTAATGCGGATTCCTGCAATAGCAATAAGCGATGCAACTGCCAGTTGGATTACAAACTTGTATCGAGCCGGCATATCACGCAAATCATCCATAATACCAAGCGAGAACAGGATAACGATTGAAAGAAATATAGAGATGATTACAAAATTGTTACTGAACGGTAACCATAACAAACAGGCTACTGCCATACCTATGCATACAGCTATTCCGCCCATAGTTGGAATGGGTGCATTATGCTCTTTTCGTGAATCAGGCACATCGTAAAGCTGGAATCTATTGATTAGCTTAATTAGAATCGGCATCACAACCATTGCAACCACAAATGCCGTAGCAAAGCAAAGCATGCTTATTCTAAATTCTGCAAGGTTGATGTTAATTTGTAATAAGTTCATTAGCATTGTAACAAGTTCATTAGCAGCCCAAAGTAAATATAAATATTTTTTACAGTCAATTATGAAATTGTTACGTGCTTTGCAAATTCTAATAGATATTTACAATGCATGATCGGGCTTCAAGTTCTATTCTGGATTTCGATTTTACTATTATTCTATAGCTATGTAGGATATGGCCTGCTCTTAGGTTGCATCAACCTTTTCAAAAAGAAAAAAATAAATGGCAACTTAGAGGATCTTCCGCCGGTAACATTAGTAATTGCCGGTTATAATGAAGCAGTAGTTGTTCGTCAAAAAATTGAAAATTGCCTTTTTCTCGATTATCCAAAAGATAAACTGTCCATCATTTTTGTCTCTGACGGCTCTACAGACGACACGAATAAAATTCTTAAGAAAGCTTCGCAAATTCAATTGATTGAAAAAAGTAACCGCCAAGGGAAGGCCGCTGCGTTAAATTCAGCTATGCAAATAGTTCAGACGCCTTACGTGGTTTTTACTGATGCTAATAGCATATTAAACAAAGAAAGCATTAAAAAAGTTATCAGTCATTTTGCAGATGAAAAAGTGGGAGCAGTAGCCGGTGAAAAAAAAATTGTAGCAGCTTCCGGGGTTGGCGAGGCAGAAGGTTTGTATTGGCAGTATGAATCGCTAATGAAGAAGATTGATGCACAGTTTTACACTGTGTTAAGTGCTACCGGGGAGTTATTTGCTATGCGTACTAATTTGTTTCAACCCCTGAAAGAAACTGTGATTCTGGATGATTTTAGTTTATCGTTGAACATATGTTTACAAGGCTACCAGATAGAGTATGAGCCTGCCGCTTATTCGGTGGAAACAGCTACGCCTTCCATCGAAGAAGAAAAGGAAAGGAAGATTCGGATTGCTGCAGGTGCATTTCAGGTTTTAGCCCAGTTATCCTGGAGTGACTTAATGGCAAATGGTAAATTATTTTTTCAATTCATTTCCCGTCGATGGATGCGTTGGGTAGTTTGTCCTTTTGCGATCATTGTTGCCTTCTTCAGTAATTTGCTCTTGGTACAAGAAAATAGTTTTTATTATAATCTTTTCATTCTACAAATTGTCTTTTACACGCTTGCTATTATTGGGTATGCATTAATGAAAAAAAGGAAATCCTTATTGCCAACTACTATCCCTTTTTATTTTTTGTTTATGAACTATTGCATGATTAAAGGGTGGCTGCGTTTTAAGAAAAAAAAACAAACCGTACTTTGGCAAAAGATACAACGTCAGGCTTAGTTATTTTTGTTCAAAAAGAAAATCATTAATTCAACTTCCACCATATTAACCTATCCCATTGAATATTTAAAAGGCGTTGGGCCACAACGTGCCGATTTGCTGAAAAAGGAATTAGGCATTTTTACGTTTAATGACTTGTTGCATCATTTTCCTTATCGCCATTTGGATCGAACCCGTACTTACAAAATCGGTGAACTAACTATTGGTAATGAATATGCGCAAGTGCAGGGAGTGCTTACCGATCATGAGGTAATTGGAGAAAAAAGCGCCAAGCGTTTGATAGCATATTTGAAAGACGAAACAGGCATTATGGAATTAACCTGGTTTCAAGGTATTAATTGGGTGGAGAAATCGCTGAAAATTAGTGAACGATACAATGCTTTTGGTAGGGTAAGTTTTTTTATGAACAAGCCCCAGATGGTTCATCCGGAATTAGAGGCATTAAAAGGGCTTGTGGCACCAACAAAGAACTTTTTAGAACCTGTCTATCCGACCACTGAAAAACTAAAAGCAAGGGCACTTGGATCGAAGCAAATGGTAAAATTTCAGCAAGCACTTTTTGAGGTATTAACCGAAAAAGATTTACCCGAAAACCTTCCTCCATCAATTATTGCTCAGGGAAAATTGATGGGCCGTTATGAAGCCTACCGAAAAATTCATTTTCCTGCTTCATATGAAGAGTATGCATCTGCCTTACGTCGGTTAAAGTTTGAAGAACTGTTTATCACTCAACTTCGATTAGCGATGGTGAAAACCGAACGCCATCGCCATTCAAGAGGAGTTGTGTTTGGTAAAGTAGGTGAGTTATTCAACACATTTTACCGCAATTATCTTCCGTTTGAGCTTACCAATGCGCAAAAACGGGTTATTAAAGAAATCAGAACGGATACTGCTACTGGTCACCAAATGAACCGCCTGCTGCAAGGCGATGTAGGTAGCGGTAAAACCATTGTAGCCCTGCTCATAATGTTGATCGCAGTCGATAATGGTTATCAGTGTTGTCTAATGGCGCCAACAGAAATTTTAGCACAACAACATTTTGCTACTCTTACTGCCCTAATCAAGGACTTGCCAGTTGGTATTCAGTTATTAACGGGTTCTACAAAAACTGCAGAACGGAAACAAATTTTAGGAGGCTTAGCCGCTGGCTCGGTGAATATTGTTATTGGAACACATGCATTGATTGAAGGAGTTGTGCAATTTAAAAACCTGGGTTTTGCAGTAATTGATGAACAGCACCGGTTTGGTGTAGCCCAACGTGCTACACTTTGGAAAAAAGCAGACCTGCCACCGCATGTTTTGGTAATGACAGCTACACCCATTCCTCGGACACTTGCAATGACGGCTTACGGCGATTTGGATTATAGCGTGATGGATGAATTGCCGCCGGGCCGGCAACCTATAACAACCGTTCATCGCTATGATGATCATAGGGCCAAAGTGATGGATTTTGTTCGCTCTGAAATTGACGCCGGCAGACAAGCGTACATTATTTTCCCACTTATTGAAGAAAGCTCAAAACTTGATTACGAAAACCTAATGAGTGGGTATGAAAATGTGAAAGCGTTTTTCCCCGAACCAAAATATTGGATCAGCATGGTGCACGGACGCCAACCGGCTGATCAGAAAGAATGGAACATGCAACGCTTTGTAAAAGGCTACACGCAAATCATGGTAAGTACTACTGTAATTGAGGTTGGCGTAAATGTGCCCAATGCTACTGTGATGGTGATTGAAAGTGCAGAAAAATTTGGTTTATCGCAATTACATCAATTAAGAGGAAGAGTAGGTCGCGGTGCTGAAAAAAGTTATTGTATCTTAATGACAGGAAGCAAGCTAAGTAATGATGCACGTGAACGTATTAAGATCATGACCTCCACCAATAATGGTTTTGAAATTGCTGAAAAAGACCTGGAATTAAGAGGTCCCGGCGATATTGAAGGAACAAGACAGAGTGGTGCATTAAACTTAAGGCTGGCAGATCTTATCAAAGACAAAGCTGTTTTGGATGCTGCTAAAATGTTTGCTGAAAAAATAATGGATACAGATCCTGATTTGAAGTCGGCAGACAATTTGCAGTTAAGTAATTATCTGAAATCATTGAAGGGTAAGACTGAATGGAGTAACATTTCTTAACAAACGTTTGCACAACATTTCTCGTATTTAATAGTTAATAAAAAAAAAGCTTGAACTTAAAGACCTCTATACTCCTTCTACTTACCCTGCTAACTGTCCGTACCACTTTTAGCCAGGCTCCCGTACAATTTGTAGAAAACAAAGGACAGTGGGACAGAAGTATTAAATATCTTGGACAAGTTGGTTCTGGTGCTTTTTACATTAATCAAAATGGTTTTTCTGTTTTGCAACGTGATCCCAAAGCCTGGGAAGAAATATTCGAGTCTTCACACGGACATGCAAAGGGAGAAGCATCCTCTAAAAAAAACACGATTTTAAAATCGCATTTATACAAAGTAGAATTTGTGGATGGTAACCAGTCTGCGCAAATAATAGCCGATAAGCCCCTGTATACATACACAAATTATTTCATTGGAAATGACCCGTCAAAATGGGCAAGTGATTGTAAGCTATACCAAGGCATTACCGTAAAAGATATTTATCCAAATGTGGATGTTCGCTATTACTCCAATAACGGTGCTGTAAAATATGATTTGATCATACACCCTGGCGCCGATCTTTCTAAAATTGCTTTGCGTTATTCAGGCGCAGATAAATTAGAGGTAAAGGAAAAAACATTGACGATTGGAACATCTGTTGGCGACTTGAAGGAGCTTCCTCCGTATAGCTATCAATATACGGAAGAAGGCCGAAAAGAGATCAATTGTAAATACGTAGTAAAAGACAATATTGTTCGCTTTGATTTGAAAGGCTACGATCCTAAATCAACTTTAGTAATTGACCCAACATTGATCTTTTGTACGTTCAATGGGGTAACTACAGATAGTTGGGGATATACTGCAACCTATGGTCCTGATGGAAGTATGTTCGGCGGCGGAATTGTTTTCGGTGGTGGTTTTTCTACCAGCCCAGGTGCAGTACAGGGCAATACTGGTGGTGGGCAATTCGATATTTGCATTATTAAGCTTACACCTGATGGCTCTAATCGAATTTATTCAACCTACTTAGGTGGTGGAGGCAATGAGCGTCCCACAAGTTTGGTTTCCGACCCGCAGGGTAATCTTGTTGTTACAGGATTTAGCAGCTCATCCGATTATCCGACACGAGGCATAGGAAAGGTTGGTAATGGCGGAGGATACGATATCATCGTTACAAAATTGAATGCAACTGGTACAGGCCTTATTGGTTCATTGCGAATTGGCGGAAGTGGAGATGATGGATTAAATATTTCAGATTATGGTGGGAATCCCAATTCATTACAACAGAATTATGGTGATTTTGCCCGCAGTGAAGTAATACTTGATGGTGCGAATAACATTTACGTTGCTTCTTGTACCCGGTCAACAAATTTCCCGGTTGTAAGCTCTAATTTCCAAACTAGTTCTGGTGGTGGGCAAGATGCCGTGGTTATGAAGCTTAGACCTGATGTATCTGATGTTACTTTTAGTACCTATTTAGGTGGTAGTGCAAACGATGCTGCTTATGTTTTATCCATTAATCCTGCTACTAACGATATTTATGTAGCTGGTGGAACAGAAAGCGGAAATTTTCCAGGTAATCATGCAGGAACAGTCGGACAAACTTATTCCGGAGGCGTTGATGGCTTTGTTGCTATTCTAAGTAATGACGGTTCAACCTTAAGAAAATCGACATATATAGGCAGTAGCAGTTACGACCAAGTGTACGGTATTCAGTTTGATCGCTTCAATTTTCCGTATGTAATGGGTCAAACTTTAGGTAGTTGGCAGATAATCAATGCAGCCTGGAGCGCAGGAAATTCAAAACAATTTATTGCAAAGCTCCAGCCCGATTTATCTAATTATGTATATTTTACCTGTTTTGGTGCTAACAATGGCATCAATGCACCAAATATTTCTCCAACAGCTTTCTTGGTTGACCGTTGCGAAAACGTATACGTTTCAGGGTGGGGTGGTGGATTTGGTTCTGCGCCGTCAAGTTTTGAATACCCAAGTGATGGAACAAGAAATCTCCCGATTACATCAGATGCCTTGCAGGGAACTACAGACGGAAGAGATTTTTATTTTATCGTTTTAAAACGAAATGCAAGCGCATTGCTTTATGGTAGTTTTTATGGCGAAATAATACCGGATCTGACCACGTTGATGGTGGCACTAGCCGCTTTGATAGAAATGGTGTGATTTATCAGGCTATTTGTGCTAATTGTAAAGCCTTTGGGCCAACTAATTTCCCAACTACACCAGGTTCATGGTCACCAAATAATCCGGCAACAACAGGTGGGCAATGTAATCTTGCTATGCTGAAGATTGCTTTCAATCTGGCAGGTATCCGTGCCGGGATTCAATCATCAATTAATGGTATAATACGAGATACCGCAGGGTGTGTTCCGCTAACGGTTGACTTCAGAGACACTTCGCTTAATGCGGTTAATTATGAGTGGAATTTTGGTGACGGCACAGGACAGTTTACCAGCACAGTACCCACTTATTCGCACACGTATAACAGTGTTGGAAATTTTAGAGTGATGCTGGTGGCTATCGACTCGTCTACATGTAATATTCGTGATACATCATACATGACTATTAAAGTAGGCGCTACACAAGCTTTGCCACAATTTACATACACGAAGTTGCAACCGTGTACTGCTTTCCGCTATCAATTTGATAATACGACAGTGACACCAGTCGGTCATCCTTTTACCAATCAATCTTTCATTTGGGATTTTGGCGATGGTTCACCTCAGGTTAGAGGCGGATTAAGCCAGGTATTTCATACCTATGCAGCGCCGGGAACTTATAGTGTAAAACTCTATTTGGACGATACGGTTTATTGTAATTCGCCGGACTCTGCAGTACAATTTGTTCGTGTGGCTGCAACTGTAAAAGCGAAATTCACAACGCCGCTTACTGGATGTGCTCCGTACGATGCAGTATTCATTAATACCTCTGAAGGTGGCCAAACATTTATTTGGGATTTTGGTGATGGCACTACACTTACATCTTCTAATTCAACCGTAACACACAACTATCCCAATGCGGGGAACTTCACTATTAAGTTGACAGCAATTGACTCTGCAACCTGTAATGTAACTGATACAACAAGTGTTAGTATCAGCATTCAAAATAAACCTACGGCACAATTCACAGTTGCGTCGCAACCGCCTATGGAGAACACGCCTATTACGTTTACCAATTTGTCATCCCCAGATGCTATTCGGTTTAAATGGTTCTTTGGCGATGGCGATTCTTTATTAACTACTTCTCGTAATCCCATTCAACACGAATATAATTCAACGGGCAGGTTTACAGCAATGCTTATTGCGTACAATCAAAATGGCTGTTCCGATACAGCAAGGCAACAAGTGGTTACGTTAATAATACCGGCACTTGATGTTCCTAATGCCTTTACACCGCAAAGTGGAGATCAGAACAGCATTGTTCGTGTTCGTGGTTATGGTATTGGAAAAATGCGTTTCATTATCTGGAACCGTTGGGGACAAAAAGTATTTGAAACGAATGATAGACATGAAGGTTGGGATGGGAAATACAAAGGTCAGTTACAACCCATGGATGTATATGCCTACACATTGGATGTAGAATTTACTGATGGAACAAAAGCTACGAAGAAGGGTGACATCACCTTGATACGATAACTGCAATGAGAGAAAGTAACATTTGAAAAACAAGCTAATGAAACAACTTTATAAAATAGGGTTACCAGTGCTCTTGATGCTGTGTCTTGCGCCTTGCGCCTTTGCACAGGATCTGCATTTCTCTCAATTCTTTAATTCACCATTGACCACTAATCCTGCTAATACCGGTTTTATTCCTGATGGTGAATATCGCCTGGGTATTAATTATCGCAACCAATGGTCATCGGTAATGTCGGTGCCTTACAAAACTATGAGTGCTTTCGGCGATGTTCAATTGATGAAAGGTCGCTTCGAAAATGGATGGCTTGGCGTAGGTGGTGTTATATTGAAAGATGTGGCAGGTAGCGGTAATCTTTCGTCTACTAAGCTTTATGGTTCTGTGGCGTATCACCAAATGATTGGTTACAGTAGTTTATTAAGTCTTGGATTTAATATTGGCTATGCCAATAAGCAAATCAACACTGCCAATTTGAAGTTCCCGGATCAATTTGATGGAAAATTCTTCGATAATAAATTACCGACAAGTGTAGTGCTGGCGAATAACAACATTAGCTATTTTGATATGCAGGTGGGAATGAACTATGCTTATTTCCCTACTGAAAAAATTTACATCAACACCGGTTTTTGCGCACATCATTTAAATCGTCCCAGTGAAAGCTTTTTTAGCAATGATCAGGTAGACACACGTATTTCTCCCCGGTATATCGCTTTTTTGAACGGAAGCTTTATGGTGAATGATCAGTGGATCGTAAATCCTAACGCCTATTATACTACCCAAGCTGGTGCTTCTGAATTAGTGGTCGGCTTAAATGCGCATTATAATGTTTCAGGAGATGGCGAATATCAGTTAATAGGAGGTGTTTATTATCGTCAAAAAGATGCAATCATACCAATGATCGGATTGGGTTATAAAGATTATGATTTCACTTTCACCTATGATGTTACCATGTCTGATTTAAAAAGCTATAACGGAAGCCGTGGTGCCTTTGAATTTTCACTGATAAAGCAAGGTGTTTTTAATCGCTATAACGGTAATAAACGCCAGTCAATTTGCCCAAGCTTTAAAAATTTCTAAATCCTTCCTGCTATTTAAAAGTAATGGCCGACTTTTACGGGCTGAAACCGCTTTGTTATGATCAAAGAAGCGCCGCGGGCAATTACATATCTGGCATCTTTTCAAAAGATTGTTGGTGAACAATATGTTTTGGTAGATAAAGAAGTGTTGCATCAATATGCCTCTGATGAAACCGAGGACCTGCATTATTTGCCCGATGTAGTAATAAAGCCAAAAACACCGGAAGAAATTGCTGCGATCTTTAAAATCTGTAATCAATATAAAATTCATGTAACCCCTCGTGGTGCAGGTACGGGTTTGAGTGGTGGTGCATTACCACATTTGGGTGGTGTATTGTTATCGACTGAGCTATTGAATTCGATTATTAATATTGATGAACGAAACCTGCAAGTGATAACTGAACCTGGTGTGATTACAGAAGTTTTACAAAATGCTGTAAAAGAAAAAGGTTTGTTTTACCCACCTGACCCAAGCAGTCGCGGTTCTTGTTTCATTGGTGGAAACATTGCTGAAAACAGCGGTGGCCCAAAAGCAGTAAAATATGGTGTTGTAAAAGATTATGTGTTGAATCTGGAAGTGGTGCTGCCAACAGGTGAAATCATTTGGACGGGTGCCAATGTGCTGAAAAATGCAACCGGTTATAATCTAACGCAGTTGATTGTGGGCAGTGAAGGAACATTGGGCGTTGTAACAAAAGCAGTGTTGCGCTTAATTCCCTTGCCTAAATACGACCTCTTGATGTTGGTACCCTTTAAATCGCCGGAGAATGCTTGCGCTGCGGTTAGTGCTATTTTCGCCGCCGGCTACACACCAAGCGCCATGGAGTTTATGGAACGTGATGCCATTGAATGGACGATGCGTTTTTTGGATAATTGCATTGTTCCAATGACAGATGATGTGCAAGCGCATTTGCTCATTGAAGTAGATGGGAATGAAATGGACGTGCTGATGAAAGAAATAGAAGGTATTTCTGAAATAGTAATGAGCTTTGATTGTGGCGATATTTTGTTTGCCGATGATGCGCAACAGAAAGCAGAATTGTGGAAGATGCGCCGAAGAGTGGGTGAGGCAGTCAAATCAAATTCCATTTATAAAGAAGAAGATACGGTTGTACCAAGAGCCGAACTTCCGGTGTTATTAAAGGGAGTAAAAGAGATTGGTAAGAAATACGGCTTTCATTCTGTTTGTTACGGGCATGCCGGTGATGGTAATTTGCATGTGAATATTATAAAAGGAGATTTGACTGACGAGCAATGGAACGGTTCACTGAAAAAAGGTATTCGGGAAATATTCGAGTTGGTAAAAAGTCTGAATGGAACAATCAGTGGGGAACATGGAATTGGATTAGTTCAGAAAGAGTATATGAATATTTTATTCGACGATGTACAGATGAATTTAATGAAGGGAATAAAAAAATTATTTGACCCCAATGATATCTTAAATAGCGGAAAGATTTTCGACATCGCATAATACCCAATAAACACATGAAAAAAATTGTTTTAGCTCTTGTTGTAGTTTGTCTTGTAAGCAATGCTTTTGCGCAAGAAGAAAAGAAAGGCTTTCAGAAAGAGAAAGTTTTTGTTGGCGGTAATTTAGGATTGAGTTTCGGAGATTACACTTTGATCAATCTCTCTCCGCAAATTGGCTATCGCTTCAATAAATTTATTGGTGCAGGTTTAGGTATCAATGGTCAATATATCAGTCTAAAAGAACGTGACTATAACGGCGACCCTTACCGAAAAGTGTCGCAAGGTGTAGTGGGATTAAACTTATTTGGCCGCTTTTATCCCATTGAACATTTTATGATCCAAGTGCAACCAGAAGGCAATTATATTTTTGGTAATCAAAAGTTTTACGCTACATCCTATCAATCAGAAGCGAAATATAAATTGGACGCTGTTATTGTTCCAAGCATATTAGTAGGTGGAGGATTGGTGATACCCTCTGGAAGAGGGGCAACCATTATGTCGCTTATGTATGATGTGCTGCAACAGCAGCACTCTCCTTATGGTAAGCAGCCTATTGTTAATGTTGGTTTCAACATTAACTTATAGATGATCTAAAATTTCTTCAGGTTCATCTAATATGGTGAATTTATCTTCTAATTCACCATATAAAAAACCTTCACCTGTTAAGAAGTGTAAATGCAATAAAAGGTTCTTATAAAAATTGCCGGAGTTCATGATAAATATTTTTTTATCGTGAATGGCAAGTTGGTTCCAGGTAAGCATTTCAAATAATTCATCTAAAGTGCCAAACCCGCCCGGGAGAATGATCGCCGCATCGCACAGTTCATACATCATACGTTTACGTTCGTGCATATCATCTACAACTGTAAGTTCACTAATGCTTAGATGTTGATGTTCCCATTCAGTCAATACTTTTGGAATTACGCCTTTTACCGTGCCGTCATATTTCATTACACTGTCAGCAGCAACACCCATCAGTCCATTTTTGCCACCACCATAAATAAGGGTAATGTTTTTTTGTGCTAATATCTTTCCCAACACTTCTGCGTGTTGTTGGTAAACCACATTATTGCCCAGTTTCGAACCGCAAAATATTGCAACCGATGTAATGTTCATTTTTGTAAAACAGTTATGCTACAAAAGGAAGACAAATTTTTCTATCTTCAAAAAATACTGTTCTTTGCGGGGCATGTTCATCAAAAAATAATTTATGTCACCTTCACTTTTACTCATATTCGTCATTGGATACTTTGCTATATTACTTGTAGTTGCTTATTTCACTTCCCGCAATGCCAATAATGAATCTTTTTTTATTGGTAACAAAAGCTCTAATTGGATGGTGGTGGCTTTTGGCATGATCGGAACTTCTTTAAGTGGAGTGACATTTGTAAGCGTTCCAGGCGCAGTAGGTAAACCCTTTGCTGCAGGGGGCTTCGAAGCATTTACGTATTTCCAGATTGTGATTGGTTATGTGTTGGGGTATTTCATTATCGCCTTTGTTTTACTGCCACTTTACTATCGCCTAAATCTTACCTCTATTTATAATTATCTAAGTAATAGATTAGGATTTACGTCTTATAAAACAGGGGCTTCTTTTTTTATCTTATCAAGAACATTGGGTGCCACAGCACGGTTGTATTTAGTGGTGGCTATTTTACAAGACACCATTTTGGCGGCCTATGGCATTCCATTTTGGCTCACCACCTTGATCATTCTTTTAATGATTTTGCTTTATACGTATGAAGGTGGGGTGAAAACAATTGTATGGACCGACATGCTGCAAACTACATGTATGCTGGTGGGCTTGGTGATATGCATTTTCTATATTTTGAAAACGTTAAATCTTGATTTTGGTACTGGCCTTAATCAATTGAAATCGGCTGGCTTTACAAAAATGTTTGTTAGTGATCCGAACAGTAGTTTGTTTTTTGTAAAACAATTATTGGCCGGAGCTTTCATTACCATTACTATGACAGGTATGGACCAGGAGATGATGCAAAAAAATATCAGCGTTCGCACTTTAAAAGATGCACAGAAGAACGTGATGACGTTTTCAATCATTCAGGCATTGGTCGTATTGTTGTTTTTATTTTTAGGCGGACTGCTTTATTTATATGCTGCTAACAATGGCATCAGTGCTATACCTGATCGTATTTTTCCAACCATTGCTTTACACAGTGCAGTGCCGGGCATCATTTCTATAATTTTCATCATTGCTTTGATCTCGGCTCTGTTTCCAAGCGCAGACGGAGCAATTACTGCCTTGACCTCCTCTTTTTGTATTGATATTTTAGGTTTAAAACGTAGAGAAGATTGGAGTGATAAAGACAAAAATAAAATCCGTAAACGGGTGCATTTAGTTTTTGCTTTCATCTTTCTGTGTTGTGTAATGATGTTTAAGGTAATTAATAACTCAAGCATGATCGGTGTGATTTTAAAGGTGGCCGGCTACACTTATGGACCTTTATTGGGGTTGTTTTCTTTTGGCATTTTAACCAGGCGAACCGTCAATGATAAATATGTTCCCATAATTGCTATTGCAGCGCCAATCATTTGTTTTTTCTTAGATAAATATCAAAAAAACATTTTCGGTTCTTTTCAAATTGGACTCGAATTGATAATCATTAATGGCTTGCTTGTGTTTCTTGGCTTGTTACTGATTTCAAAACGTGGCAATCCTGTTGTTACCAATAATTTGCAAACTGTATAATGGACTTAATCAATCCTCTGGTTCAAGCATATGCTGAAAAATATACTTCTGCAGAAGATAATTTGTTGAAAGAAGTTGCTGCATTCACCTATGCCAATCATCCAAAATCACACATGCTTAGTGGGCTGGTGCAGGGAAGTTTTTTGGAGATGATTTCAAATATGATACAGCCTAAGCGTGTGTTAGAAATCGGAACACTTACCGGCTACAGCGCTTTGTGCCTGGCAAAAGGATTGCATACGGATGGGTTATTGCACACCATTGAATTACGTGAAGGTGATGCAACTACTGCTAAAAATTATTTTGATCGATCTATTTATCAACAGAAGATACGATTGCACATAGGCGATGCGTTAACCATTATTGAAGAATTGAATGAAACGTGGGATTTGGTTTTTATCGATGCCGATAAAGAAAACTATATCCATTATTTTGACCTGGTAATACCGAAAATTAGGCCCGGAGGTTTTATTTTAGCGGATAATGTGCTTTTTCACGGTCAGGTTTTAGAGGATCCGATTAAAGGTAAAAATGCAAAAGCAATACAAGCGTTTAATGATTATGTGCTAGCCAGAACAGATGTTGCCAAAATGCTTTTACCCCTGCGAGATGGAATTTACCTCATCCGAAAGCTGCATTAACATAATTTTTTAAAGAGATGTATTTAAGGTTTAACGCCGTTTCGACTGTGTTAACCGAATAGTGTGAAAGGTTAGTGTTTAATCAATGACCTTTAATTCCGAAACCATTATTAAAACCCTTACAATCCAATGCAAAAACTCAAACTTTCTATTTTAGCTTTTGTGCTGCTGGTGTGCCAGTTGAGCTTTGCACAATCTTCTGCCATCGTTCGTCAATATATTGAACGTTTTAAAGATGCAGCCATTGCCGAAATGCAGCGTACAGGTGTGCCTGCTGCCATTACTTTAGCTCAGGGTATTCATGAATCTTCTGCTGGTCAAAGTGATTTAGTGGTAGCATCCAACAATCATTTTGGTATAAAATGTAAAAGCGGATGGACAGGCGAAACTGTTTTTCATGATGATGATGCAAAAGGTGAGTGCTTCCGCAAATACAACGATCCTATCGAATCTTATAAAGATCATTCTGATTTTTTAAAAAACCGCCCAAACTATACAGCCCTTTTCAAATTAGATCCTACTGATTATGAAGGCTGGGCTTATGGGCTGAAAAAAGCGGGCTATGCTACTAATCCAAAGTATCCGCAAATCTTAATTAAGATCATTAAAGATTACAATCTTCAGGAGTATTCATTGATTGCCTTGGGTAAAAAGAATAAAGGAGACGATAATATTGTTTTGGCAAGCAATACATCAAACAATGACCTAAAAACTGTTACACAAAACACTTACCCTAATGGTGTGTTCAAGATTAATGAAACCAATGTTGTTTTCGTCTCAAAAGGAACCTCTTTTTTAGCTATTGCACAAAAGTATGATGTGTCTTTGCCACTTTTATTTGAATATAATGAAATGACACCGCAAGACATTGCTACTACAGATAGACTCATGTTCTTGCAGCGCAAACGCAGAATAGGTGCAAAGGCAACACACATGGTTGTAGCCGGAGAAACATTAAAAGATATTGCCCAAACCGAAGGTATTCGCTTAGAAAATTTATTAGCCTTTAATTTTTTGAGAGAAGACATGCAGCCCGAAAGTGGCCAGATAGTTTATTTGCAAAAGCAAGCACCTGCAGCGCCTAAATTAATTAACACTGCACAAGCGGAGGCTTACACAAACACTAAACAATCCATTGCACAAAATGCTGCTTCTTTTTACACAGTGCATGTTGTAAGAGTAAAAGAAACAGCATACTCCATTGCCCGTAAATATGAGGTAAGTGTTGATGATTTGCTAAGATGGAATAACTTAGCAACCGCAGACCTAACCGTTGGTCAGGAACTGCATATCAACAAAAAAGCGGCTAATGCAATTAATTAAACTGCACGATAAAGAGTTCACAACCTATCTTTCAGAAGCGGAAATTCAACAGAAAATAAGTGAGATTGCAACAGCAATCAATAAAGAGTACGAAGGTAAAAACCCATTGTTCATTGCTATTCTTAATGGTTCCTTCATGTTCGCATCTGACTTGTTTAAGCATTTAACGATAGATGCAGAAATTTGTTTCATTAAAATAGCCTCATACAAAGGCATGAAATCCAGTGGGCAGGTTGTAACCGCGATTGGTTTAGATCAGGAATTATATAATCGTCATGTGATCATTGTTGAGGATATTGTTGATACAGGCAAAACATTGCATGATTTTCTTCCAAAACTGGAACACCAACACCCTGCTTCGTTAAAAGTGGCTGCATTATTACACAAATCCGAAGCCACGCAATTTCCTTTGCAAATTGATTACACAGGCTTTTCGATACCGAATAAATTTGTTGTTGGCTATGGCTTAGATTACGATGGGTTAGGCAGAAATCTTAAAGAAATCTATCAATTGGCATAACATCCTTGATGCCATGAGTTTTTTTGTAACTTATGGTATAATTTATTGAAACGAGTTTCTTCTATACTATTGCTACTGCTTATTTGCACCTCTTTATTTGCCCAGCAATATTACATTAAAGGCGAAGTGAGAGATGAAGGGGGAAACCCTTTGCAAAACGTAAGCATTCTTTTGCATAGCACAGGTTATGTTTATTATTCTGGAAGTACTGGTGGTTTTGGTATCGTTACCTCTAAAATAATAGATACACTTACTTTCTCAGCCGATGGCTTCGAGAAAAAGAAAGTAGTAGCCGATGCGGTTCAAAACCAGGTAGTGGTGTTGAAAAAAAATGCTGTCCGTAATACCCATCGGTACAAATTGGCCTCACTCACCAAAAACTTACAACGGGAAATACATCAGCAATGGTTCACTGGAGATGAAACCTATGCGAGTTTATTAGAAAACGGTTTTATCAATGCCGCTAACAATCCTACAACAGGTGTTACGCTAAACATAGACAGGGCATCGTATAGCAATGTGCGACGCTTTCTAAACATGCAATGGTTTGTTCCACCCGATGCAGTGCGTATCGAAGAGATGCTCAATTACTTTAACATTAATTATACAGAGCCAAAAGATAGCAGCACATTTGATATCAGCAGTACATTAACTTCTTGTCCATGGAATACAGCTAATCAATTACTGATCACTAATATCAAATCAAAAAAGATCAATTTAGATAATTTGCCGCCAACCCATTTGGTGTTTTTGATTGATGTTTCAGGATCCATGGATATGCCTAATCGCTTGCCACTTTTGAAAGCTGGGTTCAGAGGTTTGATCAATAATCTCAGAGCAAAGGATACGGTTTCAATCGTCGTTTTTGGCGGCATCACAACAGTACTAGTGAATGCATTAAGTGGAAATGATAAAGATTCTCTTTTTAAAGTGGTTAATGGTTTGGAGCCCAGTGGGTCTACGCCTGGTGAAGCGGGTATCAAGCTTGCCTACACAATGGCGAAAGTACATTTTATTGAAGGGGGAAATAATCGTGTAATTCTGGCAACTGACGGTGATTTCAATGTGGGATTGCAAAAGGAAGAAGAGCTAGAAGACTTGATAATATCGCAAAAGCAACAAGGCATTTACCTTACTTGTTTGGGTGTGGGTATGGGTAATTATAAAGATTCTAAGATTCAAACGCTGGCACAAAAAGGCAATGGCAATTTTGCTTACCTCGATAGTTATGCAGAAGCAGAAAAAGTATTACTCAAAGAGTTTCTACAAACGCTTTATACAGTTGCCGATGATGTTTATCTCACGATGAGCTTTAATCCAACTTATGTAAAGGAATATAGACTCATTGGTTTTGATAATAAAGTAGGAGCGATTAAGGACACATCTGCTGTAATTGAAGGAGGGGAAATTGGTCCTGCTTATTCAATGTTAGTGGCGTGTGAAATTGTTCCGAATAATGGTGTTGACTTATTAAAGCCTGTAACACCTGCTTCGTATATGTTGCAATACAAAATGTCTAAGCAACAAAAAGTTTTGGAAGAAACAAAAACCTTGGAGGTAACATTTACCCCATTTCCCCAAGTGTCAAAATGTTATCGCTTTGCGAGTGCTGTAATGCTCTTCGGGCAAATGCTGCGGGAATCGAAATACATAAAGTCCAATAGTTGGAAAGAACTGCAACAAATAGCTACCAATGCTGCTGATACAACAGATCCTTCACAAGCAGAATTTCTTTCACTCGTAAAGCAAGCAAAGACAATGTACAGCAAAAGGAAAAAATGATTATTAAAAAATCCTGCCTTTCAGCGGGATTTAATCTTTAAGAAAACATCTCTTTCATCTTATCAAAAAATGTCTTTTCACTTTTATCAGGACTTGGTTTAAAATTGGATGAGTGTCCTAACTTCTCCATCATGGCTCTTTCTTCAGAGCTTAAATGTTGCGGCGTCCAAATATTTACATGAACCAACTGATCGCCTTTTTCATAGCTGTTTATGGCTGGAAAACCTTTGCCTTTCAACCGGAATATTTTTCCGCTTTGCGTACCGGCCGGAATTTTAATCTTCGCTCTACCGTCAATTGTTGGTACTTCTATTGTTGTTCCGAACACCGCATCGGGGAAGGAGATATGCAGATCATACACTACATTCAAACCATCACGTTGTAATTCTTTGTGTGCTTCTTCTTCAATTAAAACAATTAAATCACCCGGCATGCCACCACGTTCGCCGGCATTACCTTTTCCGCTTAGGCTCAGTTGCATTCCTTCTTGCACACCGACAGGGATATCAATGTTCACCGTTTCTTCGCCATACACTCGTCCATCGCCTTTGCAATGATTACACTTTGCTGTTACTACCGAGCCCTCTCCATTACAAGTAGGACAGGTAGTTACGGTTTGCATTTGTCCTAAAAAAGTATTGGTCACCTTTCTAACCTGGCCACTACCGCCGCAAGTGCTACAGTTTTGAACGTTGCCTTTATCTTTTGCACCGCTACCGCCGCAAACGTTACAAGGAACGTATTTCTTTACTTTAATGCTTTTGGTAACACCCTTAGCAATTTCCTCATAAGTCAGTTTCAATTTCACTCGCAGGTTGCTGCCTCGTGTGCCTCTCATTCTTTGTCCGCCGCGGGCACGACCGCCACCACCTCCAGCTCCGCCACTGAAAAAGCTTCCAAAAATATCTTCACCGAAAATATCTCCAAACTGGCTGAAGATATCATCCATGTTCATGTTGCCACCTCCGCCAAAGCCACGTCCATTGCCGCTTACACCGGCATGGCCATAGCGATCATATTGAGCTCTTTTATCCTGATCGCTCAATACCTCGTAGGCTTCCGCCGCTTCTTTAAATTTTTCTTCGGCTGTCTTATCACCGGGGTTACGGTCAGGATGATATTGCAAAGCTACTTTGCGGTATGCTTTCTTAATTTCATCCGCAGAAGCGCTTTTGGCCACGCCCAGTATTTCGTAATAATCTCTTTTTGCCATAAGGTTAATGTGCTAATATGCTAATCTTTTGAGGCCATTATAAATGTAACCAGTACTTTAGCTATTTATCGAATTAGCTAATTATTTTCCTACTACCACTTTTGCAAAGCGAATGATTTTATCATTCAAATAATAACCTTTTTGAACTTCGACCACTACTTTACCTTTCATATCGTCTCCCGCATCAATCTCGTTTATTGCTTCGTGCAAATCAGGATTAAATTCATGTCCTATAGATTCCATTGGTTTTAATCCTTTCCTTGAAAGCGTGTTTTTTAGCTTATTAAACACGAGGTTTACGCCTTCTTTGATCTGGGTAATATCATCGGTAGTTTCTAACTGCTTTTGCGCTCTTTCGCTGTCATCTAGTACCTCCAGCAAATCGGTTATTACTTCACGACCTGCTGTTTGGCGGAGCTCTAAATTTTCTTTTGCCGTACGGCGACGAAAGTTATCAAACTCTGCAACCTTACGCAGGTACTTATCGTTCAGCTCGTCTATTTGTCCTTTCAATTTATCTAATTCACCGTCTTCAGCAACCGGTTCATTCAAATGAGTATTACCGGCCATATTTTCATCGGTATTCAATTCCATACCCATGGTCTCTTCTGCAGATTGCTGCTCTTTGTTATTCATATCCTGTGTCATGGTTAATCAAAATTGTGTGCAAAGGTACTGGTCAAATAGGTTGCCAATGGCTTTAAAAGGGACAAATTGTCTTAAAGAACTATGAAATGTGAAAGCTTGTTTCGGCTGACTGAAGTTCTGTTACTTTTGCGCCTTTATGAGTAAGGTAGTTTTAAGAAAGAAGATAGCCCCCAGAGTAGCCAACGGCCATCCCTGGATTTTTGCCAACGAAGTAGATCAGGTAGAGGAAAGCCTTGAACCCGGCGCTATTGTGGATGTTTTTTATGGTGATGGGAAGTTTTGTGGCAAGGGTTATTTCAACCCGAAATCACAAATTGCCGTTCGATTGCTTACAAGGTATAAAAATGTTCAGATAAACGAGCAGTTTTTCTTAGATAAAATTCAGGAGTGCTGGAAATACCGCCAGCAGATTGGTTATACAGAAAATTGCCGATTGGTTTTTGGAGAAGCAGATGGTTTACCACAATTGATCATTGACAAATTTAACTACTATTTTGTCATTCAAACCCTTGCTTTGGGTATTGACCTTTGGAAACCAGCTATTGTAAAGGCGTTGCAAACTGTTTTTAGCCCTAAAGGCATTTACGAACGCAATGATGTACCGGTTCGTGAGTTAGAAGGCTTGCCGCAGCAAAAGGGATTTCTGTCTGCGCCTTTTGATACTAAAATCATCATTACCGAAAATGGCCTAAAGTTTCATGTAGATATTGAAAATGGTCAGAAGACCGGCTATTTTTTAGACCAACAAGATAACCGCAGGGCTATCCAAAATATTGTAAAAGATGCCGAGGTTTTAGGCGCTTTTACTTATACAGGAACTTTCGAAATTCATGCGGCGCATTATGGCGCAAAGTCTGTTTTGGGCTTGGATATTTCAGAAAATGCTTTGACGCAAGCCAATAAGAATGCAGCCTTGAATGGTTTGGAAAATACCGTTCGATTTGAAACTGCTAATGCATTTGACGTACTTAAGCAATGGGTGAAGGAAGGGAAAAAATATGATGTCGTAATGCTCGACCCGCCTGCGTTTACAAAGAGCAGAGCTAATATTCAAAAGGCGATAACCGGATACAAAGAAATCAATTTACGAGGTATGAAATTGGTAAAACCGGGTGGCTTTTTGGTAACTTCTTCTTGTACTAATCTTGTTAATCCGGATTTGTTTCTAGAAATTATTGAAATGGCGGCTAAAGATGCCCGAAGGAAAATAAGACAAGTGACCTTTCAGACGCAATCGTCTGATCACCCGATAATCTGGGGAATGGAGAATACACATTACTTAAAATTCCTGATCGTACAGGTAGAATAGTTGCTCAATAGCATTGCGGAACGATGAATGGATTGCGACGCAATAAAAATCAATAAGGGTATAAAAGCTGGGATTAAACTTATTTAGAGACCTGAAACTTTCCGGACTCAATCATTTTGCCGCTACGGTCACGAAGTTGGTACACATACATACCACGGGTAAAATCGGAAAGGTTGATGATCGTTTTGCTGGAAACATTGGTTTCATTCATCTTTCTTCCTAAGAAGTTGAAGATTTGCAAATTATAGCCGTCATTATTGTTGAAGTCGAATGTAATGAAGTTGGTAGCTGGGTTGGGATAAAAACGCACAACAGAGCCGTTGCCATCGCCGGGACCAGATTTCTGTCCGTTTGAGTTGATGGTAATTGATAGAATTATGGATGTTATGAGTAAAATTTTCTTCAACGAATCAAATTTAGTTTTATTACTTGAAAAGTACAAAGTTTTTGCCGAAAAAAGCTTTTGCCTTTAGAAACTATTTCGCTAAGGCTTTTAAACTCTGCTGAATGGCCTCGAAATTAGGCTGCAAACCTGCGTTTTCCAGAACCTCAGCATACTGAATAATACCTTGCTTATCAATAACAAATGCTGCTCTTTTGGAAACTCCTTTCATATTCATGGCGAATATTTCATAAAGACAATCGTATTCTTTTGACACTTCCTTATTAAAATCGCTTAATAAAGGAAAGTTTAAATTTTGATCTTCTTTAAAACGGGCCAGGGTTTGTGGTGAATCGACTGAAATACCGAAAACTTTGGCATTCATGTTTTCGTACTGTTTTAAATTATCACGAACGGAACAAAGCTCTGCTGTACAAACTGACGTAAAGGCCAAAGGGAAAAATAGTAAAAGCACATTGTTGCCTTTTTGTTCTGAAAGCGTGATTGCTTGTTTATCGCTGCTAAATAAAGTGAAATTGGGTGCGGGCTGACCAACTTGTACAGTCATAAATTGTTTTTAAGAAAAACAAAAATAGGCCTTGCTTGTTCAAATGCCTCTACTAAAATCTGGGACAAAGCACAGAGTTAAGCGAAGAGTTGTCGCGATCCAGAAAACCAATGTAGGTCAGGCTCAGTTCAAATCCGCCACGTCCGTAGGTAGAAGGCTTTAATTTAGAAATATTAGCATCGTAGCTAAAGGCAAAAGAGAATGGTCGTTTGTCAACTTTAATTACAGGAATTAAGGCATCATTCCAACGCAAAAATGTTCCTACCTGTAATACATAGCCAGGATTATCATAATCGCTGCCTAACTTAACGCCAATTAAACCACCACCAATAATTTCGTTATACGTTCCTTGTGTTGTATAATCGGCTTGTAAATCCAGAAAGCTTGTTTCGCCAACGCCAAAACGAAAACCTACCGAACCAATCCATTTTGGATATAGTTCATAGGCATTTTTATAGAATGAATTTTTGGGTCTGTTGAAATGATGATAAGCAACACCAACATACATGTTGTTACTTTGGCTCTCACTTAAACTGCTGTTGAAACTCATGCCAACACTGCCGTCTAAATAACTGTAAGCAGGAGGGAAGTTTTCACCAATGCCCATCCCATCATACATGCTATTAGTTGTGATCTTCGAAAAGTCGATTTGGCGCTGTACCCAGCCGCCCATAAATCCTAACGACAAATAACGGTTGTGCACATTGCTTAATGATTTATGGAAGTTAAGAGCAGATAAAACATGCGTCGTAGTCAAAACCGCATCACCAGAACGATTGTATAAAACCTGCAGTCCAACCGTCAGAAAATCATTGCCTCTGCCAACAGGCATTTTATATTCAGAATTTAAAGATGCCGTCTTATAAGCGTTGGTAATACTATTCCATTGGGAGCGATAAACACCTTGCACACGAATATCTCCAGTATAAATTCCTGCCAGAGATGGATTTCGCAATAAGGGTGCATCAAAGAATTGAGAGAAATGTAAATCTTGTGCTTTAGTGTTACTAACAACAAAGCAACAAAGTATAAAGCAAAACTTATATTTTATAAACGACCGAAAGTTCATAGGTTACTGGATGAGCGTTACGTTTCCTTCAAATTTGAGCACTTCTCCATTCTCACAAAATACCTCAAGCTGATAAACATAAACATCTGATTGAGGTCTGTTGCCTTTATATCTACCATCCCATCCGAAAGCCGGGTCATTTACAGGAAGGTCTTTTTGTTCAAATACTACCTGGCCCCAGCGATTAAAAATGCGGAATGATTTGACACGATCTAAGCCTTTTCCTCTTACATAGAAAATGTCGTTACTGCCATCGCCGTTGGGTGAAAAAGTATTTGGTACAAATACTGTTGAACCTTGGCATAATACATATATCTGAACTGCAGTGTCCTTCTTACAACCATTGCTATCAACAACTTCTACTTTGTACAAAGTATTAAACTTTGTCGTTGTCGTTGGTGAAGGACAATTGGCGCAATCAAGATTAGTTGATGGCCTCCATAAATAACTGACTACTCCTGATGAATAGATTGGTGAAATTGTTAACGGAATACCAACAAGTTTTGTTAATGGTGAATTGACAGTTATGGTTGGTAATGCATGCACCAATAAACCTTTGGTAGCGGTATCGGTGCAGCCACTGCTATTTATAGCAATAGCCTGAATGGTATAAGTTCCTGGTTGTGTAAATTGTTGTGTGATTGGATTCTGTTGTGTAGACGTATTGCCGTTCGGGAATTGCCATCTCCATTGAACAATAACTGTATCAGGTCTCATGAACAGGCCAGAATAATTTATTTTATCATTTGCACAAATAACAGAGTCGCCTCTTATTGAAATCAAAGGGCTGGCAACCACTTTAATAGGTGGTTGTCTTAATACCGCCGTATCGAAACAGCCATTTGCAGTTTGTGCTATTAATGAAATTGTATAAAATCCTGGTGCCGTATATTGATGGTTTGGGGTAATAGAGTTGGACTGTGTTCCATCGCCAAAATTCCATGTATATCTTATAATTGGATCTCTGGAAGTTGTGGAATCAATAATAGATACATAACCGCTATCACAGAAAAATCTGTTTGTTACATTGAATTTTGCTTTCACTCCAAAAATATCTACGCTATCTGTTGCAGTTAGTGGCAGTACGCAGCCTTCAGGTTCCATCAAAATGACTTTAACTATAAATGTTCCTGTGTTATCATAGACGTGCGTGAAGGCATTAAGTGTTGTATCTATTACTTCACCATCACCAAAATCCCAAACAAAGCGGCTGTTCATTGGCGAAAAGGCTTGCATATTGACTGTTAAAGGCCTACAACCAGTTTTGGGATTAATATTTATAAATGCGGAATTAGGATTATTAACGGTTAGTGTTTGCGTAACAGAATCTTTGCATCCTCCAGGACTAGTTACCACTAACTTAATTGGATAGGTGCCGGTATTTGTATAATACAAGGAAGGATTTTGTTGTGTGCTCGTACCGATTGAAAGATCCCAGAAAGAAGAGTTATAGAAATAAGATGTATTTGTGAAAATAGCCTGAAACGGAGGACAATAAGTTGTCAAATTATTTGCTGAAAATGAGGCTTTCGGCCGACTAATATAAATGCTATCCACCTTTTTTAGTGTATCCACACAACCCAATATGTCAGTTACAACTAACGTAACAGTATAACGTCCGGTATCTGCATAGGCATGACCGGGGCTATTTAAAGTAGACGTATTAGTGTCGCCAAAGCTCCACCATGAAGTATAGGGTAAATAACTTGCCGTATTATTTTGGAACGACACGACACCTCCCGGGCAAGAGTAATAATCGGCATTGTATTTAGCCTTTAAGATAGAGATTTTCACAAACTCCCTTTTCAGAATACTGTCTTTACAGCCGTAACTATCCGTAACTACCAATTTCACATCATAGTTGCCAATACTATCATACTGATGTTGAAAAGGAGGCGCTGAGTAAGTCTGCGAACTGCCATCACCAAAATCCCATTTCCAGTTCACTATTGAATTAATTCCGTCTGTTATTGTTGAATCAGTAAATGTAACCACTAATCCCTTACAACCAGAGGCTTGCAACGCACCAAAGTTTGCAGTTGGCCCATTTACGCGAATGTAATTGTTCTTCGTAATAGTATGTGAACATCCAAACGAATCGATGGCATTTAGGGTTACTGTAAAGGCTCCCGCTGTTGTATATGTATGTTGTCCTGACTGCAACTGTCCAAAATCAATTGGCGCAGTTCTATCTCCAAAATCCCAAACCAGCCTGCGAAACATTCCAGAATTAGGGATGGTGGCTGTGAAAGATACATTCATTGGCTTACATGCAACAGTAGCATTTGCCACAAAGTCCGGTGTATAAGTAGCAATGACAATTGTTCTTGTCAACGTATAGGTACAACTCCCATTGGTAGTTGTTAATGATATATTGTAAGTGCCTAAGGCTGGAAATGAATGTACGGGAGGGTTTTGTCCATTGTACGTTGTTCCGTCGCCAAAATCCCAATGCCAGGAGTTGGCCAAGATAGATCTGTCTGTAAAAGTGTACAGTAACGGATTAGTGCAATCGGGCCTGTAATCGAATTTGGAAATAGAAGGCAAAATGTACACGTAGTTGTTCTTAATTAACGTATCGCCACAACCATTATTAAAGGCAATAAGTGTTACACTGATTCTTCCGGTGTCACTAAAAGTATGTTGTGGATTAATGGCTGTAGAGGACGTTCCATCACTGAATTGCCACAGATATTGCGTAGCATTGGTAGACTGGTTTGTGAATTGAATACCTGGATCTGCACAGCCACTTGTTGTATTCGCTATAAAATTTGCAGTAGGTTTCGGGCCTACTTTAATTGCATTTTGTAACGTGTATGTTTCTGTGCAACCGTCTCTTGTAGTTATGGTTAATGTTACTGCATAAGTTCCCGGCGCTGTATAGGTATGTGTTGGATTAGGTGAATTGGAAGCGGCGCTGCCATCTCCAAAATTCCAGTTATAATAAACAACAGTGTCAACCGTTTGTATGTTAGGTAAGATATTAACCGTGTAAGGAATACAACCTTGCTTTGGTAAATCAGGAAATGTAATAACTGGCCGGCTGATTTTAATATAGTTTGGTTTTTTCAACGTATCAGAACATCCGTTCGACCCATTAGCAATTAACGTTACTGTATAATTTCCAATATTATTGTAGGTGTGCGATGGACTTGTTTGCGTACTTATTGGAGAGTTATCACCAAAATCCCACGAATATGTTGACCCATTGCTATTATTCGTAAAGTTCACAACTAATGGTGGCTGACATTTGCCAGTATCTGAAGCCACAAAATTTAAAGTAGGGGCTGGTGAAACGTTAATGATTCTAACTAATGTATCAGTACAAACTGTATACGTATTAATTAATGTAACGGTATAGGTGCCGCTTGTTGCAAAAGTGGTAACCCCATTGAAATGGTTATCCGTGGTACCATTGGAAAACACCCAGTTAGCCTGAATAGGTCTTGGATTAGATGTATTTACAAATCGAACCGACGCCTTAGGGCAAATACTTGATGGAATAGTAAAACTGGTGTTTACCCTTCCAACCACTACAGTCGCAGTAGTTGAATCGTCGCAGCCCTGATTACTGGTTACATAAAGATGAACGGTATAGGTTCCGTTTTGGGTGTAAGTGGTGCTCGCATTGAACGATGTTGCCGTATTACCATTTCCCAGGTCCCACAAATAAGTTAATGTTCCGGGCCCGGTTGAATTATTAGTATAATTGATTGTTGCCGGTGCACTGCAGACTCCTGGATCTACATACATAATTGAAAGAGATATTTACGCCGGGAGATGGATTAATATAATTGGGCTTCGTAATTACTTTAGAACAGCCTTTATCATTTCTGATAGTTAGTGTAACTGTGTAACTACCCGGCGAACGATAAACGTGTGAAGGATTTTGCGATGCTGAGGGGCCAGAACCGTCACCAAAATCCCATGTCCACGAAGTGATTGTTGTTCCAGGCGGAGTAGTAGAAATATCTGAAAACTGCACTACTGCCGGGGTACATCCTGTTCTATTGGTAGCGCTGAAATCCACAGAAGGAGGATCGTAAACAGTTATATAATCAGTCCTTACAATTGTGTTGGAACCATTTGCATTAGTTACCGTAAGTGTAACCGTATATGTTCCAGGCGTAAAATAAGTAGTGGATGGGTTTTGTCGGGTAGAAGTGGAACCGTTCCCAAAATCCCAACTCCAACTTGTAGGGCTACCAGTTGATCGATCGGTAAAGTTGACAACGATAGGAGAGCAACCGCCTACTTTGTCAGCAGAAAAATCCGCTACGGGTGTTTGCGCAAAAACACACAGTTTTAATAAGGTAAAAATCAAAAAAAGAAAAAACTTTTTCAAACCAAAGGGTTTATAGTGGTGTGCAGCAGTATTAGCTATAACAAATTAAAGAAATATATAATTTAAATCAAAGCCTAATTATTGTTTTACCAATTTTAAGGTTCTTAATTCTGAGCCAACGGTCATAGAGGCATCAACGCTTGTCCAAGTGGTATTGTCTATATGCCATGTACCATTTAACAGAGGTAAAGGTTGGTTAGCGTTGAGGAAATTTGCATAAATAGTCAATGCATCAGAATTGGCATCCCAACTACCTGTGGTTTCAACAGCACTATTTTTTATAGCATTCACCGTTCTATCGGTGTTGTATTTAAAACTATAGCCTGAAAAGCTTGACGTAATGTCGTTACTGTTTTGTTTGAATTGAGTAACAACCCAAGTTCCAGTAGTCATGGCTTGGATAATGGCATTTTCCTGTGCCTGCTGAATAGCTTTTTTGCAGCCGGTAAAGACAAAAATGAAAAGGAATAATGGTAAAATCTTATTCATAGTACTTGGATTTAGCTTATAAAGTATAAATTAATTGGAACTTTTGCAATAAATAGTTAGAAAAATAACTTGTGTCTAAACCGTTACCAGTTACTTGTTTACATAATTCCTCACTAGTGTAGAACCGACCCTTCTCGTGAATGTTGCTGCGCAGCCATTGCAATAGTGGTAACGTATTTCCTTGTTCAATTGTTGCCGTCCTGTCGCTAACCTCTGCCTTAGCCTTATGAAAGAATTGTGCCGCATAAAAACTACCCAGGCTATATGTTGGGAAATAACCAAAGCTTCCATGACTCCAATGCACATCCTGTAAGCAACCTCGTTTATCGTCCGGCACAGTAACGCCTAACAATTTTTGATACTGTTCGTTCCAAAAGTCGGGTATGTCTGCCGTTTTAAGTGAACCTTCAATTAGACACTTTTCCAGTTCATATCGAATAAAAACATGAAAATGATAACTTATTTCATCAGCTTCTGTTCTTATTAGAGACGGTTGAACCTTATTAATGCCTTTATAAAAACTATGTACGTCAACTTTAGCAAATTGGTTTTGGAAACGTTGTTGCAGGATGGGGTAATAATGTTGCCAAAAATCAAAGCTTCTGCCTACATTGTTTTCCCAAAGCCGTGATTGTGATTCGTGAATGCTATACGAACAGGCTTCGCCTAAGGGCAAACCATATTGCTCAATGGGTAAACCTTGTTCATACAAAGCATGGCCCGTTTCGTGAATACAACTCCAGGTCATGTTGCTAAAATCTTCTTCGTCAACTCTTGTTGTGATCCGAACATCCAGTGCATTAAAACTTACGCTGAAGGGGTGTTCGCTTATATCTTGCCTGCCTTTTTCCAAATCAAAATGAAGCTTTTTTACTAGGAACATGCCCCAGTCCCATTGTTCCGTTTTAGGAAAATGTTGGTGCAGAAAAGAATTATCGGCAGTTGGCTGTGTAACAATCTGGTCAAACAATTTTTTTAGCGATGGGAGCACATCACTAAAAGTTTTATCCAGTAAAGAAACAGTGCAGCCTTTTTCAAACTCATCAAGCAAGGCATTGTAGGGGTGTTGTTCAAAACCCAGTATTTGCGTTTCTTCTTTTTTTAGTTGAATTAGTGCATCAAGGTCTTTCTCAAAAACAGCAAAAGAGTTCTGTTTTCGTGCTTCTATCCATGAGTGAAAAGTCTTATTGATTTGTTCTGATAATTTGCGAACGAAAGAGGAAGGATATTTTTTGTTCTTGTTATAGTCGTCTAGTGTTCTTTCAACATTTCTTTTTTCCGAAAGGGAAAGGTCATCTTTTTCAACCAATGTATTTAAGATCGATCCTAATTCATCTTCGCTAAAATAATGGTGGGAAAGCTCAGAAAGTGTACCGATTTGTTGCCTACGCATTGTTGCTCCCTTAACTGGTAAGTATGTCTCCTGGTCCCATTGTAAAACAGCATTTGCAAAACGTAGGTCGGCAACCCGATGCATTTTTTGCCGATAACTTTCGTATAGTTCACGGGTAGTGTTCATGGCGGCAAAGCTATAGATTATAGCTGCGCCACAAATGAATTTTTTTTTAAATAAATATGGCTATTGAATGTCTTTAATTCGAACGAATTTAATGCCCTTTGCAGCAGCTTCTCGTGCTATCAACTTGATGCGATCAACACTGATTTGATAAGCAACGTTTTCTCTCTGAATTTGGTGCGCAAATAAGATTAAACAATCGTGGCGTTCTTTAGCCGTGCCTATGAACTCGGTAATTTTTGCATCGTCCAAGGCAGCATTCATATCTACAGGTACACCAAAATAAACTTGTTGTTCTCCCGATTGACCAACGAATCCTCTTTCAAAGTTTTGCCGGTTTGTTACGCAACGAACACTTTTGAACATACGCAACAGGGAAGTATTAAGACAGGCGTCGTAAGCACCGAAAGGATAGGCAAAATTATTTACATCAAAACCATCACGTTTCATTTGATGAAGATTGCGTTCAATTTCATCACGAATTACCACGGCCATTCCTTTTTTCTTTACCTCTTTAACCAAATCTGGATGACTAGCTGTATGATATGCGATTTCATGCCCATGCGCTTCTATTGTGTGCAGTTTGCTCTTTTGGTCATCACTAAAACGATGATAATGGCTTATGTAAAAAGTAGCCTTAATCTGTAATGAATCCAAAAGTGGAAGATAGCGATACCAGTTATCGATGAAGTGATCATCGAATGTAAACGCAATAGCACCATTTTCAAATTTACCGTATGGAATGTCTGCCTTGTGGCAGCCAAAATTGGTAATAGATAAAATACTAATAATGATCGCAAATGCCCAGTTTCCCTTAAAACGCATATCGTTTTTTGTTAGATAAAGATAAATAGGTGTTAACACCTAAGTGTTGCAAGGTCGATAAAGGCTGTTCAAATGGAATCGGAAGTGCAATATAGATCGATGAAATTTTTTGAATTTCTTTGCAAATATGAAATTTTTTGAAATAATAAGCGCCATTGAATTTTTCGCTGCCCCTGAATTGCAAGAAGAGTATGACAACAGTGGATTGATTGTTGGTAGCAAAACTACAGATTGCACAGGTGTTTTATGCTGTCTGGATGCAACGGTAGAAGTGTTAAGGGAAGCAAAGGTCAAAGGTTGCAACTTGGTTGTAGCACACCATCCAATAGTTTTTAAAGGGGTTAAAAAAATAAATGGCAAAAATTATGTAGAAAGAGTAATTATTGAAGCTATTAAAAACGATATAGCTATTTATGCAGCTCATACTAATCTTGATAATATTTTATTAGGTGTAAATGGAATGATTTCAGAAAAGCTGGAATTGAAGAATAGCAAGATACTGCAGCCTAAAACAAAAGTTCTCAGGAGGTTGATCACATTTGCGCCAAATGATAAAGCTGAAAAGGTTCGTCAGGCTCTGTTTACAGCTGGTGCCGGTCATATTGGAAAATATTCTGAATGCAGCTTTAACAGCCAAGGCGTGGGCACCTTTAAAGCGGAAGAAGGGGCGAATCCATTCGTTGGAGAAATTGGCAAGCAGCACCAGGAGCAGGAAATTAAAATCGAAATTGTTTTCCCAGCTTATTTGGAACAACAAATAATTGATGCTTTAGTATCTAATCACCCTTACGAAGAAGTAGCTTATGATATTTTTACCATGGAAAATGTGCACTATGGCATTGGTGCGGGCATTATTGGTGAATGTAAACCTATTGGCGAAATAGAATTTTTACAAAAAATTAAATCTGTCTTTAATCTTAATCTTATTCGACACACAGCCCTACGAAATAAGGCCATAACAAAAGTTGCTGTTTGTGGAGGTGCAGGCTCATTTTTGATCAAATCTGCTTTGGCACAAGGCGCAGATGTGTACATTACCAGTGACCTAAAATACCATGATTTCTTTGATACTGAAGGTCAGATGCTGCTATCGGATATTGGTCATTACGAAAGCGAACAGTTCACAATCGACCTTTTACAGCGTCTTTTGCTTCAAAAATTCCCTACCTTTGCCGTCTTTAAAACAAGCGTAAATACAAATCCTGTACATTATTTTAGCTAAGTATTACGCAGAAGATTGAATTCTAAACTCAAAATTTATAATGGCAAACGTTAAAGAATATTCAGTAGAAGAAAAACTAACCTCACTGGTTAATCTTCAAAAAATTGATTCTAAACTGGATGAAATCCGCATTCTGAAAGGCGAACTTCCAATGGAAGTGGCTGACCTGGAAGACGAAATTCAAGGCTTGCATGCTCGCCAGTTGCGCATCGAAGAAGAAATCAATGGCATTACTGAGTTTATTGAACAAAAAAAGAATGCCATTAAAGACGCACAGGCTTTGATTAAAAAATATGAAAAAGACAGCGAGAATGTAAAGAACAACCGTGAGTTTGAAGCAATCAATAAAGAAATTGAAATGCAGCAGTTAGAAGAAAAACTAGCTGAAAAGCATATTAAAGATGCGAACGAAGAGATAGCAGAAAAAGTCCTGGCACTTGAAAAAGCAAAAAAAGCCATTTCTACAAAAGAGGGGGTATTGAATGCGAAGAAAGGCGAGTTGGAAAAAATTATCGCATCTACTGAAAAAGAAGAAAAGCAATATATTAAGCAAAGAGAGGCTGCCCGCAGTTACGTAGATGAGCGTTTGCTGGCTAGCTATGAAAAAATTCGCAAAAACTATCGTAATGGTTTAGCCGTAGTGCCTGTGGATAGAGATGCTTGCGGCGGCTGCTTTAACTTTATTCCTCCACAAAAGCAAAGCGAAATCAAGCAACACAAGAAAATTATGGTATGCGAAAACTGTGGCCGTATTTTAGTAGATGCTGATTTGAATGACGCTGTTGAAATCAAATAAATTGATACCTTTTTTATAAAAGCCTTCGCAATTGTGAAGGCTTTTTCTTTTACTAAATCTTTAGCACCAAAACAGGATTTGCAGTGCTTAATTTTGCGTACTTTGTTTGCCTATTATGCTGCGCCAATTATCTATTCATAACTACGCTATCATTGATTTTCTCGAGATTCATTTTTCCAAAAACCTGAATATTGTTACTGGTGAAACGGGTGCAGGTAAATCAATTATTGTAGGTGCGTTAGGATTAATTTTAGGCCAGCGGGCAGATAGTGGCGTTCTGATCAATAAAGAAAAAAAATGCGTGGTAGAAGGTAGCTTTTTTTATGAAAGTGAAGACAGTCTCATTACCCATTTTTTAAAAGAGCATGAACTAGATGTGGCAGAAGAAGTAGTTGTGCGAAGAGAAATTGCTCTAAATGGTAAGTCACGGGCTTTTATTAATGACACACCTGTAACCTTGAATCAATTAAACCAGCTAAGCAGCTTGCTTGTGGACTTGCATCAACAGTTTGATACATTTGAACTTGACGAAAACGACTTTCAACGTGAAGTCCTTGATGCTTTGGGCAATAATTTTTCATTGTTGAAAAAATATAGAAATGTATTTGCACAATCGCAAGACGCAAAAAAGCGATTGAATGAATTGCAGGAACAAAAAACGCAATTCAATAAAGAATTCGATTATCATCAGTTTCAATTCAACGAATTAGAAGAAGCGGGCCTGAAAGAAAATGAATTAGAAGATGCCGAGCAGGAATTAAAAATGCTTTCCAATGTAGAAGGAATTAAGAATGCATTGGCAAAAGCTTATTTTGATTTGCAAGAAAGCGAGGAGCCTGTTGTTCGGTGTATTAAGTCGATCATCAATTCACTTCAACCCTTCGCTGAATTGCAGCCCGATTTAGCTGCGGTAATAGAGCGCCTGAATTCTTCTTACATCGAACTGCAGGATATTGCTGATGAGGCCGAACGCATCAACGACAGCATTGGTTCTGATGCAGCTACAATCGATCGGTTGAATGAACGTTTATCGATCGGTTACAAATTGCTGAAAAAGCATGGCGTAAAAACAACGAACGAGTTATTGACTATTCGCAATGAGCTGGGCGAAAAATTACAAGCTGTTTTAAATATTGATGATGCGATTGCCGGAGCAGAAAAAGAATATCAGCATTTAATTTCAACAGCAGAGGATTTAGCCCAAAAATTATCGGCTGTTCGTAAAGAACAAGTAAAACCTTTGGAGCAGCAGATAAATAAAATGTTGGCACAGGTCGGGATGCCTAATGCCCGCATAAAAGTATCCATTGAAAAAGCGCCACTCAACAATACTGGTGCCGATGCAATCAAGTTTTTATTTGATGCGAATAAAAGCAATCAATTTCAACCAATACGTAAAGTAGCCAGTGGTGGCGAATTAAGCCGATTGATGCTCTGTATAAAATCGCTTGTAGCAAAATCCATGAATCTGCCAACACTCATCTTTGATGAAATCGATACAGGTATTTCCGGTGAAGCAGCCAAGCAAGTTGGCGTTATTATGAAAGAATTGGCCAATGCCCGACAAGTAATTTGCATTACCCACCAACCACAAATTGCAGGTAAGGCTGATAGGCACTTCCTGGTGTATAAAGCGGTTACAAATGATAAGGTAACTACTGGCGTGAGAACGCTAACTACTGACGAACGCATTATTGCTATTGCCAAAATGTTGAGTGGGGAAAAACCAACAGCTGCAGCTATGGAAAATGCACGGGAAATAGTAATGAATTAACTGCATGAGCCGAATTAACCGACTGCTAATTGTTCTTGTCATTCTTGCATCCCTTTTGCCAGTCTACATGATTCATCAATGGTTGCAAAAGATCATTCAGCCTCGCAGATCATTTGTCCAATTTATGCGATATTTATTAATGTCGTTTGCATTGGTGTTTGGATACACATTTTTACTATTGGAAAGTTGTTTCCTGTGGCAAACAGATAACGCTTATTTTTACGCCTCCAAAATCAGTTGTGATGACTAATAATCTTCTTCAAGGAAAAAAAGGAATCATCTTTGGTGCATTAGATGAAAAATCTATTGCCTGGAAAACAGCATTAGCATGTCATGCGCAAGGTGCACAAATTGTGTTGACCAACGCTCCGGTTGCCCTGCGTATGGGTGAAATAAACAAGCTTGCTGAAGCAGTGCAGGCGCCGGTTATTGGGGCCGATGTTACGAACATGGATGATCTGAAGAAATTGTTTGAAGAGTCGCAAAAGCATTTTAATGGTGGTATCGATTTCCTTCTTCATTCCATCGGTATGAGCTTGAATGTCCGCAAAGGCAAGCATTATACTGAAATGGATTACGAGTGGAATAAAAAAACACTTGATATCTCTTCTATGAGTTTGCACCGTGTGTTACGTACAGCATGGGATATGGATGCACTCAATGAGTGGGGCAGTGTGGTTGCATTAACGTATATAGCTGCTCAACGTGTGTTCCCCGATTACAATGAAATGGCTGATGCCAAAGCACTTTTGGAAAGTGTCGCAAGAAGTTTTGGTTACCATTACGGCATTCGTAAAAAAGTTAGAGTAAATACTATATCTCAATCGCCAACTCGTACTACAGCTGGTAGTGGTGTAAAAGGTTTTGATGCCTTTATTGACTATGCAGAGAAAATGAGTCCTTTAGGGAATGCTTCTGCAGAGGCTTGCGCTGATTATTGTGTGAGTTTATTTAGTGACCTTACTCGTTTCGTAACGATGCAAAATCTTTTCCATGATGGTGGCTTTAGTTTTACTGGTGTAAGTGAAGCCGTGGTGCAAAGTATTTATGATAAAGCGCATTAAGTAATAATAATCTTAAAAGAAAACCTCGCAGTTGCGAGGCTTTCTTTTATTCAGTTCTTTTATCGAACATTCGCTCTTAAAAAAGCTTACACCTTTACATACGAATCTGACAAATTACTTCCAAACCATCCATGTCCTTCTGTTGGATACGTAACCATTTGAGTAGTTGCTCCCAGGCTATTTAATCTCGTTTTAATAGTGACTGATTCCACCATGTTTACTAAATCATCCAAGCCCCATGTAGAATAATAAAAGGAGGTGCCGGCCCCGTTACATAATTGATCGGACTTGATTGCGTGTACATAGCACTATTGCTGGTTGACGTACCACCGACAATTGTTTGCAATGCTATCGATACTAATGGATTCATAGGATTATTATACATATCTACCATATCCGTAGGGCCAAAAAAATCTATCACCGCTTTGATCTTAGGGTTATTGTATTTATAACCTTGTAATAAAGCTAGATGTGCACCTGACGAAAAACCAAGCAGCACTATTTTGTCTTTATTAATGCCGTATTGGGAAGCTTTCTTACTAATAAAATCAATAGCAGATTTTACATCGTATTCCTGCGTTGGAAATAAATTACCACTGTTTACTAATCGATAATTGATATTAAAGATGGCATAATCAGGCACTCTTTTCTTTAATGAATATATGTAAGGATCGAACTCGGCTTTGCTGCCACCATTCCAACCACCACCATGAATTAAAACAATAACTTTTGTTGCAGTGATTGAACGATTGGCAGGCAAATAAACATCCATTCGTTACATGGAATCTTTTCCATAAGAAAAATCACGTTTGGTTTTTTCAACTAAAAAATTATCGGATATAGAAAGGTTGGCATTCCCTTGGCAGGCTGTTAATAGCGACATAGAAAATAAGAGTATGATTAGCGTTTTCATGAGACACTAACAGGAGGCAGGTTTGGTGCCCTTATTGCTGAAAGAAAGGTTAAGAAAGGGATAGAAATCAGAAGATATACCAAGGGAAATTGCCCTTAGCCATATTGCGAATTAAGGGTTTAATAGCGGCGTCAGGACATTTGTTCAATATGGTATCTGCTAAAATTTGTAAGCTTCTGCGAGAATAAAAGCCAACCGAAAAGCGTTTCACCGTGCTACCTGTTTTTGAAAATTAAAATTCAGTTTCCGGCTTCTGCTTTGCCACTCGTAGCTTGTAAATATGCCTGTTGTATTTCGCCAAAAAATAGTTCGTTGTCCTAAATATGCAGATACAGTAATGCCCAAATCATCAATCGTTATTTTTCGATGGACGAACAAAAAACTGAAAGAAAAATGAGTATGAAAGCAATGCCGATGTAAAAAGGAAAGGTAGTATTGATCTGATGCCCTATTGAAATGTAAAAAGCACCTATAACCAAAATGGGCAACATATAAAGCCATGTTCTTGGCTTAAGCACAATAGGTTCAGTGTAAAGCATCATCAACTCAATTTAATGCTTAATTCGTTTAGTTGCTTTTCATCAATTGTTGCAGGAGCATCAAGCATTACATCTCTGCCACTGTTGTTTTTTGGAAAGGCAATAAAGTCACGAATGCTTTCGCTGCCACCGAGAATAGCACACAAGCGATCAAAGCCAAAGGCAATACCACCATGCGGCGGAGCACCATACTCAAACGCACCTAATAAGAAACCAAACTTATGTTGTGCTTCTTCCTTACTCATGCCCAAGGCTGCAAACATTTTTTCCTGTAGTTCTCTTTGGTAAATACGAATAGATCCACCGCCAATTTCATTACCATTCAGCACCATGTCATAGGCGTTGGCTTTGATATTAGCATAGGGATGCTTTAAATAGTTAGCTGCACTTTCAATAACAGGGTTGTTATTGATCATTGTTTCAATCTGTGATGGTTTTGGCGAAGTGAAAGGATGATGACGAGCTACCCAACGGTTCTCTTCTTCTGCATATTCGAACAGAGGAAAATCAAATACCCAAAGCAGTTTAAATTCATCTTTTTTACGTAGACCCAAACGTTCACCTAATTCTAAACGTAATTCAGAAATAGCTTTTCTTGTTCTTTCTTCTGCGCCAGCAAGAATTAAAATTAAATCGCCGGGCTGAGCATTAGCGAACACAGCAATTGCTTTTAATTTTTCTTCATTATAAAACTTATCTATGCTGCTCTTTAAAGTACCATCCGCATTGTATTTGATGTTTACCAAACCTTGCATACCTATTTGCGGACGCTTCACCCAATCGGTCAATTCATCTATTTGCTTGCGGGTATACTCAGCGGCACCCGGAACAGCAATAGCCAGCACTGTTTCGGCATTATCAAACACACCAAAACCAACACCGTTAATGAGCTCTCCGGTAGCAATAATTTCGCCGTCTTTATTGAAAGCAGATTTCAAATTGGCTACTTTCATTCCAAAGCGAATATCTGGTTTGTCATTACCATAATACCACATGGCATCTTCCCAGGTCATGCGCTCTACAGATTCGCTGTAATCGATTCCTTTTACTTGCTTGAAAATATATTTGACCAACCCTTCAAACATATTCAGAATATCTTCCTGCTCTACAAAGCTCATCTCGCAATCGATTTGCGTAAACTCGGGTTGACGGTCGGCACGCAGGTCTTCATCACGAAAACATTTTACGATCTGGTAATAGCGATCATAACCACTCACCATCAATAATTGCTTGAAGGTTTGTGGTGATTGTGGCAACGCATAAAACTCACCGGGATTCATACGTGACGGCACTACAAAATCCCGTGCACCTTCAGGCGTAGATTTGATCAGGAAAGGTGTTTCAATATCCATAAAACCTTGTCTGTGCAAATAATCTCTCGTGGCACAATTCACTGCATAACGCAATTCAAGATTTCTTTTTACTGCATTTCTTCTAAGGTCCAAATAGCGATACTTCATGCGTAGGTCATCGCCGCCATCTGTATCATCTTGAATAGTAAACGGTGGAACAGCAGACTTGTTTAATATCTTGAAAGAAGTAATAGTGATTTCTATTTCTCCGGTAGGAATGTTTCCATTCTTATTGCTTCGTTCGGTAACAGTGCCCATTGCCTGCAATACAAACTCACGACCCAAAGGCTCTGCATCTAATTGCGAGTTCAATGCTTCATTAAAATACAATTGAGTAATGCCATAACGATCACGTAAATCAACAAAAGTGATAGAGCCAAACTTACGAACAGCCTGCACCCAACCGGCCAATGTTACTTCTTTGCCCTTATCAGCTAATCTTAATTCACCACAGGTATGCGTACGAAACATGAGAACGAATAATTAAAAATGAATAATGAAAAAGATACAATATGTATTTGAGTGGCAAAGATAACAGAGAGAGGGCCAAATAGTTGACGCAGCCGTTTCCGTTGTCGTAGATGAACAGAAGTCCCAGATCAATGCTAGGTTAAGCTAATAACCGTTAAATGCTTTTTTTAAGCTCGGTGTGGTGGACGCTGCCTTGGTTTGCAGATTAATAGTTGCGTAACACTGAATTGTCGCAAAGCACCAATTCAATTGCCGCATCTACACTCTTTTCTTATCAAACAATAAATTTATCTTTGCCTTATTCACTTTAAAATAGATTTTATGGCAAACAATAGCTTATCGTTACACCGGGTGATTAAAGCCGCTCCGGAAAAAGTATTTCGCGCCTTTGTAGAAGCCAATGCTATAGCAGCGTGGTTACCGTCGTATGGCTTTACCTGTACAGTGCACGAGATGGATGCAAAAGAAGGTGGCAGTTTCAAAATGTCGGTTCACAATTTTACCACTGGTAATGGCCATTCCTTTAGCGGCAGATATATAGCCATAAAGCCGGGAGAATTTTTACAATACACAGACACGTTTGATGACCCGAACCTGCCAGGTGAAATGACTATATCGATCACCTTTAACAAGGTAATGGTTGGCACTGAAATAAAAATAGTGCAGGAAGGTATTCCTGCAATGATCCCTGTAGAGATGTGTTATTTAGCCTGGCAGGAGTCGTTGGAAAAACTGATCAAACTGGTGGAGCCGAATATTAAGGATACCTAAGAACCTCAGTTAATTATGTTCCGTTAAAAGCCTCCGAGGATGGAGGCTTTATCGTAGCAACTAATCAACCATCAATTAAATGTGGCACAAAGCGGCTCTTGTTATCAGTAACTAACGTATTTGCTTCGCGAAAGCCCATACCTGCCGGTTGCTGGCCAATAACCTAACTGCCGAGTACCGGATAATTGCCATTGAACTCCGGCAGTTCAAACAGTTCCTGAAAGATATAGCCTTCGCTGCAATAATTGCCTTCAGTGTATTGTACCAGAGATCCCATTGCTCACCATGTTAATGTTGGCGCCTTCACGGCTAAGGAATGGTTTCTTTACATAATTGGTCAACCGTCCACTTTCGAAATAAGCAGGCAGTAAGTACGGATGATTTGGATACAACTCCCAAAGTATACGCAGGATAGCTTTGTTGGATAGGATCATTTTCCACGCAGGCTCGATCCAAAAGGCACGATTACGATCTTCCAGGATATTTTTACTAAAGTCTTCCTTTATCAGCCACTCCCAGGGATAGAGTTTGAAGACGTTGGAGATGGATTGGTTCTCGAGATCAACAAATTCTTTTGTATCGCTATTCCAGCCAATATCATCTATGAGATCAATTTGGTATCCAGGCATGCTTGCATCGCACAATCACGCAGGTAATCAGTGTTGGTTAGATCTTCCAAGGTTTCTTTGAATCAAGTGAAGTGCAGCTTGCTGCTATTTAAATAAGCTTTTAAAAACTTCCAGTAGTCGATGAGCTTTTCATGCACCGCATTAAACTGGTCTTTGTTTTTGTCAAAGTCCTGCAGCCAAAACCATTGAATGATGCCTGCTTCGTATAATGATGTGGGTGTGTCGGCATTGAACTCTAACAGCTTTAATTTACCCTCTTTGTAGCAAAGATCAAAACGACCGTAAATGGCAGGATGGTCTTCCATCCAAGTACGTTCTATATACGGAACGATCCATTGCGGAATAGAAAACTGTTCGTAGAGGCCCTGATCCATAACATGTTGTACAGCAGCTAGGGACATGTCCCATAATTCGGCAGTGGCTTTTTCAATGAACAATATTTCATCCATTGTAAAAGAGTAGTAGGTGCTTTCGTCCCAATAAGGAACGTTGGTGGTATGAAAACCAAAGCCAAGGTTTTCGACGGCACGTTGCCAGTTATTGCGAGGCGATGTTTGAATACGTTTCATGTTGTGCGTTGTGAATGGTGAATAGCGAGTCGGTAGCCATTGGACAATGAAGTTGTTTTCCATGAACTATCAACTTTTCTATGATGACACACAAAAAGAGCATGCCCAAAGCCGCCACGACTTACAGCGACTTTAAAACCATTGCTGCCAATGTTGGATGACTCGTGAATGTCACCAGAGTAATAACCTGCACGAGGGTATTCATTATTGTAATAATTACCATAAGGACGGAAAGCATAATACCATAGGCATGGAACCATGGTAATAACGTGTACGACTATAGGGTGCCGTAGCATCGCTGCGCAAATAGGTTTAGCCATTGCTGCTTTCCCAATCTTTTTGCGGACGATTGCAGGATGCCAAAGCAGCGGTGATGAGTACCAGCTAGATGTATTTTGTTTTCTTCATCTTACTTCACTGTTATATAGATTTCGTAATCTTTTTTTACCGCCACGTTTTTGGTATCGCCATCGCTGTTTTCCGCAACAGTGTGTTCCGTGCCTAACACCGGTAGTGTGTCGTGGTACTGAATGGTACGATACACACAGTCGTGCACCCATACTTTGTGCGTGGTAGTGAGTACATCGTGTGTACTATCGATGTGCGCCACCGTGATAGCTAATTCTACTGCGCCGTTCTTATTTACGTCGTGAGTAATGTCTTCACTGCTGTCGTTGGAGCAATCAATAAGCGATAAGCTACAGGCAAATAGCAAAAGTTTTGGTAGAGATATAGTGACAATTATTATTTATAAAGAAAAGAAAAGTTTTGAGGCCACAAAACAGTGTTTCAAGGAAGCTGTGTTGCAACTTATGATTTCGAAAGAATACGATTGAAGCGATGCACATCAGCCTCGGGTGCAATAGGAAACTGGTAAATTAAATGTTGTACTAACTGATGTGCAAAGAAAGGTGCCAGCGAGGTACCTTTTGTACCCATCCCATTCAAGATGCCAACACTTGGAAATAACGGATGAAAGCCAACAAAAGGCCTGCGTTCCAAGGTGGCAGGGCGAACAGCAGCTTTGTGAAATAAAACTTTATAAGGCTTCTTCAACCATCCTTTTAGAACCGATGTTGCATGCGTATAAAACTCTTCCGAAGGTTGATCGTTTTCAAATTCCCATTTGTAGTTAGAACCTAACCAGTAACTATTTTTCACACCCGTTGGTACAAGAGTTAATCCTTTTTTAAACAGATGTTCGTTGGTCAGTTCATTGCACTCAATGATTAATGCTTCGCCTTTGTTAGGAGAGAAGGGAAGGGCCTTGAACCAAGGATTGTTGGTTGATGCAATGCCATCGCAAAAAATGATCTTCTGTGCAGTGATATTGTTGTATTGAATAAAGTCAGGCTCTACTTTTAATTCATCTAAAACAAATGTTTGTTGTAGCAGCGCCTTTTTATGGATTAACTTTTTTTTCCAATCTGCTAATAACAGCGAAAGATGTACGGTGTATGCCGGCTTAATTTCTCCGCAACCAAAATCATAATTAAAGAATTGGTTGAAATGATTTTGATCGGGATAAGTGTGTAGGTAGGTATCGTCTTCTGTAATGCGTTCTACAAATGAATTGCGCATTTGCGAAGAAGGGAAAAAGTCGATGATACTTTTTTGATTAATGTATTTCCTTTCAAAATAATCACCTAGTTCGGTGTAGGTTAGGTTAGCAAAGTCAATCAGTTCTTCAATCATCCATGTAGTGACATATCTTCTACCTGTAATAGGGTTAATAATGCCAGCTGCAACTTTGGATGACGTGTTTTCTGCAGCATCATCAATAACTACAAAGCTTTTGCCTTCTTTATGTAAAAACCATGAAAGCATAGTACCACAGATGCCCTGGCCAATGATGAGACAGTCAACTTGCATGTGCTAAAGTTAGGCAGATGCTATTTTATTCTACTGTGACAGTACTCTCTTTGTTATAGGAATTTGATTGGCGGCCGTCTGCCTTTATCATGGTAGAACCTTGTGAAAAGGTGCCTAACCGTGTTGCTACGGCGAAGTAGCTAAATGTATAACTGCCCTTGGATAGCTTGTTAACTGTAAAACTTGTTATGCCATTTGATTGGTTAAGTACTTGATAGCTATGTATGCTTTTTTCGTTTGGCTTCTTTGCGAAAGGTAAAAGAGTAGCCGGATAATAATCATCGATAGTCACCCCGTTCAGGTTTTTGGTTGTCTTGATATGTAATTCGGTGTAGATCGTATCATTCAAACGAATGGTTGTTTTTTCAATCGGTATCAATACCGGTTTTTTATTGATGGTTTTCCAAACAAATAATTGTTTGCTTAATTGTATTGATTTGTTTGATGGGTTGTCACTTTTAATAAGTGAATCAATCTGTAAACTGTCCAAATGCTTTGTTGATTCGCTGTCTATCCGTGCAGTAACACGCACATAAAGTTTGCCCTTAAAATCATAAGGTACCTGAACCGGAAATTTAGCCTGCTCTTTGCTATTAGCAGCAATCGTGAAGTATTGATTCGGAAAGGTGTTCAGAAACCAACCATCAACAGATTGATTTGTTGCCGGGTTGATCAATTCTAATTGCACTTGCCCGGTGATCTCTTTGTTTGAATGATTACTGATGTTTGTTTGAAACTCGATGTGATCGCCCTGCCGCAGAAATTTTGATGTGTTGGTTTGTATGGCTAACGTTTGCGCTGATGCTACGAAACCACTAAATGAAAGCAGGAAGAAAAAAAATCTTTTCATGTAGTTTCAAAAATAACTGCAAAACTTGGTTGAATATGTAAAAGCTTTGTAAAGAGCCACCAGCAAGGCTTTACCGATTGTTTACCAATGGATCACTAAGCATTTTTCCTGAGGCTTCTTCTTATATATGGAGGACACCTAAATATGAAAACAATTTTTACCCTTTTAGCTGCATGCATATAAGCGCATCGGCCTTTGCCAACGATGTTACTGTTTATCTTTACAACAATAATAAATATCAAGTGCTTATAGATGGAAGGAATTTGTATAACAGCGGCTATTCAAAGAGGAACACTTTTTCATTACCTAATGTTTCCAGTGGGCAACACTCTATTCAAGTGATCAGAGCCAGAAACAACAATGGCAATGGTCGTTGGAATAATGGTTATGCAAACGATGTTGTTTATTCAAATTCGTTTTCGGTAGATCCACAGTATGATTTGTTCACACAAGTAGATAACAGAGGTAGAGTAACAATGGATTAGCGCAGAAATAATTACAGCAATGGTTATGGTCGTGACGGACGTAAAAGAGATTGGGATCGCAATGGCGACAGAGATGATCGTAGGTATGACCGCAACCGGGGAAATGGCAACTACGGTGATGGGAATTATGGCAATGGTGGGTACAATAACCGTTAACATGCAGCTATGAACGATGCTGACTTTAATCAATTGGTGCAGCATATTCGCAGCCAATGGTTTGGTAAATTGAATACTGCTAAGGAAACTGTAAGTAATACCAGTTATTATTTTTCTACTTAACAGATTCGACAAATGTTGCAAATCTTTTCTTCTGAAAATGACCGTTTAGCGTTGGCAAAGCTGGCGTATCGTCAGACAGTAGATCCGAATAACTATCGTCAATTGTATGATTTGTTTTCTGCTAATGGGCAGGCTGATTTAGACAATTATATCCACAGTTACAGATATTAATCACACACTAATCTTGTACTTATTGAATGCGACGAAGCCCTTACTACGGTAAGGGCTTCAACTTTATATGCAACGGAAGTAAATAACTTTTATAAAATAATTGATCAAGGCATTGTTGTCCTACAGAGATAAGCAAGCCAGAGGGAAGAGAGGCACGATTTCCTAAGAACCGCTATAAATAAAAAGCCCTCGTTTGTGGCGAGGGCTTTTTTATGCAAATACTTTTATTTATTTGTTGATAACTGAAGCCATTGTTTTACCAATATCAGCAGGACTTTGTACTACATGAATGCCACATTCTTCCATGATCTTCATTTTAGCAGCGGCGGTGTCTTCTGCTCCACCAACAATAGCACCTGCGTGTCCCATTCTTCTACCCGGAGGAGCAGTTTGTCCGGCTATGAAACCTACTACCGTTTTTTTATTACCTGTTGATTGGATATAACGAGCAGCTTCAGCTTCCATACCACCGCCAATTTCACCAATCATTACGATGGCATCGGTATCATCATCATTCATAAATAATTCAATTGCTTCTTTGGTAGTAGTGCCGATGATTGGATCACCACCAATACCCACTGCTGTAGAAATACCCAAGCCTGCTTTTGCTACCTGGTCTGCTGCCTCATAAGTAAGCGTACCTGATTTAGACACAATACCAATGCGACCTTGCTTAAACACAAAGCCCGGCATGATGCCCACTTTGCATTCGCCTGCGGTAATTACACCAGGGCAGTTAGGTCCAATCAAACGAGAAGTCTTACCTTGTAAAAAGTTCTTCACTTTTACCATATCCTGCACCGGAATACCTTCAGTAATACACACAATCAGCCCAACGCCTGCATCAGCAGCTTCCATGATGGCATCAGCCGCAAAAGCCGGCGGAACAAATATGATAGACACATTAGCACCTGTTTCGGCTACGCAATCAGCCACAGTATTAAATACTCTTCTGTCGAGGTGAGTAGTACCACCTTTGCCGGGAGTAACGCCACCTACCACATCGGTTCCGTATTCAATCATTTGCGAAGCATGAAAAGTACCTTCGGTACCGGTAAAGCCTTGTACCAAAATTTTCGAAGACTTATTAACAAGTATGCTCATAGCTAAATTTAAAAGTTGGGCAAAAGTAAGGAATTAGCCGTTTCTGCTTTGGGTTTCTTGTGCTGAGTTTCTTAATGAGATGCGGCATAAAATGATAGTGTAGTCGGCCGTACTGCTACTATAAAGCTTCAGTTGCGTTGCACTCTTGTACTGTAGGAAGTCTATTTAGCAACACAACTTAGAATTTGACCAAGACTTTTTCAAGGTTCTTCTTAATTTCTTCGCTGCATAAATTACCAATGCTGCCCTCATGCGTATGATATAAACCTTTGGTAAAATCGAAGCTGAATTCACTTTTTTCTATAGCATTTCCAACCTGTTGATAGGCCTCTCTAAACGGTATGCCTTTGTTCACCAATTCATTCACGGCCTCTACGCTAAACAGGTATTTGTACTTTTCATCCGCAAGAATATTGTCTTTTACTTCAATGCTGGACAACATCAAACCTGTAAGTTGTAAGCAGGCTTTCAGTTCTTCAATAGCAGGAAACAATATTTCTTTAGTCAATTGTAAATCGCGGTGATAGCCTGATGGAAGATTGTTCAGTAGCAGTGTCAACTCATTTGGAATGGCTTGAATACGGTTACACTTAGCTCTTATCAATTCAAAAACATCAGGGTTCTTTTTATGCGGCATAATACTGCTGCCTGTAGTGAGTTCGGCAGGGAAGGAGATAAAGCCAAAATTTTGATTCAGGTACAGGCAGCAATCCATTGCTAACTTGCTAAGCGTTGCGGCAACAGAACTTAATCCCACTGCTACTAATTTTTCTGTTTTACCCCTACTCATTTGTGCGTAAACTGAATTGAAATTCAGCGAAGCGAAATTTAAAAGCCGTGTAGTCGTTGTTCTATTTAATGGAAACGAAGAGCCATAACCCGCTCCACTACCTAGCGGGTTTTTATTGGCAACTGCGTAGGATGCAGCTAACATTTCCAGATCATCAACTAAACTTTCTGCATAAGCGCCAAACCACAAACCAAAAGAAGAAGGCATCGCAATTTGGAGATGTGTATAGCCAGGGAATAATTTATCCTTTAATTTTTCACTCTGTGCAATCAGTAAGTCAAACAACTGTTTCACTTCATCTTTTATGCTTAACACCTCTGTACGTAAATAAAGTTTAATATCTACAGCCACCTGGTCGTTCCTGCTTCTGCCGCTATGAATTTTTTTGCCAATATCACCAATGCGTTGTGTCAGTAGCAATTCAACTTGTGAATGCACATCTTCAACATCATTTTGAATTTCGAATTTTGAATTTTGAATTTCTTCCGCAATTTGTTTCAATGCTTCAATAGCTGTTGCCGCTTCCTCTTTAGTCATCAAGCCGACTTCACCTAACATTTGTACATGCGCTATCGATCCTTGCACATCATATTTTGCCAGTAGAATATCAAACTCTTTGTCTCTACCAACAGTGAACTTTTCAATCAACCCCGAAACAGATGTATTTTCTTTTTGCCAAAGCTTCATAACACGAATTTAAACAGGAATGAAAACGAATTAGGATAAGAGTAGTTTATTAAGTAATTGGATGTATAAGTCAATACCTTCCTTGATTTCCTTAATAAAAATAAATTCATCAGCGGTATGACTTCTTGCACTATCGCCAGGGCCCATTTTTAATGCAGGAAAAGGCATCAATGCCTTGTCTGATGTAGTAGGAGAGCCGTAATAAGTTCTTCCTAATTCCAATCCGGATTTGACTAAAGGATGTTCTGCAGAAATAGCTGATGATTTGATGCGCAAGCTTCTTGGTTTTACATCACTCTGAATATTTTCTTCAATGATGTGCAGTACTTCTTCCAATGTATACAATTCATTCACCCGAACATCAACAATGTATTTGCATTCTGCCGGAACAATATTATGGGCTTTGTTTTCTGTTTCGATAGATGTCACCGTCATTTTCACCGGTCCAAGCAAATCAGAGACTTTTTCAAAACGGTAGCAATACAACCATTCTATATCCATCATTGTTTTGTAAATAGCATTTTCACCTTCGTCTCGTGCAGCATGTCCTGATTTGCCCCGAGTTATGCAATCCAGTACCAGCAAACCCTTTTCTGCAACAGCCAGTTGCATCTGTGTTGGTTCTCCAACAATGGCGCATTCGATTTTTGGAAGTTGCGGCAATATTGCTTCAATACCATTCTTACCTGAAATTTCTTCTTCTGCAGTAGCGGCGATGACAAGATTATAGAATAAATTTTCCTGGTTGTAAAAATGCAAAAACGTAGCGATCAGGGAGACCAATGGACCACCTGCATCGTTGCTTCCCAAGCCAAAAAGTTTTTCATCTTTTTCAATAACCGTGAACGGATCAAGCATGTAACCACTATTTGGTTTTACGGTATCGTGATGCGAGTTTAAAAGAATGGTTGGTTTGCTCTCGTCGAAATACTGGTTGCATGCCCAAATATTATTCAAGAAACGGTTTGTTTTTACACCACGATGTTGTAGAAATGATTCAATGCAATCGGCAGTTCTATCTTCTTCTTTGCTGAAAGATGGAATAGCAATTAATTCTTTCAACAGTTTTATTGCATCATCCTGTAAATTATGTAGTGAAGTTTCAATCATTAATAATTGTCGTTCCTGAAGTTCCTGAAATTAATTGCTGCAGTTCTTCTGCTTTGCCAATGATTACTTTTTTTACACCATTGTTTAATGCACTAAAGGCATTGTCCAACTTTGGTATCATGCCTGCAAAAATGACATTCTTTTCCCTTAGTTCTTTATAAAAGCTCGTATTTATCGTAGAAATAACAGAAGTATCGTCTTCTGCATTCATCAACACACCAGCTTTTTCAAAAGAATAAATTAATTCAACGGCATAACAAGAGCTAAAAGCCTTTGCTATTTTCTGTGCAATAGTGTCGGCGTTGGTGTTCAGTAATTGTCCTTTACCATCATGAGTAATTGGTGCAAGCACAGGAGTAAAGTTTTGTGCCAGCATGCTTTGTAGAAATGAAGTATTAACAGTATCTATATCCCCCACGAAGCCAAAGCCCAAATTAGTATCTGTTCTTTTGTGGGCTTGTATGGAATTGCCATCAACACCACTCAAACCAATAGCGTCGCAACCGGAAGCCTGCAGTCGTACAACAATGTTTTTGTTAATATAACCTGCGTATACCATCGTCACTACTTTCAACGTTTCTGTATCAGTAATTCTTCTTCCTTCTACCATTTGCTGCTGAATGCCCATGCCTTCTGCAATTTTAGTAGCTAATTTACCGCCGCCATGCACTAGTATTTTTTTTCCTTCAAGCACTGCAAAGCTTTTAAGAAATGCAGCAAGCTTTTTTTCATCATCGATGATGTTGCCACCAATTTTTATAACAATTAATCTTTCCAATTCTGGTTAAAAATTTGCACTTAGAATCTCACTAATCACTGCCTGTACGGCCCACACTCGGTTCGAAGCTTCTCTTGTAATAATACTGTTGAGTCCATCTAAAATCTCATCACTCAACTCCACATTTCTACGTACGGGCAGGCAATGCATAACTTTGGCACCATTGGTCAATTTCAACTTTTCATTACTAAGCATCCAGCTTTTATCTGTGGTCAACACCTGTCCGTAATTTTCATAAGAGCTCCAATTTTTCACGTACACATAGTCGGCATCTTGCAAAGCCTCATCTTGATTTTGTGTGATAGTTGCACCTTTTGTGAATTGCTCATCCAAGACATAACCATCGGGATGTGTAATTACAAAATCTGCTTCGCCCCAGGTCGTCATCCACTGCGCAAAACTATTGGCAACACACTGTGGTAATGCTTTGACATGTGGTGCCCAAGTCAATACCACTTTTGGTTTGCGTTTTTCCTGAAAAGTTTCTTTGATGGTGATCACATCAGTTAAACTTTGTAGTGGGTGCAGCGTAGCACTTTCCAAGCTTATTACAGGGATGCCAGCATACTTAATAAACTGTTTGATGTATTGTTCGCTGTAATCTTCTTCTCTGTTTTTTAAAGAAGGAAATGTTCTGATTGCAAGTATGTCAAAATAGTTGCCCATAATTGGTGCCGCGTCTTTCACATGCTCTACAGTTGTTCCGTTCATCACCGCACCTTCGCCAAATTCTAAGGCCCAACCTTCAGCACCTACGTTAAACACAATAGCTTCCATACCTAGATTTTGCGCTGCTATTTGCGTACTCAGGCGGGTACGCATACTTGGATTTAAAAATAAACAGCCAATACGTTTATTCGAACCCAAGGTTTTGTTTTTAAACGGGGAGGCTTTGTATTGCAATGCTTTTTCTACCAAGCCATCGATATTGGAAACATCGTGAACGGAAATGAATTGCTTCAATTTTCTTTTATTTAGGTGATTAACTGTATTGCTACTATTGGCTTTGGTTGCGTCGCACTCTTGTGCATCCAATAATTCTATTGAGCAAGTTCAACGCTGGTTTTGCTTCTCAATTTTTCTATTTCTACCTGCAAAGCATTTATAAAATCATCTAACTGTTGTCTGGAAATATTCAATGCAGGCAACAAACGAATCACATTTGGTTTTGCTTCCCCTGTAAAAATATGTTGTTGCTGTAACAGGTTTTTGCGCAAATCTTTTAATTCTTCTGGTACGTCAAAGCCAATCATCAAGCCCATGCCCCGAACGTTTTGAATGGCGTTGATCTCTTTCAATCGCTGCATTAAATAAGCACCGTTTTCTTTTGCTGCATGTAATAAGTTTTCTTCTTCTATTACTTCTAGCACACCCAATGCTGCTGCACAAGCCAGATGATTACCACCAAAGGTTGTTCCTAACATACCGTGCCTGGGTTGAATGTGTGGTGCAATCAAAATGCCGCCGATCGGAAAGCCATTGCCCATGCCTTTTGCCATGGTATAAATGTCTGCATGTATGTCTGCATAGTCCATTGCAAAAAACTTCCCGCTTCTGCCATAGCCACACTGCACTTCATCGGCAATCAGCAATGCGTCATGTTTATCACACAAAGTCCTGATCAGCTTTAAAAAATCTTCATTAGCAACATTAATACCTCCAACACCCTGAATGGTTTCAATAATGACTGCAGCTACTTCGTTACTGTTTTCTTCAAAGTAACTCTTCAAAGCTTCATCGTCATTGAAGGGAAGAAAAACAATATTGTCGGTTTCGTTTACAGGAGCAACAATCGTTTTGTTATCTGTGGCTGAAACAGCCAATGAGGTTCTGCCATGAAATGCTTTTTTAAACGCAATAATTTTTTTTCTGCCTGTATGGAAACTTGCCAGCTTCAATGCATTTTCATTTGCTTCCGCTCCGCTATTGCATAGGAACAACTGATAATTTTCTTTGCTGCTTAGCTTTCCTAATTTATCTGCCAATTCTTTTTGAATCGGAATTTCAATGGAATTAGAATAAAAAGCGATTTTATTAAGCTGCTCTTCTATTCGCTTCACCCAATGCGGATTTGTATGTCCAACACTTATTACTGCATGACCGCCGTAGAGATCTAAGTACTGAATATTATTTTCATCCCACACGTAAGAGCCTGTTGCCCGTACAATGTTGATGTTGTTGATTGGATAAACGTCGAATAATTTCATTTTGAGTGATACGTTTTACGTGATAAGTTCTAAGTTGTTCTTGCGCTTCTTACTTTGTTAATTAAGCTTATCAGCATCGCTTTTATTTCATTAATGTTTTCAGATAATTTCAGAAAATCATCATTAGGCAGGTAGTTTAAATCTTTTGAAAGAATCAAAAAATATTCGGCTTCGCTGGCTGCACCTAATGCGATATTTAGAAAATGTGTAAATTCAGCTTGTGAATTTTTACCGCACCCTTCCACAATGTTAGCAGGGATAGAAGAAGATATTCTGCGTAGTTGATTTGTCAGGTTGTATATTTCATCTTTAGGAAAATACTTTGTCATTTCAAATACTTTCAAGGTAAAGTGGTGTGCCTTCTCCCATACTTTAAGTTCTTTATAGTTCTGCATATTCTAAACTTACAACGTATAACTTAAAACGTACTCGCTTTTAAATTCAATCCGGCACATTCATCAATGCCGAACATCAGGTTCATGTTCTGAACAGCTTGTCCAGATGCACCTTTTAACAGGTTATCAATTGCAGAATGTACTACCAGTTTTGTTCCTGCTTTTTCCAGATGAATCACACATTTGTTGGTATTCACCACTTGTTTTAAATAAATTTGATCCTGGCTTAAAATAGTAAATGGTTGTCCTGAATAAAACTCCTGGTATAAAGCAATCAATTCCTCTATGCTTTTATCGCAGGTAATAGTTGAAGAAATAAAAATACCTCTTGTGAAATCTCCTCTCCAAGGAACAAAATTCAATTCAATTTCATCAGCGCCTAATTGTTTAAGCGATTGTTTGATCTCTTTTAGATGCTGATGGGTTAATGTTTTGTAGGCTTGAATATTATTTGCTCTCCAACTAAAATGCGAAGTAGGTGAAAGACTTTGTCCGGCACCAGTAGAACCTGTAATGCCTGTGGTATAAACTTTATCCAGCGAACCTGCTTTTGCCAACGGCAATAAAGCTAATTGAATAGCAGTGGCAAAGCAACCAGGATTGGCAATATTATCTGCAGTTCTAATCATTTCTTTATTTATCTCCGGTAATCCATAAATAAATTTTCGATTGCCTATTTGCGATTGCTGATTTAATCTAAAGTCTTGTGATAGGTCAATAATTTTTATTTTTTCGTTGATTTGATTAGTAGCTAAAAATTTTTTTGTTTCACCATGACCCACACATAAAAACAAAACATCAATATCATTCGACAGCGCACCGCTAAATGTCAAATTTGTTTCACCTAACAGATCATGATGAACCGAGGATACAGCATTTCCCGCATTACTGCGACTATGAATAAACGAAACAGCTACATACGGATGGTGAATGAGCAGTCGTATCAATTCGCCACCCGTATAACCTGCTCCTCCAATAATGCCAACCTTAATCTTATTCATAGTTATTCCACATTTATGCGATCATTGTTTGTTGAAGGTTGAGAACATAAGATAAATTCCAACGATTCATTAGTGTTATTGATAATTCGGTGTTTTTTGCCTGCTTCAATATGTAAACCTTCGCCTTCACATATATCAACCAATACATCTTCAATTTCAAACTGTGCCTTGCCTTCTAAAATAAAAAAGAACTGTGCGGCTTTTTGATGGTAATGCACTACTTCTGATGTACTGGCAGGCATTTGTTCTTGCTTTATTGATAATGAGGCCCCGTCAACCAATGTCCATCCATCACAATCATTGCCCCACTTGTAATGTTTCAATGGTTGGTATTTGGAAGTTATTTTCATTGCTTATTTGTTTCTTCATTTACCTGGTGATAAATAGAAGTTTGATTGCCGAAAATTTTGCTGAAACCTCTTACATCATCACCGCTCCATCCGGTATTCATCTCGCCATACTTACCGAACTTGCTGCTCATAAGATCAAACTTAGATTCAATGCCAATAATTTGGCAACGGTAAGGTAATAATTGGACAAACACTTCACCTGTAACATGTTGCTGCGAACTAGTGAAGAAGGCTTCAATATCTCTCATCACCGGATCTAATATTTGTCCTTCATGTAACCAGTTGCCATAGAATAAAGCCACTTGATCCTTCCAGTTCAATTGCCATTTAGTCAATACATGTTTTTCCAATGCGTGATGTGCTTTTAAAATAACCATCGGCGCAGCTGCTTCAAATCCAACACGACCTTTAATCCCAATAATGGTATCACCTACGTGAATGTCTCTGCCAATACCATAAGGTGCCGCTAATGTTTGAAGGTATTGAATGGCTTCAGATGGATGATCAAATTTCTTATCATTTACTTTCGTCAATTCACCTTTTTTAAACGAAAGCTTTACTTCTTCATCGCCTGTTTTTGTCACTTGCGTTGGCCATGCTTCTTCAGGTAAAATACCCTTTGAAGAAAGTGTTTCTTTACCACCAACGCTTGTTCCCCATAAGCCTTTATTAATAGAGTACATGGACTTTTCAAAATTCATGTTCACGCCTTTGCTTTTTAAGTATTCAATTTCCTGTTCACGGCTCAACTTCAGATCACGAATAGGGGTAATGATTTTAATCCCCGGAATCATGATGTGAAAGACCATATCAAAACGCACCTGGTCGTTGCCTGCTCCAGTGCTTCCGTGTGCTACGGCATCGACACCTAAGGCCTTTGCATGTTCGGCGATATGTAATGCTTGCGCCAAACGTTCTGCACTTACACTTAAAGGATAAGAGTTATTCTTCAACACATTTCCGAAAATGAGGTATCGGATAATTCTTTCATAATAGCTTTTGACGGCATCAACAGCAGTATGTGTTCTTACACCCAAATTATAAGCGTGGGCTTCAATTGCTTTAAGTTCTTCATCGCTAAATCCGCCAGTGTTTACAATAATGCTGTGTACTTCGTAACCTTGCTCTTCGCTTAAATATTTTACGCAGTAAGACGTATCTAAACCGCCGCTAAATCCTAGAACGATCTTTTTCCCGGCTGATGAAATTGTTTTATCTTGATTTTTCGCCATTTTCGATGGTGCTTTCTTTTTTGATCAATTAGTTGTTAGTGTTGAAGATTGGGGCGCCATCAAAGTTTCATAAGAGAACAACTGCTGGTGCCAGATTTCTTCCATTGCTTTATTAAACAAACCAAAAAGTGATTGCCCCGTAAATAAGTTTCTTTATTGTTCCCGTCAATGAATAGTAAATGGAAGCCATTTTCAACTTTCTATTAGGGGTACGTTCCTCATGACTGTTTTATCAACACCCCTCAAACGCTTCAAAAATTTACTTTGTTTTATTTTAAGCAACCGCTCATACACTTTACTCTTCTCTTCAAAATGCTCTTGTGTTTCCGTAGGTTGATAATAATCTTTTGGATCAAAAAGCATAGCAGTACAGAGGCAGTTCTTACGCTCTTTACTCATTAGAATATCGTAGTTGACACAACTTTTACAACCGGCCCAAAACTTTTCATCCTGTGTTAGTTCGGAATAGGTCACTGGCTCATAACCTAAGTCGCTATTGATCTTCATTACTGCTAAACCAGTAGTCAGGCCGAAGATCTTTGCATCGGGATATTTTTCACGGCTTAGCTGAAACACACGGTGTTTGATAGTTTTTGCCACACCGCTTTTCCTGAATTCAGGAGATACAATAAGCCCGGAATTGGCTACATATTCCCCTTCCCATGTTTCGATGTAGCAGAAGCCCACCCATTTGCCCTCAGGTGTAAGGGCAATTACAGCTTTACCTTCGTCCATTTTCTGCCCTACATATTCGGGACTGCGTTTGGCTATACCGGTGCCACGTGCTTTTGCTGAGGCTTCCATTTCGTCAGTAATTATTTTAGCGTATACCTTGTCTTCAGGGTTAGCAACCCTAATAATGATATTCTTATCGTTCACTATTAAAAAAATTGATAGAACTAAAGGAAAACCAATTCTATACCAATAAGTATTTCGGGGAATCATTCACTGATAGGGGCCGCGGTCAAGGGCTCTTCCTATCAGAAACGTCGTCTCGCTAAGTAGCGAAACACGTCAAAGCATACATCATAGGTGCGGGTAGCTGCCTGCTGATGGAAAATAAAATGTTTATTATGTATGCTGGTATTCATTCGAGGCAGCAAAAATAGAGTTCTGCACAAATTTGCGTCTAAATTTTTTTCAAAACTTTCATAACCAACAAAACTTTACCAAAGTTTTTGTGTGAAATACTTACTAAATCAGGTGCGGTTAATCTTGGTAAATAAATTGCAGTAGCTAATAGTAGCGCGGATTCCACAATTCATAATAATCGCTTAACACATAATCAACGGAAAGTTTATAAAAGCACATTTTTTTTGATAAATCATACTTAATGATACCTTTTAAAACATTCCAGAATTTTAATCCAGACTTCAAAGCTTTTATTTTATGGCAAGATGGAGTAGCGCTAAACCTCATGCGCTCAGAGGAAGATTACTTAGTTAGTCTTTATGAATTGTACGGCTACTACGTGGAAATTTTCTTTGATGCTGATTCTGAGCCGGTACAGATGAAAGAGTTTGAGGGAACGGACAGATTATCGCCTTACTTAAACCTGTTGGATATACAAGAAGTGGTAATGAAGATAAATTAGTGTAGAGCTTATTCTTCAATTACTAAAAAATCTTGCAGGCTCATACCTATTTTATCTTCTATGCTGTCTTGAATAATGGTAAGTACACCGTTGTGGGGAGAAGGGAATTCCTTATTCAGTCTTACTTCCCGTTGATTTGAATCACCTTTTGAATACAATAACGGTTCGCCAAAAAGGTCTCTTAGTTCTCTGTCTGCAAAATGAACCACAATCCGGTCCCGTATCAGCCCATTAAAATAGGCTGACCAATTCTTTTCGTTCCAGTGAAATGTAAATTCTTCGATCAAGAAAGTGATTTTATTAAAAATACTCTTTGACTTTGATTCTTGCAATACTTTCGGCAAGGATAATAATATGCTTGTGGTTGATCAAGCGTGAGGAAATGTGTTACAAAAGCATAATTATTGCTGCAGCGCTTACGGGTCCTTTGCTATCTTACCCTACATTTTCACGAACGGTGCAACAACTAAAAGATTGATAGATACTGGTTAGTAGTACGTTCGTTAGTAGCATAAACCAATCCTCTATATAATGCACTTTATGGACTTTCAGTTGCTTGATGTACCGATGCAAGCAAATATTATCTGCCAAAGGGGTGTTTATTTAAGTGAACGTGATGAAGACGATTGCCTGATGGTGCTTTATGGTATAAACGATTATTATGTGGAAGTGTATTACCATTTGCACGACAACGAAATCGTAAAATTCATCTCCTTTCATTCGACACAATTTATAGAACCTTATCTCAACAAAATAAGTTTAGAGCAAATTTTGGAAGTATAAAATTTAAGGTAATTGATCAATTAACTGCTTCTAACAAGCAGCAGGGGTAGTCTCCTCTAAACTTCCCTCTTTAATTGTACTTTTGCTTTAAACCTTTCTTAACGGCTCAGTAATACTTTTTACAGCAGTATCTCGTTCATAAAGAGTCCCGCTTCAACCAATTTTATTTTCTAAGAAAATCAATGTTATGGCAACAGAAAAAGATGCTGCTGCAGAGCAGGATATGTACTCTTATGACTCATTTGGAAGCAGTGGCAAAAAGCAGAAACAAACTTTTTATGGTGGTGTGCTGGTGCACATCAAAAATTATTGAAGCAATTTCCTTCCGAACATATCAAATACTCGGGTTTGGGTGGAGTATTGCTGGCAACATTTGCTTTAGCTAAGCTTTCCTCTGGTTAAGCTTTGTATAGTGTGTTCGGAAACTTAGCATACGCAATTGTGTTTGCATTGGTATGGGGCTTTATCATTTTCAATTTCGATCGGTTTCTGGTTTCTACCATGCGTAAATATGGTGTATCGAAGAGAAGGCAAATGCTGATGGCAATTCCTCGTCTTGCATTGGCTTTGTTGATTGGTTTAACCATTGCACGGCCGTTAGAGTTAAAAGTTTTTGAAAAGGAAATTTCAGTGAAGATGATCGAGAATATGCATAAGAAAATTACCCGCAACGACAGTTTATTGCAAGCCAAAAATAAATTGTTGTTAGCATCGGCAAATGGTGAAAAAAATCGTTTAACTGCGAGAAAGAATGCAATAGAAGACACCTTATACAATTTGCAAACTGCTTACCTGCAGGAAGCAGATGGAACAGGTGGGTCGGGGAAAAGAGGGATAGAAAAACTCACCCGTTTAAAGATGGTTGCTTTTACCAGTTCTTCAGCCCAATTCAGTCCTGAATTAAGCGAATTGTCGTCCGGTATCAAAACACAAGACAGCATTATTGCATCTGCTAAAGCTAATTTGGAAGAAAAACGAAAAGCGTATGAAGCTTCCGTAGTTGCCAATCAAGGTTTTTTGGAAAAGAATAAAGCGTTGTCTGATCTGTCTGATGAAGAGAGTAGCGTTTGGTGGACAAGCACCATGCTTTCTTTACTGATTATATTAATTGAGATAGACCCCTTCTTTCTAAATTAATAATGTCGATAGGTCCCTATGATATTGCCTTAGCTACAGAAGAATTATTGCAGATGGCCGCTGATGAAAATAATATGCGCAAAAGCAAAGAAATTTTATACGAGAAGAAAAAGACATTTTATCAAAAACAAAAACAGATGTCTGATAATTTAGTCAATAAACTTTCAGAGCTGCAAAAAAAGCATATTGATGAAGAACTAGATAAATGGGAACGAGGTGAATGGAGCTCTAAAGATCATTGGGCAAGCATGGATGAACTGCTCAGAAAAATAAAAGAGAAGTACAAGGTGGAAGACGGTGATTTGTTTTAGGTAGTCGTTCTATAAAAACATCGAATCAACTGATTCGATGTTTTCGTCTATTAAAATCTCGTAGCTAAATAGTGTGGCAAAACAGTTCGCCAGGTGTTCCAGTCATGCGGCCATTCATTTCCCCAGATGTCTAACTCGTAATGAATACCTTTTTCATACAAAATGCCAGCAAAGCTTCTTGTTGCATTCGGATCTTCGTAGGGACCACTTCCACTGAAAAGATGAATATGATTACTGCGCCTTATTTGTTCTAATATATTGTGATCGGTAAGATTAGGTAGATAATGTTGTGGGCTATTGAAGTAAACATCCTCATCGTAATAGCCTTTGGTGTATTCTGTAAGATCATACACGCCACTCATGGCAAGCACACCATTGATTAAATCGGGTCTTTTCAAAAACAGGTTCATACTATGCAATGCGCCGAAGGATGCTCCAGAAATAATGATTGGCGTTTCATTGCTGGTATTCATTTTTATAAACGGAATAACCTCTTCATAAACATATTCATTGAACTGCTGGTGACGAATGATTTTATGTTTTGGATCTATTTCATTATTCAACCAACTTTCATTGTTAATGCTATTGATAGAAAAAATTTTCACCTTCCCACTTTCTATAAACGGCTTTAATGTTTCAATTAGTTGAAAACGTTCATACTCTAAATAATCTGCGGCTGCAGTAGGAACTAATAATAAAGCAAAGCCATAATAACCATATGTAGCAATTGGCATTTCTTTACCCAAGCGATGACAATACCAGGAAGTTAACCGCCGATCCATAAAACTCAATTTTAGATGAATGTAGGTTAAAAATTGCAACTACTTATCACCGTTATAATAAGGTCATTTATTTAGGTGAAAAAAGAAAAATACTTATGAAACCTTGACAGAGGTCAATTTTTTTTAGTATTTGTTAAAAAAAAAACATCTTAAACTTCCATAAGCTTATCTTTCACAGATATTCCAAAAAATCTGATGTGAAAACCGAAACAATGTCTGCTTTAACCAAAGACCACTTATTACTGGACTATCAAGAGTTCCAGAAGGTGGTGGAGCATAGCACAGTCGCTATGATTTTCGGCTTGCCGGACGGTGCTGTCTTATTGGTAAACAAAGATTTAAGAATTATTGCTTGTACCAAAGCAGCCGTAAATGCTTTTCGTAAATGCTTAGGATACGAAGTAGGAGTCGGAACGTCAGTTCTTGATTTGGTCCCAGAAAGCAGAAAGCAAGCTTTGTCGCTTTTATATCAAAATGTTTTCAATGGTCAGGAGCAAACATCTACAATTGAAATTAATTGTGATGAAGCGGTACTGCATTTCGAAATGAGATATAAACCTGTTTATGATAAGCGGGGTGAAGTAATTGCTGTCTTAGTGACCTCTTATAACATTACGGAAAGAGTAAAGGCTGAAGTAGCTATAAAGCAAACCGAACAACGTTGGCGTTTTGCCTTGGAAGGAACAAACCAGGGAGTTTTGGATTGGAATATCAGAACAGGTAAAACATATTATTCCACGACATGGAAAAAATTGTTCGGTTTCGAAGAACATGAAATAGGGGATAACATTGATGATTGGAAAAAGTTGCTGCATCCTGAAGACCTTCAAAATATAGAAAAAACAATCCAGGAGCATACATGTAGTTCAGAACCTTATTACGAAACCACACAGCGTATACGTACCAAAAAAGGAGATTATAAGTGGATTCTTTTCCGTGGTATGATCATCGAGAACGATGCTTCTGGTAAAGCGTTGCGCATGATCGGTACGCACACAGACATCACAGAGCAAAAAACAATTGAAGAGGGTTATAAACAACTCTTTTATAATCATCCAATGCCTATGTGGATATATGACACAGAAACGTTGGATATAGTAGATGTAAATGATGCTGCTGTTGCTAAATATGGCTATTCGAAAGAGGAATTTTTATCCTTAACGATTAAAAATTTGCGTCCGGAAGAAGATTATGCGGTTTTAAAAAATTTACTCGAATCAGTAAAAGATGGCGGACAGGCGACACATCATTCTGTTCGCCATATAAAGAAAAACGGTGAAATAATTGATACAGAAGTAACCAGCAAAGACCTTATTTATCATGGTCGGGTATGCCGCATGATTTGTTCCAATGACATCACAAAACGAATTGCCGCTGAAAACGAACTTAAAAAAAGCAATGAGCGATTTGAGTTAGCCTGTAAAGCTGCTTCTGTAGCTATTTTGGATTGGGACCTAGCTACAAACAATATACATTGGAGCAAAGGTTTGCAAAAATTTTTTGGTTATAGAGAGAATATTAATTTGGAAACATGGACAAGTTTTATTCACGAGAAAGACCGCCCAAGGGTAGAGCATAGTTTAGAACATGCATTGCAATACACTGCTAAAAAATATTGGAAAGAAGAATATCAATTCAAAGATGCTAAAGGCAAGTATCGTTATGTTTTAGATAGAGGATTTATTGTTCGTGACAGTGATGGGAAACCTATTCGTATGATTGGGGTAATTCGGGATATAGCGGATCGGAAGATCAAAGAAAGAGAATTAGAACGTAGCTATGAACGATTTGAGAAGGTCACTTTGGCTACAACCGATGTTGTGTGGGATTGGAATTTAAAAACGAATTGCTTAGTAGTAACTGATAATTATTCAAAGACATTTGGCTTTCCATTATCTGATAGTAATTCAATAAGTTCAGACGAATTTATCGATCGTGTCCATCCTGACGATGTTGGACAACTTAGAAGTAATATCAATAAAGCATTAGCGAATCCGAATGTGGAAAAACTAGAAGAAGAGTTTCGCTACAGGCGCCAGGATGGTTCTTATGCCTATGTAGTTAATAAAGGTTTTATTATACGAAATAAAGAAGGCCGGCCAGTTCGTTTAATCGGTGCTGCATCAGATGTTTCCGATAAGAAATACCAGCAGGAAATCGTTGCTTTAGAACTTCGTGTATTTGAAACGAGCGCTATCCCAAGCATTAGTTTTAATACGGTTATTAAAACGTTTTTGCAAGGATTTGAATATTTACATTCCGATATCAATGCTGTACTGTTACTGAAACAAAACGACGATTATAATTTAATTACTACAAAAAGCTTTAATGGCCACACAAAAGAGTTGCAACAGTGGATCCAAAAAAATACGCAGCGAACAATTAGCCATCTGAATAAAAATAATTTGATTGTTGCTAATGTTGCTGAGGAAGATTGGAGCATCGATGCAAAGTCCTTGAGAGATCAGCAATGGAAACTTTCTTGGCTTGTTCCGGTGCAACATGCCGACGGAAGCGAATTGGGTTGTTTCGCCATTTTCTTAAAACATACGCAAACCCCGTCCGAAACACAGATTAATACACTAATCAGGTTACGTAATTTATTGCGTATACTGATTGTGAATAACCAGTCGTTACATCAGGTGCAGGTGTTCAATGAGCGATATAACATGATGTTGCAGGCAACGCATGATATGATTTGGGACTGGAATTTAGAAACAGGCACCTTTTACCGTAATGAAGAAGGATTACGTAAAGTATATGGTGTTGATGATAATCAATCGATTCAAAATATCAATAGCTGGTTAGCTCGTATTCATCCGGAGGATTACGAGTATGTGGAAGGCATAATAAACAAAATCATTCAATCAATTGACCTTGAAAAATTTGAATTGGAGTACCGGTTTAAAAAAGATGATGGCACCTATACGCATGTTTATGATAGAGGCATCATCATCAAAAATGCAGGAGGTAAGCCTGTTCGTATGATTGGTGCTGCACAAAATATCAGTGAGCGAAAAAAGTTGGAAGAAGAATTGGTGAAAAAAGAATTAGAACGACAAAAAGACATTAATCAGGCAACTATTGATTCCCAGGAACAGGAGCGAAGAGAGATTGGAAAAGAACTGCACGACAACGTAAATCAGGTGCTCACTACTACCAAGCTATACCTCGATTTGTTGCTCAGCAATGCAGAAATGAAAGACGAATTAATCAAAAAGTCTTCTGACAATGTGATCTACGTCATAAACGAAATACGACAATTGTCTCGTTCTTTGATGGACCCAACCTTAGGAGACCTAGGTTTGACAGACTCTTTGAAGGACCTTATCGAAAACATCAACATCACCCAGAAGCTATCGATAGCTTTGCAAGCAGATAAAAAATCGGATGTTCAATTATCAGCAAATCAAAAACTCGCCATCCTTAGAATTACGCAAGAAGCTTTGAATAATATAGTGAAGTATGCCAATGCTGCTAAAGCAACTGTTACGTTAAAAACAACGGATAACAATGTAGATTTAATGATAAAGGACAACGGAATTGGTTTTGATATGAAAAATGTGAAGAGAGGTGTGGGATTAAAAAATATTCAAAACCGTGTTTACTTAATGAACGGAAAATTAACCATTGAAACTAACCCGGGTAAAGGTTGTTGCATTCATGTTCAGTTTCCAGTTCATCTAACCAACTAAACTTTCAATACACTATGGACAAGATCACCATCCTAATTGCAGACGATCACACGCTAGTAAGAGAAACATGGAGTTTTATTTTGAATACCGATCCTTGCTTCTCCGTTGTTGCCGAATGTGGCAATGGTGAAGAAGCTATCGAAATGGCAAAAAAACTTCACCCAAATGTTGTCATCATGGATATTAATCTCCCAGGCATGAGCGGCATTGAGGCTACGCAACACATCCGCAAATTTTCTCCCGCATCTAAAATCTTAGGTGTTTCCCTGCACACGCAGCCAAGTTATGCCCGCAAGATGATCCAAAAAGGCGCTAGTGGTTATGTAACCAAAAATTCTTCCCGCGAAGAAATGTTCAAAGCCATCATGGAAATCCATGGAGGGAAAAAGTACATCTGCGATGAGATTAAAAACATCTTGTCAGAGCAAGTGATCAGCGGAGATGAAACACAAAACGGTTTAAATTCACTTTCTCAGCGGGAAATAGAGATTATTGCTTTTATTAAAAAAGGTTATTCTTCAAAAGAGATTGCTGACGAATTATATATCTCTGTTAAGACAGTAGAGGTACATCGCTACAATATTTTGAAGAAGTTGAACTTAAAGAATGCAGCAGCTCTTGTAAATTTTATCAACAACAGTCAACTAGACCTTGATAATTAAAAATTGAGATAAAATTTCCGCCATTCCTGAGCGTAAAATTACGCTAACAACAATGCGGAAAAATACGAGTACCCTTTGAAACGTGCCGATGTGTCTATGTTAAGTCTTCCTGGCAATGGTGGTCAATTGCCTAAAGCTTAAAAATACCAACTGCTGTATGACAAACGATTTAATTCGTATCATCATTGTTGACGACCACCAACAAGTGCGTGAAACCTGGAAAATGATTCTGAATTTTCACCCTCGCTTTTCAGTAGTAGCAGAATGCGCTTCTGGCGCTGAGGCTATTGACGTGGCCACTTCCATTCAACCCGACATAATGTTAATGGATATTAATATGTCGCCGGTGAATGGTTTTGAGGCAACCCGAAAGATCATGAAGCAATCCCCTAAGGTTAAAATCATCGGCATTTCCATTAATAACCAACCTACATATGCCAGGAATATGATGCAGTTAGGAGCTAAGGGTTATGTGACCAAAAACTCATCGAAGGAAGAAATGTTCGAAGCAATACTGACTGTTCACGAGGGCAAAACCTTTATTTGTCATGATGTAAAAAATAAAATGGACGATTCCCTGAGCTAATCAACTTATCCTATTTACTAATCAATTGGTGTGCACAACGTAACTTTGCACACCAATTTTATTTTAACGCATGAGTACTTCGCTATCTAAAAATTTCGAGCCGCAATCAGTAGAGGAAAAATGGTACCAGCATTGGCTGGATAAAGGTTATTTCAATAGTACACCTGATCATCGCAAGCCATTTACTATTGTCATTCCTCCTCCCAATGTAACAGGTGTATTGCACATGGGACATACTTTGAATGAGACTGTGCAGGATGTGCTGGTGCGCAAGGCCCGTATGAGTGGCTTTAATGCTTGCTGGGTGCCTGGTAGCGATCATGCTTCCATTGCAACAGAGGCTAAAGTGGTGCAGATGCTGGAAAAAGAAAAGGGCATTTCAAAGCATCAATTAACCCGTGAAGATTTTTTAAAGCATGCGTTTGAGTGGAAAGATAAATACGGTGGTATCATCTATCACCAAATTAAAAAATTGGGTTGTAGTGTTGATTGGAACCGGGTAAACTTCACCATGGATGATCATTATTATGAAGCGGTGATCAAAGTGTTTGTTGATTTATATAACAAAGACATGATCTATCGTGGTGCAAGAATGATCAACTGGGACCCTCAGGCAAAAACTGCATTGAGTGATGAGGAGGTTGAATACAAAAATGTTCAGGGCAAACTTTATTATGTAAAATATAAAGTGATGGATAGCGACGAATTTATTACGATCGCCACACAACGTCCTGAAACGATTATGGGTGATACAGCTGTTTGTGTTAATCCAAATGATGAACGCTACCAGAATTTAAAAGGAAAGAGGGTAATTGTTCCTTTGGTTAACAGGGAAGTGCCCATCATTTTCGATGAATATGTTGATCCTGAATTTGGTACCGGTGTTTTGAAAGTAACTCCTGCACATGATATAAACGATTACAATCTTGGCTTGAAGCATCATCTTCCAACCATTGATACCTTGAATGAAGACGGCACTTTAAGTGAAGCTGCGCAAGTGTTTGTGGGAATGGATCGTTTTGAAGCACGGAAAGCAGCCATTGAAAAATTGCGTGAAGAGGGATTACTGATTAAAGAAGAAGAGTATCAAACACGTTTAGGCTTTTCACAAAGGACAAGTGCTGTAGTTGAGCCGCGCATCTCAACGCAGTGGTTTGTAAAAATGCGAGAGCTGGCAGATAAAGCATTAATCGCCGTTACAGGTGGTGAAGTGAAGATTCATCCGGAAGAACGCTTTTTAGCTACTTATAAATATTGGTTAGAGAATGTTAAAGATTGGTGTATCAGTCGCCAGCTTTGGTGGGGACAACGTATTCCGGCCTGGTATGATGCAGATGGAAAATTTGTAGTGGCTGTTACGGAAGAAGAAGCGAAGCAAAAATTCAATGAGCAATATGGCGTAACTGATGCACAATTATCGCAAGAGGAAGATGTATTAGATACCTGGTTTTCGTCATGGCTATGGCCAATAGAAGTGTTTAATGGAATTACACGACCAAACAATCCTGACATCAATTATTATTATCCAACTTCTGTTTTGGTAACGGGCCAGGATATTATTTTCTTTTGGGTAGCCAGAATGATCATGGCAGGCGAGGAGTACATGCATGAAAAGCCTTTTGAGCATGTCTACTTCACCGGAATGGTACGCGATAAGCAAGGAAGAAAAATGAGCAAGAGTTTAGGAAACTCACCTGACCTACTTGATCTGGTTGATCGCTTTGGTGCAGACGCTGTTCGCTTTGGAATTTTAATTGCTGCACCCGCCGGTAATGATTTATTGTTTGATGACAGCAGTTGCGAGCAAGGTCGCTTCTTCAATAATAAGTTATGGAATGCACTGAAGTTAGTGAAAATGTGGGAAGCTAATGGGGTGATTGCTTACCAAAGAAGCGAAGACGATTTTATTAAAGCAACCTTTGCGGCAACATGGTTTGAAACAAGACTGAATGAAGTTAAAAGCGAGGTGGAAGAATTGTATAAATCATTCAAGTTGAGCGAAGCATTGAAGACTATTTACTCACTTATTTGGGATGATTTCTGTAGCTGGTATCTGGAATGGGTGAAACCACCTTTTGGTGAGAAGATCGATGAGCATTTGTTATCGAAAACAGTAGATTTCTTCGAACAGCTAATGCAATTGTTGCATCCGTTTATGCCGTTTGTTACAGAAGAAATTTATCATCAATTAGGAGAAAAGAATGATGATTTGTGCGTGAAACAATTTAAGCCTGCTGAAAACTTGGATGCTGTAGTTTTACAACAAGGTGAGTTGTTGAAACAGGCCATTTCGGCTATCCGCGATGCTCGTAATAAAAACAACATTAAGCCGAAAGAAAGCATCAAATTAAATATCCTAACTGGCGAGCAACAAAGCTTTGAGAACATTATTAATATCTTTTCTAAACAGGTAAATGCTGAAAGCATCAATTATGTAACCGATACAGTTGCCAATACCATTACTGTAGTTGTTGGTACTAATAAGTTTTATATCGAAACCAAACAGAAACTAGACATAGAAGCGCAAAAAGAACAGTTGTTGAAAGACCTGGAATATCAAAAAGGGTTTTTAGCTTCCGTAGAAAAGAAATTGGGTAATGAACGTTTTGTACAAAACGCTAAACCTGAAGTAGTAGATTTAGAACGCCGGAAAAGAGCCGATGCCGAAGAAAAAATAAAAGCCATAGAAGAAAGCTTAGCTTCTTTAGGATAATAATCAAAGCCACTTTAAAGTGGCTTTGATTTCGGTGTTACTTGTTCAATAGAGTTCGTGAATGTACAAGTGTGCCACGCAACAGGCGATGATAGTAGCAATACAGTTCAGTAAATAAAAAAGCACTGCTCACGCAATGCTTCTGATTATTTGAGAATATACTATCTACCAATATTTTAACGGGTTTCTTTTCGCAGCAAAAATGTAACGTTTCAAATTCATCCAGAATGCAAGGATCATATAAAACACGATTGGCGAACCTAAGGTCAGAAACGAAACATAAATAAACCAGGTGCGAATGCGTGAAGTTGCGATATTGAACTTCTCACCAATTGCAGAGCAAACGCCGAAAACCTGCCATTCGATATAATCTTTTAAACGATTCATGTCTGATAAAGTTAAGGTAGGATTGTTTAGCATTACAAACATACAACATGGAAAATTATTTCCGATTTTCTGGTATATTTGCATCACTTTTTCACAGCGATACAGCTTCTATAGCAAATTAAGTGCCTGTATCTCAAAATAATGTCTATTATGCTCTTTGATTTAGACCTGATTAAAAAAGTTTATACAGAACTGCCAATTAAAGTTCAAACAGCCAGAAATTTATTGAAACGTCCGCTTACTCTCAGCGAAAAAATATTATACGCACATACTTTCCTGCCTGCCAGCAAAACTTATGAAAGAGGTAAAGATTATGTAGATTTTGCTCCCGATCGTGTAGCTATGCAGGATGCTACAGCCCAAATGGCATTGCTTCAATTTGATACTTGTGGTCGTGACCGTGTGGCGGTGCCTTCTACTGTGCATTGCGATCACCTGATCCAAGCCAAGGTTGGCGCCAAAGAAGATTTGAATACTGCCATTGATACCAATAAAGAGGTGTACGACTTTCTTTCTTCTATTTCTAATAAATACGGTATTGGTTTTTGGAAACCGGGTGCAGGTATTATTCATCAGGTTGTTTTAGAAAACTACGCTTTCCCAGGCGGAATGATGATAGGAACGGACTCTCACACACCTAATGCCGGCGGGTTGGGTATGATTGCGATTGGTGTTGGTGGTGCTGATGCGGTGGATGTAATGGCAGGTTTGCCTTGGGAGTTGAAAATGCCAAAGCTGATTGGAGTGAAGTTGATGGGTAAAATGAGTGGTTGGACTTCTGCAAAAGATATCATTTTAAAAGTTGCTGGTATCCTTACTGTAAAAGGTGGTACCGGTGCTATTGTTGAATATTTTGGCGAAGGTGCTGATAGCTTAAGCTGTACTGGTAAAGCAACCATTTGTAACATGGGTGCTGAAATAGGTGCTACCTGTTCGTTGTTTGCTTACGATGATAAAATGGCGGACTATTTAAAAGCTACGGATCGTGAGCAAGTAGCAACGTTAGCTGATGGGGTGAGAGAACATTTGCGTCCGGATCCTGAAGTTTATGCAAATCCAGAAAAATATTACGACCAGATAATTGAAATTAATTTGAGTGAATTAGAGCCACATGTAAATGGTCCCTTCACTCCGGATTTAGCTACGCCAATTTCTAAAATGGCGGAGGCTGTTGCTGCTAATGGCTGGCCTGATGCAGTAGAAGTTGCATTGATTGGTTCTTGTACCAACTCTTCTTATGAAGATATTAGCCGCTCTGCATCTATTGCAGCGCAGGCAAAAACAAAGAGCTTGAAGACAAGAAGTGAATTCACCATAACACCGGGCTCAGAATTGGTACGTTATACCATTGAGAAAGATGGTTACTTAAATACATTTGATGAAATTGGTGGGGTAGTGCTGGCAAATGCTTGCGGACCTTGTATTGGTCAGTGGGCTCGTCATATTGATGATCCATCAAGAAAAAACACCATTGTTACTTCGTTCAACAGAAACTTTGCAAAACGTAATGATGGTTTAGCATCGACGCATGCGTTTGTTGCTTCCCCTGAGATTGTTACGGCTTATGCTATTGCAGGTCGTTTATCATTCAATCCATTGAAAGATAAATTGGTGAATGAAAATGGTGAGGAAGTAATGTTAGATGAACCTAAAGGTTTTGAATTACCTCCACGTGGTTTTTCTGTTGATGATCCGGGTTACCAGGCACCTGCAGCAAGTGGTAAAGACGTGAAAGTGCTTGTTAGCCCCTCTTCTCAACGTTTACAGTTATTAGAGCCATTTACACCTTGGGATGGGAAAGACCTTACAGGCTTGAAATTATTGATCAAGGCTAAAGGAAAATGTACAACGGATCATATTTCAATGGCTGGCCCATGGTTGAAGTATCGTGGTCATTTGGATAATATTTCCAACAACATGTTGATTGGTGCGATTAACTATTTCAATGGACAAACCGATAGCGTAAAAAACCAGTTGACTGGTGAATATGGACCGGTGCCTGCAACACAAAGAGCGTACAAAGCAAAAGGCATTGGTACTGTAGTAGTGGGTGATGAAAACTATGGTGAAGGTTCTTCCCGTGAGCATGCAGCTATGGAGCCACGTCACTTGGGTGTTCGTGCCATTGTGGTAAAAAGCTTTGCACGTATCCACGAAACCAATTTGAAAAAACAGGGTATGTTGGCATTAACTTTTGCTAACAAAGAAGATTATGATAAGATACTGGAAGATGATACTATGGATATTGCCTTAACTGATTTTGCACCGGGCAAACAGGTAACAATGACGTTGAATCATGCGGATGGTACTTCAGAAAGAATCAAATTGAATCATACCTACAACGAGCAGCAAATTGAATGGTTCAAAGCAGGTAGTGCTTTGAATTTAATTCGCAAGCAGTTCGGAAAGATTTAATTTTTATGATCCATAATCACCCCCCCCAAAAAAAAATTTTTTACTCATGTATTGGAAAATGTCTTTATGAAAAAAGTTTTTGTACTCATAACTACATTATTAGTTATGCTCGCCTGTACTAAGAATAGTGCTGAAAATATTACTGGTAATACATCTGGGTGTGGCAATACACTAGGGCCAAAATTCACGGCGGTAAGGGCAGTATTGCAAGCCAACTGCGCTATCAGTGGTTGTCATTTAGGGACCAATGCACAAAATGGGATCAATTTTTCTGATAATTGTACTATTGTGGCACAGGCTGCAAGAATTAAACTTCGTGCTGTAGATCAGGCTGGAACATCGAATCAAATGCCTCCGCCACCATTGGCGTCACTATCATCGGCAGATCAACAAAAAATTACAGATTGGATAAATGCCGGTGCACGAATAACTGATTAATTGTTTTTGCCCCAACGATAGGAACTGCTATTGAGTCCTGTAAGATCAATCACACGATCAACTACAGTGTCAATAGCTTTTTCTATGCTATCAGGTCTGCTATAAAACGAAGGAGATGCAGAACAAATAATACCGCCGGCTAGCGTTACCGTCTCCATGTTTTTGATGTGCACCAAATTAAATGGCGTTTCTCTAACTACCAGAATTAATTTTTTTCTTTCCTTCAACATTACATCAGCGCCACGGGTGATTAAGTCATTCGAAATACCTGCGGCAATTCTTCCCAATGTACCCATGGAGCAAGGCACAATCACCAGTGCATCATATTGTGCAGAACCCGACGCAAACGGTGCTTTAAAATCTTTGGTTGAAAAATAACGTGCATCAAACTGTTGATAATTTTCATTGCTCAATTCTGTTTGCCACACTTCTTTCGCATTTTCTGTTAAAACAATGGATAGCTCAGAAACCTGGTCTTTCAGAGCATTGATCTTTTGTAAGAAACGTTGGGCATAAATGGAACCACTAGCACCGGTAATAGCAACAGCAATTTTTTTCATCGCATTGTTTTCGTTAGTGAAAGTACAAACGAGACGGCAAATAGTTGAATAATGAATTAGAAGTACAAGTGTGCGACGCAACAAAAGTATCATAGTAGCAATGCAGCTACGGTCCAAATTATACTGCAGCTTTAGCTTTTCTTTTTTGCAAAAATTCTTAAATTGGAAAAGAAATTCAGTTGTAATGCTCGGCATTTTCTTCTTATTCGTGCTAGTGGTTGCTCTTGTTGGTTGGTATAACAAAACCAAGACAACAAGGGCTAGGAATTTCAATTACTCCGTTGATGACCGCTACAACTTGCAAAAGCTTTCTGAAGAAGAAGAGATAGACCGCATATTAGAAAAGATCAACAAGAAAGGGATGGCTTCGCTTACGCAAAAAGAAAAAGAAAAATTGGAACAGTACTCCAGAATGGAGAACTAACAGTAAGCTTTACTATCTTGCTGCGCAAATAAATGCTCATGGCGCTGGTTGCACCTTCCTTGCTTTCTGCAAATTTTTTAAAACTGGGTGATGAATGTAATATGCTTCATCAAAGTGAGGCCGACTGGTTTCATCTAGATGTAATGGACGGCCGTTTTGTGCCGAATATTTCATTTGGTATGTCAATCATCAAGCAAATGCGACCAACAACAACAAAGACGTTTGATGTGCACCTGATGATTGTAGAGCCTGAAAAGTACGCAGAAGAATTTAAGAAGGCTGGTGCTGATATTTTAACCGTTCACTTAGAGGCTTGCACACATTTGCATCGAAATATTCAACAAATAAAATCATTGGGTATGCGGGCTGGCGTTGCACTTAATCCACACACACCTGTTTCGCTTTTGAAAGATGTATTGCAGGATATAGATTTGGTTTTGATGATGAGTGTAAATCCTGGTTTTGGCGGACAGAAATTTATTCCAAATACGATCAATAAGCTGAAAGAATTGAAAGGCATGATCACAGCACAAAACCTTTCTACAAAAATTGAAGTAGATGGCGGTGTAACGCTTGAAAATGCTAAAGCAATTATTGATGCCGGCGCTGATGTGCTTGTTGCAGGTAACACCGTGTTTAGCGCAACTGATCCTGCAAACGTTATCCGGCAGTTGAAGCATTTGTAACTTTGCTTATGGCAAAGGATTTTTTTCTACACTGGCGCAACTTTATGCAAAATATCGTCCTACTTATCCGCAAGAGTTATTCGATTACATCTTCTCTTTCGTTGCTAATAAAGATGCTTGCTGGGATTAGGCAACAGGCAATGGACAAGCTGCACAAGTATTAGCAAACTATTTTAAAAGGGTAGAAGCAACCGATATTAGTGAAGCCCAATTAAGCAATGCTGTGCAGAAAGAAAATATTCATTATCAGGTTTCGCTTGCAGAACAAACACCCTTTGCCGATAATAGCTTTGATTTAATAACTGTTGCGACTGCGTACCATTGGTTGAAATGGGATGCATTTTACAGGGAAGCTAAAAGAGTAGGGAAGAAGGGTGCAGTAGTGGCTGTGTGGTCTTACCATTTGTTATCCTGTACTGATAAAAAGATGAATGCTATTATTCAACATTTTTACCATGACATTACCGAGCCTTACTGGGATGCAGAACGAAAATATGTAGATGAAGCCTACAAAACGGTTACGTTTGATTTTAGTCCGTTGCCGGGCAAAAATTTCGATATTCAATTAGCGTGGAATAAAGAGCAACTTCTTGGTTACTTGCAAAGTTGGTCTGCAGTACAGAATTATATTAAGCAGCAAAATGCATCTCCAATCGATTTAATTATTAACGATATAGACAACGTTTGGAAGGATAGTGAACAAAAAGAAATTCATTTTCCAGTGTTTCTGCGCATCGGACGAATTGAAAAATAGCTTAGTTATTCCCTTACAAACGAGTATTTTTATCCAATCTATAAAAACTGTTTGTGAAACGGCACCATATTCTTTTGATTATATTACTGCTTTTTGTTTCAGTTGTATTTGCTCAGAAAAAAATGGCTACCATAAGTGGTAAAGTTTTGGGTGAGAACGAACAGCCATTGCAAAGCGTTACCGTCACTGTTCTAGGTCAGCAAAAAGGTATTCTTACAAATGACAGTGGTTATTTTCAATTGAAAGTACCCGCCGATAAAGCTGTCGCTATTGTCTTCACCCACTCCGGTTATAAAAGTGTACAGCAGAATTTTTTATTAAATGAAGGTGAAAGCGAACAAATTACCGTGCATTTAGAAGTTGGCACTACAACGCTAAATGAAGTCGTTATAAGCGATCAGCGGGAGCGTACTGAGGTTGGTTTGATCAAACCCAATCCGAAAAGCATCATCAATATGCCTTCTCCTACAATAGGTGTTGAGAATATGATCAAAATATTTGTTGGCTCTAACAATGAATTAACCTCTCAATATAATGTTCGTGGTGGATCTTATGATGAGAACCTGATTTATGTAAACGATTTCGAAATCTTTCGTCCTTATTTGGTACGTAATGGTCAACAGGAAGGCTTAAGTTTTATCAATCCAGAACTTGTACGAAATATCAATTTTTATAATGGCGGTTTTCAGGCAAAGTATGGGGATAAGATGAGCAGCGTATTGGATATCCAATACAAGAAGCCGCGACAATTTGGTGGCTCTGCTTATGTAAGCATTTTGGAACAGGGTTTTCATTTCGAAGGCATTACTGCAAAAAATAAGTTGTCTTACCTGATTGGTATTCGCAATCGCAGTAACAGAAATTTATTAAGCAGTCAGGAAACAAAAGGCAACTATGTGCCTGCTTCTACAGATGTCCAAGGGTTGATCAATTATCAATGGAACAATTGTTGGCAAACAGAATTGCTGACTAATTTTTCCAAAACAAAATTCACGCTGATACCGAAGTTTAGCCAATTAACCTCTAGTGTTTTTTCTCCTTACTATACCCAAAGCTTAGGCGTTGATATATCGTTTGATGGGAGGGAGAAAGATGAATATTACACAACCATGTTTGGTTTGTCTACTATTTATCAGGCCAATAAAAACTTGCGTTTGAAATGGCTGGCTTCCCGCTTCGAGAATGATGAATATGAAAACATTGATATCACTGGCGCCTACGTTTTTGGTGAACGTGATTTAGACGGCAACAAAGCAACCTTTGGTTTTATTGTAAACCCATTAGGCGCAGGTATTTATCAAAACTTTGCTCGTAATAAACTGAATATTACTGACTACAATATTTCTCACAAAGGTTTTTTTGAAAAAGGTAAGCATGCTATTCAGTGGGGTATCGGTTATGATAAAACATTGATCAGCGATAAGATCAATGAATGGGAATACAAGGACTCTGCAGGTTATTCTTTGCCATATAGTGCTAATGTGTTGCAACTAAATAATGTGATCAAATCAACTGCTGATCTAAGCATTAATAAATACAATGCTTACCTGCAGGATAACATCGTTTTAAAAAAAGGCAATGCAACGTACACGCTTCAAGGCGGCATTCGTTTTAATTACAATGACCTAAATAAAGAATTTTTGATCTCGCCAAGAATTGGCGCTTCATGGAAGCCGGCATGGGAAAAAGACATTGTGTTTCGTGCGGCAGCAGGTGTGTACAACCAGCCTCCTTTTTATCGTGAGTTGAGACGATATGATGGAACGATCAACACGCAACTGAAAGCGCAGAAAAGTGTACAAGGGGTAGTTGGCTTTGATTACAATTTTGTGGGCTTGGACCGTCCGATGCGATTAACAACAGAAGCTTACTACAAACACATGACTGATGTAGTGCCTTACGATATCGACAATGTACGTATTCGTTATTTCGGTGGGAATAATGCAAAGGCGTATGCAACAGGTTTGGAAATGCGTTTATTCGGTGAGATTGTGAAAGATGCTGAGAGCTGGGTTTCTATTGGTTTCATGCGGACAAGGGAAGACATTATCGGTGATTTTTACAAAGAGTACAAGTTAAATTCACTGCGCGAACCAATTGATAGCAGTACTGTAGAAAAAGGCTGGGTTCGTCGTCCAACGGATCGCTTTCTTACGTTTGGCATGTTCTTCCAGGATTATTTATCTACCAACAAAAACTTCAAAGTTTATATCAACACTTTGTACGGCACTAACCTGCCTTATAATATTCCGGGAAGTGTAAAGTATCGCAATGCATTAACCATTGACCCATATATAAGAGTTGACATTGGCTTTAGTGCTTTGTTATTGGATACGGAGAAAAGCAACCGAAGAAGTCATAATCCTTTCCGAAATTTTGACAACATTTGGGCTAGCCTGGAAATTTTTAATTTGATCGATCGACCAAATATGATTTCTTATTTACTGATTAAAGATTTTGCAAATAACACCTATACTATGCCTAATCGTTTAACGCCACGATTGGTGAATTTGAAATTAGTAGCGAGGTGGTAATTATTTTTTCAACCAGAACTCATTCTCCCATTTCGGACATTCTTTCTTTTCTGTGATTAATTCAGTGTGTATTGTATTTAATTTATCCTGCGGAATGTAGTTTTCTGCGAATGGAAATAACTGTCGTTCCTCAAAACGAATATGGTTGTTCAGCAAATCTGCAAATTGAATTAATAGAGCTTCATCACCAATTTGTTCATTGATGTGAATAAGCGCTTTTATTTCCTGGTGTTCATCCAGCATTTGCAAAAGCATTGGATTGTCTTGTGGCAAGTTAGGAGCAAGGAACTGCTCCTCTTGCTGAAAATGATCGTGTAAATGCTGTTGCCAAAACCAATTTACATAGGTAGCAATATCCGTTAGCGCTGTTCCATTTTTTAAACCTTGCTTAATCTTCCAAACCAGTAACAATCCATCATGATGGTCTTTGGAAAGTGGAACTAGTTGTTCACTACGTTTAATTGGTTTTAATTCGTTAGCCATTATTAATTGTTTAATCTTCTTCCTGCATCAATAGTCCTTCTTCTATACTGTCTCTCTGAGGCGCTTTCTTCTCCACTGGCTTTTTCTTCAGCCAGTCTTTATCTTTTTGCAAACCTTGCACGTCATCCAATTTTGCTATGTAAATGCTGCGTCCATGCGTACCCAATACAATTTCATTTTCTCTTTGCTGAATCGCAATATCATGTACCGGAACAGACTTAGGTAAGCCTGCATTCCACAACATAAAATTTTGTCCTCGGTCAAAGCTTACATAAACGCCGCCATCTGTACCCAAATATAAAATGTTTTCATTCTTCGGATCCTCCCTAACGACATTAATAGGCTCTGCAGGCAAATCTTTTCCTAAGAAACTCCAGGTTGTACCATAGTCTTCACTTACGTATAGGTAAGGTGCAAAATCATCATTCCGATAACCATTTAAAGCAGCATACACTCTGCTTTCTTTGTATTGAGAAGCAATCAAACGGCTTACCCACAAACCTTGCGGCAGAGCATTTGCATTTTTCTTTTTTGATGTAGTGGCCTGATTTAATAAATTCCACGTATAGCCGCCATCTTTTGAAAATTGAATATTACCATCATCAGTACCAACATAAATATACCCGAAGCGTAGAGGTGACTCTGCAATAGTTGTAATGGTACCAAACGGAACATCACCTGCCTTGGTTCCATTGGTTAAATCACCACTCATTGGTATTAAGGTGTCAGCACGATTCAACGAACGGAAAAATTTGTTCCCTGCGAAATAGATGACATCCTGGTTGTGTTTGCTAATCACAACAGGCGTTTGCCAATTGAAGCGATAAGGCTTTTCGCCAAGCTCATGTTGTGGCGTAATACGTTTTGTGTTTTCACGATTCATGCGATTTAATCTGAAGTAATTGCCAAATTGGAAACCGGTGTACACCGTTGCGTTATCCCTTGTGTCAACTTGCACTTGCATTCCATCACCACCCATAATGCTCTTAAATGGATTTTCACCAGACTCATACCAACCCATATTTTCTTTTGTGGAAGATAAGCCATACCAAACGCCATTGTCTTGCAATCCACCATAAACATTGTAAGGCTTTGCATTATCTGTAGTTACAGAATAAAACTGTCCCACAGCCGGTGTGTTAGCTTTGAACCAATGAGCACCATCATCGTAAGTTATATTAGCACCACCGTCATTACCAATGATGAAATGTGAATCTCTTGATGGGTCTATCCAGCAAGTATGGTGATCGGCATGTGTGTTTTCTTTATTGATGCGGGTAAATGTTTTGCCACCATCGGTTGACATCTGTAAGTCGAAGCCGGTAACAACAATTTTATTTTCATTCACTGGCGAAACAAAAATCTTCCCGAAATAGTAGCCATATGTATTGTACACAGAAGGGAGATCTTTTGTATTGGTCTTGCACCATGTTTGTCCGCCATTGTCGCTGCGGTATATTTCTGCACCAATGATAGGTGTGTTTATTAGGGCTGTATTGGCGTCGTATAAATATTCCCAAATAGCATTTGGCTGCAAAGTGCCATTAGAAATGCGTTCCAAAACCATTTGCCCATTGTAGCGTGGATACATGCGATTACGTTTGAAAAAAGTATCCAGGCGTTTTGGAGACAGTTGTAAGAATTGCTCTTTCGTAATCTTTTCAAAATCTCTTAATGCGTAGGTAAGCGTATCTATTTTAGACGTGTCTGGTTTGTGAAAGTTATTGTCTAATACTGCATAAACAATCTGTGGATTCTTTGGATAAACTGCAAGGCCAATTCTGCCAACGCCATCACCTGTTGGAAAGCCTGCGCCTTCTTTCGTTAAAAGTGTCCATGTGTTACCGCCGTCAAAACTTTTATAAATGCCGCTTGTTTTGCCACCTTCTTCAAAGTTCCAGGCACTGCGTGTACGATACCAGGCAGCAGCGTAAAGCTCATTCGGATTTTGTGCGTTGATATCGATATCAACCACACCGGTATTGTTATCAATAAATAGCGTTTGCTTCCAGGTAGCACCGCCATCTATTGTTTTGTAAACACCTCGTTCTTTATTAGGCGAATAAAGATGGCCAAGCACAGCTACCAAAGCAGTATTATCATCTGTAGGATGAAGCACAATTTTTCCAATGTGATGTGATTCGGGTAATCCTATCCATTGCCATGTTTTTCCTTTATCAGTGCTTTTATAAACACCGGTTCCTGCATAAGAAGAACGGCTGCTGTTTACTTCGCCAGTTCCAACCCAAAGCGTACCCGTTCTCCAGTTTACAGCAATGGCACCAATTGTAATCACATCCGCACTATCAAACACAGGCTGAAAAGATTGCCCATTGTTTTTGGTGTACCATAAGCCACCTGTTGCATAAGCCACATAAAATTCGGTTGGATCGGCAGGGTTGGCATTCACATCAACCACACGTCCACTCATAACAGATGGGCCAATATTTCTAAACATAATTGTATTTAAAACAGATTTTTTTTCTAAGGTTTCCCTTTGCTTTAAGCCCGCCATCCTGCTCTGGGCTGTAGTTACAGGGGCTTGGGCATTTGTGAAAATGGTAACATTCATTAAGGCAAGAAGGAAAAGAGATTGCGTTAATTTTGATTGCATAAAAGCATTCTTTTTACGTTATAGATAGCATCAAACTTACTAAACTATGCGTTACTTATTTGTTCTGGCCCTTTTCCTTTCAGTTGGTGCGCAAGCCCAGTGGAGATCTTATATTATTGGCCCCAAAGGCGATACACTAAATCGATTGGATGCTAATGGTCAGAAGCAGGGACCTTGGGTGATACATGTAGATGAACTTCGTGGTGAAAGAGGTTTTGAAGAAGAAGGCTATTTTAAAAATAATTTGAAAGAAGGTACCTGGCGTAAATTTTCTTTAGAAGGTGATTTGATCGCCGTAGAAAGTTATCGTTGGGGTAATAAGGATGGTAAGTCGGTATACATGGATATGCAAGGCAACCCAATTCGTGAAGAAAGCTGGAGAGCTTTTGATCCATCCCATCCTTACGATACGGTAGATGTTCGTGATGTAAATGATCCAACGAAAGTAATTCGCAAGCAAGTTGTAAAAGTAGAACCGGTCTCTTACAAGCACGGAACCTGGCGCTATTACGATAGTATGACCGGTGCTATAGCAAAAACGGAAAGTTGGTACATGAATAAACCTGCTGTTAAGCAAGGAGAGGAGTTAGTGCCTATTGCTGTATCGGATAATGGTCAGCCAATTAATGTTGATACAAGCACTAAAAAGAAAGTACTGCCAAAGCCACAAGCTATTTTAGATTATGAAAAGAAAAACGCTGGTAAGAAAAAAGTGAAAGTGCGTGATGGTCAAACTGGTTTTTAATATATTTCTCACTATAAATTAAAAAGCCTCTGAATTTTCAGAGGCTTTTTAATTATGTCAGTTTGCCATTTGTTTATTAAAGTAATTTCTAAAATAAAACAACTGATATTGAACTGCATTACCCCAGTAATTCCAATCGTGTTTGCCCGGTCTTTCAATGTAGTCATGAGGAATTTTTAATTCCAACATGCGCTTATGTGCAATGCGACTCATTTCAATAATAAAATCTTCCGTACCACAATCCATGATAATGGCAACTGAATCTTTTGGATAATGTTCCATTTCTCCAAATATGGAGTACTGGCGATAGCGAGCTTTATTGGTTGTGTCGCCCAATAGCTTGTATATGCCATAGGATTTTGCAGTAATGAATTCAATAGCTACGGCACCACTCATGCTGCCACACGCACCAAAATAATCAGCATGCCGGAAGCCGAGAAACAATCCACCATGGCCGCCCATACTTAAACCAGTAATAGCACGTGCATTCCTGTTTTTTATAGTGTTGTAGTGTGCTTCAACGTAAGCAGGAACTTCGTTAGCAATGTAGGTTTCAAATCGCATGCTATCAAGTACAGGACTATCAAAATACCAGCCTGCATAAGAGCCGTCAGGACAGACAATCAACAGTTGATAATCATCAGCAAATTTTTTTAGTTGCGGAACTTTGGTGATCCAGTTGCTAAAGTTTCCTGTTAAGCCATGTAGCAAATAAACAGTAGGAAAGGAGGCTTTATTGTTCTTATAATTGTCAGGTTTTACCACTACACATTTGTATGATTTCTTCATAACGTCGCTGTAAATAGTTACTGTATCTACAGTTCCGGCAAAAGATGCGTAAGAGCCGAATAAAAGGAGGAAAAAGAAAATGTTGCGCATAGTTTAAATTAAAGTATTTAATGAAGTGAAGATAAATTTTTTTACGGTTAACTATAGTAAACGAATTGAGCTTTAGTTGCCCGTTTCAATAATGCTATTGCACATTGCTGAATAGAATTCAAGAACACACAAGAGTGCGACGCAATAGTTGTACAGCAGTAGCCATGCAGCTAGGTACACAAAAACAAAGCATCTAACGTATTGTTCGATGCTTATAAAATAATTGAATAACCTTAAACCTTAGACTGTATGCGGCTGCTCCACATCATTTCGAAATACAACCACTCCATCAAACACATCAACTAGAACCGGGTGTGATTTGTCTATATCACCGCCCAGGATTTTTTTACTTAAAGCGTTCACGATTTCTTTTTGGATCATGCGCTTTAATGGTCGGGCACCGTATTGCGGATCGAAGCCATGCTCTGCTAAATAATCAACCAGGTAATCGGAAAAATTTAATTCAATTCCATTCTGTGCCACTAATTTCTTCAAACCTTCTAATTGTATGCGAATGATCTGTTTCACCTGCTTACGCATCAATGGCTGGAACAAAATAATTTCATCAACACGGTTCAAAAACTCAGGACGAATTTGCTGACGCAATAAATTCATCACTTCATTTTTTGTCGCCTCAACTACATTTTCATGATTTTTTTCAGTGATTTTTTCAAAATTTTCCTGAATGATGTGACTACCCATATTGGAAGTCATAATGATGATCGTATTTTTAAAATTGACAACACGACCCTTGTTATCTGTTAATCGACCATCATCTAACACTTGCAACATAATGTTCCAAACATCAGGATGCGCTTTTTCAATTTCGTCCAACAACACTACCTGGTAAGGCTTACGACGAACAGCTTCTGACAATTGGCCTCCTTCTTCATAACCAACGTATCCCGGAGGAGCACCTACCAAACGAGAAACAGTATGTTTCTCCTGATATTCACTCATGTCGATACGTGTCATCATGCTCTCATCATCAAATAAATATTCTGCAAGTGCTTTAGCCAGTTCTGTTTTACCTACACCTGTGGTACCTAAAAAGATGAATGAGCCAATGGGGCGTTTGGGATCGTTTAGCCCTGCACGGCTTCTACGAATGGCATCAGCCACTGCAGTGATTGCTTCTTCCTGTCCTATCACACGATTATGTAATTCATCTTCTAGGTGTAACAGCTTTTCACGTTCACTTTGCAACATTTTACTTACCGGAATCCCTGTTGCTTTGGCAATGCTTTCTGCAATGTCTTCTGCATCTACTTCTTCCTTCATTAAGCGACGGCTGTTTGCACTCAGTTCATTCAACTGGTTTTGCAGATCATTAATCTTTGCTTCCTGTTCTTTTATTTTACCGTAACGTATTTCTGCAACACGACCATAATTCCCCTCACGCTCTGCTTGTTCTGCCTGTTGTTTTAAACCTTCAATTTCTGCTTTCGTATTTTGAATCTTATCAACAAGGTCTTTTTCCTCCTGCCACTTAGCTTTGAGCGTATCACGTTCAACATTTAAATTGGCTAATGTTGTATTAAGATCTTTTAATTTCTCTTCATCATTCTCACGCTTGATGGCTTCACGTTCAATTTCCAACTGGCGAATCTGACGTTCTAATTTATCTAATTCCTCAGGCATGGAATTCATTTCCAAGCGAAGTTTAGCCGCACTTTCGTCAATCAAGTCAATCGCCTTATCTGGCAAGAAACGATCAGTGATATAACGTGTTGATAATTGAACAGCAGCAATTATTGCTTCGTCTTTGATACGTACATGGTGATGTGTTTCATAACGATCTTTCAAACCACGCAGAATAGAAATAGCATCTTCTTCAGATGGTTCATCAATCATTACTTTTTGGAAGCGACGTTCCAATGCTTTGTCTTTTTCAAAGAATTTTTGATACTCATTTAAGGTAGTTGCACCAATGGCTCTTAATTCCCCTCGGGCTAGTGCTGGCTTTAAAATATTAGCTGCATCCATAGCACCCTCACCGCCGCCGGCACCCACCAATGTATGAATTTCATCAATGAATAAAATGATCTCACCTTCACTTTCGGATACTTCTTTCACCACACCTTTCAAACGCTCTTCAAACTCGCCTTTATATTTTGCACCAGCAATCAGTTGTCCCATGTCGAGTGCATAGATCACTTTTGATTTCAAGTTCTCCGGTACATCACCATTGACAATACGCATGGCCAAACCTTCTGCTATCGCTGTTTTACCAACACCAGGTTCACCAACAAGGATTGGATTATTCTTACTTCTTCTGGAAAGAATGTGCAACGTTCTTCTAATTTCTTCATCACGACCAATCACAGGATCTAGTTTACCCTGACGGGCTAATTCATTTAAATTCTTTGCATATTTATTCAATGCGTTGAACTGTGTTTCCTGTGTTTGAGAAGTTACCGTTGAACCTTTGCGCAAATCCTTGATGGCTGTGATCAATCCTTTTTCTGTCAAACCAAAATCTTTCAAAAGTTTAGCTGTATTATCATTACCTTGAACAATCGCTAACAACAAATGTTCTGGTGTGACAAATTCATCACTGAATGTTTTTAATGCAGCATTTGCACGAAGGATAGCATTGTTTGCATCACGGCCAATATTTTGTGCTGGTTCTGTTCCACTGATCTTAGGTAAACGATTGATCTGCTGATCTAATCGGTTTTCTAATTGCTGCACATTCACAGCATTTTTCTTCAGTAAATATTCTACAGGCGACTCTTCCTGATCAAGTAAAGCTTTAAGCAAATGCTCTGTTTCAATATTGCTGTTTTGATGGTTATAAGCAATTTGTTGCGCCTGTTGAATGGCCTCAGATGCTTTTATAGTAAAATTGGATAAGTTCATATTTGTCGAATTACAATTTTGTTAGTAAATTTTTGATTTATTTACTTCAATTATCAAACCATAATCCAATACAAAATCCACTGTAATAATGACATATAAAATCAAAAAGAACTGCCTGAAATTAAGTTTGTAGCGCTTTTTCTGCTATTTCTTCAGCCCGTACTTGCACAAGGTTTGCAGAATAAGGTAAAAGAAATCGGGGTACAACAGTTTGCTGAGTTAGATGCAAAGGTTTTGAAAGCACAAAAGACATTGGGTAATAATGTGGTTGCGTTCTTGTGGACAGATACTGTTGTTTATAAACGTGCGGCAGATGAAATTGAAGCAAAAACGGTTGTGCCTGTTGGTGACTTAAGCAAATGCTTAACCACTGCTTTGGTCATGCAATTTGTGGATGAAGGAAAAATTTCGCTCGACGACAAGGTGGCTAAATACATTCCAGAGTTCGATAAATACGGGAAGAATTATATTACCACTCGTCATTGTTTATCTGGTTATGACGGCATCGACGCAGAACCAGTGAGTTTAAAAAGTATAACTGGCAGAAAACATTATCAATCGTTGGAAGAAGCAGTGAATGACTGGCCGAAAAAAGAGATTAAATCAAATCCAGGTACAGAGTTTCGTTATAGCAATGCAGGGTTCGATATTGCAGCTCGCATTATTGAAATCGTGTGCAAGAAAAAGTTTGAGACGATCATTAAGCAAAAATTATTTAATCCGTAAGGCACGCGACAAACGAGCTTTGCTACCTTAGATGCACCTGCGCCTAATCCATCTATGGGTGCATCATCGACAGCAAATGAATATTTGAATTTTTTATGCATGCTTATTAATAATGGCGTGTACAATGGCATCAAAGTATTAAGAGAAGAAGCAATAAAAGAAATGCGTACCATTCAAACGCAGGAGGGACAAATTAAGTCGGAACCCAAAGCAGCGGAAGGTATGCCTTATACTTTAGGCAGTTGGGCTGTAGAAACAAATGGTAAAGAAGCAAATGCGTCAACTAGTTCAGGCTTGCTTGGTCCTATTGCAATAGTTGATTGGTGCAGGGGATATGCATTTGTTTTATTCAGCAAAGCATTACAGAACGAACAAAGGAAAGAACCTTGCGTGGAAATGGCAGAAGCCGTTAATGATCGATTGCATTCAAAGTGAAAATAAATAAAAAAGGCAGATGTTACATCTGCCTTTTTTATTAGCTCTTTTTGACGAATACCATTTGTGCCCGATCTGCTTTATACATATCACTGTAAAATTTAGCGATGTCATTTTGCCGCTTTAGCGGGGAACCGACCTTTATGTTGTTCCCGGATGCGATGATAGATCAATTTATTGCCCACCAGTTTAGCCGATACTTGGTAAGAACCGTATTTTGTTTTGACTGTAAATCTTCAGCTTAAAGTGTAC
>PSMG01000041.1:0-19736 GCA_040290035.1 Chitinophagaceae bacterium
GAATTTCATAAATTTAACGAATACACCGGGGAATTTCCCCAAAGGGCTTATTTCTGGTTACAGAAATTCATAGATTTTATGGCAAATAATTAGGTCATGAGAACAAATATGTATGTGCTTGCCGCAATGGTATTGCTTTCGGTTACCTCTTGCGTATCGCAAAAAAAATTCCAGGCGGCATTGGAACGGGAGCAAAACTTAGCTGCGCAAAACGCAACGCTTACTAATCAGAATGCCGCACTAACCAACAATATCAATGATCTAACCGGACGTATCAAAGCATTGGAAACAGAGAATACAAGATTGGTGGCGCAAATAGACGCTGCCGGTAAAAATGCTTCAGATCATTCTGGAGCCAAACTTGGATGAATTAATGCGTTTGATCAATGGTACTACAACTGCAAGTACCGGGTCGGGAACAGGTGGTTAATGCATCATTAAAAAAATCAGGTATGGAGCACCTATTTTCAACGAACATAGCTGTGAACAATGAGAACATTGTGTACAATGTAATGTTTGATAACGAGCAGTATAATTTTAGTTCGGAGGCAAAGAATAGTTCATTTCCATCTTTCTCATTTAGAAGAGAACATGACCAGTGAGAGGATCAGGACCTGCTGCCATCGGATATAAAGAAGCAGGCAGTGGAAGCATTGGAGAAGTATTTATTGAAGCAACATTAGATAAAGATGACGAAACGAGTTCAGCATGACAAGTGCGCCTGCAGGAATAATATACCAGGTCTATAGTACAGTTCATAAATTCCTCACTGCGTTCGGAATGACAGAAGGAAAAGTAGTTTTTAATAGTATTCCTGAACAATGAAGTGAGTGACCCTTCGATAAGCTCAGGATAAACTTCACAGAAACTCAATAAAAATACAAAAGCTGGTAACATTAGTACCAGCTTTTGCTTTATAAGGTTATTGACAAACACCCCTATCCCGGAATGCGGGAGATGTATTTCTCTATTTGTTTGATCTGATCTACTATTTGCGGTGTAGTAGGTTTTAATGCTTTGGCTTTGCGGAAGAAATCTTTTGCAGCACGCATGGAGTTCATGTCTCTTTTGTTCATCATCAGGCTGCACATTTGGAGGTAAGCAGCTGCCTTGTTTTCCTTATCCGGTAAGCCTTTGCGAATAGCTGCCCTAATGTAGCTCTCAGCTTGCCTGAGGTCGTTCTTTTGCATAGAAAGCATGCCCATTTGCAAGAGGCTGGCACCTTCTGCTTCTTTCATTGGCATACCTAAGTCAAGACCTTTCTTCATGTTTGCTTCGGCGGTATCAAAGTCTTGGTTCATCATGGCCATGTTACCTTTAAGCGTATAGTACACAGAGCGAATTGGCTTATAAAGCAGGTTGGGAAACTTAATAGAGCTGATCACCTTTTGTGCTTCTTCCATGTTGCCACTTTCCATGTGCTCCTGTATGAGACGTAAAGGACCGAAGAAGAAATGACCTGCTACCAGTATCGCACCTGCCAAGTACAGTGGAAACACAGGCCAGAAACCACTGATGGTAAGGTTTAGGGCAAGACCAACGATGATCATCACCAAACCAATGTAGAGCCGATATTTTATGAGGGTATTATAGAACTGCATAGTTTTTACTTGAGGGCTGCAAAGATAGGGTGAAAGGGGAAAGATGAAGGGTGAAAAGAATACTTACTGGGCAACATTACTTCTTCGCTTGTTCCATTTTACGAGCAGGTAAACTGCTTCTGCGCTTAACAAGGCTAAAAGCGCAAAAACCACCGGCACCAGTGAATGCCCGGAGTTTAGGAATGCACCCGTCAACGCAATGATATAAACCGAGCATGGCAGCAGCGCCATGAGTATCAACCCAAAACTATTCAAGGGTATTTTAAAGGGCCTGTGCTCGGTACGGGCAATAGAGCGGAGGCGAATAAGGGCTATGTATTCCAAACAAAGGGCGGCACCGTACAAAGTGATATCGATGATAATGAGCTCACCGAAGGTCCATAGCACCATGAAGCTTACGACTACGGAGCAAGCCAATACGGACACATAAGGGCTTTTGTATTTGGGATGTAAGGCGTTCAATATTTTGGGTAGCATGCCGTCATCGGACATGACCTTAGGGATACGTGAGACAGAAAGTAGCACTGCAGAATACAAACCAAAAGCACTAGCCATACCACCAAAGGCAATGACTGCACCCAGCGTGTTTCCACCTATTAAAACACCTAAAGATGGGAAGCCTTTATCGGACAAGACGGTGACTAATGCCTTAAAAGAGTTAAGCGTCAATGCTGTTTTTGATGGTGAGATTGTAGCCGTAAATGGCAAAGGCTTAGCCGAGTTTCAACTCCTGCAAAACTGGCAAACTACTGAAGAAGGCTTCCTGCAATATTTCGTGTTTGATATCATTTGGCTGGAAGGTTATGACCTTACGCAATTGCCATTAATTGAACGCAAACGCATTTTAAAAGAAGTCCTCGGTAAGAACGATGTCATTCGGTATAGCGATCATGTAGTAGGTAAGGGCAAAGAGTTTTTCAAGGTAGCACTTGACCAGTGCCTCGAAGGCATCATGGCAAAAAAATCGGCCAGCGTCTACACCATTGGTAGCCGCACCAATGATTGGCTAAAAATTAAAGTAAACAAGCGACAGGAAGTAGTTATCGCTGGCTTCACACAGCCTCGCAATACACGCAAATATTTTGGTTCACTCATTTTGGGAATATATGATGAAAAGGAGTTAGTGTACATCGGCCACACAGGCAGTGGCTTTAACACCAAATCATTGAAAGAGATTTATAATACCTTGCAACCTTTAGTGACAACCAAATCTCCGTTCAAGAATACACCCAAGACCAATATGCCGGTGACCTGGGTAAAACCAAAATTGGTTTGTGAGATCAAGTTCACAGAGTGGACAGCAAAACGCATTGCCCGTCACCCCATTTTTATGGGTATGCGAACCGATAAAAAAGCAAAGGATGTAACGTTTGAAAAAGCAGTAACTATGGCTAAGTTGAAAAAAGCGGCGCCTAAAAAAGCAGCCGCAAAAAAAGGAGCTTCCAAAAAAGCATCAGCAAGAACAAAACGTACAGCAAAAACTACTGCAAAAACATCGGGCAAGAGTGTAGATGCAGGCGATGGGGCCGACCAAGAAATCAGACTGGATGGACATACGTTGCAACTTACCAATCTTACAAAAGTTTATTGGCCGAAGGAAGGCTTTACCAAAGGCGACATGATCAATTATTATTTGAAAATGGCCCCATATATTCTGCCTTATTTGTTAGATCGGCCACAATCCATGAAGCGCAATCCAAATGGTATTGAAGGACCTTTCTTCTTTCAAAAAGATATGAAGGGGAAAGAAGCCGACTGGATGCAAATACACCGCGACTTCAGCGAAAGCACCGGCGTGCATGTAGACTATTTGGTTTGCACCAATGAAGCCACGCTTATTTACATGGCCAACCTTGGTTGCATTGAGCTCAATCCCTGGCATTCACGTACGCAAAGCTGGCAATACCCCGATTGGTGTTTAATTGATCTGGATCCTGATGATAACAACACCTTTGACCAGGTAATGCAGGTAGCAAAAATGGTGAAGCAGGTGTTGGATAGTATTGGCGCAAAGGGGTATTGTAAAACATCAGGCTCAAGTGGTATTCACATCTATATTCCCTTGGGTGCACAATACGCTTACGAGCAGTCAAAACAGTTGGCGGAGTTGGTGGTAACATTAGTGAATAACGAAATGCCGGATCTTACCAGCATAGAACGCAGTGCGTCAAAAAGAAAAGGTAAGATCTATTTGGATTTTTTGCAGAACAGGGAAACACAAACAGCTGCTGCTCCCTATTCCTTACGACCCAAATCAGGCGTGCCTGTTTCAACGCCATTGGATTGGAGCGAATTGAAGAAAGGACTCACCATCAAAACTTATAATGCTTACAATATTTTCAATCGTTTAAAGACCGAAGGAGATTTATTCAAACCAGTCTTAGGCAAAGGCATCAACCTGGAAAAAGTATTAAAGAATTTAACGATCATTATTAAGTAAACTTCTAACTGTCATCCTAAGCTTACCGGAGGATGCTGCCATTCATTTATCAAATTCGTGTAATTAGTCTTAATTCGTGTTTTATTCGTGTAACATGCAACCTTCCATCACGGTCTTCAACAATGTCATCAACGATATCCTAAACCTCGATTTTGAATTGCAGGTTCTATCCAACAACAACCTTTTCACTGAAGGCCCTGTTTGGAATGTAGATGGTTATTATTTGTATAGCGATATAACAGCCAATTGTGTGTACAAATTGGTTCCGGGTGAGGAGAAGGAGGTCTTTATCAGTAACAGTGGCTGCAGTGAAAAAAATGATTTGTTGAAAGAAGATATGGTGGGTTCAAATGCATTAGCTTATTATGGCGATAGCCTTTTGGTGTGTCAGCATGGAAATCACGGTATTGCGAAATGGAAGGGGGGAATATTAGAACCGTTCATTCACGAGTACAACGGTAATCCATTCAATAGCCCGAACGATTTGATCGTGCATAGTGATGGAAGAATATTTTTTAGTGATCCACCGTACGGCTTAAAGGATAGCAAACTCAATCCCGATCACTTTCAACCGGTAGCAGGCATTTATTGCTACAAGAATGGCGAAGTAACATTGATCAATACCCAATACCAATATCCCAATGGTGTTTGCTTGATGCCGGATGAAACAAAATTGTTTGCTTGTTCAAATAAACCCTTCGAACGTTTTGTCACAGTGTTTGATACAAAAACAATGGAATCAAAAGTATTGTGTGAAGAGAATGGTGATGGTATTGAAACCGATCCTGCAGGCAATATTTATTTATGCAGTAATGACGGGTTAGTGATTGTTAATTCAAATGGAGAACGCTTAGCACTCATCAAGTTCGAAACCATTCCTTCAAATTTATGCTGGGGAGGAGCGAAAAAAAAAGATCTTTTTATTACTTCAAGGCAAAATGTTTTTTTAATTAGGGATTTTTTGAAGTAACGTAGAAGGTGTTGATGTCAGTAGGTGCATTTGGAAATCCAATTGTAGTTGTCCGAATCCACTTTCTTCTCACCAAGAGCAATAAATACTGCAATCACACCAAACGACCATCTTCAAAAACTCTAACTTCTAAGCTCAGTATCCCTCCGTGTCTCTGTGCCTTCGTGGTTCAAAACCTTGGCAATCCGTTTCAAATTCCACCCATCAGCAGTCATCCTTCGTAGCCAAAGAATAGTCTAAGGCACTTTCACCGCACTTCTAAGGCAGGATAGTGGCACTTTAAGGACCTTTATTATCTTAAATGGAAAGTCTGTTGAAGTATCAGTCCATTTCCATTTCAACAAATTCTGAACAGTTATTCTCCGATGGTCAACTGTCATCTGCTTCATCCTCACCCATAAAATCATCCAGCTCCCGACGTTGTTTCTTGGTAGGTCGTCCCACTTTACTCAGGCGTTTGCCGGTATGAAAAGAAACTGCCTGGAATTGGTTCTTATCCAATTCTTCTTGCGGCGTTAGGTCAATATAGTATTTGATTGCTTCAGCATAAGCCACTCTGTTAGGTAATAGCCCTGTTACTTTGATCAGCCATTTCTTCGCCTCCGTTTTCACTTCATACTCATCAGCAATAGCCACATTTTTAGCTGCTTTTACCGCCGTTCCATTTTGCTTTACCTTACCTGTATCACAGGCGGCTGCAGCCATGGTTCTTGTTTTAAACAACCGTATCGACCACAGGTATTTATCCAAACGTAGCTTCTCTTTTTCTGACATTGCTGCAAAAATAGTTTGTTGTAGATTAGTGTAAGTATAATGCCATTTCTAAATGCCATTTATCGTCAACCAAACCACTCGACGTTTATGAAATCGTTAATGCCTGGCATCAGCCTTCTTACGGCAACTGCTTTGTTTGCACAAATAAATATTGGTCCAAAGGTGATGTTGAAAAAAGACTTTGAAGAGCGTTTAAAACACCTAAGAGTTGGCAATACATCGCTGGGCCAGCGTCAATACTTTCCTCGTTTACATACCATAACTATTTCATCAGGATTGGTTCATTCGGTGCAGCCCGGTGTATACGCCTTGCGTCAAGACAACATGCCTTGACTCGTTCCGGATACAAAAGACATTGCTGCTATACTCAATGCATACGGCGTAACGGTACTGCCATTCCCAACCACGATGCCTAACTCTGCTCAAAAGCAAAATAGCACCAAATAAAAAGTCAGGATTGCTCCTGACTTAAAACGTAAAACTTAAAATGTACTACCTTTCTTAGCTCTGTGCAAAGAACTTATGGAAGTAAGGAATGGTTTCAATTCCTTTATAATAATTCTCTAAATTATACTTCTCGTTTGGCGAGTGCAGGTTATCATTATCTAACCCAAATCCCATAAACACGATCTTAATACCCAACTCTCTTTCAAGTATAGAGCAGATAGGAATAGAACCACCACCACGTACAGGAATTGGTGTCTTGCCAAAGGTTGTTTGCACGGCCTTTGCTGCAGCCTGGTAACCCTTGCTGTCAATCGGCGTCATATAAGGTTCGCCACCATGGTGTTCAAATGCCTTCACTGTTACAGAAGGAGGAGCGATCTTTTCAAAATGCGCCAGCAACATATCTGTGATCTTGCGTGAGTTCTGATTCGGTACCAAACGTGCAGAGATCTTTGCTGTTGCTTTGGATGGTAATACCGTTTTAGCACCTTCGCCGGTATAACCACCCCAAATACCATTCACCTCAATGGTTGGACGAATACCAGTGCGTTCATTAGTTGTGTATCCTTTTTCACCCCACAGTTCTTTCACGCCTAATTCGTCGGCAAACTCTTTTTCATTGTAAGGCGCTCTACCCATCAACTCACGTTCTTCTGCAGAAGCTTCTACTACATCATCATAAAAACCGGGAATGGTTACATGATTATTTTCGTCATGAAGAGAAGCGATCATTTTCGCAAGAATAGTGATCGGATTAGCCACAGCGCCACCATAAGTACCGCTATGCAAATCACGGTTCGGACCTGTTACTTCTACTTCTATATACGACAAGCCTCGAACACCAATATCCAATGATGGTGTTTCCATGCTCAACATAGAACTATCGCTGATGAGGATCACATCTGCTTTCAATAGATCTTTGTGATCGGCCACAAACTTTCCCAAGTTAGGCGAGCCTACTTCTTCTTCACCCTCAATCAAAAACTTTACGTTCGTTTCCAAACTGTTTGTCTTCACCATTGTTTCCAATGCTTTCACATGCATGTAAAACTGTCCCTTATCATCAGCACTGCCACGGGCAAATACTTTTCCTTCTTTGATCACAGGCTCAAACGGACCGCTATGCCATAGCTCCAATGGTTCTGCAGGCTGCACATCATAGTGGCCATATACCAACACCGTTGGCTTCGAAGGATCAACGATCTTCTCACCATACACAACCGGGTGACCAGCCGTATCCATTACTTCCGCTTTATCGCAACCAGAATCCAGCAAGCGTTGTCTAACCAGATCAGCACATTTACGTATATCGTCTTTGTGTTCACTTTTAGCACTCACCGAAGGAATGCGCAGGAGTTCCAGCATTTCATCTAAAAATCGTTGTTGGTTCTGTTCTTGATAATCTTTCCATGCACTTTGCATATAACAGGAATTGATGGGTAATTAATATTGTTTGATTAGGTGCTAAAGGTAAGAAGAGGGGAGAAATGTAAAATTGAAAATGTAAAATGGAGAAGAAGGGCAGAGGGTGTTTATGTACACAAGCATGATTACTACTATTGAACAACCGTTGCGTCGCACTCTTGTACGTCCAAAAATTCTAATCAGCATTACACTCTCATTCCAGCATTCCGTTATTGCGAGGCACCGCTTGATAACTATGTCTCAATGCTTCTCCCGTGCCGAAGCAATCTCCCGATAGGAGGAGATTGCTTCGTCGCCAAACGATTCAATAATGTAAGACGGCGTGCTAGCTCCTCGCAATGAGGATATTCCTTCTAGGTTAAAAACTGAGTTGAGTTATTATCTCCAATCCAACTTAATCCCATAAATCCTGGTTCTATTCTCTTTCCAACTGCTGTTGCATTCTTCTCACCCTATCTTCTAACTTCTCAGAGGTCAAATTCTCCCGCATACTATCCACCTTGATCGGAAAGCAGAAAGGTGTTAACCGTTCAGGATAAGTAATAATGATCTTAGAACGACTCACACGTTCCAACATATTGCGCAAACGCAGTTCCTCCATTTGCTGGTCAAACACTTCTCTAAAACATTGTCGAATCAACAAGTGATCAGGTTCATATTCGTTGAACACATTAAAAAGCAAGCCGGCAGATGCTTGTAAATGCCTTGCCTTTTTATGCTCACCCGGATAGCCTTGAAAGATCAAGCCACCAATTACTGCGATGGCCCTAAACTTTCGTTTCGCCATTTCCGTAGCATTCACACTGCGTTGAATATCGTTCACCAAATTCTCAGCAGAAAATAGTTCATACACATTGCTATCATCAACAGGAATGGGTTGATCACTCAACAACTCAAACCCATAATCATTCATCGCAATAGAAAAGGTGATGGGAATGATTTTACTAATACGATAAGCTAGTATCGCCGCCATCGCTTCATGTACCAATCGTCCTTCAAACGGGTAAACAAACAGGTGAAAGCCATCTCTGGTTTCAATGTGTTCGATCAGTAACTCATTACTCTGCGGAATATGCGACAACTTCTTTTGTAAATTAAATAAAGGTCGTAGTGCCTGTAACTCAATAGCTGTTGACGGTTGACGGATGACTGTCGACGCCCTGTCCAATTGTTGTCTCAGCTTTGAACCTAAGCTTGCAGACAAGGGCAAACGTCCCCCTTGCCAGCTCGGTATCGATGCTTTTTTCCCTGATGATTTCTTTACAATTACCGTCATGTCTTTGATCATCACCAACTCCAATTGCCTGCCTGCTAAAACAAACGCATCACCAGGTTCTAACCTCGAAATAAATCCTTCTTCAATCACACCTATATAACTACCACCCATGAACTTTACTTTCAGCATTGCATCGCTTACAATCGTACCAATATGCATGCGGTGACGCATAGCAATGCGACGGTTCTTAATTCGGTAAAGACCGTCTTCTTCTTCCACTTTTTTATATTCATCATATTGCTGCAAAGCATTGCCGCCGGCCGTAATAAAAAATAGTATTTCATTCCACTCGTCTTTCGTCATCTCACTGTAACAGTGTGTAGCCGTTACTTCGTTAAAAATTTCTTCCGAACGAAAACCTTCACCAATAGCTAAAGAACATAAGTATTGCACCAACACATCATAGCAAAGCAACATCGGATCCCGGCTTTCAATCACTGAATCATCAATGGCTAATTTTAATGCAGCTGCTTCAATCAATTCTAAAGAATGCGTTGGTAAGAAATAGATCTTGCTAATTGCATCCGGACTATGACCGCTTCTTCCGGCACGTTGTAAAAAACGGGCAACACCTTTTGGCGACCCTACTTGTATCACTGTTTCAACAGGACGGAAGTCAACGCCTAAATCCAAACTGGCCGTACATACTACTGCCTTTAATTTTCCTTCGTGCAAAGCCTCTTCCACCCAGGTGCGGAGCTCCATTTCAATACTGCCGTGATGCAAGGCAATAGCACCTGCTAAATAAGGTGCTGCATTCAAAAGTGTTTGATACCATGTTTCACTCATGCCTCTGGTATTAATGAAGATGAGTGTGGTGCGACTTTTATTAATGATCGGAAGTACCTTCTCCACCAACTTAATTCCAAGGTGGCCGGCCCATGGATATTTTTCTATTTCATCTGGTAGGATAGAATCTACTTCAAGTTTTTTGTTTAATTGTGCTCGAACAATAACACTTTCATTTGTAGCGATCAATTGCAAAGGATATAGCAACACATCTTTTGCTTCATTCAAATTACCAATGGTGGCACTAATGCCCCAGATAGAAAATGAATGGTTGGCTGTCACTTTTCTCAATCCAACAATTCTACTTAATGCCAACTCAACCTGCACACCACGCTTACTGCCAACTAACTCATGCCATTCATCTACAGCAATAATTTTTAATGATTCGAATAAAGAAGGATAGCCTTTGTTAGTTAAAAGCAGATGCAAACTCTCAGGAGTGATGATGAGCACTTCGGGCATTTGCTCCTTTTGCTTTTGCCGGCCAGAAATAGAAGTATCACCATTGCGAATACCCACCTTCCATTGCATGCCCAATTCCTCGATCACCGTTTCCATGGCACGGCCAATGTCTTTTGCTAAGGCACGTAATGGTGTGATCCAGATAAGTTGCAATCCATTCTTTGTTTTGCTTTGATAGTTGTTCGGATGTTGATTAATGAATTGGATCAAAGCACCTAGGAAAACAGAGAAGGTTTTACCCGTGCCAGTAGGAGCATTCACCAGGCCACTTTTGCCATCAATGATATGTTGCCATGTTTCTTCCTGGAAGGTAAACGGACGAAATTCTTTTTGCGTAAGCCAATCATTGATAACCTTGTACCCGCTTGTGTTTTTCATCTCCATGATGTAGTGTAAAGCTACAATAGAATGATGAGTGCTGATTGGTGCGTAAACCACCCTAAAATGTATTTCTTTCTTCCAACTTCTGACCTTGGATTTCTGATCTCCGACTTCTGACGTCTACCCTTATCTTCGCCGCCCTTATGCTGCACCTTGATAACACACCGTTGAAGAAATTGATCATTCATTATGTAGGTTAAAAAAATAATCTGGACCCGGTTCATCTTTCACAAAATGCTTTGGAGCTGGAAGATGAAACAATGAAAGTTTTGCAGGATAGTTTCCTGGCAAAATTCAAAACCAACGAAGAGTGGCATTCTTTTCATCACCCATCTTCTTTACAGTTTAATGAAGTATACCACTTTGCTAAAAGCTTGTTTGAAGACATTACTTCGTTTGAAGAAATATTCGCTTCCATTGCCAAACATCTCCATGAGCAATCAACACATCCAAAAGTAAAAGGAGGTGAATTATACGTTGCTTATTTCGAAGGCTTGCCTGTTGAAAGCAAAATGTGTAAAGCTATTGGCTTGTTTAAAACAGAGAATAAATCACTCTTTATCGATGTGCATCAAAACAAGCAGCAATTAGAACTGGAAATGAAAGAAGGTGTGGAGCTAACAAAGATTGACAAAGGTTGTTTGATCATTAATTTAAAAGAAGAAGAAGGTTATGATGTATTGCTCTTCGATAATCAAAATAGGGGTGAAGAAGCCCAGTACAGAAAGGAGAAGTTTTTAGGATTAAAACCACAGAAAAACGAATTCCATCACACGCTGCATTTGCTAACGCTTACCCGTCAATTCATCACCAATCAATTGGAAACAGAATTAAAAGTTGGCAAGACAGAACAAGTGAAGTTATTGAACAAGTCGTTGAATTATTTCAAAGGCAACGAAAGCTTTGACATTGATCAATTCCAAACCGAAGTATTTGAACAGGAAGAAATGATTGAATCCTTTCGCCGTTATGGATCGCAATACATAGAGAACAATGATTACGAAATTGCTGCTCAATTCGACATTTCACCCGATGCCGTTAAAAAGCAAAGTCGTGTGTTTAAAAGTGTAGTAAAGCTGGATAAGAATTTTCATATCTACATTCATTGCCGCACCGATTTAATTGAAAAAGGAATAGATATGGATGGCCGTAAGTACTATAAAATTTATTTCCAGGAAGAAAGCTAAGCTCTGGTATTAGAATTGCATGTATACCTGCAAAACTCTTTTATGAAAAAAGTTCTTTTAAGCCTGCTATTTATTGCTGCTTTCAGCGGCATTGCTTCTGCCCAAAAAGGAAAGGCCAACGGCGCCAATGCGCATGGTAAAATGGTGAGTACCACAGCACACCAAACAACTAATAGCAGTACCACCACAACATCTGTTAACAACGGCATGGGCACCACACAAAAGCACAAAGGTTGGGCAAAGGGTAAACATAAAGGCTGGACTAAAAAATCAAAGACATCAGTAACTACTAAAATGTAGTTGATAGCCTCCGCAAGGAGGCTTTTTCTTTTAATGAACTTTATAGCAACTTTGTTATTCTATCACCTAAATCAATTTTAGATGAAAAAAGCAATACGTTTTTTTGGATGCATCGCATCACTGGTATTTTTATTTTCTTGCAACAACAATTCTTCTTCAGCAACAACGGACGAACAAAAAGCTGATACTGCAAAATCAATCAAAGAACAGGCAGTTAGGTATAAGTCAGACACCACTACACTTAATGGCTTTATAAGTTATAACGCGGCGAGCAATGACATACGTCCTGCAGTTTTGGTAGTACCGGAGTGGTGGGGCATAAATGATTATGTGCGAAATCGTGCAAAGCAATTAGCAGACATGGGTTATGTAGCCATGGCGGTTGATATGTATGGCAATGGAAAAAATGCTGCTAAACCGCAAGAGGCGCAAGCAATGGCAATGCCTTTCTATACCAACCCTCAATTAATGAAAACACGTTTGGATGCCGCCTTACAGGAGCTCAAAAGGCTGCCACAGGTAGATACTTCCAAAATTGCAGCTATTGGTTATTGCTTTGGTGGATCGGTAGTGTTGAATGCTGCTAAGTTAGGTGCTGATCTGAAAGGTGTGGTTAGCTTCCATGGTAGTCTGGAAGGTGTGGCACCAAACAAAGATCTATTGAAAGCAAAAGTCTTAGTATGCCATGGCGAAGCGGATAGTTCCGTACCGAAGGAGCAATTGGAAAAATTCAAAAAACAAATGGATTCAGTAGGCGCTAGCTATAGTGTAAAAACCTATCCTAATGCTACGCATGCATTTACCAATCCTGCGTCTACCGAAACAGGTAAGAAATTCAATATGCCTATTTCTTATAATGAAAAAGCAGATAAAGATTCATGGGAAGACATGAAGTCTTTCTTTAAGTCAATCTTTTAATACTAGTAGGCTACAAAAGTCATTAAGACTTTTGTAGCCTTTCTCCCCAATTCCTCACAATCCGATAAATCCCAGTTCTAATAGTTCTCTATCTTCGTCGCATGCAACCCTTTCGTTGGTTCGGACTTATTGCTGCTATTATATTGATCGTCGCTTGTTATTTGCCTTGGGCCACTATTCCGATAGGCAATGTTATTGTTACGGGTATGCAAACGGAAGGTACTGGTTTTGGCAAGCCAGGTATTATGCACATTGCGTTGTCTGCCATCTTTATACTTTTTTTATTAGTAAACAAAAACTGGAGCAAGCGTGCTAACCTGTTGATCATTGCCTTAAATACAGGTTGGGCTCTGCGTAATATGATCATCATTCCTGCCTGTCACATGGGGGCTTGTCCGAAAATACACATCGGATTCTATACCACACTTATTGCTGCTATATTGGTTTTTGTTTCCGGTCTATTAGTAGATTATAGGACCCCTAAAGTGTCTTAAGTACATGTTTCTGTACCTGATTTATTTATGCTGAAATTTGGTTGAACCCTTTTTTTCCCTAACTTACTGCACGCTTTCTACCCGGAAAGTACCAACCAAACAATTATTTATGAAGAAATTCTATTCCTTGCTCTTTGCAGCATTAACCTGTTTTGTAGTTAATGCACAACTTACAGGTACTAAAAACATTCCTGGTGATTATCCTGATTTAGCTACAGCTATCAGTACCTTAAATACTCAAGGTGTTGGTGCAGGTGGCGTCACACTAAACTTAGTAGCTAGTAATCCACAAACAGCTCCCGCTGGTGGTTATGTGATAGGGGGTACTGGTTCTTTAGTGCTTACAACTACAAGTGCAGCCAATCCTGTAATCATTCAAGGTAATGGTAATACAATTACTGCTTCTGCTGCTCTCACTGCTGGTGCATTGAACGATGCAATCTTCAAGCTTGTTGGAGCAGATTATATTACCATTAGTGGTTTTACCCTGCAGGAAAACCCAGCTAATACCACTACTGCTTCTGCGACAAACAATATGACCGAGTGGGGGGTGGCTTTATTATATGCCTCCCTTACAGACGGAGCGCAGAACAATACCATACAAAATAATACAATAACCTTAAACAGAACTTACCTTAATACATTTGGTATTTATAGTAATACTCGTCATAGCGCCACTGCAGTCACCACTTCTGCCGAAGTAACCGCACCATCCGGCTCCAACAGCAATAATAAAGTGTATGGAAACCAAATAAGCAATGTGAACTATGGAATTGTCTTTGTCGGTGCGGGTACCACCATTGCTGCTATTGATACAGGTAATGATATTGGTGGAACTTCTGCTACTACCGGTAATATAATTACCAACTGGGGTGGAGGTTCTTCAGCTACATCTTATACTTCTGTTACAACTAGTAACTTTTGCATTTTCATGAATCAGCAGATAAATGAAAATGTCTCCTATAACAGCATTACCAGTGCCTCCGGTTTAGCAACTGCTACTACACAACATGGTGGTATTCTTAAAAACTTTTCGGTGGCAGGCCCTGCATCTGGTACTGCTTTTACAAGCAACTACAATTTCAATACGGTTAATATCATTAATTCTCCTACTACAGGACAAATGACTGGTATTACCTATCAAATTAGTACATCAGTTATAAATTTAGCAGCAACTGTAAACATAACAAACAATACTATCACTGGTTCGGTTTCCGGAACTAATGCTACATCTGCTGCATTTGTTGGTATTTTAACCAACTATGCTTGTGGTACATTGAATATAAATACCAATACCATTAGGAATGTTTCAAGTACCGCTACTACAGGGGGCTTTACAGGTATACAGCAACAAACAAATGCTGTACAAACAACCTTAAATATTAATAATAATAAAATTGGTGATGCTACTGCCGGCGCAGTTACATTCAGCAATGCAAGCTCTGGAGCCATTACTGGAATTGCAGTTACTAGCACCGGTGCAACTTCTACAACAGCCGTTTCTATCAGTAATAACGATTTCCGGGGTGTGGTAAATACGGTAGCCGGCTCAGGAACATTCACCGCTATTAGTCAGGTGGCTACTGTAAACAGTGAAACGATCAATAATAACACCTTTACCAATCTAAATATTAACACTACCGGAACCACCTATTTAATTAATGTAAGCAACTCTACAGCAGGCACAATTAACATTACAGGTAATTCGATAGTAAATGGCTTATTAAAAACTATTTCTAATGCTGCCAGCTTTTATGGTATTTATAATTATGCTTCTCCTACCTCTGGTACACATACTATATCTAACAATAATTTCAGCAATATAACTTTGAATAGTAGTTCTGGAAGTACTATTGCCAGTTTAACTGGTCAGCATGGAATATTTTGGATGACTGCTAGCGGCCCCACTACCGCAATAACCGGAAACACAGTTTCAAATGTTACTGAAAATGGAACAGGTATGTTTCATGGTATTACAGCTGCATATGGAGCAACAACTGCTATTTCAAATAATACGGTTTCTAATATAAGTAGTGCTGGAACGGTAATAGGCATATACGCATGTAATAGTAGTACAACTACTGGAACAGTTAACGGAAACACTATCAATCAGCTTTCTTCTTCAGGTGCAAGTTCCGGCATATACGGTTTATACATTGGAGGAGGTACAACTGTGGAAGTTTACCGGAATACTATAAATACTTTATCGGGTAGTGGCATAACAAGTCCATTTATTAATGGTGTTACTATTGCTGGTGGTACTACAATAAATGTTTATAAAAACAAAATTTATGATTTAACGGAAAGTGGTGCTATTTCTACAACAAATGGGGCAGTGAATGGAATCGTATTATTGGCTGGTACTACTGTAAATGTATATAATAACATAGCTGGGGATTTAAAGGCTCCGGCAGCAAGTTTAACCGATGCCATTCGAGGTGTTAGTGTTCCATCTACAACAACTAACGCTACATACAACTTTGGTTTCAATACTATTTATCTGAATGCTTCATCAACAGGTACGAACTTCGGAACAAGTGGTATTTTCCATACTTATAGTGCAACTGCATCAACAGCTTCTTTGGTGTTAAGGAACAATATTATTATTAACAGATCAACAGCTGTCGGATCGGGATTAACAGTTGCCTTTAGAAGAAGTGCAGCAACTGATTTAAATAACTATGGTTCATCAAATAATAATGATTTCTATGCGGGTACGCCATCTGCAACTAATCTTATTTTTTATGATGGTACAAATGCAGTTCAAACATTGGCCGCTTATCAGGCGCTTGTAGCTCCACGCGATGGAGCTACTATTACCGAGATGCCTCCGTTTGTCTCTACAAGCGGATCGGCAGTTAACTATTTGCACCTAACTGCTGGTGTTGCAACCGGGTTGGAAAGTGGTGGTATCAATATCACAGGTATCACAGATGACTACGATGACGACATACGAGCCGGTAATACTGGTTACACGGGTTCAGGTTTAGCACCTGATATAGGCGCTGATGAATTTGATGGCATTGCCACTACACCAAGTTGTACAGCGCCAACATCGCAGGGTACTGCATTAAGCTTTGGTACTGCTACATCTACTACTCAGGCTGGAACTTTTACATCAGCTTTAGATACTCCAACAGGTTATCTGGTAGTAGCTAGTTCAGGTGCTTTAGTGGGTACACCCTCTAATGGTACTAACTATGCTAATGGTGCAACAGTAGGTGCCAACGGAATTGCAGTTGCTACTACTATTTCACCTGGCTTCGTTGCCACAGGCTTAACTTCTAATACAGCATATACCTACACCATTTTTGCTTATAATGCTTCTGGTTGTATAGGCGGACCTGTATATAATACTTCTGCGCCTTTAACAGGCAATGCCACAACTTGTGCAGGCGTACCTACCGGTGTTACAGTCACAGGTACTACGTCAAATAGCATATCATTTAGTTGGACAGCCCCAACGGGAGGTACTGCTGGTGCCTTAACCTATATAGTTGAAGTGGCTAGTGATAATGCATTTACAAATATTGTATCTACACAAAATGTTACAACATTTACAGCTACGGCTACAGGCCTCACAGCGGCTACAACTTATTACTACAGAGTGAGAGCTACAAATGGTGTTTGTGCTTCGGATAATACAACAGTTGCTAGTGTTGCTACCGCATGTAATGCGGTAACTGTACCGTATGCTGAAGGCTTTGAAAGTATTACTACAGCTAATACACTGCCATCTTGTATGAGTGCCGCTCCTGCAGTGGCTTCTGGTGGTAAAACACAAACCTATATTGCTTCTGCTACGGGAACTAACACCGCATTAACTGCTAGAACCGGAACTAAGTTTGCAGCAGTATACTATTTACCAAATGCTGCCGGTTATTTCTTCTCAGCACCATTACAATTAACCGGAGGGGTTAGCTATACTGCCAGCGTGTATTATAAAACTGATGGTTTTGCTTGGCCAGGTGCCGGCTTGAAATATGGAACAGCCGCAACAATTGCGGGTATGACTAATACCATTCAATCTGTTACTAGCGCCAATGCTACTTCGTATACACAAATAACCGGAACATTCACTCCTGCTACTACCGGTGTTTATTATGTAAGTTTTTATGCTGATAATACTTCTTCTAATGCACCAAACTACATGGCATTTGATGACTTTACAGTAGATGTAACACCAAGTTGCGTTGCACCAACCTCTGTAAGTGTGGGTAGCATTACCAATACCAGTGCTTCTGTATCTTTTACATCAACAGGCAACAATTTTGTAATAGAGTATGGCCTTACAGGCTTTACACCTGGTACAGGTGCAACTGCTGGTGCTGGAGGTACAGTGGTTACAGGCATTGCTTCGCCTATAACCATTAGTGGGTTAACAGGTAGCACTACTTATCAGGTGTACGTACGTCAAAACTGCGGCAGTGGGTTGTTTAGTGCAAATGCTACTGCAGTTACATTTACTACTACTAACTGTACACCTGCCTCCATCACAAGTACAACGCCTGGTTCACGTTGTGGCATTGGAACGGTTACACTAGGTGCTACAGCAAACGGTGGCGCAACTATTAATTGGTATGCTGCAGCAACCGGCGGATCTGTTTTAGCCAATGGTACATCATTTTCTACGCCTAGTTTAAGCACTACCACTACTTATTATGCCGAAGCTGCTTTAAATGGTACACCGTTTAACGTTGGTTTGGCGTCTGATGTAGCAGCAAACCTAAGCTCGTTTGGTGGTTATGGCATGTATTTTTCAACCGTGTCTGCTGCTACTATTAACACAGTAGACATCTATCCATCTACAGCAGGTACATTAAATGTAACCCTGCGTAATGCGGCTAATACCGTAGTAGATACAAGAACATTTACAATTACAGCTGCAGATATTAGTACTACAGTTAAAAAGACTTTGACATTAGGTTTTTCTGTTCCTGCTAACACTACAGGCTGGCAGATTTACTATGATCTGGCTATTAATAGAGGTGCCGGGACGTATAACTACCCGTATACCAGCAATAACTTCTCTATTACCGGCAATACACTGGATGGTAACAACATTACCGGCGGTACACGTTATTATTTTTTCAACTGGAATGTGACTCCAAGTTGCTTAAGTGCTAGAACAGCAGTTATTGCTACTGTAAATACACCTCCTGCTATTACTGTTTCTGCCACACCATCTACTATTTGTAGTGGTCAAAATGCTACTATCAACGCAACCAGTTCAAATGCTGGATATACTTATGTTTGGACACCAGGTGGTTTAACAGGTGCATCTCAAACGGTAGCACCAACCGCTACAACAAAATATGTGGTTACAGCTACAGACAATAGTGGCGGTGCAAACAATGGTTGTAGCACTAAAGATTCGGTTTCCATCACTGTAAATCCGGCACCTGGAACACTTACGATTACAAACAGCAATACGTCTTTGTGCGCTGGCTCGGTAGCGACATTAACAGCAAACGGTGGTATTACCAATAATGTGACATTATTATCAGAAGATTTTAATGGCACATTACCTGGATGGACGCAAACAAATGCATCCACTGGAGGTACTCCTGCTAACGCGGCCTGGAGTGTAGTCAATGATGGATATGTATACTCTGAAACATTCCATAGTAACGACAACTCTAAGTTTGTGCTTAGTAACAGCGATGCTCAGGGTAGTGGTGGTACTACATTAACCTACTTATCGGCTCCTGTATTAAATACAACTGGTTACAACAGCTTATCGCTTAACTTCTATCATTATTTTAAATATTACTTTGGTGCAACAAACGACTCTGCAACAGTAGAAGTATCCATTGACAATACAAACTGGACACCGGTTCAGGTTTACAAAGGAACAAGCGTTGGTAGTTCTTCCGCCTTCGCTAATGCATCTGTAAACTTGAATAGCTACATCAATAATGCAACACTATATATCCGATTTAAATACACATCTACATTCGGATATTATTGGGCTATTGACAATGTCTCCGTTACGGGAAATAAGTTGCCGTCAATTGTTTGGACACCTTCAACCGGTCTATATACCGATGCTGCTGCAACTGTGGCATATGCAGGAGGAAATACTGCAACAATTTACGCAAAGCCTACAGGTAATAGCACATATACAGCTACGGCAACCGGCGTAAGTAGTTGTACGGCCACTGCTAATACAAGTATTACAATCAATGCGGCAACTGCCATCACTACTCAACCTACAGCGCAAGCTGTGTGTGCAGGCGCCAATGCGACCTTTACTGTCGCAGCTACAGGTA
>PSMG01000042.1:0-19218 GCA_040290035.1 Chitinophagaceae bacterium
GCTTTGAAAATTTATTATTCGAAATCAAGCCTTTGATTTTTCCTCGACATTCTTAAATGAAAATTTCAATTTACTTTTTTCTTTATCTAAATCTGCAATCAATACATCACCAGCTTTGATATTCATATTCAAAATTTCTTCCGCTAGGGGATCTTCTAAATATTTCTGAATAGCTCTGTGTAACGGACGAGCACCAAACTGCTGATCGTAACCCTTATCTGCAATAAAGTCTTTTGCATCAGGTGTCAGCTCAAGGCTAAAGCCTAAGTTGGTCAAACGTTTTGTTACACCCTTCATTAAAATATCGATGATCTCGAAGATGTTTTCTTTGGTCAATGAGTTGAAGATGATTACATCATCAATACGGTTCAAAAACTCAGGCGAGAAGGTACGCTTCAATGCTTTTTCGATCACCGCTTTATTGGCTTCATCCGCGTTTTGCACACGGGCTTGTGTGGCAAAACCAACACCTTCACCAAAGTCTTTCAACTGACGAACACCAATGTTTGATGTCATGATGATGAGGGTATTTTTGAAATCAACTTTTCTTCCTAAACCATCAGTCAATTGACCATCATCTAATACCTGCAACAAGATGTTGTAAATATCAGGGTGCGCTTTTTCAATCTCATCTAAAAGAATAACGCTGTATGGCTTACGACGCACTTTCTCTGTCAATTGTCCACCTTCTTCATAACCAACGTAGCCCGGAGGAGCACCAATTAAACGAGACACCGTGAATTTTTCCATGTATTCACTCATATCAATTCGGATAAGCGCATCTTCGCTATCAAACATGTGACGAGCCAAGGCACGAGCCAACTCCGTTTTACCAACACCGGTAGGTCCTAAGAAAATGAACGTACCAATTGGCTTTTTCGGATCTTTCAAACCCACACGGTTACGCTGAATAGCTTTCACCACTTTGGAGATTGCCTCATCCTGACCAATTACCATTCCTTTCATTTCATCAGCCATCTTACGCAGCTTTTGCGTTTCGGCTTCTACCATTCTCTTTACAGGAATACCAGTCATCATACTGATCACCTCGGCTATTTCTTCTTCACCAATAGGAAAGCGCTTGTGTTTGCTTTCTTCTTCCCATTGTGCCTTTGCTTTTTCTAATTCTTCACCCAAACGTTTTTCGGTATCACGAAGCGCAGCTGCTTCTTCAAACTTCTGGCTTTTTACTACCCTATTCTTTTCAACCTTTATGTCTTCTATTTTCTTTTCTAAATCAAGTATGTTTTGAGGCACATTGATGTTTTTTAAATGCACTCTTGCACCCACTTCGTCCATAACATCAATTGCTTTGTCCGGCAACAGACGATCTGTAATGTAACGATCACTCAATTTCACGCAGGCATTAATTGCTTCTTGATCGTAATCTACATTGTGGTATTCTTCGTATTTGGATTTGATGTTGTTTAAAATTTGGATCGTATCATCAACAGATGGCGGATCAATCATTACCTTTTGGAAACGACGATCCAAGGCTCCATCTTTTTCAATATACATTCTGTATTCATCCAAAGTAGAAGCGCCAATGCACTGCAACTCACCACGAGCTAAGGCAGGTTTGAAGATGTTGGAAGCATCCAATGAACCAGAAGCACCACCAGCACCAACAATGGTGTGAATCTCATCAATAAACAAGATCACATCACGGTTCTTTTCCAATTCGTTCATAATAGCTTTCATTCGCTCTTCAAACTGACCGCGGTATTTTGTACCTGCAACCAAAGCCGCAAGGTCAAGCGAGATCACACGCTTATCAAACAATACACGAGATACTTTGCGTTGCACAATACGTAAAGCCAAGCCTTCTACGATGGCTGTTTTACCCACACCCGGCTCACCAATAAGGATGGGGTTGTTCTTTTTACGGCGGGAAAGAATTTGCGACACTCTTTCAATTTCAGCTTCACGACCAACAATTGGGTCGAGTGTGCCTGTTTCCGCCAGTTTGGTAATGTCTCTACCAAAATTGTCTAACACAGGTGTCTTACTTTTTGCAGCACCTGCCTGACGCGATTTTGAGCTGGAATATTTTTTAGCCTCATCATCAAAATCGTCGTCGTTTTCTTCCTGATACTCTGCACTAATATCATTGGATTTAATCATGCCGAGTTCCTGTCTGAATAAATCGTAGTCCACATCAAATTGATTTAAGATTTGTGTTGCAATGTTCTCTTTGTTTTTGAGGATGGACAGCATCAGGTGCTCGGTTTCTACTGTTGGGCTTTTCAAAGCTTTTGCTTCTAAAACCGTTACCCTGATAACTTTTTCGGCTTGCTTAGTAAGTGGTAAACTATTTATATTGGCTATGTTCTTTCCAGTTTTGTCCTTCACGGCCAACTCTACTTCTTTGCGGAGTTCATAAAGGTCAACGTTGAAGCTTTTCAAAATACGTACGGCGTTGTTATCTCCTTCTCTGATTAATCCTAAAAGCAAGTGCTCCGTGCCAATAAAATCGTTCCCAAGTCTAAGTGCTTCCTCTCTGCTGAAAGAGATGATTTCCTTTACTTGAGTTGAAAAATTATTATCCATTTGTTTCTCATATATGCTTTATACAATAATAACGAATATTTTTGAGCGAGGGTTCACTATTAAATGTTAAGGATTAGTCCTTGATTTTTGATGTAGTGATCGGATGATTTTTGGGATTTTCGTTTTCGTTCAATCTCATTTATTGTCTTCACAAGATCCCGAAATTCATAAATACCCTGCTACTAATGGAAGTCAAAACTGATACCAAAGAGAAATTTACTGTCATTGGGGTTTCGGCACCCCAATTATCTGCTAATATGACAGAAGAACTATGCAAAGGTTTAGAAACTTATCTTGAAAAGTCAATACGCAATATTGTTCTGAATTTAAAAGAAGTAGACGCTATTGATGAAGATGCTGCAGAATGCCTTTGTAAAACACAGCAGAAGTTTTATGAAAACGCAGCTTCGTTTGTGATCTGCGAATTGCAACCACAGGTAGAAAAATCGTTGGATGAAAAAGACCTGCTGGAGATGATGAACGTAACACTAACGGAAACCGAAGCCTGGGATATTGTACAAATGGAGGAGATAGAACGAGAACTGCTAAATGATGAGGAGTTCGAAAAAGAATAATTTGTACATCATTTGTATTACTATTGAGCTTCTGTTGCGTCGCACTCTTCAAAGTTTGGTATTTCTAGTAAGCAATGATTTCAGCTTCACTTCAGCTAAGCATCAACAATCTCTCTCAAATTATTTAAATAAAACAGTTGAAATAATCAACTTTCAGATAGTTAATGGCGGCAGTATTAATGAAACGTATAAAGTTTCAATAGAAAGTGACTATTTCTTCTGCAAGAAAAATAATGCTCAAAAATTTCCCCACTTATTTCAAAAAGAGAAAAAAAGGATTGATTTTAATTGCTGAACAAAACATCATTAAAACGCCAACAGTAATTGATTGCTTTGAAAAAGATGGCGGTCAAATACTGATTTTAGAATGGATTGAAAGTGGAACGAAGACAAAACAATTTTGGGAAGATTTTGGAAAGCAATTAACAGCACTACATTATTGCACCAATGATTATTTTGGTTTGGAAAAGAACAATTACATGGGGAGTGTAGGCAATGCAATGAACTTTTTACTTTGTGGATTGCCTTCTTTGTTCAACAATGTTGGCAACCTCTAGTAAAGAAGTGTTGTGATAGAAATCTGCTAAAAATAAAACATGTAAGCCGGTTTGAAAGTCTTTACACAAAACTCTCTTCCATTTTCAACGAAGAGAAACCATCACTTCTTCATGGTGATTTATGGAGTGGCAATTTTATGTGCAATACTCAATCGCAACCGATATTGATTGATCCCGCAGTTTATTACGTCCATCGTTCTATGGATTTAGCAATGACAAGTTTGTTTGGAAGATTTATTCCATTGTTTTATCAATCATATCATTACTATTTTCCACTGCCAAATAATCATAAAGAACAGTGGCGTATTTGTAATCCTTATCACCTGCTTATCCATTTGCTTTTATTGGGCAAAAGTTATTTGCACCAAATTGACAACACACTTGATCAGCTTTCTTGATCAACTTATCAACTGTTCAACCAATCAACTTTACTCATAATTTTATCCAATGCTCTCAGTGACGATATTAGGGAATAACTCTGCGGTGCCTGCTTTCAATAGGCATCCAACCAGTCAAGTAGTAACACAGGACGGAACGAATTATTTAGTGGATTGTGGCGAAGGCACGCAAATACAGATGATCAAATACAAGATTCGCCGAGGAAAAATTACACACATTTTCATCTCACATCTGCATGGCGATCATTATTACGGCCTGGTGGGTTTGCTTAACACGTTTGGTTTGCTTTCACACAAACAAGAATTACATGTTTATGGCCCTGCACCATTGCAGCAAATTATTGAAATGCAGTTAAATGTTGGAGATACAGTGCTACCTTACCCTTTACATTTTCATACACTCACAGATAATGCAACCCTCGTAGAGAACGAAAAAATTTTGATCAAATGTTTTCGCACTAACCATCGCATTGAGTGTTATGGATTTTCGTTTGAAGAACAAGGCAAAAAACGTAAGCTGTTAATTGATAAAATTCAAAAGTTACAAATACCTGTAAGCTTCTACGGCAGTTTGCAAATGGGGCTAGATTATATTACGCCAAGAGGCAAAAAAATTCCTAATGAATCTGTAACTGTGGCCCTGGAAGGGGGAAAGAAGTATGCTTTTTGCGCCGATACCAAATATGATGAAACCATCATTGAACATGTTTACAATTTTGATGCGATTTATCATGAAACGACCTATCTCGATAACATGCGGGACAAAGCCGAAGAACGTTTTCATACCACTACAAAACAAGCAGCATCCATTGCTAAAAAAGCCATGGTGAAAAAGTTATTAATCGGTCATTTTTCTTCTAAATACAATTTATTAGATCAATTTGAAACCGAAGCGAAAGAAGTTTTCCCCAATACAGAGTTAGCAATAGAAGGCAACACATATGAAATCTAAGATGAAAAAATACTTTTGTCGTGGCATTTTGCCATTAACCTACTGACACATGCGCTTTTCGAAAAATTTTGACCGCATATTCTTTATTGCTGTTTTATTGGCGCTTTTGCTCTTGTCTTTTCTGCTTTATAAACGGATGCAGGAATTAGGTAATTCCTACAACGCAGTGAACCACACTAACATTGTACAATTAAAATTAGAGAGTTCTTTTTCCAATATCAAAGACGCTGAATCAGCTCAAGGGGGTTTTATTCTCACTAAAGATTCTTCTTTTTTAAACCTTTTTTTGGTGCACATAAACCAACAGATTTATTACTTGCCGAGATAAGAAAACTAACGGAAGACAACGAAGAACAACAAGAAAACATTAAGACACTGCAGCGTTTAAATGAACTTCGTTATAGTCGTTTAGAAACAAGTCTTAACATTTTTGAGACACTTTCTGCTAATACACTCCACAACAGCTTAATAGAGGGGAAAAAAGTAATGGACAGCATTCGATTAGTAGTAACTAAGATGGAAGATGTTGAAAGCAATCTATTAAAGCAACGGGAAAAGATAAAAGAGGAAAATATTTCAATTACTCCTTTATCTGTTTTGTTTTTAGTTGTTTTATCGTTGTTAATCTTACTATTTTATTTTGCCCGTATAACCCGACAATTGAATATCACCCAAGAATTTGCTGACCAGGTTAATCAAAAAAATATCATTTGGATAGTAAAAACCAACAACTGGAAAAATCAAACGAGGAACTGAGTTCGTTTAACTTCATAGCCAGTCATGATTTGCGGGAACCACTCCGTAAAATAAAAACGTATAACTGTATTCTTTCCAGCGACCAATCGAAGTACAGTGAATATGTTCAGAAGATGGATGATGCTATCAATCGGATGCAAAACCTATTGAACGATTTGCTTTCCTACTCACGCATTAGCATGGGCGAACGCAAGTTTGAAACGGTAGATTTAAATAAATTAGTTGCTGAGGTTATTGAAACAATGCAAGATCAAATTGTGGAAGCAGATGCAAAGGGCAACATCGATAATTTACCCGTTTTAAATGGTATCCCTTTTCAATTACAGCAATTATTTGAAAACTTTTTATCAAATGCCATTAAGTACAGAAAAGAAGATGTAACTCCAAACATCAATATTACTTGTCAACTTATTGATAAAAATCAACTACCCATTATTAACACTAAATATGATCGCTATTATAAGATCAGTTTTTCTGATAATGGAATTGGCTTTGAACAAAAATATTCGGAGAAATGTTTGAATTATTCCAATCCCTACATGCCAAGCATGCTTATACAGGAACGGGTATTGGCTTAACTATTTGCAGAAAAATAGTAGATAATCACGAGGGTTTCATTACTGTTGAAAGTGAAGTGGGAAAAGGCACTTCATTTTTTATTTACCTGCCTGCTTAATCTTGCATTAACCAATGATAAAATAAAGGAAATTCTTTGCGCCATGTTGGTTCATTGTGCTTCCCTTCATCACGAATAATTACCTCAATTTGGGCACTGCTTACCTTATGTAGTTTTTCAAACGCAGACAACATATCGGGGATCATGCTTTCGCTTTCATGTTTACCAGCGTAGAAATAAATCTTGCCTTTTATGCCTTTGCCTTTTTCATAAATGTAATTCAGCAATTTGGGTGCAATCCAAAATGCAGGGGAAAATACTCCTGCACCGCCATAAACATTTGGGTACTTCAAAATAGCATACATCGAAATCAACCCGCCCATTGAACTGCCTGCAATAAACGTGTTAGTTACATCTTTTTTTGTACGATAATGTTTGTCAATGAAAGGTTTCAAGGTCTTTGCTAAAAAATCAACATAAGCATCGCCTTCACCCTTTCCATATTTTTCCATGTCAAAAGGTGAATATTCATTCAATCTTTTTTCTGCACCATTATCTATTGCAACCACAATACATTCCTTTGTTTGAGCCTCCAGAGTATCCAGTGCTTCATCTACACCCCACTCTCCAAAACCAGAAGTAGCTTCATCAAAAACATTTTGACCGTCGTGCATGTACAGCACAGGATATTTATTTTTAGTAGTACAGTAAGCATCCGGCAAATAGATCCATATTCTACGGTAACGATTCAATTGGGGAATATAGAAAGCGGTATCAATAACATGCACATTTTTACTACTGGTGCTTCGCTTTGCCGGTGGCGGAAAATGATCACTCCATTGTTCTATATCAGCATTAATAATAGTGTCACTTTCCAAAAGCAGTCTTCTATTATCGGTTGATACGCCATTGCTGCCTGATTCCACTTTCTGCCAACTGCCTCGGGTGAATTTATATTCGTACATGCCTTTAGGCAATTCAATTGTTATACCGTATTTGCCACTGTTGTTTTGCAACTGTAGCTTTTGATCTGATGGATTCCAGTTGTTAAAATTACCGACCAAATAAATCCGGTCATTAGCTTGATGATAAGCAGGTAATTTTTGAATAATGAAATGAACCTTATGCTGCGAAAAAAGACTACATGCACAAAGCAGCAGTCCAAAGCATAGAAGAAATGGCTTAGTATTCATTTATAGTAAGCTTGGCAGGTATTCTTGTACCTGTTGGTAAATGCCTGCACTTAAAGGCACAAGAGGCAATCGCAAATGATTTTGTATAACACCCAATTCCGTCAAGAATGCCTTCACACCTGCCGGATTATTTTCTGCGAACAATAGGTCGTAGCCTTGCAATAGGTTATCGTTCAAAGCTCTTGCATTCACAAAATCATTTTCCAACGCATAATTGATCATAGCAGAAAAATATTTTGGAAAACAATTAGCCGCAACAGAAATAACGCCGTCCATACCACAAGCTATCTGCGCCATAGCAAGGTTGTCATCGCCACTTACTACCATAAAGTCTTGAGGCTTGTCACGTAAAATTTGCATGCACTGATTCATATTGCCACTAGCTTCTTTTATACCTAAGATATTTTCCACTTCCGTTGCTAAACGCACAGTTGTGGCAGCAGCAATATTGCTACCTGTTCTCCCGGGAACGTTATATAAAATGATTGGCTTATTAGTAGCAGAAGCGATGGCTTTGTAATGCTGAAAAATGCCTTCTTGCGATGGTTTGTTGTAATAAGGGCTTGCCGATAAAATTGCTGCGGCCTTATCTACCGGAAAACTTTCGATGTCTTTTATAATAGAGTGCGTGTTGTTACTGCCGATACCAATCACAACCGGCACACGGGCAGAAACGGTGCTGAAAGTACAATCAATAATGTCTATTTTCTCTTCTTTGCTCAAGGTAGGTGTCTCACCGGTTGTGCCGAGTGTCACTAAGTAGTTTACACCTCCATCAATAACAAAATCAATCAGCTTTTGCAAGCCATCGAAGTCCACACTTTTATCTTCTTTAAATGGTGTAACCAATGCTACACCTGTTCCTCTCAACTGATCACGTAAAGACATATTCCTTTAAATTTCTTAATTAATATCTGTTAGGCTGGCACTTCTTCCCAAAAGCCCATCTTACCAAATTTTTCGATGCGGTTATTAATTCTTTCTTCAGCAGAAGTTTGCTTCAGCTCTTGTAACACAGGCAATAGATAATCTTTCAAAATCTTTGCAGCTTCATCGTAATCCCAATGTGCACCACCCGCCGGTTCAGGAATGATATCATCCACCAAACCAAAACTCTTCATGTGATCAGCGGTAAGTTTCAATTGTTCTGCAGCAATTTCTTTTTTATCCCAACTGCGCCATAAAATGGAAGAGCAACTTTCCGGAGAAATTACCGTGTACCAGGTGTTCTCCATCATATACACTCTATCACCAACACCAATACCCAGTGCACCCCCTGAAGCTCCTTCACCAATAATGACACAAATCACAGGAACCTTCAAGCGGATCATTTCATAAATGTTGCGGGCAATGGCCTCACCTTGGCCACGTTCTTCTGCTTCAAGGCCAGGGTAAGCACCAGGTGTATCAATTAAGGTAATGATTGGCTTATCAAATTTTTCAGCCAGCTTCATTAAGCGTAAAGCCTTGCGGTAGCCTTCAGGATTGGCCATACCAAAATTGCGCAATTGACGTGTTTTGGTATTGACCCCTTTTTGTTGACCGATAATCATCACAGTTTCATCGCCAAGCTGGCAAAAACCCCCAACCATCGCTTTATCATCTTTTACATTGCGGTCGCCATGCAGCTCAATGAAATTCGTTGTCATTTTATCAATATACTTCAATGTGTAAGGGCGATCCGGATGACGACTCAATTGCACCCGCTGCCATGACGTGAGGTGTTGTGTAATTTCCTTTCTGCGATCGATAATTTGTTCTTCTAATTTATTGATCGTATCACTATAGTCAATCTTTTTATGTTCGGATGCGTGTTTCAGCTTTTCTATCTCATCAATCAGGTCTTTGATCGGTTTCTCAAAATCCAGAAATTGTCTGTTTGCGTTTGATGGCATAAGCAAAAAATAAGAGTGCTAAAATAAAGAAATAATACCTCATGCCGGCCTTCTGTTAATCGAGAGGTGATGCTAATGCAAGTAAGAGTTGTGATGTTTATGGTAGCTTTCTGTATCCTCTGGCACGGTCTTAAACTGAAGTGGGTATAACTTGGGTGCAACCATACATGAAGTATACTGCCTTTAAAGTGTCTTTACCTATTAGGTATGTACGGAGTAATAGGCGGCTTGGTAGGAAGTACGGAGCTGGTTGAGAGCTTGCTAGCATTAAGTTGGTGTAGGATTACTGATGTTCCTGATCAAATAATAAAGAACAATTAAAGTTTATACTAATACTTCTATTATCAGTTTTGTTTCGTTAACTGTTTCCTAAATAAAAAATCAGGTTAGGCGTGCCAAGCCATACAAACGTTATTTTGCAGCCCAAACTTTGTTTTAATGAAAAATGGTCTTGTTGCTTTGAATGCGATTTTGGTAGTGGCGGTTGCTGTTTTATTTTACCTGCATTTTTCAAGTAGCCCAAAAGAAAAAGCCACAGTGAAAGCAGCTTCAACTACTGAAACAGGTACTGTAAAATCTGATTTTCGTATTGCTTATATTGATGTTGATTCGTTGCAGAAGAATTGTAAAATGTTTAAAGACATTGATGCAGAATTGAGTCGTAAGGAAGAGTCTGCTAATTCTGAAATTCAGCGTCTCGAAAAAGCATTGCGTGATCGTTATACCTACTATCAAAGCAACCAGCAAATGACCCAGGTGCAATCGGAACAAGCAAGTGCTGAGTTGCAACAGATGAAAGCTAATATGGATAATAAGGCTCGCAGAATGCAGCAAGATTACCAGGATTATAAAGTTCGCAGAATGAAAGAAGTGCGTGATATGATTGATGGTTTTTTGAAAGACTATAACAAAGACAAACGTTTTTCTTACATCATGGCATATGAGCCAAATATTTTTTACTATCGAGATACCTTATATGACATTACAAGAGATGTGGTGCAGGCATTAAACAGCAAATACAATCAAAAAAAATAAGTTCCGCTTCGACAAGCTCAGAGTGACAAAAAAATAGTCCGACAAGTGTCGGACTATTTTTTTACCCATTGCTGAATATGCAGTGGAATAATTATCTTGACCAAAATTTGAAACGGATGCAAGAAGAAGTACTGACACCGCAAGAAGCGATGCAAGAAGACAAGTCTTTTAAGCGCTCATTGGGTTTGTTAGATGCAACAATGATTGTTGCTGGATCAATGATTGGCTCGGGTATTTTTATTGTTAGTGCTGACATGCTGAAAGATGTTGGCTCTGCTGGCTGGCTGATTGCAGCGTGGCTGATCACAGGCTTTATGACGTTGACTGCTGCATTGAGTTACGGTGAATTAAGTGCGATGTTTCCAAAGGCAGGTGGTCAATACGTTTATTTGAAAGAAGCATATAATCCGTTGGTTGGCTTCTTGTACGGCTGGAGTTTTTTTGCCGTTATTCAAACCGGCACTATTGCAGCAGTTGGTGTAGCATTCGCCAAATTTGCTTCCTATATTTTTCCTTCTCTTAGCGATAAAAATATTCTCCTTGGTGGAGAAACTGGTTTTCATATTTCGGCGGCACAGTTAGTTTCCATTTTATTGATTGTGCTACTCACCTACATTAATACAAAAGGTGTAAAAGAGGGCAAGATTATCCAAACCACATTTACACTGACCAAACTCATTGCTCTTTTTGGGTTGATCTTATTCGGATTCATATTAGCTGCAAAAAGCAATATCTGGCATGCGAACTGGACAGATGCATGGACATTGAAACAACACGGAACCCGCATCGTCAACAACGGATCGAATATATGGGTAAACTTAGCAGGCTTTGCAGCGGTTGGTGCTATGGCGTCGGCCATGGTAGGATCTATTTTTAGCAGTGATGCCTGGAATAACGTAACCTTTATTGCCGGCGAAATTAAAAATCCGCAGCGCAATATTGGCCGCAGTTTGTTCTTAGGTACGTTGATCGTTACCATCATTTATGTGTCTACTAACCTGATGTATTTATCGGTGCTTCCACTACAAGAAGCCGCCTTTGCAAAAGACAATCGTATTGCACTTTCTGCTTCGCTGGAAATATTTGGCGCAGCAGGTACTACTATCCTGGCTATTATGATTATGATCTCCACTTTCGGCTGTAATAACGGATTGATCTTGGCAGGTGCAAGAGTTTATTATACCATGGCAAATGATGGTCTTTTCTTCAAATCAACAAAAAAGCTAAATAAAAATGCAGTACCTGAAGTAGCCCTATGGATTCAATGCATTGTTGCCAGCATTTTATGTTTGAGTGGAAAGTATGGCGACTTGTTAGACTATGTGTCATTTGTTGTAGTTCTGTTTTATATATTAACCATTGCAGGTATTTTTATTATTCGGAAAAAACGTCCAAATGCAGAACGTCCGTATAAAGCAATTGGCTACCCGGTTTTACCTATCATTTATATTTTATTAGCGTTGTGTTTTTGTGGCGCTTTATTAATTTACAAACCTGCATTTACCTGGCCAGGTTTAATCATTGTTTTATTGGGAATTCCTATTTATTTCATTGCTTTGACAAATAATTCTTATCTCAAGGCCTCTGAAAAAATAAAAGAAAAGTTCTGATCGTTCATGCAGGGTTTACACTCTTTATTTGAAAAATTTTCTTCCATCAAAGTTGGTATCATTGGTGATGTGATGTTGGATACTTATATGTGGGGACATGTAGAACGAATATCACCCGAAGCACCAGTACCGATTGTTTCCCTGGATAAAAAAGAATTCCGCATTGGTGGTGCAGGGAATGTTGCTTTAAACATCCAATCCTTAGGCGCAAAAGCGTTTGTACTTTCTGTTACAGGCAATGATGACAATGCACAACAGCTCAACGAACTTTTTGCTGAAAACGGAATCAATGCTTCTTACAGTATAAAAAGCGAAAAACGCATCACCACCAATAAAATTCGCATCATCAGTCGCAACCAGCAAATGATGCGTTTGGATAGTGAGATCACAGTGGACGTTGCTATTGCTGACGAAGAACGACTCATTGATTCTTTTAAAAAATTCATCGAAAAAGAGCAACCACAGATTGTTGTTTTAGAAGATTATAACAAAGGTGTTTTGACTCGAAACGTCATTAATTCCGTTATTGCTTTTTGTAAACAAAACAATGTACTTACAGCCGTTGACCCTAAACGAAAAAACTTCTTTGAATTCAAGAACGTTGATATTTTTAAGCCCAACCTAAAAGAAGTAAAAGAAGGTTTGAACCTTTTATTTGACGATGTTGACAGATCCTTATTAGAAAATATTCACAAGCAGTTAGCAGCGCAATTACATCACGAAATTTCATTCATTACGCTTTCTGAAAAAGGTGTATTCTTCCAGGAAAAAGACCATGCAGCCCTCATTCCATCCCATCTTCGAAACATTGCAGATGTGTCTGGCGCCGGCGATACGGTTATTGCTGTTGCAGCTTTGGTATATGCAGCCTCCCACAACTCTTATTTAATGGCAGAGATTGCCAACATTGCTGGCGGTTTGGTTTGTGAGGTAGTAGGAACTGCTTCTATTGAAAAAGATAAGCTACTACACGAATGTGAACTGCTATTATCCTAATTAATTCTATTCAGGCTAAAATTTTGCAGCAAATTTGTTGTTTCTTTACTATAGCAAAGTTTGGAATTGCAATACATGGCGGTGCAGGTGCTATTGTAAAAGAAGATATGACACCTGAGTTGGAGCAGGCCTACATGAAGGGTTTGGATGATGCATTAAAGGCAGGTTATGCTGTGTTAGAAAAAGGCGGCACTGCTATTAACGCAGTAAAAGTGGCGATCGTTGTTTTAGAAGACAATATTTTATTTAATGCAGGCCGTGGTTCTGTATTTACCAAAGATGGTGGTCATGAAATGGATGCAGTGATCATGTATGGCAACACATTGGAAGCAGGAGCTGTTGCTCCTGTACGCAATGTCCGCAATCCCATATTACTAGCCCACGAAGTATTACAACATAGCAATCATGTTTTTTTAAGTGGTAAAGGTGCAACTGATTTTGCCTTAAAGCAAGGCATAAAGCTTGAGCCTGAGGATTACTTTTTTTCGCAATTCCGTTATGATCAATGGAAACAAGTTCATGATTTGGATGTGTACCTGATGGATCATACTGATCAGAACATGGAAGAATTAATGGAGGAAAAAAATTTGGAACTGTTGGTGCCGTTGCTTGCGACGCTAAAGGCAATATAGCAGCTGCCACGTCTACCGGCGGCATGACTAATAAAAAATATGGTCGCATTGTCGACACGCCTATTGTTGGTGGCGGCGCTTATGCCATTAACAAAACATGTGCAATCAGCAGTACAGGTCATGGCGAGCTATTTATCCGGACAGTTGCCGCTTAAGACGGCAGTTGCTTAATGGAATACAAGGGTTTGAGTTTGCAGGAAGCCATGGAAGTTGTTGTACATTACAAATTAATTGCCATTGGCGGCGAGGGTGGTATGATTGGAATAGATGCAGCAGGCAACCATGCGCTGGTGTTCAACAGTCTTGGCATGTACCGTGCTGCCGCCAACAGCACAGGTTTGAAAGAAATCTTATTTACAAATAATATTTTCAATTTACTTTAACAGCGATGAAGAAGTACGCCATCATAGTAGCCGGGGGAATGGGAACAAGAATGGGAAGCACTATTCCCAAACAGTTTTTAATGCTGAATGACAAACCTGTTTTGTTTTATACCATTAAGACATTCCTGGAAGCGTTTGATGATCTACAAATTGTGTTGGTATTACCCGAAGAATTCTTCGACATGGGCAAAGAAATTATTGATGCCTATTTCGATTATGCAAGAATACAAGTTACCTCCGGCGGCGAGACACGTTTTCATTCCGTAAAAAATGGTTTGGCTTTGGTCGATGATGATTGCATTGTGATGGTGCATGATGCAGTACGTTGCCTTGTAAGCACCGATCTTATTCGCAGGTGTTATAATCATACATTGGAAATGGGCAGTGCAGTTCCTGTAATTCGCACAAGAGACAGTGTTCGTTTGTTGAATGAAGAAGGAAACGATAACGAAGTCATAGACCGTAACAAAGTAGTGCTGGTACAAACACCACAATGCTTTCATAGTAAGATTTTAATTCCTGCTTTTGAGATTGATTACAAAGGTTATTTTACTGATGAAGCAACAGTGGTAGAACAATTTGGTTTGAAAATATCGTTGTTAGAAGGTGAAGAGCACAACTTCAAAATTACTACTCCTAATGATCTGCAAATAGCAGAAGCCTTACTCATTGAAGAATACTAAGAGTAATAATTTCTGATTTGTAAGTCTTATAGTTATTTCACACATACATTACAATAGTTTCTCGCCAGCATTTATTTATTTCTTGCTTCCTAACTTATAGCTCTTTATAATAGTAGTAAATTAGCTAAGCACATTAAAAAAACTGCCAATGAGAAAGATCACACTTCTTTTGTCTGCTTTTTTTGCAGCTAACGTTCATGCACAAAAGTTAATCGGTTTTTCTGATGTTAATGCTTCAACGCAAACAACCTGGGAAAAGCAATTTGATGCACAACTATCTTCCCAGAACCTGGATACATGAATGAAATTTTTATCATCGCATCCACACCATGTGGGTTCACCCCAAGATAAAGCCAATGCAGAATACATGGCGAAATTTTTCAAGCAATGGGGTTATCAAACAGAAATTGCTAATTATTATGTTTTGTTCCCCACACCTTAGACCAGAGTTCTGGAATTATTAGGTGCCAAACCTTTCAAAGCAAAACTGGAAGAACCTACCATACCAGAAGACAAAACATCAGGACAAAAATCAGAGCAATTATCCACTTACAATGCCTATTCGGCTGATGGCGATGTTACTGCAGAATTAGTGTTTGTGAACCGTGGCATTCCCGCCGATTATGAAGAATTAGAACGCATGGGTATTAACGTAAAAGGGAAGATCGTGATTGCCAAATATGGTGATTCCTGGAGAGGGATCAAACCAAAAGTTGCCCATGAACACGGAGCGGTTGGATGCATTATTTACTCCGATCCTGCTGACGATGGATTTGCACCTGGCGATGTATATCCCAAAGGTGCTTTCCGTCCAAAAGATGGCGTACAACGTGGTTCTGTAATGGACATGCCTGTTTATCCCGGCGATCCATTGACACCCGATGTTGGCGCAACAAAAGATGCAAAACGTTTGGATAGAAACGAAGTAAAAACCATTATGAAGATTCCGGTACTTCCTATTTCTTATGAAGATGCTTTGCCTATGCTGCAATCATTATCCGGAGATGTAGTGCCTGCTTCCTGGCGTGGTGGTTTGCCTATTACTTATCATATAGGACCAAGCAAGGAAAAAGTTCATCTGAAATTGGAATTCAACTGGGATATTAAACCGCTTTATAATGTTATTGCTAAAATGACTGGCACGCAATATCCCGATCAATAGATCATCAGAGGTAATCATCACGATGCCTGGGTGAACGGTGCAGAAGATCCACTAAGCGGCATGGTAGCTGAATTAGAGGAGGCAGGAGCTGTTGGCGAATTGGTAAAGAAGGGAATGAAACTAAAAAGAACACTAGTGTATTGCGCATGGGATGGCGAAGAGCCGTCACTGTTAGGTTCAACCGAATGGACAGAAGATCACCAGGCAGAACTAAAACAAAAAGCAGTAGCTTATATCAATTCCGATGGTAACGGACGTGGATTTATTGGTGCAAGTGGTTCGCATACGTTAGAGCCTTTCTTTAATCAAATAATGGAAGACATAACTGATCCGCAGACTGGTGTCAGCATTAAAGAACGCCGTTATGCAAAAGCATTAGCAGATGCGGATAGAGCCGGCAAATTAAAATTGATGGGCAATAAGTATTATAAAATTGGTGCTTGGGGTGCCGGCTCTGATTGGTCAGGCTTTTTGCAACACCTTGGTATCGCTTCTATGAATCTTGGTTTTGGCGGCGAAGATCCTGCAGGTGTTTACCCGATTCGTACGATCATTACACCCGTTTTGGCGATCCGGGTTTTCAATACGGTGTGGCACTTGCAAAAACCTCAGGACGAGTAATGTTGCGGCTTGCCAATGCTGATGTACTGCTTTTTGATTTTAATGCATTTTACAAAACATTAAATGATTATAGCGCTGAAGTAAAAACATTGTTAGATAATCAACGGTCAGAAACAGAAATAGAGAATAAACTGATCAGGAAAGGTGTTTATAATCTTGCAAAAGATCCAAAGAAACCCTACAAGATACTAGCACCTAAAGAGCCAATTTCCTATCTAAACTTTAGTGATTTGGATAACACATTAACTCAATTGAAAACATTAGCAGAAGACTACCAACGTCTATATGGCTCAGCCACAAAACTGTCTGTTGAAAAGCAAAATGAATTGAATAAAATTTTGTACACTGCAGAAAGAAGTTTAATTGCGACGAATGGATTACCTCGCAGGCCGTGGTACAAGCATGAAATATATGCTCCGGGCTATTATACTGGCTACGGCGTTAAAACATTACCAGCCATCAGAGAAGCCATTGAACAACGAAACTGGCCAGAAGCACAAGAGGGGATCAACACAGTAAATCAAATAATAAAGCAGTACAACACACAAGTACAACAAGCCATCAATCTTTTTGCAAAGCCAGCCTTTTAATATTACGAGAAAATTGTTAAGCCTCTGATGAATCAGAGGCTTTTTCTTTTACAGTTCTTGCATCTGATTTGATCCAGGATGCATTGTATTGAATCAAATACTCTTTCATTTGCCGAAATACTTTTTCTTTTAGTAGAGGCACATCATCAATAGTTAATCCGGCAACATCCACTTGTGGAAGAAATAGTGAACGAGTAATACCTGGTGAAAGTGAAAAAAATGTTTCGTAAGGCATGCGAGTGTAATTATCTAAAAAAAGAACAGGCTTAATAGGTGTTCCTGTTTCAATAGCAATGCGAAATGCACCATCATAAAATTCTTTTAGCGGTTGATGGGTTTGATTAAATGTGCCTTCCGGGAAAACAAGCACCGATATTTCTTTTTGCAGAATTGATTTTAACAATTGAACGCTTTTTGCTCGATTTGCTGCACTACTTCTATCAACAGCAACAATGGCATTTTTATAAATGGTTCCAAACACAGGAATTTTTGCCATCTCCACTTTGCCTAACGGACGCACAGGTTTACGGAATGTTTTTGGAATGGTAGCAGCATCCAGGTACGAAATATGATTGCTTACAAAAATGTAGGACTGGTGTTTTTCGAGTGGTGCGATAAAAATATTCTTATGACGAATGAAAACTAAAACAAACCAAACATCTGCCCACAAAACACAGGCTTTATAAATGAGGTTACCACTTTTTATTCTGCCTAATGGCAATACCGCCAACGACCATAAAAAAACAGGTATCATCAAGATCACAAACCAGATGATTGCATAAATACTATATACAGTTTTCAATAATTTATTCATGGACAATTACAGTTGGTCGTATATTTTAAATTAAAGCAATTCACCAAAATGGTGTGGCTTCCATACTGTTGTATCATTAATTCAATGCTTTCGCTTTGCTAATTAAAGCCTCGCACATAATAGACAGGACACGCTTTAGCCGAACGAATCGTTTTATTATAAATAATGATGCCCTTCTTTAGTATGCCTCCGATTTCTTCTTTACTCAAATGCTGACAATTCATATTGCATAAGGCTTTTGCAGAAAAACTTAAACTGTCCACATTGTGATTGATCGGTTCAGTTTTACGGTATTCCAGGTTGCGCCATTTAAAGAATGCGAACAGCAAAACAACAATTAAAGCAAAGAGAATGATGTTTGCTTTTTTGGAACGCATTGGCTTAATACTACTATCAAAAATAAAGACGCACCGAATGCTCTTTCATTTTTATTCAATAAATAACCTTTAAGATGTTTTTTTGTTACAATCGCATTCAATCTTTTCTCCAAAAGGGTTTACAGTAATAACAAACAATGCACTGCCTTTTGGAGTTACTAATACTTTAATGCGTTGGTTTGTTTTTGTGTCACCTTCAATGCTAAATATAATTTCCGTACTTGTGCTGTCTTTTGCCTTTGGAATAGAAGCTTCGCCTTCTTTCAATACCTGTCGTATATCTTCTTCCGTTACCTTCATGCATTCCATCTTGCAATTAGCTGTTCGGGAATAATACAAACGAGTACTGTCAGTGTAGCCTTTAAGTTTGAAAATGGTAGTTTGGCGAACGCCATTGTCAGGTGGTCTCCTCATTTGCTGTCTGCGTCTTTCCTTTGTTTCGTCACGTAATGTTTGTGAAAAACCAGTGGTAGCTATTAACGTTAATAGCAGTATGTAAGCAATCTTCTTCATAGCAGTAATGATTTTCACACAATATAATAAGCCAAACATTAAAAAACCATTTGCAAGTGGTGTTTTATCTTTGCCGGTTCTATGGCAACAGCACGTTCAGTAGCCTTTCACACCTTGGGTTGTAAGCTTAATTTTTCTGAAACCTCTACTCTTTCACGCCAGTTGGAAGCAGAAGGTTTTGAAAAGAAAGAGTTTGACGATAAAGCTGACGTATATGTAATCAATACTTGCTCTGTTACCGAAAATGCTGATAAAGAGTGTCGCCAGTTGGTACGCAGAATCCAACGCAAGGCGCCAGAAAGCCTGGTTG
>PSMG01000009.1:0-94740 GCA_040290035.1 Chitinophagaceae bacterium
CACAACATCTTTTTATTCAAATAACATCAATTTATTTATCAACATATCTTAATAGCACAACACGTTAATGTAATTAATAAAAAAAGAACCTCGCAAGGAGGTTCTTAATCAATATCATTATTTATCAGAATTATTCTTCTTCATCGAAAGCCATTGCTTCACGTGCCGTCTGCAACAACTCGTATTCTTCTTTCGAACCTACGATGATGTTATCAAACTCACGCAAACCAGTACCTGCAGGAATTTGATGACCCGTGATCACATTCTCTTTCAAGCCAATCATATCATCAGTCTTGCCTTGGATAGCTGCAGATGACAACACTTTAGTTGTTTCCTGGAAAGATGCTGCAGAGATCCAGCTTGGTACACCTAATGATGCTTTTGTGATACCCAACAATGTTGGTGCTGATGTTGCAGGCTTCGCATCGCGGTATTCAACAATCGTCTTATCGTTACGACGAAGGATTGAATTTTCTTCACGCAATTCACGCAAACTTACAATCTGACCAGGACGCATTCTTGTAGAATCACCAGCCTCTGTTACGACTTTCTTGTCGTAGATGTAATCGTTCTCTTCAATGAACTCAAACCTATCTACCAAATCTTCTTCCAAGAACTTAGTATCGCCTGGATCAACAATAGATACTTTACGCATCATTTGACGAACGATCACTTCGATGTGCTTATCATTGATCTTCACACCCTGTAAACGATATACTTCCTGAATTTCGTTCACCACATATTGTTGTACAGCGAATGGTCCTTGAATTGCCAGGATATCTCCAGGAGCAATCTGACCATCAGACAATGGAGAACCTGCTTCTACAAAATCACCGTCTTGTGCAAGAATTTGTCTTGTTAAAGGAACCAAATACTTACGGGTTACGCCATCTTTTGCTTCGATGATAATTTCACGGTTACCGCGTTTTACTGCACCCATTGTTACCACACCATCAATTTCAGAAACGATAGCAGGGTTAGATGGATTACGAGCCTCAAACAGTTCTGTAACACGTGGAAGACCACCCGTGATATCTCTCAACTTACCAAGTACACGTGGAATCTTAACGATTACTGTACCTGCTTTCACTTCTTCAGCATCATCAATTACAATGTGTGAGCCCGTAGGTAAGTTGTATGATTTTCTTTCTTTGCCTTCTACAATAATTGAAGGAATCTTTGTTTTATCACGAGTTTCAATTACCACTTTCTCACGGTGACCTGTTTGCTCATCTGCTTCTTCGCGATAAGTGATACCATCCAATACGTTCTCAAACTTCACTGTACCATTTACTTCGGCAATGATAACGTTGTTGAATGGATCCCATGTACAGATCACATCACCTTTCTCTACTTTCTGGCCATCTTTCACAGCCAATGTAGCACCGTAAGGAATGTTGTTAGTGATCAACAATCGATCATTCTTGGTATCCATGATACGCACCTCACCGGTACGACCAATTACTACTTGCACTTTATCGCCTTCGTTATTTTCTGTAGTTACTGTACGCAAACCATCAAACTGTATTGTACCATCAAACTTCGCAGTTAATGTAGATTCAACCGCAGCAGAACCCGCAACACCACCCACGTGGAAGGTACGAAGTGTCAACTGTGTACCAGGCTCACCAATGGATTGTGCGGCTATGATACCAACAGCATCACCACGTTGTGCTAAATAACCTGTTGCCAGGTTCTTACCATAACATTTTACGCAAGTACCACGTTTGCTTTCGCAAGTCAATACAGAACGGATCTCAACGGTTTCAATTCCTGCATCTTCAATTTTCTTAGCAACAGCTTCAGTGATCGCATCACCTGCTGCAACTAATAATTGTTCTGTTTGAGGATCGTACACATCATGCAATGAAGTACGTCCTTCAATACGATCACTCAAAGGCTCGATAATGTCCTCATTATCTTTCAATGCAGAAGTTGCAATACCACGAAGTGTTCCGCAATCTTCTTCAGTGATAACAACGTCTTGGGCAACGTCCACCAGACGACGGGTTAAGTAACCGGCATCGGCTGGTTTCAAGGCTGTATCGGCCAAACCTTTACGGGCACCGTGTGTAGAGATAAAGTAATCCAATATATTCAATCCACCTTTAAAGTTGGAAAGAATTGGATTCTCGATGATCTCTGAACCGGTAGAACCAGATTTCCTTGGCTTGGCCATCAAACCCCTCATACCAGCCAACTGCTTGATCTGCTGTTTAGAGCCACGGGCACCAGAATCCAACATCATGTATACAGAGTTGAATCCTTGCTTATCGGTTGCTAATTCACGGATCAATGTTTCAGTAATACGTGTATCCACACGTGACCAGATATCAACAATTTGATTATAACGTTCGTTGTTGGTGATCAAACCCATGTTATAGTTTTCCCACACCTCTTCCACTTCTGCTTTCGCATTGTCTAACAACTCTTGTTTAATATCTGGGATGATCAAATCATTAATAGAGAATGATAAACCACCTTTGAAGGCCATGCGGAAACCAAGTTGCTTGATATCATCCAAAAATTTCGCAGTCTTTGGAACGTTAGTAATTGCGATGATATCACCGATGATTTCACGTAGGTTCTTTTTGGTCAATAATGCATTTACATAACCAACTTCTTTTGGAACAAATTGGTTGAAAATAACACGACCCACAGTAGTCTCAATCAGTTTGTTTACTAATGTTCCATCTTCCTGGCGAACATTTGTTTTTACTCTGATGTGCGCATGCAAATCGACAACACCTTCATTGTAAGCGATGATTACTTCTTCTTCACTGTAAAAAGCTTTTCCTTCACCTTTTACTTTTACTGCATCAGTTGATTTTTTACCCTTAGAAATATAATACAAACCCAAAACCATGTCCTGAGAAGGAAGGGTGATTGGCGTACCGTTCTGTGGGTTCAGGATGTTGTGTGATGCTAACATTAATAATTGGGCTTCCAAAATAGCAGCATGGCTTAATGGAACGTGTACCGCCATCTGGTCACCATCAAAATCGGCGTTAAACGCTGAAGTAACCAATGGGTGTAACTGAATGGCTTTACCTTCTACTAATTTCGGTTGGAAAGCCTGGATAGATAAACGGTGCAGCGTTGGGGCACGGTTTAACATTACCGGGTGACCTTTCAAAATATTTTCAAGGATATCCCAAATAATAGCTTCTTTTTTATCAACTAATTTTCTAGCTGACTTCACCGTTTTTACAATACCTCTTTCAATTAATTTACGAATGATAAATGGCTTAAATAATTCTGCAGCCATATCTTTTGGTAAACCGCACTCGTGCATTTTCAATTCAGGTCCTACTACGATTACAGAACGACCAGAATAGTCAACACGTTTACCCAACAAGTTCTGACGGAAACGACCTTGCTTACCTTTCAATACATCGGAAAGTGATTTTAATGCACGACCACCTTCCGCTTTAACAGCATTTGATTTACGTGAGTTATCAAACAAGCTATCAACCGCTTCCTGTAACATACGCTTTTCGTTACGTAAGATTACTTCAGGTGCTTTGATTTCCAACAAACGCTTTAAACGATTGTTACGGATGATTACACGGCGATACAAATCGTTCAAATCAGAAGATGCGAAACGACCACCATCCAAAGGAACTAACGGACGTAATTCCGGTGGAATAACCGGGATGTATTGCATCACCATCCACTCAGGACGGTTTACAATTCTTGTTTGTGCTTCGCGGAAACCCTCTACAACAGACAAACGTTTCAATGCATCTGCCTTACGTTGCTGAGAAGTTTCGGTTGCAGCTGCATTACGCAGGTCGTATGATAATTGATCCAGGTCGATTCTTGCTAAAAGGTCGTGTACTGCTTCAGCACCCATTTTTGCAATGAATTTGTTTGGATCTTCATCAGGCAAGTATTGATTGTCTTTTGGTAATGTATCCAATAAATCCAAATACTCTTCCTCTGTTAACAAATCACCTACGTTGAACTTATCATCTTTCATACCTGGATTGATCACTACAAAACGTTCGTAGTAAACAATAGACTCTAATTTCTTAGAGCTCATACCAAGCAAATAACCAATTTTATTAGGCAATGATTTGAAATACCAAATATGTACCACCGGTACTACCAGTTTGATATGACCCATTCTTTCGCGACGCACTTTTTTCTCTGTTACTTCAACACCGCAACGGTCGCAAACAATGCCCTTATAACGAATACGCTTATACTTACCGCAAGCACATTCGTAATCTTTTACAGGACCAAAAATTCTTTCGCAGAACAAACCGTCTCTTTCTGGTTTGTATGTACGATAGTTGATGGTTTCAGGCTTCAACACTTCACCAAAGCTTTTTTCTAAAATGCTATCGGGAGAAGCTAATCCGATCGTGATTTTTGAAAACGTCGATTTCGGACGATTATCTTTTTTATTAAAAGCCATTTTTAAATATTTCTGATTTAAAGATTTTGTGATTTCGTGAATGGTGAATTGGCAATGGTGAATAGTTCTGTTGTTAACCACTCACCATTAACCACTCACGATATTAATCGTGGAACTTAAGATCTAATCCTAATCCTCTCAACTCATGCACCAATACATTAAACGACTCAGGAATACCGGCACGAGGTACGTTTTCACCTTTCACAATTGCCTCGTATGTTTTTGCACGACCAATGATATCATCTGATTTGATCGTTAACAATTCCTGAAGAATATTCGATGCACCGTATGCTTCCAATGCCCACACTTCCATCTCACCAAAACGCTGACCACCAAATTGTGCTTTACCACCCAACGGCTGTTGTGTAATCAAGCTGTATGGCCCGATCGAACGTGCGTGCATCTTATCATCCACCATGTGGTGAAGTTTAATAACATAGATAACACCCACAGTTGCTTTCTGGTCAAAACGATCTCCTGTTTCACCGTCATACAAGTATGTGTGACCAAACATTGGAATGCCAGCTTGCTCGCAGTATTGGGCAATCTCGTCTGTTGAAGCACCATCAAAAATTGGTGTAGCAAACTTTCGATCTAACTGCATACCTGCCCAGCCTAAAACAGTTTCGTAAATCTGTCCAAGGTTCATACGAGAAGGCACACCCAATGGATTCAAAACAATGTCAACCGGAGTTCCGTCTTCCAAGAATGGCATGTCTTCTTGGCGAACGATTTTGGCAACGATACCCTTGTTACCGTGACGACCCGCCATCTTATCACCTACTTTCAATTTACGTTTAACAGCTAAGTAAACTTTTGCCAACTTCAACACACCTGCTGGTAATTCATCACCAATAGAAATGTTGAATTTTTCTCTTTTATAACGACCTAACTCTTCGTTGTACTTAATGCTGTAGTTGTGAAGTAAGATGTTGATCTGCTCATCTACATGTGCGTCGCCAGTCCAACCCAATGGATTAACGTTCATATAGTCGATGCTTTGCAAATTCTTTTGAGTGAACTTCGCACCCTTACCAATCAACATTTCACCAAAGTTGTTCGTAACGCCTGCTGAAGATTTTTCTTTCAACAAGGTCAACAACTTATCCCACAACACTTCATTCAAATCAGTAACATTCTTCTCGTGAATCTTTTCCAATTTTTCCAAAGCTGCTTTCTCACGAACTTTTGCATTCTTATCTTTCTTCGCTCTCTGGAATAATTTTTTATTGATCACCACACCTTCCACACCATTTGGTGCCTTCAATGAAGCATCTTTTGCATCACCTGCTTTGTCACCAAAGATGGCACGCAATAGTTTTTCTTCCGGTGTGGGATCAGACTCACCTTTAGGCGTGATCTTACCAATTAAAATATCGCCTTCTTTAATTTGAGCGCCGATGCGGATGATACCGTTTTCATCCAAATCTTTTGTTGCTTCTTCCGAAACGTTTGGAATATCTGGTGTCAATTCTTCTTCACCCAATTTTGTATCACGTACTTCTAGTTCATATTCAGAGATGTGAACAGAAGTAAACATATCTTCTTTTACTACTCTTTCGTTGATTACGATCGCATCCTCGAAGTTGTAACCTTTCCAAGGCATAAAGGCAACACGTAGGTTCTTACCTAATGCTAATTCACCATCTTTGGTAGCATAACCTTCGGTTAAGAAATCACCTTCTTTCACCACTTGACCTTTTTTAACAGCAGGTTTCAAGTTGATAGAAGTCTCCTGGTTGGTTTTGATGAATTTAGTCAAACGATAAATGATCAAATCATCTTCAAACGAAACCAAACGCTGCTCTTCATTACGGTTGTAACGAACATGGATTTCATTTGCATCAACAAATTCCACCACACCATTACCTTCTGCATGGATTTGGATACGTGCATCACGTGCAGCTTTGCCTTCCAAGCCAGTACCAACAATAGGCACATCAGGACGCAACAATGGAACTGCCTGACGTTGCATGTTTGATCCCATCAGGGCACGGTTAGCATCATCATGTTCCAAGAATGGAATTAACGAAGCCGACAAACCTACAATCTGGTTTGGCGCAACGTCCATGTATTCTACTTCATCTTTATCCAAAATTGGGAAATCACCAGTTTCACGGCTAACGATTCTATCTTCTGCAAAATTTCCTTTGTCGTCCAAAGGCGTATTTGCCTGGGCAATCTTAACTGTATCTTCTTCTTCTGCACTTAAGAACGTCAATTGCTTCATGTTTACTTTACCGTTTTCTACTTTGCGGTAAGGTGTTTCAATAAAGCCCATCTCGTTGATCTTAGCGTGTAAGCAAAGAGTGGAGATCAAACCAATGTTTGGACCTTCCGGAGTTTCAATCGTACACAAACGACCGTAGTGCGAATAGTGTACGTCACGAACCTCGAAACCAGCTCTCTCACGACTTAAACCACCGGGTCCGAGTGCTGAGATACGACGTTTGTGTGTGATCTCAGAAAGAGGATTGGTTTGATCCAGGAATTGAGATAACTGTGACGTGCCGAAGAATGAGTTGATAACAGAAGAAAGTGTTCTTGCATTGATCAAATCAACTGGTGTAAAAACCTCGTTGTCACGTACGTTCATTCTTTCACGAATGGTACGAGCCATACGAGCCAAACCAACACCAAACTGAGCATACAACTGCTCACCTACTGTACGAACACGACGGTTTGACAAGTGATCAATATCATCAATCTCTGCTTTACCGTTAGTTAAGCGAACAAGATATTTGATGATTAAGATAATATCTTCTTTTGTCAACGTCTTTTGTGTGATCTCTGTATTTAAACCCAGTTTGCGGTTGATCTTATAACGACCAACTTCGCCCAAATCATAACGCTTATCAGAGAAGAATAATTTATCAATGATACCACGAGCTGTTTCATTATCTGGAGCATCTGCGCCGCGTAATTGGCGATAAATCACCTGAACAGCTTCTAACTCTGAGTTAGAGGTATCTTTATTTAAGGTATTATAGATGATAGCATAATCACCGCCAACGTCTTCTTTTTGAACGAAAACAGATTTGATATCCATTTCAGAAATGGTATCAATTGCTTCTTCATCCAAAATAGAATCACGTTCCAAAATCACTTCGTTTCTTTCAATAGAAACTACTTCACCTGTATCATCATCTACGAAGTCTTCCACCCAGCTACGTAATACACGTGCAGCCAAGCGACGGCCTTCATATTTCTTTAATGATTTTTTATCTCCATTTACCTCATCGGCCATTCCGAACAACTCCAGAATGTCTTTATCGGTTTCGTAACCGATAGAACGCAACAATGTAGTTACAGGAAATTTTTTCTTACGGTCGATGTACGCATACATTACATTGTTGATGTCTGTAGCAAACTCCATCCAAGCACCTTTAAACGGAATTACTCTAGCAGAGTAAATCTTTGTTCCATTCGGGTGAATAGACTGACCAAAGAATACACCAGGCGAACGGTGTAATTGCGAAACTACTACACGCTCAGCTCCGTTGATCACGAACGTACCGCGTGGGGTCATATAGGGAATGTTTCCTAAGAATACATCCTGAACAATGGTCTGGAAATCGATGTGCTCTTCATCATTACAGCTTAAACGCAATTTTGCTTTCAGCGGCACAGCGTAAGTCAATCCACGCTCCATACACTCTTCGATCGTGTAACGTGGCGGATCGATAAAATAATCCAGGAACTCCAACACGAAAATGTTACGCGTATCCGTGATCGGGAAGTTTTCCTTAAACACTCGGAAGAGACCTTCATTGTTTCGTTTGTCGGGAGTTGTCTCTAACTGGAAAAACTCTTTGAAGGATTGGATCTGTACCGCCAAAAGGTCTGGGGTGTCAGCAATGTTTCCAATTTTACCGAAGTTGATCCTTTGATTCGTTTTTGTAGAAGGCATATACGTAAAACCGGTTTTAATAATTATTGACGGCAAAACAAGTTCAGACCTCTGTTTTTCTACAAAACAAAAGCTATGAAAATCAACTATTTAAAGCATGAATTGCGACGTCAAAATGTTTTTTGGCCAAAACTAAAGGACTGCAAAAGTAAGGATAAAACCTACACGAACAAGATTTTTCGTTTCAACAAAGATTAAGCCACAAAATTTTTGTTTTCTTTAGAAGAATTATTTTTTTAGCGTATATGAGTTTGAAAAAATTCCTGGAAGACTATTTAACATTTGGCAGGAATGAAAGAATTGGGATAATAGTGTTGATGCTAATGATTTTGTTTATTGTTTTTTTGCCAAGGTGGTATGCAAAAACGCAGGTCAAAAGTATGATAGCCGTAGACACAGCAATGTTGAACGCTATGGACTCTGATCAAATCAATAAGCGGTTTACATCAGGGGATGACAAGGAGGAAGAACAAAAAATAGCTTATGCTCCTTCTAAAACTGCTTTTAATGGAAATGCAGCCTTATTTGAGTTTGATCCGAATACCTTAGACGCAAGAGGTTGGCAAAAACTAGGCTTAAATGATAGATTAATTAAAACGATTTTGAACTACCGTACCAAAGGCGGTAAGTTTTATAAAAAAGAAGACTTGAAAAAAATTTGGGGCATGCCAGAAGCTTTTTATAATCGTGTTGAAGCCTACATCAACATTGCTTCTGTTCAAAGTAAATTCTCAAATACTTATGCCAAGCCAGAAAAGAAAATTATTCCAGTAGAAATAAATATTGCCGATACCGCTGCTTTTATTGCGCTACCGGCTATTGGCAATAAGTTGGCTGCCCGAATAATAAGTTACAGGGAAAAACTGGGCGGCTTTTATTCTATTGATCAAGTTGCCGAAACATGGGGCCTTAGTGATAGCGCCTTTCAGGTTATTAAGCCTTACCTTTTGGTAAAAGAAGCACAAACAAAACGATTAAATATTAACCAGGCATCCAAAGACGATTTAAAAGTTCACCCGTATATACGGTGGAAATTAGCAAGCGCCATTGTTGATTATCGAATCAGGCATGGCTTATACAATAATTTAAATGAGCTGAAAAACATTCCTGATATAGATGAGGCTACTTTTGAAAAGATCAGATATTATCTTAAGCTTTAATTGCCATAATCCTTACTAATGCGTGAACAATAACGCAACAATTACTTAATTAGATTCGGTATAAAATAAAAATCCCGCAATTAAAGCGGGACAGAAAATAGATTCTTGATTCTTATCTTAAGTCAACTAACTCAACACCAGGATATCTTTTCTTATCGAAGGTAAATTGAGCATCATTAAGATTAGCGTTAGGATTCATAGCATCAATTGTATAACTATAACGATTGCCGCTTTTTTCTAGAAACTTAGCACTGTATAAAGTTTGTGTGGCTTTATCAACCAATGCATATACTTTAAAAAACGGACGGTTTTTATCAGTTGGTGTTAACTCAATTTCTTGCAATGTTTTATTCCCAACTTTTTTCTCTCCATTCAATTTGTATAAAAAAATTTTGTCGAAAAAGTTTGTAAATAATTTTTGCGGTGAAATTTCACTCTGACTTTCATCTACACTTTTTACCGTAACTTCTTTTGCACTTTTATCATAAGACCATTGCGTATGTCCGTCAGAAAAAATCTCTAAGCCTGGCATAGTCACTTTATACTTTGACCCCTTCATAGCAACGCTTCCTTTTTTTGAGGACAACGTTTTGCCTTGTGCATTTTCTACTTTGTAGGTAAAGGAAGCTGATGGTGACTTAAATGTTTTGAATTTATTACTTACTGCATCTAATATCTTCTTAGCCACAGGATCATTTTGTCCTTGAGCATTTGCAAAAAATACGGTTGTGATTATGGCTGCTAACAGGTATACTTTTTTCATCGGATTATTCTTTCAATTTTGAGCTGCGCAAATATAGTTCTTGCGTTTCCCAATTAAGACAAGTTCTATACCTAATAGTTTAAAGAAAATCTTTCTTAACAAGTCAGTAACGAAGTGAGGTTAATGAAGGTTAAAAGTTTTGCAGAAGTTCCATTAACTCTGCTTCTGTTTTAATTAGCACTTCTCTAGCCTTACTTCCCTGGTTAGGACCAACTATTCTCGCTGCTTCTAATTGATCCATCAGACGGCCTGCACGATTGTAACCAAGTTTCATGCGGCGTTGTATTAACGATGTAGAACCAACTTGATTTTGAACGATCAACTTCGCTGCTTCTTCAAAGAAAGGGTCTTTATCGGTAGCATCAAAATCTCTCCCTTCAGCGTCTTTCTCATCAATATATTCAGGCAACAAGAATGCCTGTGGATAACCTCTTTGATCAGAAATAAATTCAACTACACTTTCTACTTCAGGTGTATCAACAAAAGCACACTGCAAGCGAACAATCTCACCATTGTAGGAAATAAGCATGTCACCCTTACCAATCAATTGCTCTGCACCACCTGCATCCAAAATAGTACGTGAGTCAATTTTAGAAGACACTTTAAATGCAATGCGTGCCGGGAAATTAGCTTTGATTGTACCTGTGATAATATTTACAGATGGACGTTGTGTAGCAATAATTAAGTGAATACCAACAGCACGGGCAAGCTGTGCTAAACGAGCAATTGGCATTTCAACTTCTTTACCCGCAGTCATGATCAAGTCAGCAAACTCATCTACCACCAAAACAATGAATGGAAGATATTGATGCCCTTTCTGCGGATTGAGTTTGCGCTTGGTGAATTTTTCGTTGTATTCTTTAATGTTTCTTGCACCAGCTTCTTTTAACAGATCATAACGATTATCCATTTCAATACACAAAGCATTCAGCGTATTGATCACTTTTTTTGTATCGGTGATGATTGCATCTTCTTCACCTGGAAGCTTTGCTAAAAAATGTTTTTCAATATGACGATAGATGCTTAGCTCCACCTTCTTAGGATCCACCAAAACCATCTTTAATTGTGATGGATGTTTTTTATAAAGCAGTGAAACAAGAATGGCGTTCAATCCAACAGACTTACCCTGACCGGTTGCACCTGCCATCAACAAGTGCGGCATGCTTGCCAAATCGACAATGAATAATTCATTATCGATTTTTTTACCGATAGCAATCGGCAAACTGTAATGATTGTTGGTGAATTTGTCTGAAGATAACATAGTCTTCATACTTACCAAACTCTTACGCACATTTGGCACTTCAATACCAATGGTTCCTTTACCGGGAATGGGTGCTATGATACGAATACCTAAAGCTGCAAGACTTAATGCAATATCATCTTCCAGATTTTTGATACGAGAAATACGAACACCAGGCGCCGGAACAATTTCATACAATGTAACTGTTGGTCCAACCGTTGCACTGATTTTTTGTATTGTGATGTCATAGTTCTTCAGCGTATTTATGATCTGGTTCTTGTTTGCTTCCAACTCAGCAGGGTCCTGCACAATTTTTTCACTTCCGTGTGTGTGCAGCAAATCAACCGTTGGGTATTTGTAATCTCTTAAATCAAGCGTTGGTTCATATGGGGGTAAATCACCGTAGCCTTTTTCCGTTACATCATTTTCAGGTTCTGGTTCAGTAATTTTTATTTCTAATGGTATGTTGCTTGTTGGAATTTGAGGTTCAGGTCTTGGTGGAATAACTACTGGTTCCACTTCCTTTACAGGTGCATCATGGCGATGCAATAAATCATCAACTAATTCCTTTTCAACCGGTGTTTCGCTTTCCTCTTCTAAATCCACTTCTTCTTCAGCAGTCGTTTCTTCACCCTCCTCTTTTTCAATAATATTTAATGGGATAGCATTTGCATCTTCCAAACCCTGAAACACCATTGCACCATCACCTTTAAGCAAATTGCCTTTATCATTTACAACAATCGAATTCTCATCTTCGCTGCTAATGATAGGAGTAATTAGTTGTTGTTCAGCATCTTTTTCTTCTTCGCTTGCAATAGAAACAAATTGCTTTTCTTTTTTCTCAGGCAATTTGAACTTTGGATTGAACTGCCAAATCAAATAGCTAACACCAACTACCAACAGCAGAGCACCTGTACCTACAATACCAAGAAAATTCGATAACCAATTATTGATTAAATCGCCAACATGGCCACCATAAGGGAAAGCAGATGTCGGCGTAAGGAAAGCCAGTGAAACAGATAAGATCAACAACCCGATAGTTACATAACGAAGGTTGCGACAAACCGAAAAAACTTTTTTTCCGAAAAGTAAATTAATACCAACCACAAAAAAGAAAGTGCAAAACAAAAAAGAGGCTAAACCAAATCCGTTTCGAATAATATGATGCGCCGTGAAAGCACCCAAACGGCCTAATAAATTTTCAACTTTAATATCATTAGCAAAAAGAAAGTCAACACCGTGTTGCCAAACCTTATCCTGGTCTTCTTGCCAGGTAAACAAATACGACACAAAACCAATGAAAAGGAAAATGGAAACAAGTAATGAAATCGTACCAATGATCTTATGGGTACGTTCATCCTTAGCGATCTTTTTCAGATCAATTTTCTCTTCACGTTCTTTTTTGAACTTCTCTACAGTATCAATTGTGGAGTTTGTTTTTGCGGGAGCTTTTTTCTCTCTCTTCTCCTTCCCTTTTTTCATAACAGGCTTTTCTTCCTGTACATTAGCAAGCACTTCTGTCTCCTCAACAGCAGGTTTAGGTGGATTGGATTTCTTCAAACGGTTGGCCATACAAACAAAGATAATGGAATGAAACGCTTATGGGAAGCGAATTTGAGGCAAAATAGCACTATTTTTTAATAAGCCCAATCAAAAGCAAAAGCCAACCTCCAATAAAAGCAAGTCCACCCAATGGTGTAATCAATCGAACAAACGTTGGCACTTCTTTATTCGCAGCAATTAAACCGGTAGCCCAATAGATAGAACCTGAGAAAAGAAGGACGCCTACCAAAAACAAAATACCCGAAAGATTAAGTATGTTTCCGCCAAAACGTTCAAACAAAATACCGAGGATCAAAAGCGCAAAGGCATGATACATCTGGTACTGCACTCCTGTTTGAAAAGAAAGTACAGCTTCAGGAGCAACAATCTTTTTCAAACCATGGGCCCCGAAGGCTCCTAATATTACAGCTACCCCTGCCAACAAAGAACCTATGATCAAATATGTTTTGTGCATGTATTTTTTTTTAATGATGGAAAATTTCATTGACGATTTTTTCCAACGTCAATCCCGCGTTTCCCTGTAAAACCAATTTTGCTTTTTGATAAAATATTTTTCGATCAAAATATTTTTTCTGAATGTAGGAGTGCAGTTGGTGATCGGTCAATGATCGAATTAACGGACGTTGCTCTTTTTCCTTTACCAACCGGCTAAACAAACATTCCACAGAGCAATTGATCCAAATGGTTAATCCTTGTTTATTTAAATAATCTATATTATTAAAAAAACAAGGTGTACCACCGCCTGTTGCCATTACAAAACTGCTGTTTGTTTCAGTGATTTTGTAAAGCATGTCTTTTTCTGTCATACGAAAATATTCTTCGCCTTCATACCCAAACAGGTCGTTGATGCTCTTACCTTCGGATTGCACAATTTCTTCATCGAGATCAAAAAATGGCAATTGCAATTTGTTACTCACAGCTTTGCCCCAATGTGTTTTACCACAACCCATAAACCCGATGAAAAACAGCTTCATTATTTAAACGCATTAAGTCCCGTTACATCCATTCCCGTAATCAACAAATGCACATCATGCGTGCCTTCATAAGTAATCACACTTTCCAGGTTCATCATGTGACGCATAATGCTGTACTCGCCGGTAATACCCATACCACCTAGCATTTGACGTGCATCACGGGCAATATTTGTAGCAATCTCGCATGAATTTCTTTTCGCCATCGAAACCTGTTGTGGTGTTGCTCTTCCTTCATTCATCAATGTACCTAATCGCCAAACCATCAATTGTGCTTTGGTGATTTCGGTGATCATTTCTGCCAGCTTTTTTTGCTGCAATTGAAAACCGCCAATCGGTCTATCGAACTGAATTCTTTCTTTGCTGTAACGCAATGCGGTATCGTAACAATCCATTGCTGCTCCCAAAGCACCCCATGAAATCCCATAACGGGCTTTTGTTAAACACCCCAACGGTCCTTTCAATCCTTTTACGTTTGGGAAAATATTTTCCTTGGGCACTTTTACATTGTCAAAAACTAATTCACCTGTTGCAGAAGCACGCAGGCTCCATTTTCCATGCGTAGTTGGCGTTGTAAAACCTTCCATGCCACGTTCTACCACTAATCCTCTTATATCTCCAGCTTCATCTTTTGCCCAAACAACAGCTACTTGTGAAAAAGGTGCATTGGAGATCCACATCTTAGCGCCATTCAAAATCACATGATCGCCTGCATCTTTGATATTAGTAATCATACCGCCAGGATTACTTCCATGATCTGGTTCAGTCAATCCAAAACATCCCAACCACTCACCGCTTGCCAGCTTTGGCAAATATTTTTTACGTTGTTCTTCACTTCCGTAAGCATAGATCGGGTACATCACCAATGAGCCTTGCACCGAAGCTGTCGAACGAACGCCACTATCTCCTCGTTCCAATTCCTGCATCATCAAACCGTAGCTGATGTAATCTAATCCGCCGCCACCATACTCATGCGGAATGGTTGGTCCAAAGCAACCTAAGTCGCCCAATTGTTTTACAATTTGCTCAGGAAACTCGGCACGTTGTGCATAGTCTTCAATAATGGGAGAAATTTCTTTCTTTACGTAGTTGCGAACAGTTTCGCGTATCAGCTTATGTTCGTCCGTCAATAATTCATCTACTAAATAATAATCGGGAGATTGAAATTGATCTGTTGCCATGCAGGCAAAAGTAGGTTGAAAGGCTGAAAAGATAAAGAAGGTTGAATGATGAATAGCCTAAAACAAAAAAGCATCGAACAATCCGTGCCCGATGCTTTAGTTTATCATAGATCAACAACTATCTTGTTCCAAAATCCTGCGTCCAATAGTCTCCTACCCTTGCCACTCCAACTTCTTTGAACAGTGGATTCATAATGTTTTTGCAATGACCGGGGCTTTTTAGCCAACCCTCCACCATTTCCTTTTCATCACGATAGCCCATGCCAATATTTTCACCATAGGTTTTCCATGCATACCCCACTTTAGTTAATCGGTCACCTGCATTGTAGCCATCAGTCGAGGTATGACTGAAATATTTTCGCTGTACCATTTCGGTGCTGTGGCCTGCGGCTGCTTTTTCCAATAAATCATTCCAGGTTAACGGAGGTGCTGCAGGATACCTGGTGTCGTCGCAAGTACAACCTTTTTGCCGCACAGCATTTAGTAGTTGTAAGATGAGATTTTTGTTTAACCCAGCCTTAGGTGTTGGATCGCCAGCGTAAACAGAGATACCAATTAAACAGAAAAGGAAAATGAGAACGGAACGCATGCTTTCTGAACGTAGCATGAGAAAAGAAAATTGCACAGCGTCACGTTAAAAATTTTTTAATGCTTCACATTGAAATGAAAATGCGGAAGGCAATTTACCCTCCGCATTTATCAATAAGTATTCATTATTTATAATCGCTTTTTATTTCCACTTTGCTCTACTTCTCGGTTCATCTCAACCATATCTACCGGATGGTCGCGATCACCTAATAGATATTCGGAGAAATAATCTGCCATGCGCCAGAAGAAATACTCTTGCATATCGGCATAACCATGACGCTGGCCCGGAAGTAACAACAGGTCAAAACGCTTGTTGGCTTTGATCAGCGCATTGGCCATACGAATAGTGTTGGCAGGATGCACATTGTTATCAATATCACCGGTAGTTAATAATAAATGGCCTTTCAGGTTCTTAGCAAGCTCAGGATTTTTCTCAATGTTGTAAACAAAAGAGGTATCGCCTTTTTCACCGATGCTTTCTTTCACACCATGATGCTTTTCACTCCACCAACGATTGTAAATACTGTTATCGTGATTGCCTGAAGAAGATACTGCTACTTTAAAGAAATCGGGATATACCAACATTGCGGCAGTACTCATAAAACCACCACCGCTATGACCATAAATGCCTACACGATCAATATCAATGAAGGAATAACGATCAGCCAATTGTTCAGCTGCTGCCTTCTTATCTGTCAAACCGTAATCACGCAAATTGCCATAACCATAGTTATGATACCATTTGCTACGAGAAGGATTTCCGCCACGATTACCAACTGTAACTACCACAAAACCAAGCTGTGCTAAACGATCGGTACGATCCATTCCACGGTTCCACGCCTTGTTAACAGCCTCTGTTTGCGGACCAGGGTAAACATATTCAATTACCGGGTATTTTTTGGTTGAATCAAAATTGAACGGCTTATACATTACACCATATAAATCGGTAATGCCATCGTCTGCCTTCACTTTAAACACTTGCGGGAATTTGTAGCCTGCTGCAAACAGTGAAGAAAAATCTGCAGTTTCCAAATCCATGATCTTTCTTCCTTCGCTGTTGTATAAAACAGATTTCGGAATTGTATTAACACGAGAAAAATTATCAACGAAATAGCCCTTGTTATCATTCATGCTTGAGCCGTGCTCAAATTCTCCCGGGTTTAACAAACGCAACCCTGTTCCGTCAAAGTTTACACGATACAGGTGTAAGTAGTAAGGGTCTTCATTTGCTTCTTTTCCATTTGCAATGAAATACAACACACGTTTCTTTTCATCAATGCCCACAATGTCTTCGCAATGGAAAGAACCCGATGTAATTTGATTTTTCAAATTACCATTGCCATCATACAAATAAAAGTGAGCCCAACCATCCCGTTCACTCCATTCAATGATCTCTTTTCCATCGTTCACAATACCTGGTCTTCTTACTTCAACATAAGTATTGAGGCGTTCAGGAATAATGGTCTTTACGGCATTATTATTAATATCAACAGAACACAAATCGATGCGCTTTAAATCACGACTGGTACGAGTGAAATAGAATTGATTGTTATTGCCTAACCAAACAGTAGGACGAAAATCATCATCACGAGAGCTTTGCAAGACTGGTGCTGTCCACACACCAATATCCTGGTCTTTGAATTGTTTAATGTCTAAATCTTTGAACGTTTTGCTGTTCATGTCAAACAACAAAACATATTCGATTGGAGCCTCTTTTTCGCCGGGCATCCAATACTTGTATGTTTCCAGTGTGGGACGGGGTTCTGCAATGCTGTTGATTACCCATAAGTCTTTTACGTTTCTGGAGTCAGTACGTACGAAAGCAAAATGTTTTGAGTCCGGGCTCCAATACACAAACGCAGGCTTACGCTTGTTTTTATTTTTCTCTTTATCAACATTGGTTTCATTACCACCGGACAAGAAGTTCTCATTGCCATAGCTGAAATATTCTACACCGTCTTTTGTCAACTGATGTTCTACAATGGTGCTGTCTTCTTCATTTAATAAAGCTTTTTCGTAATTTGCTTTATCCATCCAGTACATGTTGTAATTGTGGCTGAAAATGATTGTTTGGCCATCTGGCGAAACAGAAGCCCAGCTTGGTTTACGCTTTTGTTTTTTGAAATCAGACAATTGAACCAATTGCCCATTGTTGATGTTATATTCAAAATAATATTTCTTCTTCTCTGTCTTAGGTGGCGTTCCTTTTTTTGCTGTTGTATCGCTAATAGTAGAATCTTCTGTGCTCTTTACCTCAAACTGAATCCAGTTTTCGTCTCGCACAAAACGCATACTGTCAATGTTTAGGTGTTGCGCATCCATTGGATCTTTCACAATCGATGTTAATTGCGCTGCCAACTTTTCGTTATCGAACAGAACTCGTTTTTCAGCTTTGGCAGGATCAACGATATACCATTTTTTTCCGTTAGGTGTCTCATACACATACCAGAAACGATCGCTTTTCTTTAACCAATGCGGATCCACTTGCGTAGTGAACACCAACTTTTCCAGCTTCTTAGGCGAGTAACGTGAAGCGGCCTGATAATTAGCTTTTGTGGCAGGCGTTTGTGCGTGTGCAATAGCAAACAGCAAAAACGCACCTGCAGACAGGAGCAGTTTTCTCATTTATACAACGTTTAATTTTTTGAAAATAAGTACAGTGGAACTTTTGCTAAAAATAATTATACGAACGGTTAGAACAGATGATTATTTTTTTATAGTTGGTTGCATCGCTACTATGTGAGCTTTGTTGCGTAGTGCACTTGTACGTTCGAAATGCTATTCAGCATGATGCAGATAGCTGCTCATTTCGGTAGCATACTCTTTGGCAGCTCGCTGAGCAGCCTCTGCAAAATCTTCGCCATTAGACGCATAAATAAGGGCACGACTTGCATTTACCAACAGACCACAATCCTTAATCATTGCTTTTTCTGAAATTTCTTTCATGCTGCCACCTTGTGCCCCAACACCAGGCACTAAATAAAAATGATTGGGTGCAATATTTCGAATGTTTGTAAATTCATCTGCCTGCGTAGCACCAATTACAAACATTAAATTAGTATCATTACCCCAGCCGGATGCTGCATGCAAAACAAGCTCGTATAAATATTGCTCTGTAGTTTTTTTTGTCTGAATTCCCTCATCCAAAACTTCTATAGTGGTACTGATTTTTTTTAGCTCAAAATCTTTTGCACCAACATTAGAAGTGAGGCCAAGCAAAATGGTCCACTTGTCTTCGTGTTCCAAAAATGGTTTCACACTATCTTCCCCCATATAGGGTGCAACAGTAATGGCATCAAAATTTAATGTCTCGAAAAATGCCTTGGCATATTGCGCAGATGTATTGCCAATATCACCGCGTTTTGCATCAGCTATTTTAAAGTGTGTGGGTGGAATGTAATGAACTGTTTCTTCCAATGCCTCCCAACCTTTCACACCTTCTGCTTCGTAAAATGCAGTATTAATCTTATAGCTAACACAGTAATCTTTCGTTGCATCAATGATTTGTTTATTGAATGCAACAATAGCATTAGGATCTTTTTGTAAATGTTTTGGGAGCTTTGTGCGGTCTGTATCTAAACCAACACAGAGATAGCTTCGTTTGGAAAAGATTTGTTCCACCAATTGCTGACGGGTCATGCAGCGAAGATATTATTTTAAGAGCGCCAAAATTGCTTCTTCAATTTCCTTGCTATCCCATTTGTGTTCGATGCCGGGTTCAGTCATTATTTGCTGCATGATTTCTTCTTGCCGCTGGCTGTTTTGTAACGCCTCACTATAGCGGATATGCGGACTAAATGTTACCTGCGAATAAGCAGGTATCCATTTGTCAGGATAATGTTCGTGGAGGCGGGCTTCAATTTTCTTCTGCAATAAAAATTTTGGATCGGCTGTTCTTGCTCTCATTTCGGTGAAGTTACCCACAGCTAAATCTGCAATGGCATCTGCATCGGGCTTACGCATTGTTTGAAATTCGTTTAAGATCGCTAGCCAATCATCACTGTGTTTTTCCATTAACTCGTTCAGCACCGTGCAATCTTCAAAACCTGCATTCATCCCTTGACCAAAGAAAGGAACAATTGCATGGGCTGCATCGCCAATCAAACAAAACTTATCTTCTCTTACCCATGGAAAACATTTAACGGTTACGAGTGATGATGTTGGATGATTGAAAAATTGTTGCACTAAGTCTGGGACCAGCGGAACAACATCTGGAAACGTTTCATTGAAAAAATTACTCACTGCTTCTTCAGTAGTTAATTTTTCGAATGACATTTCCCCTTCGAACGGAAAGAACAAGGTGCCAGTAAATGTGCCATCCATATTAGGCAAAGCAATCAGCATGTAATCTTTACGAGGCCAGATGTGCAAAGCATTTTTTTCTAGCAAGAAACTTCCGTTCTTGCCTGTAGGAATCGACAATTCCTTATAACCACAATCAATATAGTATTGGTGATACTCGAACTTCTGGTGTTGCAGCATGTGTGCAAGGCGTGCAGCTGAATAAGCACCATCTGATCCGAAAATCAAATCTGTTTTTACTGATTCATCGTTGAATAAAATAGTATTTGTTTTCCAATCAATGCCGTTGCATTTTTTGTTAAAATGGATTTTAATATCATATTGCTCTGCCAGATCCATCAATTTACAATTCAATTCTCTTCTTGAAACAGAATTGATATACTGGCCTTGCTTGCCATAAGGCTGGAACGCATGCGAACCATCGATATTATGTATATGACGACCATGCATCGGAATCGCAATCTTCATCACATCGTCAGCAATACCTACTTCTTTTAATGCTTTAATACCACGATCACTCAAAGCAAGGTTTATAGAACGTCCTGCTTCAACTTCTTCTTTACGCATATCGCCTCTTCGTTCATAAATAGAAACGGTGTAACCACGCCTGGCTAAATAAATAGAAAGCAAACTGCCCACTAAACCAGCACCTATAATAGAAACATTCATTTTCATGTCTTACTTAAGATTGATTGAATGATATCACCAAACTTCCATACATCTTCAAAGGTGTTGTATAAAGGAACAGGTGCAATGCGAATAACATTTGGCTCCCGCCAATCACAAATCACACCTTCATTAATCAAGGCATCAAAAATTTCCTTTCCTCTTTCCAGCATCAGCATCGAGATCTGGCAGCCATGAGCATCTCTTGGAGTAATCAATTGCACCACTTTGTTTTTTTGCTTTTGGTTGATGTCGTCCAAAATAAAAAACAAAAATTGTGTCAGCGCTTTGCTTTTGTCTATCAATACATTCATTCCAGCTTCCTCAAAAATTTGCAAGGCTGCTTTGTGTACTGACATAGACAAAACAGGCGCATTGCTCAGCTGCCATCCTTCTGCTGTATCAATTGGCTCAAACGTTTTATGCATTTGAAAACGAGACAGTTTTTTCGATCCCCACCAGCCTGCAAAACGAGGTAAATTTGTGTTGGTCGCATGTTTTTCATGAATGTAAATACCAGCTACACCACCAGGTCCTGAATTCAAATACTTATAACTGCACCAGCAAGCGAAATCAACATTCCAATTATGCAATTGCAATGAAACATTGCCGGCAGCATGCGCCAGATCAAAACCGGCAAAAGCGCCTACTCCATGAGCGGCTTGCGTTATGACGTTCATATCAAACACTTGCCCTGTGTAATAGTTTACTCCGCCAAAAAACACTACTGCTGTTGAACTACCATCTTGCTGAATGGTAGCAAGGATATCTTCTGTTCTTATAGTAAATTCCCCGCTACGTGGTGCTACTTCAATTATGGCTTCGGCGGGATCGAACCCATGATGTATCACCTGGCTTTCCAAGGCATATTGATCAGAAGGAAATGCTTTTGCTTCACAAATGATTTTAAATCGTTCTTTGGTTGGTCGATAGAAGGTGGCAAACAACAAATGAATGTTCACTGTTAGATGATTCATAGCTACCACCTCTTCTTCTTTCGCACCTACAATTTTGGAAAGTGGCTGTGCACAATTTTCATGGAAAGCCACCCATGGATTACGTCCATTATGATGGCCTAACACACCCAATGCTGCCCAATCTTCCAATTCGACATTAATATAGTCAATAGTAGATTTTGGTTGTAGACCTAATGAGTTACCTGTAAAGTAAACGGCATCTTTATTATTATGCTGCGGAATAAAAAATTGAGAACGGAAGTGTTTTAAAGGATCTTGTTCGTCTAATTGTTTAGCATATACTAATGTGTTCTGAAAATTCATTTTAATCTATTGTGGCGATCACTTTTAATTCAATGGCTATGGGCATGGGCAAACTTTTGACTTCTACTGTTGTGCGGCAAGCTTGGATGTTTTGGAAGTACTCACCATAAATTTTATTGTAGATAGGAAAGTCTTTCTTCATGTTGGTGAGGAAAACAGTTACATCCACGATCTTCTCCCAACTACTGCCACTTGCTTCCAACACTGCTTTCACATTCGCAAAACAGGAATGACACTCTGCTGCGATGTCATAAGAAATTATAATTCCACTTTCATCTTGTACCAAACCGGGAATAGAATTATCTTTCGCACTTCTCGAACCAATGCCTGAAAGAAAAAGCAGATTGCCTACTCTTCTGGCATGAGGATAAGCACCTAAAGGTTTTGCAGCGTTTTCAGTTTTGATGATTTTTGACATGATCTATTATTAATCCTTTTAATCTTGAAAGTCTTAGTTCTACAATTGAATGCAAATATTTTTCTCTTCTGTAAAAAACCTCAATGCTTCCCATCCTCCTTCTCTCCCTACACCACTGTTTTTAATTCCACCAAAAGGTGTTCGCAAATCACGAAGCAGCCAGCAGTTGATCCAAATAACACCTGCTTCCACTTTTGCTGCTATACGATTTGCTTTAGAAATATCCTGTGTCCAAATTGTAGCAGACAAACCATAGTCACATGCGTTTGCAAGCGTTAATGCTTCGTCTTCTGTTTTAAATTTTTGCAGTGTTACAACTGGTCCAAATATTTCCTCCATGTTGGTACTGCAAGCAGGACCTAAACCTTCAATGACCGTAGGTTCTATAAAGAACCCATCAGTGCAACGACCTTCTAATTTCACTGCATTGCCACCACATAAAATAGTTCCGCCTTCTTGCTTTGCTATTTCGATACAGCGCATGACTTTTTCAAAATGTTGCTGGCTTACCACTGCACCTTGCTTCGAACCCTCTTCTAATGGATCACCAACTTTTAATCTTTTTACTTGTGCAACAAATTCTGTTCTGAAGCGACCGTAAATACTTTCTTCAATTAATATTCTTGATCCGCACAAACATATTTGTCCCTGGTTGGAAAATGAAGATTGAATACTTGTCTTGATCATCTTTTCCCAATTACAATCAGCGAAAACGATATTTGGATTTTTACCTCCTAACTCCAACGATAGCTTTTTAAACATTGGTGCAGCTACAGATGCGATTCTTGCTCCTGCTCTTGTACTCCCAGTAAATGAAATTGCTTTTATAGAAGGATGTTTGATGATTGCTTCTCCTGTAGTGTCGCCTTTACCATGAACAATATTTAACACACCATCGGGCAAACCTGCTGCTTTGCAAATGCGTGAAAGTAGAAATGCAGTTACTGGTGTAACTTCAGATGGTTTTGCAATTACACAATTACCCGCTGCTAATGCAGGCGCAATTTTCCAGGTGAATAAATACAAAGGCAAGTTCCAGGGTGATATGCAACCAACTATGCCAATTGGATGTCGCAATGTATAGTTGATGGCCTTGTCCTCCATGGTATGGCTCTCCGCAGCAAAATGCATAATACCTGTTGCAAAGAATCGAAAGTTGGCAGATGCACGAGGGATATCCACTCTTTTACTTAGCCAAAGCGGCTTACCATTATCAGTTGTTTCAGCTAGGGCTAATTCATCTAAATGTTCATCAATAAGCGAAGCAATTTTATTAAGAATAGTAAAACGTTCTTCAGGTGGTGTGACAGACCATTTTGAGAATGCTCTTTTTGCAGCAGCAACTGCAACCTCTATATCTTTTTCGCCGCTATCTGGGATGTGACAAAACAACTCTCCTGTCGCAGGATTAATATTGTTGATGAACTTACCGCTCAACGGACCAATTAAATTTCCTCCAACGAAATTTTCTAAATGGTAAGGAATGGACAAGTCAATGTTCGAGGTTTGAATTTTTAGGTTCGAAATTGTTTCGTCAAACATACTGCAAATTAAGATTAAATAGAACCTGTTCTGCCACCATCTACCAGAATGCTAACACCATTGACATAAGCAGCAGCAGGTGAAGCCAAGAAAGCCGCCACAGCAGCAATTTCGGAAGGATCACCAAAACGTTTGGCAGGTACTTCTTCTGCCATTGCCGCCTCTACTTCTTCCTGCGATTTATTTGCTTTTTGTACCGTGTGGGCAATGATTTGTTCCAAACGTTGTGTACGGGTAAAACCTGGCAACACATTGTTTACTGTTATGCCAAATTGCGCCAATTCGTTGGACATTGTTTTCGCCCATGATGCAACAGCACCACGGATTGTATTGGACACACCTAAATTTTTTAATGGTATGCGAACAGAAGTTGAGATAATATTGATGATTCGGCCAAAACATTCTTTCTTCATTCCATTCATCACTGCCGTTGTCAAAATATGATTGATGATGAGGTGCTGATTGTATGCTGCTAAAAATTGTTCGGGAGTTGCATCAACAATAGGTCCTGCAGGTGGTCCTCCGGTATTGTTGATCAGAATATGAATTGTTTTATCAGCAGTGATCTTTTGAATTAACACCTTTACTGCATTTTGATCAGTAAAATCTACTGTGTAATAACTATGTGTTTGTCGAAGCGTTGTGTCCAGCTGCGAAACAGCTGTTTGCAAGCGTTCTTCGTTTCGTGACAACAAGATACAATTAGCTCCCATTAACGCCAGTTCTTCTGCAATAGCATAACCAATACCTTGACTGCTGCCACAAACAATTGCATTCTTTCCTTCTAATGATAAATTCATATGCTTCAAACTTAGGAAGATTTGCACTTAGTTTTGAGAACTGCTTATTGCTGAACAGAATTACCGAACCCATAAGTGAGTGACACAACAGAAGTTCAATAGTAGTAATTTAGCTGACTACAAAAACATCTTCTATGCCAGTTGCTGATCCTTTCAATTTAAAAAAATGGATTGATGAACATCGGGATTTGCTGAAGCCGCCGGTAGGTAATCAATGTGTGTATAAGGATGCAGAAAATTTTATTGTAATGGTGGTTGGCGGACCCAATGCACGAAAGGATTACCACTACAATGAAAGTGAAGAATTGTATTACCAGGTGGAAGGAAATATTGTGTTGAAAATAATTGACGAGGGCAAGCCAAGAGATATTGCCATCAATGAAGGAGATATGTTTTTGCTGCCTCCTCAAACGCCGCACTCACCGCAACGTCCTGCAAACACGGTGGGTTTAGTGATTGAAAAAGTTCGTGAGGAAGAAGAAAATGAAGAAGATGCGTTCATGTGGTTTTGCGAAAACTGTGGTAATAAATTGTTTGAAGAATTTGTGTTTGTAAAAGATATAGTGAAGCAGTTGCCGCCGATCATGGAAAAGTTTTATTCTAATGAAGATTTGCGTACTTGCAAACAATGTGGAACATTGATGGAACCGCCGCAAAAAAAGAACTAGGATTTTTTGGATTTGATAAGATTAAACTAAATAAAGCAACCAGGAAGTTATTCTAGCAATCCTTCTTAAATCAGATAAATCTTAGTTCTTTAATGAAGATTGATATTCACACGCACATTATTCCTGAGAAGATGCCGAACTGGGTTCAGAAGTTTGGCTATGGAGAATTTATTCACCTCGAACATCGCAATTGCAAGGCGTGCATGATGAAGGGAGATAAATTGTTTCGTGAAGTAGAAGACAATTGTTTTAAAGAAGATGTTCGGATAAGAGAAATGAATGAAACAGGTGTTGATGTGCAAGTGCTTTCTACTATTCCAGTGCTGTTCAATTATTGGGCAAAGCCGCAAGATGGATTGGAAACGGCTCGATTTTTCAATGACCATATTGCAGATACGGTTGCCAAAGATGGTAAGCATTTCATTGGCATAGGAACAGTGCCTTTGCAAGACGTTGACTTATCAATTAAAGAAATGGAACGTTGTGTGAAGGAATTGAAGATGCCCGGCTTAGAAATTGGAACTAATGTGAATGGAAAGAACTTAAGTGAAAAAGAATTCTTCCCTTTTTATGAAGCTGCGGAAGGCTTAGGTTGTGCTTTATTTATTCACCCATGGGAAATGATGGGCGAAAAAGAAATGCAACGTTATTGGTTGCCCTGGTTAGTGGGCATGCCTGCCGAAACTACCAGAGCTATTTGTTCATTGATCTTTGGTGGTGTATTTGAAAAGTTCCCAAAGTTGCGTGTGGCATTTGCACATGGCGGTGGCTCATTTCCGTACACAATTGGAAGGATTGAACATGGATATGCAGTGCGCCCCGATTTAGTGCAGATAGATAATACAGTCAACCCTAAGGATTACTTCGGAAAATTTTGGGTAGATAGTTTAGTTCATGACGCAAAAGTGTTTCAGTTTTTAAGAGATACTGTAAGCGATGAAAAGATTTGTTTGGGAAGTGATTATCCTTTTCCATTAGGAGAACACAGACCTGGTGAATTAATTGAAAGTTTAGGGTTAGAAAAATCTATTGAAGAAAAAATGCTATCGAGAAATGCTTTGCAGTGGTTAGGGATTGAATAATTGACCTTCTCTTTTTTTCATTTCTGCTGCAATTACCTTTCCGTCTTCATCCTGTGCATCCAGCTTTTCAACGATGCGCCGGTAGCTTTCCTTGTCTCTGTTCTGGCTTAACTTAAAAACATTATCAATACTTTGCACCTTGATTTCAAAAGCAACAATGGCTTTCATTAAACTACTGGTATATTCTTGTGGCAAATTGTGAAAAGCTGTTGCCGATTGTTCATTATTATTTTCGAAATGCAAGGATGTTTTTTTCAAGACTTCAACTAAACCTTCATCATCTAAAAATTGCATCGTTCCTTTTACATGCACTGACATATAATTCCACGTAGATGCCTGCTGTGGATTACTGTACCAGGTTGCACTTACATATGCGTGATGACCAGTAAACACACAAAGCACATTACTATTTTTTTCAAAAGCCTTATGATGATCGGTAGCCTTCATCATATGACCCGTTAAATACAAAATGCTATTGCGTTCCTCAATAAAAACCGGAATTTGTGTAGCAACAGGTTTGTTGCTCTCATCACATCCTGCAATAAAAGCAAAGTGGTGTTGGCGAATAAATTCCAACACCACTTGTTCATCGCTCTCTTTGAAATATGGTAAGTGGTACATAGTTATTTTTCTTCCACCACTTCTGCAACTTCTTCTGCCTTCATGTGTGCATTGCGCATAGACACTGCACGGGCAACCGTTCCTGCAAATTCATAAAATGCTTGTTTGGTAATGTTATCATCACTCATCATGATTGGTACACCCATATCTCCACCTTCACGAATGCTCTGTACCAGCGGAATTTGTCCTAAGAAAGGCAGATCATACTCTTCCGCCAATCGCTTTCCACCTTCTTTTCCAAAAATGAAATATTTATGATCAGGTAATTCTGCTGGTGTGAAGTAACTCATATTTTCTACCAAGCCAATGATGGGCACGTTTAACTGCGCTTGTCCAAACATAGCAATACCCTTCTTTGCATCTGATAACGCCACGTCTTGTGGTGTGGTTACTACAACAACGCCTGTTACAGGTGCAGTTTGCATTAATGTCAAATGAATATCCCCCGTGCCAGGAGGCATATCGATAATTAGATAATCCAGTTCACCCCAATGAACATCCGTAATAAATTGACGAATCGCATTACTGGCCATTGGCCCACGCCAAACCACAGCGTTCTTTTCATCTACCAGCAAACCAATGCTTAACAATTTAATCTTGTATCGATCCAATGGCAAGATCATTCCCTTGCCATTGATCTCGGTCATCATAGGACGTTCGCCACGAACACCAAACATGATCGGAACACTTGGACCATATATATCTGCATCCAGTAAACCTACGCTGGCACCACCTTGTGCCAAAGCCAAAGCAAGATTTGCAGAAACAGTGCTCTTTCCTACTCCACCCTTGCCGCTTACTACAGCAATAATATTTCGAACACCTGGCAGCACTGTACTTTTATCAACACGAATAGTAGTAGTAGTCGATGTGAAATTCACTTTAACATTCGCATTTTTATTTACTAATAATTTCACCGCATTGATGCAGGCATTGCCAATCATATCTTTCAACGGACAAGCGGGTGTCGTAAGCACTACGGTGAATGAAACATTATCTCCATTTATTTCAATATCTCGAATCATGTTCAGGGTTACAAGGTCTTTACCAAGGTCAGGCTCCTGTACATTCCTCAGCGCTTTTAACACATCATTTTCAGTCATATCGGCATTTGTTAATGAAGTCGCAAAGTTAGCGCAAAGCAGCTTCTTTTATCACCGTAATAAAGAAGCCTTAACCTATTTTTGGAAACAGCATTGAGCCCATGAAGAAATTTATACCTCTACTACTTTTTTTTGGCTGCTTGTTTACCATAAAAGCACATGCACAATTTGAAACGGTGAAAGATTCTGTTGTACAGTTGTATGGTATTGTGATGACAGCCGATAGCCTGCAAGGAATTCCGGCAGTAAGTATTACCGTAAAGGGAACCAACAGGGGTACGATGACCAATGCACAAGGCGTTTTTTCTATTGCTGTTTTGAAAGGTGATGTTATTGATTTTACCCACGTAAGTTACAAGGCAAAAACAGTAACTATACCTAAAAACCTCGAGGGCAATCAATACAGCATAGTTCAATTGCTAATTGCAGATACCGTTTATCTACCGGCGACCATTATCAAGCCTCGACCTTCTCCGCAGCAGTTTGAACGTGATTTTGTCAATACCAAAGTGCCTGATGATGATATTGAAATTGCACGCAGAAACAATGATGTTGCCAAGCGTCGTGTGCTGATGAATAATTTACCAGCTGACGGACGTGAAGCCACTAGTTTACAATTGCGAAATATTGCCAATAAAGCAACTTACCAAGGGCAAGTGCCGCCTATGAATATTTTTAATCCAGCTGCCTGGGCAGAATTTATCAAGGCCTGGAAGCGAGGCGATTTTAAAAAGAAGGACTAACAGCTAGAACTGAGTTTAGATAAAAGCATCGGCATTGTTCGGTGCTTTTTTATTATAACCCCAGCTGCATTACTACTATTCAGCTTCTGTTGCGTCGCACACTTGTACGTTTGGTAATGCTATTGAGCAATGAAATAGCCATAAAGGCAAGAAGATCTTTCTTTAGGTTTCCTCTGTGTCTTTGCACCCTCGTGATTTTAAAAAGTTCCATAGCATTCCAACAGTTGAACGGAGCGTCGCAGGAGAAGCTCCATAAGCGAACAAAAGCTGGCTTCATTAATTCAAACCTCAGACATTCTTCTTAGGTTTGCGCCACCAAAAAAGAATGTTATGAAAAATGTAGCTGTTATTGGTGCAGGCACTATGGGTAATGGAATTGCACATGTGTTTGCACAGGCGGGTTTCCGGGTAACACTGATTGATATTTCGCAGGAACAATTGAATAAAGCATTAGCAACAATTGGTAAAAATTTCGATAGGCAAATAGCCAAAGGAAGTATCAATGCTTCGGCAAAGCAATCTGCTTTAAATAATATTACAACAACAACCACTTTGTCAACCGGTGTTCAATCAGCTGATTTAGTAGTAGAAGCGGCAACAGAAAACGTAGACCTGAAACTGAATATCTTCAAGCAAATAGATGAGCATGCACCCCAAGGTTGCATCTTAGCCACTAACACTTCTTCTATTTCCATTACGAAGATATCTGCCGTTACCAACAGGCCGGAAATGATAATTGGTATGCACTTCATGAATCCTGTGCCGGTAATGAAATTAGTGGAGATCATTAACGGTTACGCTACCAAAGAAGAGGTGACAAATACGATTGTTGATTTAAGCACGCAATTAGGCAAATTGCCTTGTGTGGTGAATGATTACCCTGGCTTTATCGCCAATCGCATTTTGATGCCAATGATTAATGAAGCCATTTACAGTTTGTACGAAGGCGTTGCAGGAGTGGCAGAAATTGATACGGTGATGAAATTTGGCATGGCACACCCGATGGGTCCTTTGCAATTAGCAGATTTTATTGGATTAGATGTTTGCCTTTCTATTTTGAAAGTATTGCATGACGGCTTTGGTAATCCTAAATATGCGCCTTGTCCCTTATTGGTAAATATGGTGACTGCAAAAAAATTAGGCGTGAAAACAGGTGAAGGTTTTTATACCTACACACCAGGAAGTAAAGATTTGATTGTAAGCTCTCGCTTTAAATAAACAAAAGGCTGTCAACTGACAGCCTTTTTGATTTCTATAGTATGAAAATCTTTGAACTTCTGTATACAAGCTTCTTCCTCTGACTTTGGAATACCGATTAGCATTCTGCAGAACAACTGCATTTCGTTTTGAATAATGATACAACCAAAACGTTTTACAACCATCATTACATCATTCATCTGTGTGTAATCAAAATGAATTACGTAATTCACTAAAACAGGCTTTTGTGTGATAGGTGTTAACTGCAACGCAAGCGATGTAGCTGTTTTATACGCATTGATCAAACCGGGAACGCCTAACAATGTTCCTCCAAAGTAGCGAACTACAACTACAGCCACATTGGTCAAATTCTTACTATCAATTTGATTCAATATAGGCTTGCCTGCAGAACCAGACGGTTCACCATCGTCGCTTGCCCGAAAATTGTTTTTATCAGTTCCAATGCGATAAGCAAAACAATGATGCGCCGCTTTTGGATGTTCTTCTTTTAATTCTTTTAATCGCTTTTTGAAATCATCAGCACTGCTTATAGAAAAAGCATAGGCAAGAAAACTACTGCCCCTGTCTTTAAATTCAGCCACAGAAGGTTTATCTATTGTATTGAAGAAATACTCCAAAGCTTAATCAACTGTTTTTTCTTTCTTGAAAAAAAGATGATAGGCCTGTATGCAAATAATCACAAAATTGGGAATAATAACAGGCAAATTAAAATTGAGCAGAACGCCATACGCAACAAAGAAAACAGCACCAATCATATTGATGGTACGTAACAATCTAATGTTGCTGCTAATCAAAAAACTACAGGTAACAAATGCGGCGGCTAAGTAGCCCACCCAATCGATCCAATTCATAATAACGGTTTAAGCAAATTCATTAAAGAAATAAGTTACCCTATCGTTGGCAATCATTTCTTCCTTCGATGAAAGAGCCGGCAAAGATGGGGAATTGATACCATTTCCGGCAAACATTTTTGTATTGGTAATAACTCGGGCTTCATCCCACAAACCTTCGTCAATAAAGGATTGCAGCAATTTGGCGCCTCCTTCTACCAGCACACTTTGTATGTTCATTTGGTATACGGCATGAACGATTTGGTGTATCAATGAAGCATCTTCCGAAAGCTGGTAATAAAGCACACCGCTATTCGCAGTTACTCCTTTTAAATCGTCAATGGTGTTTTGCAACAAATTGAAAACAATGGTTGTTTGTGACGATTGGAACAGCTTTAAGCTTTGTGGCAAGCGCAAATGTTTATCCACCACCAATCGAACAGGATTATTTCCTTTCCAAAGCCTGGTATTCAATTCAGGATCATCGAACAAGGCTGTGTTTGTGCCTATTAGAATAGCCGTTTCTTCGCTGCGCCATTTATGCACCAAACGATTAGTGTACTCATTGCTAATATGCAACCGACTATTATCTGCTTGTGCTATTTTTCCATCAGCCGTTTGAGCCCACTTCAAGGTTATGTAAGGACGATGTTTTGTATGAAAAGTAAAAAATCGTTTATTCAGATTCCAGCATTCATTCTTCAATACATCAACAATTACTTCAACACCTGCCCTTTTCAGCTTCTCGATTCCTTTACCTGCTACTGCTACAAAAGGGTCGCTATGCCCAACAACTACTTTCGGAATTTTATGTTGAATGATCAAATCCGCACAAGGCGGTGTTTTGCCATGGTGCGCACAAGGTTCAAGGGAAACATATAAAGTAGACTGACTGATCAAATGCCTCTCTTCTTCCTTTACCGATGCAATACAATTTACTTCTGCATGTGCCTGACCATATTGTTGATGATACCCTTCGCCTATGATTCGACCATGGTAAACAAGCACGGCACCAACCACAGGATTGGGTGCAACATTTCCCATGCCCAAGGCTGCCAATTGAAGGCATCGATACATATGATGTTCCTCAGTCATCGTAAGCAGGCAAAACTAATTTAAGTTTGTTATTATGAAGAGTAACGAAGCAGAACAATTTATTCGGTCAGCATTACAAGACATTTATGAAGCTGGTGAAGCAAGTAACATTGCAGCAATGGTAGTTGAGCATCTTTCCGGCAAAAGTCGTTCTGAACGAATGCTGGATGCCGTTGCCTTTTCATTGGAGCAAGAACAATCATTAAATCACTATTTGCAACGCTTGAAGCAGCATGAGCCCGTTCAATATGTTTTAGGTGAATCCTGGTTTGCGGGGATGCAATTATTTGTGGATAAAAATGTACTGATTCCACGACCCGAAACAGAGGAGCTGGTGCAGTGGATTATTGATGATGTAAAAAAGGAAAAGCCTTATGTTTTTGAACGAAAAATATTTGAAGCAGATCAGACGCATCAACTAAAAATAATCGACATAGGTACAGGTAGTGGTTGTATTGCCTTAGCCTTAAAAAAAGCAATGCCAGTTGCAGAAGTCTGGGGTTGTGATGTAAGTGAAGAAGCTCTAAACGTAGCCAGGAGAAATGGATCAACATTAAACATCAGGGTTGACTTTCAAAATGCCAATTTTTTGGATGTAGCACAACAAAAACATTTACCCTCTTTAGATATTGTAGTAAGCAACCCCCCTTATATTCCACAAAAAGATAAAACCTCAATACAAGCAAACGTTTTAAACTACGAGCCGCATATTGCTTTGTTTGTACCTGACAATGATGCGTTGGTTTTCTATAAAGCACTTATCGAATTTGGCAAACATCGTTTGCACAAAGGCGGGAAAATATATATGGAGATACACGAAGATTTAGCCAAGGATGTGGTTTCCCTTTTCGAAGGGGAACATTATTCAGTAATAGTAAGAAAAGATATGCAAGGAAAAGATCGAATGGTCAGAGCAATTAGCAATTACTGATTTCTGTCCACTGCCAATACACTCTTTGCACCCAAGTCTCTCGCCACACGCATTACCGCTACCACATAATCAATGGGCACTGTTTTATCTGCATTGATAACCACCGTTGCTTCCTGGGGATCTTTTTGAATTAATGGCATCAAGGCAGCTTTCATAGATGAATCAGTAGTCACCTTGTTGGTTCCAACATAATAAACTTTATTGGCGTCAATTGAAACAACAACCGTTTGTTTGGCTTTTGTATCACTCTTCGCTTTCGGCTGACTAAGTTTGATTACATTCGGATTAGCCAGGGTAGCTGCAATCAAAAAGAAAAGCAACAAAATGAACAAAATATCATTCAGCGGACCTGTATGTACTTCGGCGTGAGCTTTTAATTTTCTTCTGATGTTCATGTATTAAGTTAAAAGTGAAAAGCTTAAATGAAATTTTCCATTTTACGTTTTCAAATTTTCTATTATCTGGTTGGTTCTTGTAAAATATCAATGAATTCAGAGCTGGCAGCTTCCATCTTATTCGCAGTTTTATCTACCTGCGTAGCCAAATAGCTGTGCGCAATGTAAGCCAGCAAACCAATGATCAAACCTGTAGCCGACGTGATCATTTTCGTATAGATACCATTGGCCATGGTTTGAATGGTAAACTCACCGGTAGTAGCTAAATTGTAAAACAATTTGAACATACCGAAAATAGTTCCCAGGAATCCAAACATCGGAGCAATACCCGCAATCAGCGACAACACGGAAAGATTACGCTCCATATTATACAGTTCCAATTTGCCTACATTCTCCATGCTATTTTCAATGGCATCAATAGGTTTACCAATACGTTGAATACCCTTGTCAATAATGCGTGCAACTGGATTGTTCGTATTCTTTGCAAAACTCCTTGCCGCTGTAATGTTCCCGGTAACAATATGATCACGAATGATGTTCATAAAATTACCTTCTATATTCGACGCCTTTCTAATTGCAATCATGCGTTCAAAGAACACATAAATTGTAATTACAAAAAGCAAGGCCAAAGGAAGCATTAACCATCCACCCAACAGAATCAAATCCCAAATGCTTACTGTAACATCTTTTGTAGTAGCCGCTGCTGTTGTTAACTTGTTTGCCGTATCTACAATCTGGAGCAGGTTAATCATAATGTGTTTCGTCTTTGTGTAAATGTAATGAGTGAATAACGTTTGCAACAAACGAATATTTTGCAATAGTAAAACGCTGTTGCCATAAATTGGCTGCTAAGCATTGATAGCACTGAACTTTTGAAGTTTGTTAACAGCTTGTTATTTGAATCTTTGACTTCACTTCCACTTTCTCAGCCGCAGAAGAATTTTGTTGTATCTGCGACATTGCTACTATCAGCGCCTGTTGTGTCACTCACTTGTCCGTTTGGAATATTATTCCGCATAGTGCAACCATTCCGACAAATAAAAAATGCCGCATTAATCGGTGCGGCATAAAAAAATTTCCTTTATCCACTATCTATGATTATTTATTTACGCACCTGCAGGCTTTATCATCAAAGCTTGAATTTGCTTCATCGTTTTTTCCATACCATCAGAGCTGCCATCTAAAAAGATCACATTACCTTTCCCATATTCAGCAAAATTTTTAATCGCTTCTGTCCACATGCTAAATAAGATCACATTAGTATCTAGGTTCGCCTGCTTCATTTGTTCTGCAGCTTCGGTCATACCACGGGCCACTTCCTGGCGGAACAAAGCCACACCCTGTCCACGCAAACGAGCTGCTTCTCTTTCAGCTTCAGCAGCAATTTTAATAGCATTACCTTCTGCTTCGGCTGCTTTTGTTTTTGTGATCAATAAAGCTTGTCCTTCATTTTCTGCAGCAGCTTTCAGATTGTTTGATGCCACTACTTTACTCATACTCTCCATGATGGCCTTATCAAACGTAATATCATTGATCTGCAAGTCTTGTAGATGATAACCCCATTGTTCCAGGGTATGATCGATTTGACCTTTTACATAATCAACAATTTCTTTACGTTGGCCAAGCACTTCTGCTTGTCTTTTTGTAGCAACAAAAGCACGAATAGATCCTTCAATGGTTCGTGTCAGTGCCTGCATTAAATCACGATCGCTAATGAATACAAATGCAACTTTCTTAATGGTTTCTTCATCCGTATTTTGTACCGAATACAACAACATGCTTTTAAAATAAACATTGGCCTGATCAATGGTAACTGCCTGGAATTCCATTTCCACAGATCGGTTTTGAACAGATATTTTTTTCATTACCTGTTCAAAAAATGGAAGCTTGAAATTTAAACCAGGCCTCGCAGCACGACGGTATTTCCCGAACATTGTAACAACCCCTACATAACCTTGGTTGATAGTAAATAAACCGCTAAAAACAATTAATAAAAGAAGAAGCAGCAACCAATAATTTCCGAGGAAATAAGCAATGGCATTTGAGTTATCGGATTGGAGTAAATACATAAACTGTGTTTTGATTGCAGTGTAAAGATAGAGAAGAATAAATACCTTTATTCCCGGACATACAAATAGATTGCCAAACGTCGATTTTTTTGCCTTCCGGCAGCAGTTCTGTTGTCAGCAACTGGTCGTTCACAGGCAAATCCCCTAGTAGTGATTGATGCAGTTAAGCCACTGCGCAAATAAGAAGTAACTGTTGCTGCCCGGTTTTTAGAAAGTTGTTCGTTATGCGTGATAGACCCAGTACTGTCCGTATGTCCTTCTACGACGATGCAATCAATAGCTGTTCTTGCATTGCTGTGAATAAAACTATCCAGAACTTCTGTGGCTTTTTTACTAAGGTTGTATTTATCTGTGGCAAACAACACATCTGGAATGATCAAAGTATCTATCTTTTGCAATACTTTTTTCGTCAATTCGGTGTTCACAGGCTCTTTTCGTTGCATAGGATAAATTCTTTTCTCCAATAGTTCATGTCGTTCATTAATCTCATACAACGCTTCTTTCACTTGCGTAGCAGAAGGGCAAAGTTTTTCTCGTGAATCTACAGGCACAATGGAAATATTATCCAGATAGAAATAAAAATCCGGCGCTGCCAGGCTACGCATTCGTTCCGGCTTTGTGCTTTTAAAAAGCGCTATGGCAATAAAAGCTTCATCACCTTTTGCTTTATAAATACCGCTATACTTCTTCCATTTTTCATTGCTTGTTGGCTCCAAATGTTCATTCAGCCAAAGTGACGGAGACACATCTTTTAAACCCCATTTGCGATATAGCAGATCGTCTGGCGTAAAGGCAATACCTGCGCTATCTAAGTCGGTTATTCCATCACGCACAAAAAATTCTATTTTATATGCTGCATCCTTACGCATACCACAAAGAAGCTGGCCACTGATAAAATTGCAGCTACCGTAACGGCCATTACCTCCGGCCACTAAACCTAAGAAGTGTGTTCCGCTGTAAGCATTGGCAGCATCGTCAAAAATAAAAATGACTTTGAAGCGAACTCATGATCCAGGCTTCCGGCGAACAGTTCTTGCGGTATTCAGTACAAATATTCTCTTCTTCAAAATCGCCGTTGGCAACCAAATCTTGTGCAAGTAGAAATTGAGGGAAAAGCAGGCTCAGTATAAATATCCAACGCATCAGTTAATAACGAACTTAAAGCAGGAATGTTGCACATAGCACAAGGGTAGCTACCCAGCATAGCACAAAAGAATAGTTAAGACATAAAGCTCCAGTTTAGATTAGCATCAAACCTTGAACTAGCTTCCTTTCTCCTCCCAAATAGTGGCCAAATGCACAATCGTTTCTACTGCCTTGTTCATATCCTGTACGCTCACATATTCGTGCTTGCTGTGAAAGGCCATTTCGCCGGTAAAAATATCAGGACAAGGCAAACCCATGAACGATAAACGAGAACCATCCGTTCCACCCCGTGCACTTTTGCGTTCGAAGCTTACACCTGCACGTTTCATTGCTTCTTCTGCAAAATCACTTACTTGGGGATAATGAACCAACACTTCTTTCATGTTTCGGTATTGCTCAGTAACATTGAATTCAAAAGAAGCAGTTGGATAATTTTTCATCACCATTTCTACAATGCTTAAAAGAAAATCTTCTTTCTTTTTCAAACCATCAGTTACAAAATCACGAATGATAAAATCAATCGTTGCTTTTTCAGCAATACCATTCACACGAACGGGATGAATAAATCCCTGGCGATCCTCTGTTGTTTCAGGGGAAAGTTCAGCTCTTGGTAAAGAAGCCAACACATCACCGGCTATTTTCAACGCATTCACCAATTTATCTTTTGCATAACCAGGGTGCGTAATCACTCCGTTGATCACAATCTGCACACCGTCTGCACTAAAACTTTCATCTGTGAAGGAACCTCTTTCACTACCGTCCAATGTATAGCCAAAATCAGCACCCAACTTTTGAATGTCTACTTTATCTACACCACGACCAATTTCTTCGTCAGGTGTAAATAATATTTTAATAGTGCCATGTTTTACTTCGGGGTGTGTCGTTAAATAATGAGCCATGTCCATAATTATCGCTACGCCTGCTTTGTCGTCTGCACCAAGCAATGTAGTTCCGGAAGCAGTGATAATTTCTTCACCAATTTTTTGCTTGAGATAGGGATGATTACTAGTCTTAATGACTTGCGTGGGATCATCAGGTAATACAATATCATCCCCACTATAATTCTTGTGCAGGATTGGCTTCACGCCTGCGCCACTGGCGTCAGGTGCGGTATCTACATGCGAACAAAAACAAATCACCGGCACCTTCTTATCGCTATTGGAAGGAATCGTTGCATACACGTAACCATGTTCGTCTAAATGCGCATCTGCAATGCCCATTGCTTTCAACTCCTCTACCAAAACACGAGACAGATCTTTTTGCTTTTCAGTAGATGGTTGTGATTTAGAAAGCGGGTCACTCTGCGTATCTATTTGTACATAACGCATGAAGCGTTCGGCTGTAGTAAATGAATAATGTTCAAACATGCTTCAAAAATAAGAACTCTGGGCACGAAAACAGGAGCGTCACTCCTAATCTTGCACAAGGCTAAAACAATGATTATCTTATCAGCGAACCAAAACAAACAAGATGAAAAAAGCGATCATTGCTTCGGTCGTTGGCGGACTTATCATCTTCATTTGGCAGTTCCTTTCTTTTGGACTCATCAACTTTCACAAGCCTGCACAACAATACACCGAAAATCAAGACGCGATTTTGAGTTTCCTCAATACGCAAAACTTACCGGAAGGTGGGTATATGTTGCTGGGCATGCCGGATGGTGCTACCATGGAGCAACACGAAGCGGCTATGAAAGCTTCAAACGGAAAGCCTTGGGCTTATGTACAATACCATAAAAGCATAGATACTAACATGGGAATGAATATGATCCGGGGGTTATTGATTAATATGTTGCTGGTTTATTTGTTCTGTTGGCTGGTAAGCAAAATGAATGCGCCAAGCTCCCGGCAAATTTTCACTTGTGCTTTGGTTACAGGCTTGATTGTATTCTTAAATTCAGCGTACACTAAGTTTCATTTGGTACAAAACATTTGATGTTCGAGCCCATTTGATGGATGCAATTGTAAGTTGGGGATTGGCTGGTTTGTGATTAGGTTGGTACTTAAGAAGAGGCGCTGGACAAGTAATGGCCAAAACAAAACCGCAAGTAATGGAAATGGCAAGTTAAAAAGTTTATAAAAAGAAAAACGTCACGCTAATAACGTGACGTTTTTTTATACAAATATGATTTTCTTATTTAGGCATAATGATTCTCGATGGAGAATCAATCTCTATCAATTCAATATCAAAAATCAGGTCTTGTCCTGCTAATGGATGATTCGCATCCAACAAAACAGTTTCATCTCTCACTTCAACAATCGTAACAGGGAACTGCTGTCCTGCACCATTACTCATCATTAATTGCTGACCAACCTCTGCCTGCATTTCCGGCGGAAATTGTTCCTTTGGAAACTCGATGATCATATCCTGGCTTTTTGCACCATAGGCATCTTCTACAGGAATCTCAACTGTTTTCTTTTCACCAACACTCATGCCTTTCACTCCATCGTCAAAGCCTTTAATTACTTGTCCTTCACCCAGCGTAAACTCAAGCGGAGAACGGCCTTCAGAAGAATCAAATGTTTCGCCGCTTCTTAATTTCCCATGATAATGAACTTTTACTTTATCGCCTTCTTTAGCTTGTGCCATGATCTTAAAATTGTTTTAATGAAAAAATAATTTTTCTCTTCAATTACATCAACTGAGTAACCAGGTGGAAGGCAAAACAGAAATTGCTTTTGCAGAGATGGGCAAGGTACTAATCTTTTTCGTTTGCTATTTTAATTTTAGTGAAATTTAGTACCTCAAAACAAATACCATGTTTCTCAAATTCTTTCTAATTCCCTTAAGCATAATTGTTATAGAAACAAACTGTACGGGACAGCAAAAGATCAAGATAAAATCGAATGGAACCAAAACAAAAGTGAAACAAACTGCTCCGAAAATAAAAACAGAAACCACGAATATTATTCCTGCTGCCGACCAGTTAGACAAATACTTGCCCATGCTAAAAGGCAAAAAAGTAGCAATGTTGGTGAACCAAACTTCGCAGGTCGGTGGTGTGCACCTCGTAGATGTATTGCGCAAAAATGGTGTTACCATTAAGGTGATCTTTGGGCCTGAACATGGCTTTAGAGGCAATGCGCCTGATGGTGCTAAGATTGAAACAACTACTGATCCTGAAACGGGTATTCCTGTGGTTTCCTTATACGGCAAAAAGAACAAACCTTCTAAAGAAGATTTGCAGGATGTAGATGTAATGCTCTACGATATACAAGATGTAGGCACTCGTTTTTACACATTTATTTCTTCAATGCAATTGTTTTTAGAGGCGGCCGTAGAGAACAACATTCCACTGGTTATTTTGGATCGTCCCAACCCAAATGGCTTTTATGTAGATGGACCTGTACTTGATTTGAAATACAAATCATTTGTGGGCATGCAGCCTGTTCCTATAAATTACGGAATGACCATTGGTGAATATGCAACGATGATTCTGCAGCAAGGATGGTTGAGTGAAGAAGCAAACAAAAAATGGCAAAACATTATTGCATCACGCTATGCAGCAGGCGCTAAATATTTTCATTTGGATGTAATACCTGTAGCTAACTACACACATAAAAGCAAATACGTTTTACCTGTTCGCCCTTCACCTAATTTACCGGACATGGCGGCTATTTATTGGTACCCAACCAATTGTTTATTTGAAGGAACAGTAATTAGCGAAGGCCGTGGTACAGAGCATCCATTCGCAACCATTGGTCATCCGTCTTTACCGAAAAACCTTTTCTCATTTACACCACATAGCACCGAAGGAGCACCGTCACCAAAGTATAAAGACCAGGTTTGTTATGGCTGGAATTTGTATGGTTCAAACGAGGAAGTATTAAAAATGGTGGATAATAAAATTCAATTGAAATATTTGCTACAAGCTTATCAATCTTTCCCTGACAAACAAAATTTTTTCAAAGAAGCAGGTTTTAACCGCTTGGCCGGCAATAATGAATTGATCCAGCAAATAAAAGAAGGTAAGTCAGAAGAAGAGATAAGAAGAAGTTGGGAACCTAAATTAACTGAGTTCAAAAAAATCAGAAAACAATATTTATTGTATCCTGATTTTGAATAAAGACTTTAGCTTGCGCTAATGAATGAATCTGCAATCGCCAATCCGCAATCGCCAATTCGTATTGTATTTATGGGCACACCCGACTTTGCGGTTGCTTCGTTAGACGCCTTGGTTAAAGCAGGATATAAGGTTGTTGGTGTGATTACCGCTCCTGACAAACCAGCTGGTCGTGGCATGAAACTTCAGGAAAGCGCTGTTAAAAAATATGCAGTTGAAAAAGGCCTTAACATTCTTCAACCCGAAAAATTAAAGAACCCACAGTTTTTAGAAGAATTAAAAGCACTCAAAGCAGACCTGCAAATTGTAGTTGCCTTTCGAATGTTGCCCGAAGTGGTTTGGAATATGCCGCCAATGGGTACCGTTAATGTGCATGGTTCTCTGCTGCCACAATACCGCGGTGCAGCGCCTATCAATTGGGCCATAATCAACGGGGAAAAAGAAACAGGCGTAACCACATTCAAACTAAAACATGAAATTGACACTGGTGATATTTTATTGCAGGAAAAGATCGCCATAACCGAAAATGAAACTGCTGGCGAATTGCACGATGTGATGAAAGAAGTTGGCGCACAAGTGCTGGTAAAAACAGTAGATGGTTTAGTTAAGAGAACATTACAAGAAACACCGCAGGCATCAATAGTAAACGAACAGCAGACAAACACTCGCCATTCACAACTAAAACAAGCCCCAAAAATTTTCACCGATACCTGCAAAATAGATTGGAACAAATCAGTTGATGAAGTGCACAATTTAATTCGTGGCCTCTCTCCTTTCCCCGGAGCCTTTACTTTCTTAAATGAAAAGATGTTTAAGATATTTCGTAGCGAAAAGGAAAATAACCAACCTTCAATAGCGACAGGTTCATTTGAAACCGATGGCAAAACATTTTTAAAATTTGCCTGCCGTGATGGATATATCCATGCAAAAGAATTACAGCTAGAAGGCAAAAAAAGAATGATGATTGAAGATTTCCTTCGTGGTTACAAATTCAATTAACCACTCGTATTATTACGATACACCTTCAAGCAAAATCCCTCTATTTATTAGAACGATTGCAATTGGATTAAAAACAAGGTAATTTTAAATAAATCCAATGTCTATGAAATATGCCGGAATACTTGTGCCTGCATATTTAATGCTAACCATTATTTGTAATGCACAAGGAAGCACCTGTTCTACAGCCATCACTATTCCCTTAGATGGTGTGTTAAGAACATACGCCACATCATCTAGCACCGGTACATCCGTTGTTTGAGGCTACAGCGGTACTACACCTGTTACTTGGTTTTCCTTTACCACCAATGCGCAGGCCGAGTGTCCTTTGCTAAATATTACAGCAGCCAATGGACGACCCTGCGAAATAGCGATGTACACAGCATGTAGTGGAAGCAACATATTACAGACAGTTTCAAGTATGTGTTTTGATGATGGTACCGGGCTTTGGGCACCAGCCGAAACATTCTTAGTGCAAGCCAATAAAACATATTATCTAAGAGTGAAAACCAGCACAGCCACAACGCTTTCGGTGTCAGGACAAAGCTATAATCCCCCGAATAATACATGTGCTGGCGCTTTTCCCATAGACGGAAACGGGCGAAGTGATAATAACGCCTGTCATAAACCTTCGATTGAAGTCGACCCATCACAACTCTGTGCCTTTTCATTAGAGAATACAGCCTTCTATCAATATTACGTGGCAAGCAATGGGGTTACCATTATTAACATAAGCAGCATAGCATGCGATAATGGCGCAACTAATAACAACAATGGATTTCAAATCGGCTTTTTCACAGGTTCATGCTCCAGCCTTACACCGTTTTATTGTAATTCGGGGGCTGGTTCTTTTGTACAAGCAACCACTCCTTCGCTAACCGCCGGCACAAGAGTAGTGGTAGCTATAGATGGTGTATCCGGATCAAATTGCCAGTATACTATTTCCGCATTCAATGCATATAGCGTGCTAGCCATTAACTTCAGAAATTTTTCTGTTTGGCAAAGCCCCTTAACCAATATAGTGAAATGGATATGCGTTAATGATTCTTCATTTTATTATGAAGTTGAACGATCAGAAGATGGTAGTCATTTTTCGCCTATTGGAAGAGTTCAAAATAGCAGCAACGGCTCTGGCGAGATAAATTATTCATTTGAAGACCAATCCCCATTAATAAGAGCCTACTACCGGTTAAAACGCATTGAGAATGGTGGACGGGTATATCGGTAAGCCCAATCGTCCAAATAACAAGGCGTGGCTCAGATAATGCACTGAAAGTAAGTTTCGAAAACCCCGCATCAAATCGGCTTCATTTAAAGTTGGTCGTAAACAATGCAGCCTCTTACAAACTGGAATTAATAGCAATAAACGGGCAAAAAGTATATGAACGCACAATCACTGTCAGCACAGGTATTTCCACTTTCGACCAGGATATTTCTTTCTTGAAAACGGATAAATACATTGTCAGCATACAGAATGAAAAAACTGTTTTGACAAAATCGTTCATCAAAACACCCTATTAAAAAAAAGGATGCCCTTTCGGGCATCCTTGTATTAGGATTTATTTGAAAAATTAATCCTTAGCATTGAGCAACTTACCAGTCACTCGCTGACCGTTGATGGTTAACACATAGATCAAATTTGTTCTGTTCTTAACAGGTACTTTGTAATCAATTACCTGTCCTTTACCTGCAGCAACAAAGCCTTGGTAAACAACTTGAACTCTTTGTCCTAATGTAGTAAACACTTCTAGGGTTCCTTGTCCAGACACAGGAGATTCAATTACAAATCGTACCTGGTCGTTGAATGGATTAGGGAATGCCTGAACCGCAAGTTTAGTTCCCTTTTCAACTTCTTCTGAACTAACTGGGTTCCTTGCCACAGTAACCGGTGCTTCTGTGCAATAACCTAAGAATGTTCTACACTCATCAAAGCCTTGGTTGATTGCGTCAACAGCACTGTTAACATCGCTGTAGGATGGTACACCACCCACACCAGGTGTTAATGAGCCGCCTAAAACGCTATTCGCTAAATTAAGAAAGCTTTGGACGGTTGCGTTATTTCCAAGGTAGTTCATTACATTCTGGTTGATATTGATCGTACCACCTGACGTAACTATACAACCTTGACCAAGTGACAAACCAGCGAGAGCTCCGCCACGAAGTATGGCGTTAAGAGCCAATGTGATTGTTTGCGATAACAATACATTATTGATTCTGTTCTGTCTGGTTAAATAAGCATTGAAGCATGATGTTGTGATATTGCATTGTCCCATTACTGTTAATGGTCCTGCTGTACCACCACCTGGCATCATTCCGTTAAGTATAGTACCGCTACCTGCAGGTATCAACACCGATTTTGGACCTGTGCCAATTACCAGGTTCGTACTCAAGATACCTCCTGGAGTATTCAACAAGGCTAAACCATTTCTGTTACCATAGAATCCTTGTGTATAAGTACAATAAACGCAACAATTCACAACTATTGTTCTGGAGTAAACAACATCTGCTCTGCCGCATGTTCCAGGAATAGTCCAGGTTTCATTAAATGTGAAATGTGCCACAGATACCATCACCACTGATTACAGAGGTTACTGTACCCTCAATTTGACAACTTCCTGATTGACCGTTACTATAGCTTAATACTGATGGACTAGGTCTTACGCCACAAGCTACTGTAACGTTAGCAGGTGCTTTCATAGTTGGTAATGGAGCAGGAGATACTGTAATTACACGAGATACTGAAGCTATTGTTCTGCCACACTGATCTTGAGCTGACCATGTTTCAGTTACCACGCCACCACAAGCATTTGGAGTAGCAGTGAAAGTCGAAAGATTAGACTGGCCACTGATTTCGCAACCACCTGTTTGACCATTGGTATAGTTCAAACGTGAAGCTGCTGGGATAGCACTGCAGGCTACTGTGATATTAGCTGGTGCAGACATTTTTGGCAATGCTGCAGGAGAAACAGTAATTATTCTGCTTACAGATGCGATAGTTCTACCGCAGTTGTCTGTAGCAGACCATGTTTCTGTTACAACACCACCGCAAGCAGTAGGTGCTGCAGTTTGAGTTGATACTGCCGAACCAGAAATTAAACAATTACCACTTCCACCATTAGAGAAGTTCAATGATGATGGAGCTGGTATAGCACCGCAAGCCACTGTTACATTACCAGGCACATTGCTGAAGGTTGGTACCGCAGCAGGTGACACAGTAATTGTACGAGTAGCAGTTATTAGTTATTGTTCTATTGCAATTATCTGTATAGGTCCATGTTTCAGTAACTACACCACCGCAAGCTCCAGGAGCAGCAGTTTGAGTAGAAAGATCAGAGCCAGAGAGATTGCAACCAACATTATTATAATAAGATAAATTGGATGGAGCAGGTATTGCACCACACGCAACCGTTGTATTGGCTGGAGGGGTTGAAAATACCGGGGCTGCGCATACAAGTACAGGATCGCTTACCCAAGTAGTACTTATATTATTAGCAGTCACTGTTACTTGTACTTGGTAACTTCCGCCTGTACTAGGGTTTACTGTAACAGTCGAACCTGTACTGCTTCCTACAATAGAAGCACCCGAAGTATTATTAATTAATGCCCATGCATAAGTTGGAGAAGTTGCGTCAGTAGTCGCACCATAAGTTTGGTTAGGTCCGCCTGCGCAGGCTGTTAAAGATCCTGTTACACCACAAGTTGGTGAAGCAGCAATCGCATCAGCCGAAAGTGAACGGTCTTGGTTACCCAAGTTGTTCAAGTTCCAGGTCAATAAAAGCATATGGAATGGCGAACCGCTGATACCGCCTGCTGAACGAGGACTACCTTGAGCATCATAACCCCAATCTAAACGGCTACCAATATGACCACCCCATGCCAGGATAACGGTAGAGAAATTGGCAGTAAAAGTTACCGTAATAATAGCTTGTTATTGTGACGCAGTCAAATCGCCCTGATCTATATACTGTCTATTTGAAATAGTACCATTCCAAATAAAGATTTTTTTCTCACCAGCGGGCAAAGCTTTAAAGCTCGCCGCAGTTTGCCCAGGAACAGGTGAATTAAGCCCTGTTGGTGCTGGTAAATTGAAGGCTGGGCCTTCAACTAATGGACCGGCTACGCCATCTGTTGGCTGCACTGCTTCTGCAGTATGCCCATATTGTGTATGGGGTTGCAAGCGGTTATAGCTAGTTAAATAATCAATGGCGTTCTTGTCACTGTGCTTAATGTCAAAGCCAATTTGCAAAGTGATAGTAATGCCTGTGGGCAAATCGGTTAAGACTGCCCGGTAGGGTGCCGACATACCCTCAGCATAGTGATATCTTTGCGCACCCAGGTTACCGTTCACCCATTGTACGGGGTAACCGTGGAGGAAGCTGCACCATTCCTCGCTTGGTCTAGGTTAGCTGCTGGTTGTCCTAATGTTATACCGCCATCAGCCAGAATGGTTTGCCCAAAACTGTTGGTACAAAATAACGTTAATAAGAACAACAACCGCATACTCCAAACGGATTTCGTCCTTGTTGCGAACGTTCGCAATGGATATAACTGTGTCATGTACGTTCTGTTTTTGTGAATGAATTTGTTTCGATAACTGGTTGTTACCGAATGATAGGACTTTAGTGCAGGCTACTGCATAGGATGAATAATAACATCAAGAAGTACGGGGGAAAATAGTAGTTTACAATGGATAGGTTATCAGGTGTCTTAAGAAGCTGGTTGGTTGTTCGGGGAGATTAGATGTTGGAAAAAATAGAGAATTCAAATTACAAATAAAAAATATTTTTATAGAAAAAATTTGGTGCACCTCATTGAGATGTATATTGCTGGCCTATTTTACTGCTATGCCTACCAATATAAAATGCCCCCACTGTGCAAATGAATTTGATGTGGAAAATGTTTTGTCATCCGACATTGAACAAAAACTAAAACAGCAATACGAAAAACAATTGCAGCAATCGCTAGCTCAATTGAACGACGAGAAAAAAGACTGGACAACCAGCAAAAAGAATTTGAAGAGAAACGAAAAAATCAAAACGAGCTTTTTCAGCAAAAACTGCAACAGGAAAAGGCAAAATTCGAAAACGAGTTACAGCTACAGTTGCGTAAAAGCATAAGTGCAGATTACGAGAACCAGCTACGCATACTGAAAGAATCCGAAAAAGAAAAAGAAGAAAAACTCCGAACGGCACAACAAAAAGAATTGGAGTTTATGCGCAAGGAAAAAGAGTTACAGGCAAAAGAATCAGGGATAGACTTGGTTGTTCAAAAAAAGATTTTAATCGAGCGAAACAATTTGTTGGAACAAATACGTAAAGAAGAAGAACAGCGTATTTCTATCAAAGAAGAAGAACACAAGTTCAAAGTAAAAGACCTAGAGCTGCAGTTGGAAGAGCAAAAGCGTTTGATCGAAGAAATGAATCGTCGTGCCGAACAAGGATCTACGCAACGTCAGGGTGAAGTACAGGAAATATTATTGGAAGAAATATTGAAAGATCATTTTCCATTCGATGTGATCGGCGAAGTAGGCAAGGGTGTGGAAGGCGCCGATTGTATTCAAATCGTACGTAATCATTTAGGAGCCGATTGTGGTCATATTATTTTCGAAAGCAAACGCACCAAAACTTTCAATAACGCATGGATTGAAAAACTAAAAATTGACATGCGTAACAAAGGTGCTGATGCTGCAATTTTAGTTACACAGGCCTATCCTAAAGACATGAGCTGTTTTGGCGAACGTGACGGTGTATGGATTTGTTCGTTTAGTGAAGTGATTGCATTAACCACAGCCATGCGGCATACTATTATCCCTATTGCAGAAACCAAAAGAGGCGAAGAAAACAAAGGCGAAAAAATGCAACTCCTTTACTCCTACCTTACGGGCAACGAGTTTCGTCAGCAGATAGAAACCATTGTAGAAGGATTCCTTTCCATGAAAAACTCCATCACTAAAGAACGCATTCAAATGGAAAAGCTATGGAAGGAAAGAGAGAAGCAATTAGAAAGAGTATTATTCAGCACATCTGACATGTATGGTTCTATTAAAGGAATTGCCGGGGCTTCTATTGGTAACATTCCTTTATTGGAAGATGGTGAAGCTGAACTGCTGGACTAGCTCACTACATAACTCAAACAAACATCAGCCATAAAACTGGAATGGAGATCTAAGGACAGGTCTTCATTTTTTTTAAATAAAACTTTCGTGCTGATCATTTCATCTGCAATACAAATTTCTGCCAGCTCTATATGTTTTATAAAATTTACTTCGCCCAAACCATACCATTTAAAGACCGCTTCCTTGCACGACCAGATCAGTGTTTTTAATTGAATAGGCGTTATCAGATTTGTGATGTGGATGATTTCTTTCTCTTGATCATTTAAAAACTTATGTTGTATTCGTTCAATCTTATCCGATACCACTTCAATATCCACTCCTACTCTATTTTTTTTACTTACGATGACGGCAGCAAAATCATCGCAATGCGAAATGGAAAAATGATAGGCCTCATCTTCCAAATAAGGCTTGCGTGTATCGGCAATTTGAATAAGCTCTGTAGGGAAATCAGCATACAAATAACGAAGCAAGTACCTGCCTGCTAAATGTTGTAACCGTTTATGTGGATGAGTAATAGTTCTTTGTACCTCTACGGAGCTTGAAAAGAAAGCATCATTCTCCTCTATTTTCCAAACTGCAAGCTTGGTAAAAGCGTCAATGTCCCGCTCAAAAAAAATAGGCATTTGGTAAATCTATTAAATTGTTTGTACTGTGCTACGATTTACATTTTACATTTTACATTTTACATTCTACATTCACGCAGCAATCTAAAATCTACAATCAAATGATTCTTTCGGACAAGCGTATTTTGGAAGAAATAGAAAAAGGAACGATTAAGATTGAACCTTACCGTCGTGAATGTTTAGGAAGCAATAGTTACGATGTGCACCTTGGAAAATATTTAGCTACTTATAAGGAGCATATTCTCGATGCTAAAAAGCATAACGAGATCGAATCGTTTGAAATTCCTGAAGAGGGCTTTGTGCTCTATCCGCATATTTTCTATTTAGGAGTTACGATGGAATATACCGAAACACATGCGCATGTGCCTTTTCTCGAAGGCAAATCATCCACAGGTCGTTTGGGTATCGATATTCACGCAACAGCTGGCAAAGGCGATGTAGGTTTTTGTGGTAACTGGACCTTAGAGATCTCCGTAAAGCAGCCCGTAAAAGTATACCCGGGCATGCCAGTTGGCCAGCTTATCTACTTCCCTGTTGAAGGTGAGATTGAAATTAAATACAACCAAAAAGCAAACGCCAAATACAACAGCCAGCCCGACAGGCCCGTAGAAAGTATGATGTGGAAGAATAAATTCTAACAGCGCAGCCATTAATAATTTAATTCTTGTATAGGTAATCTTTTTAAATTGAATTATCTTTTCCCCAGATATTCATTATAATCGATTACCATGTTAACTGCTCAAGACCAAAAGAAAAGATCTGCAACTGCTGCTAGTACGCAGTTGAACCAAACCCTTACTACACTTGATTTTTTAACGGCTGGCCTCCCCCGCTCTATGCTTGTACTGAACTGATTCCACAAATGGGAAGTACAGACATAATGGGTCCGCAGTGGGTTTATCTTTCTATTATTAATGCAGTTGCGATCGCAGTCATCGCCACCAATAAAGTACTTGCGCAAAGCGTAAGAAATGTGTTCAAAGCAAATCTTACGTGGGTTTATATTGCCTTGTTTTTAGTGGCAGGTTTATCAATTACAGGAGCAGTAAATAAGACTGAAAGTTTTGTCACTTATGCCCGTTTCGCATCAGCCATTACTGCTTTTTATGTCTTGGTATTTTATTGAACAATCGGTTGCATTTATTAAAATGGCTTGTCTGGTTTTTTAGTGGTGTGTTATTGATACAATCCTTTAGCACTCTGCAGGAATTTTTAAGCAAGATTGGTGATGATAAGATTGATGCTATCATCCTTGGGCTAAAAGGCAATGCAGGCAATAAAAATATTTTAGCAGCAAGCTTGGTAATCAAACTTCCTTTTCTGCTTTATCTTTTTCATTCAGCTAAAAACAATGCTATAAAGATTGCATTATTGGTGACCTTGTTTTTGACAGGGATGAGTGTATTTATTTTGAATGCCCGTTCTACTTACTTATCCTTTTCTGGAAATGACTGCAGAAACAGGCATCGTTGGTGGTCTGCTGTTGTTAGCAGTTTTTGCAACGGCCTTCTTCTACGGCATTCGAATAATGATAAAGGGAAATCATTTTCAACGATCCGTTGCCTTTTTTGCACTGCTGGGTTTGACGGTTTATTCAATAGACGCCTTACTTAATTTTCCGGCCGAACGACCCGTAATGCAATTATTTTTCGCCTTGCTATTAGCGTTGATTGTAAATGCATACCTCGAGTCTAAAAGAGTTGGAGTAACCGAACAAAGCACTACAGCAAGATCAATCTTTACTACGATAGCAGTACTCGTTTTACTACCGGCCTTCTACATCAATTATCTAACGAACAAATCAATGGTTACCCAATCATTGATCAATAAAGACATTCAGTTGGCTACGCAGCAAGTCAAGTGGGCTGACATTGAGAACAAGTTTCCAAACATTCCTAACCTCAATGTTTTCTGCTTCCGGATCGATGTGATCAATGCAGTTTATTTATTGAACGATAAACAATATCAAAAAGCATTGGCAGCTTTAGACAGAAGCAAGGGCTTGGCACCTCAGCTAAGTATCGATGATAATATTCGTGCAAAAGTTTATGCCGAGTTGAAGCAACAGGACAGCGCTTATTTCTATGCAAAAAAAGCATTTGCACTAAGGCCAAGAGCAGCTTCTAACTTCTTTGTTTTATCGAACGCTTGCGTTGCGAAATCAGATTCTGTTACATTGAAAAATGCATTTACAGAATTTATTAAATACCGGAACGAAGTATGGCCATGGAAGCAATACATTATTAGCGTGGCCAAATTAAATGCTACGAATGCCTAATTGAATGTATTGGTTGACCAGGCATTAAAACTTTACCCAACAGATCCTGAGCTGATCAACATGAAAAAGTCGTTGACCACTGCTCTGGCTACTCCACAGGCACAACCAACAACCCAAACACCTGTACAAACACAAATATCGGTGATCACACCCAATCCTGCAGCTACTGCGGCATCGCAGAGTGCACAATTCTACTTGGATGGTGTAACGGCATACAATAAAAAACAGTACGTCAACGCTGCTAAGAGCTTTTTAAAATCGTATGAACTGAAAAAAGATTTGGGCACTTTAGACAATGTTGCAATGAGTTATTATGCCGGCGGCGATTTTAAAACAGCTAAAAAGTATTTTGAACAACTGCTGGCAGCGGGTCAATCAAACAGCGGCAAGACTGAATTTTATTTAGGAGCCTGCATCATGATGTTGGGCGATCGTGAAACAGCTTGCCAGTACTACAACATCTCAGCCGATAAAGGTTTTGAAATGGACAAACAAATTATTGTGAATACCTGTCCTAAATAATCAGGGCAGTTTGTTTAGCTATTGTTCTAATTCTGATGCTTTTGCCTTGTTGGCCGCAGCAACATAAACGTCTTTCAAAGCCACCATGATTTGACGGTCAATATTGGGCTGTCCATTCATTAGTTCCAGCAGCCGCAAAGCATTCGTTGCATCTTTTTTATGCTGGTAAAAAGCAGTATAGCCAACGTCATAGCAAAATTGCTTCACCTTCTCTACTTCCGATGGTTGCAGGTATTTCAAGTATTTCACAATGAAGTCCCACGATGCTTCATTTTTAGGAGTTCTTATCAGTATGTTTTTAAATTCTTTTAAAAGAACATCCACATTTTTTTGTGAATTCGAAACGGGCAGCAACAATGCCTGTATTCATCTGTAAGGCCGCTTCGTAATTAGGATAAATGCTTAGTGCCTTATGGATGTGATACTCCATGGTGTCTACCAAGGCTGCCTTTTCAGCAGGGTTCGTAAGGCTTGTATATCTGTTAGTATATAGAGAAACGGAATAAAAACAATTAGGTCGTGCAATGTTCTTCGAGATCGTTACATCTGTAGATCCAGCGACAATGGATCTTTCCAATCCGGCACACGGCTCATCGTTCGTATTGCAAATAATAATGCAATCACACTTAAACTTCCGTAAGCAATTTTTTTATTGAATGGCAGGTATTCTTTTAGCCAGCGTATCAGAAAAAAAGAAAGCGATAGCAATACAAAAACCAATAGAAGGTGAACATAAAAAGCGTTCATTCATAAATGCGCCAATAGAGAAGACCAGGTTGGAAACAACGCTAATGCCTGCAAGAAAAAAAAATGCTATAGGCATAAATATTCCTTCGTCTTACTTGGTAAATAGCCCAAACTGTCATTGTAAAGTACACTACCAAAGAAATAAGCACACCGGCATCAGACCAATGCATTTTAGGAACATGGTAGGGATAATAATCGTGTGTTAGCGGATGTGGTATAAATAAAAGCTTGATATACCAACCAAGTGTATAGACAATGGTCGCATACTTCTCTGCAGTTGTCATTTCTACAAATGGCTGATTCATCAGGTCAGAAACACCTTTACCATGATCAAACCAATAACCTAACACTTCGTACCGAATAAAGATGAAAATAATAGAGGCTATAAAAAGTGGTACACTGACCTTGAATAAGTCTTTTAAAGAAGTTTTCTTAAAGCACCAAAAAGTTCGATCTCCAAAGCAAAACTTGCCAACGACAAAGGACGATATCTACCCCCTTCCAGTAAAAACAATTGCTCCTTCGTTTGAAAATAACCGAGGAAAGAATCGTAACGAAAAATATCCGCTAGCCCCAAAAACCCTTTTTATACAAAGCCATTTTTGGTAATCACCATTTCGTCATCCAGTATGTATCCATAATTAACAGAGGCACCGTACAAAACAAAAACAAGCAGGAAAAGAAAAAGACCGACCCAAAGACTGCTGTAATCTTTCTGTTGTGTAGCCCCTTTGCTTTTAGTTATCGGCTTTTTAGGAAAATCAGTTTCTATAGCAATACTTCGTTGGCGTTTGGCTTTTTTGGAACTCATATCACTAATGCTTTGAACATTTTAAAAATAGAGTTTATTCATAAAAATTCAAATGCACTTCATAGCACCTTCCCTCCGCACCTATAGAACATCCGTATTTTATTCAAATCATACCCGTACTTAGTTCGACTCAGGCCGTGTATTTATTATGTTAAATAGAAGAAATGCTTAAATGGCTTCACTACCAAACTTCTTCTGGTAGGCAATTAACCAAGCCACTACCTCATTATAGGTTTGAAACCCTTTTGGCTGGTTATTCATTTTCAAATACTGGTCGTAAGCCTTATTCATCAAAGGCTCCACGGGGTTTTTAGTACGTTGGAAATAGGCTCTTAGCGTACGCATATCAGTCTTTACCCGCTGGTGCACACCTTTAGAAATAGCCAGTGCCTGCCAGGGATCAATACTCACCAAATTGTTCAGTGCATAGCGGTATAGGTCGAAATAAACGGAATATTTAAAATCAACATCGGTAGAACTCTTGCAAGACAAATAGCTGATAAAATTGGCTTCATTCTCCTTGGCATATCCTAGCTGGTGTCCCATCTCGTGACAAATGATAAACGGCTTTAAAAACACAGGCACTGTTGTTTTTAGTTGCGCCTCGCCTGTAAATGGATTGTAGTAACCCGTAAACCCAAAATAATGACCAATAGAACTAAACATAGACGGCTTTTGAGAAGGGGGCGGATAGCTCAGGAACGAGTAGCTATTCACCGTTTGCCGGTACACAGAGTCGGCTCTGTTAAATAAAAGGCGATTGTTGTTTAATTTATCTCTTTCAATGCTGTCTATTTGGTCTGCATACCTATTCAACTGCTGTTGTAAAATGCAGGTAAGCTCCACTAATTCCGTTTTACCATAAGGTTTTACATCCAACCCCAACTGTGTTGCTATCCCCTGACGGTAATAGTTAAGCCCCCAGAAAAGATTAAAAATGCAGTAAACAAGCAGAATAAGCTTCAGATATTTGCTGAATAACTGCCACGACAGATAGCTTTTCAGCTCTTTTCTTCTTGCCAAAGCAATAACCTTCCAGACCTTTGTCAGTAACCAAATAAAAGCAGCTACGTAAAGCAGGTCACCAATACTGAAAGGGATCCATCCGGTTATAAAGCGAAGTACTTTGGAAATGACTGGGTAAAACCCATACGTATAGCAGCTTTCAACCCAGGCTTCGTTTAACGAGAATATCCTGATAATTACCACCAATACAACCAATACTATCAGTAATCTGTCCTTAAAAAGCCGTTGCAGCATATTTCGTATGCCTATTTCGTTAAAATCTTTCGTAAAACTACTGGTTTTTAGCCCATTTCCCATACCTTTGCACACTCTAAAAAATCGGATCATGAGTCACAGGCGGGAATACGAGATTGCTTTTGTCGGTCTGAAGCCTGGGGTTCACGAGTTTAATTACGAACTCTCCGATACGTTCTTTGAGGATTTTCAGGAGCAGGACTTTAACAACTGCCATTCTCAGGTAAGATTGCTATTGGAAAAGAATTCCAGCAGCTTTATGATCTTGCGCTTTGAGATTGATTGTAGTGTTTCAGTAACTTGCGATCGTTGTAACAATAATCTACCGTTAAATCTGTTTGATGACTTTGTCATAACAGTGAAGATGACAGACGACCCGGAGCTAATGAATGAGCAGGAAGAAGATCCGGATGTTTATTACATTTCTCGTGGCGAAAGTCATTTGGATGTAAAGAATTGGATCTATGAGTTCATCAATCTTAGTATTCCCATGCAGAAAACGTGCGAATATGAGAATATGGATGGCTCTTATTGCAACCCCGGAGCCAGAGAATTGCTGAAGAACCTGAAACCTGAGGAAGCTCCAAAAGAAAACCCTTTGTGGAAAGGGTTGGAGAAATTTAAAGACTTAGACAACGAATAGTTGAATAGACTTGTTGCAGTACAAGTGAGTGACGCAAGGAACGGTGAAGAAAGAACAAAAGCTGGAAAAATAATTATCGAAACGCATTTAATTTTTAGTTATGCCTAATCCAAAACGCAGACATTCGCAACAAAGAAGTGCAAAGCGTAGAACACACTACAAAGCAGAAGCAGCAACGCTTTCTACAGATAAAGCTACCGGCGAATTGCATGTTCGTCACCGTGCACATGTAAGCGAAGGGAAACTGTACTACAAAGGACAAGTAGTTGCAGAAACTTCACCCATTAAGAAGTAAGCAAAAATTTTTTTAAACAATCCATTGTTCTGCTTGATGAGTGGGACTGTGGATTTTTTATTTTTGGATCTACATGAAGATAGGAATTGACATGATGGGTGGCGACTTCGCCCCGCTTGAAGCCCTTAAAGGAATTCAGCAATATATATCGGCAGGCTCTGCACATGTAGTAATGGTGGGTGATGAAGAAAAGATTAAGGCACTGCTACCCGATCATTCATTGCCACAGGATAGCTACACCATTGTTCATGCACCCGAGATGATTGGCATGCATGAACATCCTACCAAGGCTTTAAAGGAAAAACAGAAGTCTTCTATTGCTATTGGTTTTTACCTGTTGGCAAATGAAAAAATTGATGCCTTCATCAGTGCCGGGAACACAGGTGCTATGTTGGTGGGAGCTCTTTATAGCTTAAAACCGATCGACGGTGTTTTACGTCCAACAATCTCCACAATTATCCCAAAGCAGAATGGAGGTTCGGGCTTGCTTCTTGATGTTGGTCTCAACTCCGACTGCAAACCTGAACAGTTGAACCAGTTTGCAATTATGGGCTCTGTTTATGCCCAACAAATATTGGGTATCGAAAATCCAAAAGTTGCCTTATTGAATATTGGCGAAGAAGAAGGAAAAGGCAACCTCTTAGCGCAAGCTACTTATCCCTTGTTGAAAGAAAACAAACACATTCAATTCATTGGTAATGCCGAAGGCAGAGACCTTCTGGTAGGCAAAGCAGATGTAATGGTATGTGATGGGTTTACCGGCAACGTGGTATTGAAACTCGCCGAATCACTTTTTCATATCACTCAGGAAAAAGGAATTAACCACGAATACTTTGAACGTTTCAATTTTGAGAACTATGGCGGAACACCGGTGTTAGGTATTGCCAAGCCCGTGATTATTGGTCATGGTATTTCCCACGCCAAGTCATTTAAGAACATGATTTCGCTGGCACAGAAAATGATTGAAAAAGATGTAATGCAGAAGATGAAGCTCGAGCTCGAATCTTAACCATTTGCAGTAATCTCTTAAATCATTAACTTATGAAACACACTATTCTAGTCTAGTGTGCTGGATGCTATTTACCTATGCCAACACCTTGCTTGCTCAAAACGCCATTCATTTAACTTCGTACAACCTTCCTTCATCAGACAAAAGCTTTTTTCGATTAGGAGATAATTTATTGATTATTCGAAAACAAGGCAATGCTTTATTGCACCCATTTGTTTTTATCAGTGTTCATAACAATGAAACAACTGCAGCCACAGCAGCTTTAGATTTTATTGAACGAAACGGTGGGCAGCTAATAACCTGGAAAATAATTTTCAGAAGAATGTGGAATTTGAATAGATCAACAAAAAATATTCATTAGATCCAAATCAGATTTTCACTAAAAGAGGTAGAAGTGTATCGCTGCATTCAGGCCATATAAGAATATGGTGGCGGTAGAAATTCAACGCTTTGCACACTTTATGATGGAGGAAATTCCGGAAAATAAAATTATTGTTGCCATGCATAACCATGACGACAATGAATGGAGCATCAGCAAATTCACAAAAGGCAAGTGGAAACGGAATGCAAAAGAAGTTTACATTAATCCAGAATTAGATGAAGATGATTATTATGTTACTACGGATGAATATGTCTTCAACTTGTTGAAAGAAAAAAATGGAATGTTGTATTGCACAACCACCGCAATTGCCGTGATGATGGTTCAATGGTTGTTTATTACGGACGATTAAACAGAATGTATATTGATGTTGTCACAGAATTTGGTCATTATCAGGAACAGCAAAGAATGGTTAATGCTTTATCTAAAATTCTTAAATAGTTGGGAAAAATTTACAAACAATTCAAATATTTTTTGGCAGCTAAAACGCTGACTGTTATTTTTGCACTCCCAAATAACAAAAGGGTCGATCTCGTAGCTCAGTTGGTAGAGCAATACACTTTTAATGTATGGGCCCTGGGTTCGAGTCCCAGCGGGATCACAAAAGCCTTCTTTTCAGAAGGCTTTTTTATTTAGTTCAATTTCTTTCATCAATCTTCAAATTAAATTAGGTTTGCGCATTAACCGTGTATTATGTCCGATTTTCTTAAAGATAAAGTGGTAGTCATTACAGGTGGTAGCGATGGCATTGGTAAAGCATTAGTGGAAATGTGTTTGACAAAAGGTGCTAAAGTGGCTACCTGTGGCCGCAACAACGATAAGCTTTATCGATTGCAGAAAGATTATTCTACTTATCCGCTCGTTACTGTTGTTGCAGATGTTGCCAACGAAAACGATTGCCGTCATTTTATCGAAACAACGTTAAAAGCATATGGTGGCATTGATGTATTGATCAATAATGCCGGCATCTCTATGCGAGCTTTATTGGAGGAATTAGATGTAGATGTGATTCGAAAAGTAATGGATATTAACTTCTTTGGTGTCGTGTATTGTACCAAGTTTGCCTTGCAGTCACTTAAGGAAAGAAAGGGAACGATTGTAGGCGTATCTTCTATAGCAGGCTACCGTGGCTTGCCGGGAAGAAGTGGATATTCGGCATCCAAGTTTGCCTTGCAAGGCTGGTTAGAAGCTATCAGAACAGAGTTATTGGATGAAGTGAACGTAATGTGGGTTTGTCCTGGCTTTACTGCTTCTAACATTCGCAACGCAGCATTAAATAAAGAAGGTAAATCGCAAGGCGAAAGCCCCTTAGATGAAGATAAATTAATGACTTCCCAAGAATGTGCAGAGCATATTCTAAAAGCGATTAAAAAAAGAAAACGTACACTGATACTCACCTTTACTGGAAAACGTACTGTATTCATGAATAAATTCTTTCCTGGCCTGGCTGATAAGATGGTGAAGAAGTTTTTTTTCAAAGACGGCAAATTGGCTAAATAAAAATTTTCAATTTTACGTTGTAACTTCTGTCTCTATCAATGCCCCTCGTCACCTTAACATCTGACATAGGTCAACAGGATTATCTTGTGAGTGCTGCTAAGGGCCGACTATTGCGGATTAACCCGGAGTTCCAGATCATTGATATCTCACATAGTCTTTCACCATTTAATTATCTACAGGCAGCTTATGTATGCCGCAGTGCTATTCGCAATTTTCCTGAGTTCACCTTTCATATCGTACTGGTAAACCTGTTTGAATCAAAACCCGATCAATTATTGTTTGCATTCCATAATAACCAATATCTCATTTGCGCAGATAATGGCTTAATGAGTATGATTATAGAAGAAAAACCAGAAATGCTGATAGGTGTGCCTATGGACAAAACAGTCATTAAGAATACTCTTTATTGCGTAGATGTAGCTGCAAAAGTCATTACTCAATTAGTTAATGGAGAACCAATTGCCAACATTGGAGTGCCCGATCCTGAATACATTGAAAAAAACCCATTACGACCGTTGCTTGGTGAAAACTGGATTGAAGGACAGATCATTTTCATTGACAATTTTGAAAACGTTATTGTCAATATTACCCAAGAGCAATTTGAACAGCAACGCAAGGGGCGCCACTTTAAAATCATCTTTAAAAGAGATGAAATTATTGAACGCATCAGTGGGTCTTATGCAGATGTGCCACAAGGCGAAAAATTGGTACTCTTCAATAGTGCCGGTTATATGGAGATTGCTATTAATAAAGGCAATGCTGCTGGTCTGTTTGGTTTGAAAGGCTTTACAGAAAAAGCAGCCACTAGTGTTCCTTCTATGCAAAACCGTTTATTCTATCAAACAGTAAAAGTATTTTTCGAATAAATATTGTCTAACCTTTTTGTAGACCTTTTCTACAAATCACACCACATATTTTGTTATAACCTTGCTAATCACACCAATCAAAAATTCTTTACCAAGTATTTTACATTCATCTGGTGCAGATAGTAACAACTGCAAGTATTCCTCAAAATTCTTTTTCCCCAAAATATCCATGCGAAGCGTAATACGCCGAAGAATCGTTGCCGTTTTGTAATTATGAAAATCATAGCCGCAATGCTTTTCGATCAGATCAAGCACTTCAGGTAATGACTGTTCACTAGGTCTTCCTTTGATTGCGTTTCGGGCAGACTTTTCATCTATGTAGCTAAAGATCTCATCCAGAATTAATTCAGGACTTAAAATATAATCGGTATAACCAGCAGCAATAGCGCTGTTAGACATACCATCAAATTTTGCCGTGACCGGATCTTGTACATTGTACAAATACTATCCCCTCGCTCCTGAATAGCCTCGATACCTTTTGTTTCATCAGTACCAGTGCCCGAAAGAATAACAGCAATGGCATTAGCACCCTGGTAAGAAGCTAATGATTTAAAGAAAGTATCGATAGCAGTATTCGGTGACTTTTCAAAATTTTTTTCGCTCAATTGCAGCTTACAGTTTTTGATCTTAAGCAACTTATTATTTGTGATAACATAAACAAAATTGGGCTGAAGAGCCACATCGTGTCCTGCTTCCAACACTTGCATGTTAGTATGCTTCGAAATAAGTTCTACCAATAAGCTTTATAATCGGGTGATAAATGTTGAATAATGATAAAAGAAATCTTGCCACTTGCGGGCATATTATCGAAGAATTCCTGGATAGCCTCCAATCCTCCGGCGGATGCGCCAATAGCAACAATGTAATGCTCTGTAGTTATTGTAGGCTTAAGGGTTTCCATCACTGACCAATAGTAAATTAATATATTTTTTTTACGAGTTCTTAAGAGAAAATTCAATCAGGAAATTTCTAAAGTTCTCTGCAATCTCTATTTCTTCTTCACGACAGGGAATAGCAGTTTTTCGCACTGTTTCCTGCCAAATCCGGAATGAGTTACGAGGATGATATTTTGTACTGTTTGCTTCAAATTGTACCGTTTCGTTTGGATTACCGCCCCAATCTACATGATGTATTTTTTCTTTTCGAAATGCCAACACATAATCTCCTTTATCACACTGAATAGGTAAGGCTAATAAACCACTTACTTCCTTTGCATATTCTTCCGCATGTTCCTACACATTGGATAATGCTGTTTGCTGATAGGTTTTACTAACTCCATTTGTTTGCAACCAAAAAACCAAGTCTTGCAACTCGTTTTTGCTAGGGATAGCACCAATTGTTTCCATTTGTTTATTTAAGATAACCGCCATACCATCTGCTTTCAACAAATTCAAAATTTAATCTCGGTGTTTATACATGGTTTGCAATACACTGTTAGTTTGATAAAAATCTTCCACCAAATGCTCATGAAGTTGATGCATGGATGATTTGTATTGCGACACATCGTTATTTTGAACAGAAGCAATTTTTGCAGATACTGTATTTAAAATGAGTTCGAAAAGCGAACACATCTCAAACGAAAAGTATTTTGGTATCCGATGATGGCAGGCAATTAGTTTCCACAAGTTTTCATCTTTTAAAATCCTTGTAGACATTGAAGCCTGTACATTCATATTTCGTAAATATTTTAAATGCACAGCTGCTACACTTCGCAAATTGCAGTTGGAAAGATTGGTAAAACTATTTGTAACCGGATTCAATAATGGATATAAACGCACTGGTTCATAGCTAATATTGGGAATAATGCGATGGGGATTAATACGGTATAATTCTCTTGCCTGCTTGGGCACATCCGAAGCCGGAAACTTTAACCCTAAATAAGATTACATGCCCTGTTCCATTTCTTCTGCAATTACATCCCCATTCCATTCAGTTTCGAATTGATAGATCATGATCTTATCAAATCCAGACAATCTTTTTAATTCTTTTGCTGTTATTTGACAAGCTTCCAATGTTGTGTTTGTGTTTTCAATAGCAGAGCTTACAAAGGTTAGGTCTTCGTACAAATGAATAAAACTGTTGGCTTATTTATTTGCTGACTCAACTTCAAACAATAAGAGATTATCCTGCTCTTGCACATTGGCAATAAATTCTTTATTGTTGATGGTTAAAGTAAACGAAACTTTTCCTGTAATTGGTATCAAAAAAACGTTCCTTACTCTTTTGTGCTTGTTCTGGTAGTAATCGTAGACGGTAGTGAAACGTTCACAAGTTTATTGGCCGGTATATCCAAAAACGTTTCTGTATTCTCACTTACCTGCAAAATATTCAAGTTATCTTTTGCTACAACCAATAATACACCATGGGGTTGTATTGCATTAGTTTGATGAAGCGGCACCTTACCACAAAACTCTTCATCCATATTTTTTCTTGCCATCAGTATAGTGTTTTTTTCACCCAGTGCTTAAAATGAAGAAAAGTGTCATTAGCAGCATGAAGCATCTCTTCTACTTCTGTTTCTTTGTAAGGATAGGTATTCAAAAATGTTTGAAAATTTTGCCACATCATCCCGGTCTTATCAACGTAGCCATAAAAAAATGAAGATTATCGGGGTTGATAAATGCATGGCGTTGCAGCATTTTACTAATGCCTCTACCACCCAGCGTTGAACCTTCTAAAACATACATTGCACCTATTGTTTTAGCAGTAGAGTTTATTTGTGGAAGGGAGGTACATAGAGAGAGATCAACTGTATCATTTAAATCCAATAAGATCGCATCCGCCTTTCGGCGTTGCAGCATATCGGGTAATATAGATTCGTCAATAAATTCTTCGATTAAGGTCTCTATTAGTTTAAATTAACCATAGAAGCACTTCAATAGCTGCACGTAATTAGGTAGAGAAGTTATAGAAGATAGTTTGAGTGCGATCAATTCTTCTAACGAGGTATGTACATACGCCGTGAAATGCTTTACCGTAGCGGTAACGCTTTGGCTGGTTAAAGGGGTGAACATTTTTAAAAATACATTAGTGAAACGACCTAAAAAAAATCACTTCTGCTGCAAATATTTGGCAACCCTATCTTTGTTTACATGAATGCTACAGAAACGAATGCCATGGAAAATTTAGTTGCGAAGCTGAATGCAACCCTTGAAAAAATTTACGAAGGTGGCGGTAAAAAAGCCATCGCCAAACAAAAGGAAAAAAACAAACTCACAGCAAGAGAACGAATTGATCACCTCATAGACAAAGACACTCCTTTTATTGAAATAGGCGCCTTTGCAGGTTATGAAATGTATGAAGAGCAAGGCGGCTGTCCTGCCGGTGGTACGGTTGCAGGTGTTGGTTATGTTAGTGGAAGACAATGTGTGATCGTAGCAAATGATCAGACAGTAAAAGCAGGTGCCTGGTTTCCTATCACGGGTAAGAAGAATTTGCGCATGCAGGAAATTGCTATGAAGAATCACTTACCTATTATTTACTTAGTAGATAGCGCAGGTGTGTTTCTACCCATGCAGGATGAAATCTTCCCTGATAAAGAACATTTTGGTCGCATTTTTTACAACAATGCGCAAATGAGTGCCATGGGCATTACTCAAATTGCAGCAGTAATGGGTGCTTGTGTTGCTGGTGGTGCTTATTTACCAATCATGAGTGATGAAACCTTAATGGTAGAAGGTGCTGGTTCTATTTTTCTGGCAGGTCCCTACTTGGTAAAAGCTGCTATTGGTGAAGATGTTGACACTGAGACCTTAGGAGGCGCTGTAACTCACACAGAAATTTCTGGTATTGCCGATTACAAATTTCAAACAGAAGAAGACTGTCTTGACCAGGTAAAAAAGATAATGGATAAATTAGGCAAACCTGCTGATGCAGGGTTTGACCGCATCAAAGCCAAAAAACCAAAAGCAGAAGAAAATATTTACAACATTATGTCTGAAGGTTCAAAGCCTTACGACATGGTGCAGTTGATTGAATGTATTGTTGATGAAAGCAGTTTTGATCAATTCAAAAAAGATTACGGCAAAACAATCGTCTGTGGTTACGGAAGGGTTGACGGATGGGCTGTTGGCATCGTGGCCAATCAACGCAAGATTGTAAAAAGCAAAAAAGGCGAAATGCAAATGGGCGGTGTGATTTATAATGACAGCGCTGACAAAGCAGCCCGATTCATTATGAACTGTAACCAGAAAAAAATTCCTTTGGTCTTTCTGCAAGATGTAACAGGCTTTATGGTTGGTAGCCGAAGCGAACATTCGGGCATTATTAAGGATGGTGCCAAATTGGTAAATGCTGTAGCTAATTCAGTTGTTCCTAAAATCACCATAATTGTCGGCAACTCGTATGGTGCTGGGAATTATGCCATGTGCGGTAAGGCTTATGATCCCCGATTCATATACGCATGGCCAACAGCAAAAATTGCCGTAATGGGTGGCGAACAAGCTGCAAAAACATTACTGCAAATTCAGGTAGCTTCTTTAAAAGCTAAAGGCGAAACGATTACACCAGAAGTCGAAAACAAACTTTTGAATGACATCAAGGGTCGTTACGAAAAACAAACGACCCCTTATTATGCCGCGGCCCGTTTGTGGGTAGATGCCATTATTGATCCAAAAGAAACAAGAAGAGTGATTTCGGAGGGCATTAAAGCAGCTAATCACAACCCCGTAATAGAGCCGTTTAAGACCGGAGTTTTTCAGGTGTAGCCTTTAAATTTCCCCATTTTTTCTATATCGATATTTTACTTATTTTCACCGCTGAAACAACTAACTGAACTGATTATGAGAAAATCCACCATTTCATTACTTTCCTGTGTATTTGCTATTGTAGTGTTGCTTCAATCATGTAAGGACGACGCTTATCTGGCTACTGCTCCTGCTACCCCTGACCAGACATTTACAGAAGAATTTGACACGGTTGCTAACTCTTTAAACAGAGGATGGAAATTTGCAAATGTTTCTAATCCAACAAACGCTAATGTATGGCAACAAGGTGGTGATGTAATTCCTTGGTTTGCTCCGTATTCTTCTAATGGTAGTTATGCAGGATTTATCGGTGCAAGTGCATTGATTGCGGCTCCTCCGCCAGGTGTTACTCCTGTAATCAGCAACTGGTTAATATCTCCGGTAGTTATCATGCAAAACGGTGATAAAATCACTTTCTATACAAGAGCAGCGTTTGATGTTGCAAATGACGATGATTACGGTAATCGTTTGCAGGTTCGTATTAATCCTAATAACCAATCGCTTAACGTAGGTGCATCAGCCGACCCGGGAGATTTCAGAACCATTTTACTTGATATTAATCCTAATTACGAAAGTCAATCGGAAGCTGCGCCTTCTGTAACGGCTTTCCCTGGTACATGGACTCGATTTGAAGCAACTGTTTATGGCTTGGACAAACCAACCAGAGGCCGTTTTGCTTTCCGCTATTTTATCGAAGATGCAAACGTGCACGGATGGGGAATTGGTATTGACAAAGTAACCTATACCAGCGTTAATCATAAATAATATAACTTTATACAATTAGATACAATGAAAAATAAGTTTCATTCTTTGTTTTTAATTTCCGCTTGCTTAACTATAAGTGCATCGATTAGTTCTTGCCAAAAAGATAGCAAACCAAGCAGTGATACCAGCACCAGTACAACCACTACGACGAACGGTTCCTTTGTTGAAGAATTCAATAATGTTAGCGATTTAACAAGTAAAGGCTGGGCTTTTGTAAATAACAGCAATCCTATTGGCCAATCAGGTTGGAGACAAGGCCGTTATGAAGCGCAAGCCGGGCCTAATTATAAATTTCCAGATCCATTTATTGGTTTTCCTGCCTATTCTGCAGAAACATCACCAAACGATTTTGTAAGCTGTGATGTATCGGCGGTTAACTACTCAGGTAACATTAGTGCATGGCTAATTTCCCCTAAACTTTCTATGAGTAATGGCGATACCATTTCTTTTTATACAAGGGCTGTTGACGATACAAACTATCCTGTTTATGTTAAAGACAGAATGCAGGTAAGAGGCAATTTCACTGACGGAACAGCCAACGTAGGAACTTCTTCTACCAGCGTGGGAAGCTTTACTGTAGTATTGTTAGACATCAATCCTACCTATGTTAGGAACGATCCCAGTGGATATCCAAGAGGTTGGACAAAGAAAACCATCATTGTTTCCGGAATTCCTGGTACTGGAAGCATCACTAATGGACGTTTTGCTTTCCGTTATATGGGTACTAATTGTGGAGTTGATGGTGGTTCAGCTAATGCAAATTATGCTGGCGTAGTGGGTGTTGATCAGCTGAAGTTTGTTCATAAGTAATATTTATAAAGACTATTAAAAAGCTGCCCTTATGTAAGGGTAGCTTTTTAATTTATAAACGAGTAATATCTTTCCGAAAATTTCTCAATTATAATTGATGATACGTTTACTTATTTGCACCTGCATCAGTTATGTTCTTCTGTCGTGCAATTCCAGTGATACGCAGGTGAAAAAAGAATCGAAAGAAACGGTTGTCAAAAACAATCTTGATTCTTTAAAAAGAGTGGCGCAGCCTGGAGATTTGATTTTACGAACTGGCGATGACATGCTAAGCGAGCAGATCAAATATTTGAATACAAAGGATCCTTCCTATTCTCATGCAGGAATGATTGTTGAAAAGAACGGTCAGAAAATGGTTGGCCACATCTATCCGCATGAAAGTCCCGCAGATACTATTCAATACATAGCTATCGATTCATTTGCCAATCCGGCTACAAACCTTCGATGTGCATTATATCGCTACAACTTATCGGCTGCAGAAAGAGATTCGCTGATGCGAACCATTAACTTTTTTAAAGCGAATGGTGTTCATTTTGATAAACACTATGATTTATCAACGGATAAACAAATGTATTGTTCTGAGATGATTGCCAAAGCGCTGAATAAAGCAACTAATGGACGTATCCATTGCAAAGAAGATAAAGTGCCAAAACGCATGCGTCCTTTAATTGCAGCCTATTTTAAAAAGCTTGGTTTTACGCCGAAACTGATTGATGAACGTAAATTCATCTCGTTAGATAATTTATACATTCTTCCCGAATGTCAACTAGTAATGAAATTTCCACTTAAATATTTTCCAGGGCAATGAGTGCAAACGAAATAGTGATTTATACTGATGGATCTTCAAAAGGTAATCCGGGCCCAGGTGGTTATGGCACTATTTTGATGCACGGTGATAAGCGCAAAGAACTATCGCAAGGCTATCGCCTGACTACTAACAATCGTATGGAATTAATGGGCGTGATAGCGGCGCTGGAAGCAATGAAAAAAAAAGGGCTTTCCATTACTATTTATACCGACAGCCAATACATCGTAAAAGCAATTAAAGAAGGCTGGTTAAATAAATGGTTGGCAACCAATTTCGCGGGAGGTAAAAAGAACAAAGATCTATGGGTGAAGTTTTACAATCTTTACAAACAACACAACATCAAGTTTATTTGGATAAAAGGTCATGCTGATAATCGATTCAATAATCGTTGTGATGAGCTAGCAACTACAGCGGCCGATGGTGGTAATTTATTAGTAGATGAAGGCTACGAAACCGATCCAAACAGATTAATCTTATAAAGAAAAATCCAGCCGAAGCGGTATTTTTTATGCTATTTGTTTTGTGCTCGTACTTCGTTGCATTAAAACATAAGTGCTGAAAAAGATAACTGAAAATAATGCAGTTGCTTCCAGACTTCCCCTATAAAAAGGTAACCCATCATTATAGCAAAGCATCAAGCCATTGAATGTTTTCGCATGATGATAACCGCCACCACCAATCCAAACTAAAAAATTAGAGATTAAAAAATATGCAGTTGGCGCAGCAAAAGAAACAGCCAACACATTCAACCAATTGATCTTTTTTATCAAAAATCCAAAAGCTGTAAGGCTGGTGAACAAAATATAATTGATGATTTGTCCGCCATAAAAACCTTGTGTTTCGGACAAATGGTTGATGTATAAAATTTGGTACAAAGCATCAGACAAAAACATAGAAAGCAATGGAACGATGAAAGCCCATTTTTTGTCCTTGATTACAGCACCTGCAAAAACTGCCATCGCAATTTGCGGTGCAAAACCCCAAGGCCTTCCATCCCACACACGGTATAATGAAGCGCTGAGAATAAGTAAACCAAAAGAAAGTAGTACAGTTCTTTTCAGTTTCATTTCAATACTATTTGTGGCAAAAATAAAGGAAGTAACGGTACTTAGTTTTAAATTTTTCCACCTGCTTATCACCGCTTGCAAGAAAAAATGGTGTATTGTACCTTACTGGTCATGTCGCAACAAAATCTATTAGGTAAGCAAGGCGAGGATCTAGCAGAACGTTTTCTTACCGAAAAAGGCTTTACCATTCTACACCGTAACTGGCGTCATTCTCATTATGAAATAGATATTATTGCACTCCTAAACAACGTGGTCCATTTCGTGGAAGTAAAATTTCGATCTTATAAAGCGTTTGGCATGCCCGAAGAAAGCGTTACCAAAAAGAAAATGAAATTTTTGATGCAAGCTGCCGATCAATTTTTATACAAGCATCCGCAATACAAACACATTCAGTTTGACATTCTCTCTATCAATGCCGTTTCAGGGAAAGAGCCTGACTATTTTTTCATACAAGATGTTTATTTGTAAAAAATCAACTTTGGGTGCCTGTTGAAGCCCTATTTTTGAAAATCCTAAAACTACTGTTATGCGTTTTCTCTTACTGATTCCTGTGATTGCCGTTTGTTTGTTTTGTAGTTGTTCTGGCGGCAATGCCAATAAGCCGTTTTGTGATACAACTTGTAATGATCGCGATACATTTAAGTTTACCAATGACCATACGCAACATCCTTTAGTAACTATCAGCAAACATAATTGCGCTGCTGATACTCTTACGTGGAGCCATGATCAATCATTCACTGTTCGACAAATTGTTTTACCAATTGTATTTGACAATCCAATTAAAATCAACAAAGCTGCCATTAATTGCTTTATAAAAGATACAACGTATGCCTGGTTGAAATTTAATGATTGCAAAACAGGTCGTGGCTATTTACTAAAACTGCCTTTCAATCCAAAAGCAAGTATCAGCAAAATTTCAGGTGCCATAAACAATTTTGATCCAAAGTTTACAGTAGAAAAAGATTTAGTGGCGTATACAGACAGAGGTACTATCTACGTAGAAGATGTGAATACGGGTAAGAAAGAAGCAATGACATTTAAAGAAGAATATCCGATTGACTTTGATAAGATCCACGAAACAGTTGATACAGCAAATATAACCCATGCCCGAATTTTTGTACAGTTAATTAAGAACGGCGAAAAAATTCCCTTGGAAAAGAAAATAAATTTGTAAGCTTTAAACTCTGACCATTAAACATCAAACTCTTCATGTGGGAGCCGTATAAAAAAGGATTCAAAGCTTACCTACAACTGGAGCGATCTCTTTCAGAGAATTCCATTGAGGCTTACTTGAACGATGTTGAAAAACTCACCTACTATTTGCAGTCAAAAGGTCACCTAAAAGCGCCATCGGAACTAGATTTAAAAATACTTCAAGGCTTTATAAAATGGATTGCGGAGCTAGGGATGACGCAAACGTCTCAATCACGTATTATCTCCGGCATTCGCACTTTCTACAAATATTGTTTGTTGGAAGATGTTAGTACAACAGACCCAACTACTTTATTAGAAGCACCTAAGCTTAAGCGAACCTTACCTGATGTTCTGAGCTTTGGAGAAATTGAGCAAATCATTGGAGAAATTGACCTTAGCACACCTGAAGGTGGTCGCAACAAAGCCATTCTCGAAACCATGTATAGTTGTGGCTTACGTGTAAGTGAGGTAGTGAACTTGAAGATTTCTCAACTGTATTTGGATGTAGGTTTTGTTAGAGTAATTGGTAAAGGAAATAAAGAACGGCTCGTGCCCATCGGCAGTGATGCCATTAAATACATTAATATTTACCGGCAAAACCTTCGGGTACACATACCCATTCAAAAGGGCGAAGAGGATATTTTGTTTTTAAACAGAAGAGGGAAACGTTTGACTCGTGTGATGATCTTTTTAATCATAAAAGATTTGACAGCGAAAGCAGGTATTAAAAAAAATATATCACCCCATACATTTCGTCATTCGTTTGCAACGCATTTAGTAGAAGGTGGTGCTGACTTGCGTGCCGTGCAGGAAATGTTGGGGCATGAAAGCATCACCACCACAGAAATTTATACGCATCTAGATCGTGAATTTTTGAGAAAAACATTAGAGAAGTTTCACCCAGCTTTCAATCATTAAACCGTGATTTTTGGAATAGAAGCGATCAGCCTTTGTGTGTATTCTGATTTAGGTTTCAAATACACTTCTTCTGCAACGCCACTTTCAACAATCTTTCCTTTATTCATCACCATTATTCGATCGCTCATATAGCGAACGACAGAAAGATCGTGTGAAATAAAAAGTAAGGTCAATCCCAAATCTGCTTTCAAATCATTTAGTAGATTCAAAACTTGTGCTTGTACACTCACATCTAAAGCAGAAACAGATTCATCGCATACTAAAAAATCTGGGCTTAATGCCAGAGCCCTTGCTATAACAATACGCTGTCGCTGACCGCCTGAAAACTCGTGTGGGTAACGTTGCGCAGCGGTTGTAGGCAAGCTCACTTTAGCTAACAAATCAGCAACTAACTTTTTTCGATTTGCAGATGGATTAAAAATTTTCACGGGTTCTTCCAAAGCAGCACCAATTGTTAATCGGGGATTAAGCGAAGAAAAAGGATCCTGAAAGATCAACTGAACATCTTTGCGAAAGCCTTTTAAATTGGCCTTATCAAAGCTGGTAATATCTTGGTTGTTATAAATGATCTTTCCGCTGGTTGGTTCAATAAGCCGAAGCAAGGTTCTTCCTAAGGTTGTTTTACCGCAACCCGACTCTCCTACCAAACCTAATGTTTCTTCATTACAAATTTGAAAGCTTACATCATCAACTGCATTCACCGATGACAAAGCTTTGCCAAATACATTTGTTTTGGTTGGGAAAGAAACGGTCAAGTTTTGCACATCAACCAACACATCCTTACCCGGATCATGTTTGACAGAAGCTCTTTTTACTTCGGATGGATTTAAAAAATCCGCCACTGTGGGCAGACGTTCTTCTTTTGGATGCAATGCCGGACGGCAGGCAATCAAAGCCTTTGTATACGGATGCTTTGCTTGGGTAAAAATTTCCTGTCGCTTGCCTTGTTCTACTATCTCACCTTTGTACATGATAGCAACCCTGTCTGCAATTTCCGAGACTACGCCTAAATCATGGGTAATAAAAATTACTGCCATGTTTTGATGTTGCTGCAACCCTTTGATCAATTCCAGAATGGTTTTTTGAACCGTAACATCTAATGCAGTTGTTGGCTCATCACAAATAAGCAGTGATGGCTCACAGCACATAGCCATGGCTATCATCACCCGTTGCTTTTGGCCACCACTTAATTGATGTGGATAGCGATCCACTATTTTTTCCGGGTTAGGAAGTTTTACTTTTTCAAACCAGGCAATCGTTTGCTTTTTAGCTTCTGCTTTTGAGATGTTTTTGTGTAACAATAAAGCTTCCATTACCTGCTTGCCGCAACTAATTACAGGATTGAGCGAACTCATAGGCTCCTGGAAGATCATCGCTATTTTAGAGCCTCTAATGCTTTGTATTGTTTGCACATCTGCCTTGAGTATATCAATTGTTGTTTCATCATGAAACAAAATATTTCCACTGGTATACTTTGCCGGGGGCGATGGCAGCAATTGCAAAATAGAAAGTGATATTACTGATTTACCAGAACCAGATTCACCAACAATGGCTAACAACTCTCCTTTGCCAACTTCTAAAGAAATATTTCGCACAGCTGAAAACGTTTCATTTTCTGTAATGAAGTCAACCGAAAGGTTTTTTATTTGCAACACAGGCTGCATCAAGGGCATGCAGTTTTGGATGCTTTAATGGAAAGCTTTTTCGGTGGAGTTGGATAATAAATCATGCAGACAGCGCAATTCTGAGGTGCGGCGTCAAGCGTGAAATAAAATTCATCACCTTCATTAATATCGGCAGGGAAGCTACAACGGCTTCCTAATGCAAATACATTGTGATACGTTTTGCCATTTGCTTCATTGGTCCATTGTGGCACGATCAAAGAAGTATCAATATTCCCTTCAATAACTGAAATAGTGTAGTTAACGCATGCACCTTTATCTACCAACTTACCTTTGAAACAATTAATCTTTTTCTTCGGGCAAGTAGTAAGCACTACCGAAACCAAGCTAATGAGCGATACTAAAATTAGTTTCATAACTAGAAACGCAGGTGACGAACTGTTTGTCCACCATTGATCAATTGCTTCAATGAATCAACACCAATTTTCAAATGGCGTTCTACAAATTTTTCGGTTACTTTTTTATCGCTTTCTTCTGTTTTAACTCCTTCTGGTATCATTGGCTGATCACTTACTAACAACAAAGCGCCAGTAGGAATCTTATTGTAAAAACCAACTGCAAAAATGGTAGCAGTTTCCATATCGATGGCATAGGCTCGTACTTGTTGCAAATACTCTTTGAATTCTTCATCATGTTCCCAAACGCGACGGTTGGTTGTATAAACCGTGCCCGTCCAATAATCCACTTCATACTCCCGAATGGTAGTAGAAATAGCTTTTTGTAAAGCAAAGGCAGGCATGGCCGGTACTTCTGCCGGAAAGTAATCGTTTGATGTACCCTCACCCCTGATAGCGGCAATGGGCAGAATTAAATCACCCAGCTTATTGCGCTTTTTTAAGCCGCCGCACTTTCCCAAAAACAAAACTGCTTCGGGTTCAATGGCAGTCAGCAAATCCATTATAGTAGCGGCTGTTGGCGAACCCATACCGAAGTTGATTATGGTAATTCCGTTTGCGGTAGCGCATTGCATAGGGCGGTCAGAACCGACAATTGGAAAACCGTTCCATTCCGCAAACATTTTTACATAATTGCTAAAATTGGTAAGCAGGATATACTTACCAAAGTTTTCTAATTTTTCACCGGTGTAACGAGGTAACCAGTTTTTGACAATATCTTCTTTTGATTTCATATAGCATACAAATTTAGTGATTAGGTTTGAGTTATGATTGATGTGCAATTTCCAGAGCCCCAATTCAGGTTGAAAAAAGAAAATGGGAAGCAGTACATTTTTGATGACATCCGTAAACGCTGGTTGCTGCTAACGGAAGAAGAATGGGTACGCCAGAACTTTGTAGCTTATCTAATTAAAGCATTGCTTTACCCTTCTTCCTTAATTGCTTTGGAGAAAGAAATTGTATTAAACGACTTAAAAAAACGCTTTGATATTTTGGTATATGATCAACAACATCAACCATGGATGATGATTGAATGCAAGGCGCAAGAAATAGAATTAAATGAAGAAGTACTTCAGCAAATATTAAGGTATAATATCAGTATCCCTGTTCCCTACATTGTTATTACGAATGGAACAAAAACAATTGCATGGGAAAAGGGGGATGACTTGCAGATATTGTCCGAACTACCTACTCATTCTTGAATATTTAAGGTTAGAGGGATATTTTGACTATTTCTTCCACAATTCCTAACCACTTGTTAACCTCCCAAAACCTAAGCTAAACTACCCTTTTCGCAATTGTTTTGAAACGTACCTTTGCGGCTTCTAACAAGGAGATAACCATTTATGAACCTTTTTGAAAACCTTTCCACAGAGTTTCAACGCAGACATATTGGACCGGATGAAGAGCAAACAGCCGAAATGCTAAAGACGATCGGTGTGGCTTCGCTGCAAGACCTTATTGATCGTACAGTGCCTTCCAGTATTCGCATGCAAAAGGAGCTGAACCTTCCGCCGGCTATGAGCGAAAACGATTACCTGCAACACATCAAAGAAGTTTCGTTAAAGAATAAAGTATACCGCAACTATATTGGTCAAGGTTACTATGATACCATTACACCAAGTGTTATTCTTAGAAATATTTTTGAAAACCCGGGTTGGTATACCCAATACACACCTTATCAAGCAGAGATTTCGCAAGGTCGTTTGGAAAGCTTATTGAACTTTCAAACAATGGTTAGCGACTTAACGGCTTTGCCCATAGCAAACGCTTCCTTGTTGGATGAAGCAACTGCGGCTGCCGAAGCCATGACGATGTTCTTTAACACCCTGAATCGTGATCATGATAACATTGCCCGTCCTAAGTTTTTTGTAGATTCGGAAATATTCCCGCAGACAAAAGACGTAGTGATGACCCGTGCGATACCTGTTGGTATTGAAGTTGTATTTGGCGATTACAAAACTGCGCAGATTGACGAAAGTTATTTTGGCGCCTTGGTTCAATATCCAAACAACAAAGGTTCTGTTGAAGATTATCGTGCCTTCATCAATAAGGTTCATACAATTGGTGGTTTTGTAGCCATGGCTACAGACTTGTTAGCGCTAACTTTATTAACACCTCCGGGAGAGTTGGGGGCAGACGCAGCACTTGGTTCTGCACAACGTTTTGGTGTGCCTTTAGGATATGGTGGCCCGCATGCGGCTTTCTTTGCCGTAAAAGATGAATTCAAGCGCAGTATCCCCGGTCGTATTATCGGCGTGAGTGTAGATGCCCAAGGCAATCGTGCCTTGCGTATGGCATTGCAAACACGTGAGCAGCACATCAAACGTGAAAAAGCAACGTCAAACATTTGCACTGCGCAGGCTTTGCTTGCAAATATGGTTGCTATGTACGCAGTGTTTCATGGACCAAATGGCTTGAGAAATATTGCAAAACGTGTTGCCTTATTAACCCAAACGTTAGCAAACGCCTTGGAAGAAAGAGGTTATGAACTAGTAAGTGATTATTTCTTTGATACTATTGTAGTGAAGGTTGATGATGTACAAACGTTTAGAGAGAAAGCAGTGCGTCAGCAACTGAATTTCCGTTATTACGACAATCAGCACATTGGAATTTCTTTAGATGAAGCAACGACGCCAAGAGATTTATTTGATATCATTAATTCGTTTGTGAATGATGTAGATCCTGTTGCGTATGAATTATCAAACGAAGGACAATTAGATAAAATTCCAACTGCTTTAACACGCACTTCTGATTTCTTAACGCATCCGGTTTTCAATTCGCATCACAGCGAAACACAAATGATGCGTTACATCACTATGCTGCAGAACAAGGACATTTCTTTGGTGCACAGTATGATTGCCTTAGGCAGCTGTACGATGAAACTGAATGCAGCCAGTGAAATGATGCCTTTAAGTTGGGCACATTGGAGCAAAATGCACCCATTTGCACCCGCAGATCAGGCGGAGGGTTATCAGTTTATTGTTCGTGAATTAAGCAAATACCTATGCGAGATTACAGCCTTTGATGCATGCAGTCTACAACCCAATAGCGGTGCTCAAGGTGAATATGCTGGGTTATTAACTATTAGAGCTTACCATGAAAGTCGTGGCGATCACCATCGCAATGTTATGTTGATTCCAATTTCTGCACACGGTACTAACCCGGCTTCTGCAGTGATGTGTGGAATGAAAGTAGTTGTGGTAAAAGCATTAGAGAATGGCTACATTGATGTGGAAGACTTGAAGGCAAAGGCAAAGGAACATGCTGCAAATCTTTCCGGTATCATGATCACTTATCCATCTACCTATGGTGTGTATGAAGAAACCGTGAAGGAAATTACAGACATTGTTCACCAGCACGGCGGACAAGTATATATGGATGGCGCAAACATGAATGCTCAAGTTGGTTTAACGGCTCCTGGTCTAATTGGCGCTGATGTTTGCCACTTGAATTTGCATAAAACATTTGCCATTCCACATGGCGGTGGCGGTCCTGGCATGGGCCCTATTTGCGTACGTGAGCATTTGGCTCCATTCTTACCTGGTCATGTATTTATCAATAGCGAATCGAAAGGAACCAATGCAGTTAGCGCTGCACCATATGGCTCTGCTTCTATCCTACTTATTTCTTACGCTTATATTAGAATGCTCGGTGGCGATGGCGTTCGCATGGCAACTGAATACGCTATTCTGAATGCGAACTATATGTTAGCAAGACTGAAAGACCAATTTGATATTCTCTACACCAACCATCATGGTGCATGTGCGCATGAATTTATTGTTGACCTGCGTCCGTTCAAGAAATCGGCAGAAGTAGAAGCAGTTGATGTGGCTAAACGTTTAATTGACTATGGATTCCACGCTCCTACAATGTCTTTTCCGGTTGCAGGCACCATTATGATCGAACCAACAGAAAGTGAAGATAAGCGAGAGTTGGATCGCTTTTGTGATGCCTTATTAAGCATTCGCCGCGAAATTGCTATGGTAGAAGAAACAGCTTTGGATAAAAAAGACAATCCGCTGAAAAATGCACCACATACGATGTTTATGGTGTGCAGTAATGAGTGGAATAAGCCGTACAGCCGAGAATTAGCAGCATTCCCATTGCCCTATGTAAAAGCAAACAAGTTTTGGCCTTCTGTAGCTCGTGTTAACGACACATTTGGTGACAGAAACCTCATTTGCACTTGCGAGCCGGTTGAGTCTTATATGGAAGCTTAATTGAGTGACTAATTATAAAAAAAAAGCCTCTGCATAACGCGGAGGCTTTTTGATTCAACCATTACAAAAATGTATCCCGTTGCCGGGACTATTAACCCATCATATTAAATTTTCAAATACCAAAGTATTCCAAGTAAGATCAGTAGAACGATTATGGTGTCAAACAGGTTTTTGCCATAATCTCTTTCATCGTTTTCATGCCTGATAACGGAACGTCTTTGTTTCATATCGTGGTGTTTTGAGTTAATATTACTCATAGGAATGGAATGCTATGATTTTTCAGGACAAGGATTGTGAAAGAGAATTGGAGCTTGTTATCGTTGGTCTTTCTGAAGGAGGTATTGAAGTGGACTGTAAACTTACTAATCGGTTCTTTAAACAGCAATAGGATTTTTACGTTTTATCAAAAAATGTGGAAAACTAACAACGCGTCCAACCATCTTTCCACCCATAAATCCGCTACCAACATGCCTTTCGCCATTTTTGGTACAATTTTTCTCTATATCTATACGTGAAAAGATTTTGAGATGAAACGGTTTATCAACGATAGTATTTCGTTTAAAAGCAGCGGAAATGGCAGGGGGATTCACTCCGTTTTGGGATATCTTTTGTCCATGACGCTTACCGGAATTCCGCCAGTAGTTTGCGAATCATGGATTGATAATATTTATACCTCAGTGAAAAAGTCAGCGGATCAATTACTGCATACTTCCCAAAACTAATCACCGCTATTAACAATCCTTTTTCGGCGGCGCTTTATAATTAATGGTAAATTACTTTGTGTTTAAGTGCCTGCCTGTTTTCTTGCTAACCTTGTTTTTCTCTTTTGCCAAAGCGCAAGACGCAAGCGGCTTTTGGAAAGGCACCTTAACTATGTCGAACGGCTGCTTCCCCACTAATAATTTCGAATTACAAATTTATGTTGCAGGCGATAGCATTAGTGGTGACTCTTATCATTACATGGATATTGACAACTATGTAAAGAAAAATTTTAGAGGCAGTTATTTAAAGTCAGAGAAAAAAGTAATTGTGCAAGAAGAGATAGTGACTACATATAAAATAAGGCCTTCCTGTTCCATCTGTATCAAACGCTATGAGTTGATCTATAGCAGAAATGGCGATGTAGAGCAATTGACTGGAGGCTGGACCGGTAAAATTTTACCAAGCGGGAAAGATTGTGATGCGGGCAGCATTTTTCTTACCCGCATCAAAGAATCAGCGTTTAAAGAAGTGCCAGAAATAAAAGTTGACACTGGCAGTATTCGACTCGATTTTTATGACAATGGTGAAATAGATGGAGATATTATTAGTGTAGTAGTAAACGGCAAAACCGTTTTATCCAACCAAATGTTAACCGCAAAACCAATTACTACTTATTTAAAAATTGATTTGCAAAACACCTTTCAGGAAATAGAAATCATTTCGGAAAATGAAGGTTCTATTCCACCAAACACAGCCTTACTAATAGTTACTGCAGGTGAAAAAAGTTATCGTCTTTTTCTGTCGTCGAAAAAGGAAAAAAGCGCAAGAGTTCGCTTTGTTTACGAACCGCTTTTTTTAAGCTTTTGCAAATTCGACTTATCAACGAAATAGTTGTAAGCTAAAAATGAAATTGGCACACCAATACACAAGATCAAAATACAAATTTGTATAAATGACTGCGGAAACTTTACCGGTGATTTTGCTATGCGTGAAGTAGGAACAACGAACAGATTCATGATACTCCAAATCAATAATCCATAAACAATTGCAGTAACAAATCTGTACCTGGCGAGGTTGACTATATTGGGATAAATAAGGAAAAAGAACGTGGTAAAAATCAATGCCACCAAATAGTGAAGTAAAACGCCACAAATTGCCATTGCAGTAGGGTTCAATGTATAAGCTTCCTGCCCAAAGATGGCACTGGCAATATACCAAAACACTCTTACTGGATTTTTATGTGTGGTGACCGTATATTGAATACAAGCAGCAGTCGCATCTAAAGTTCCTGCAATTAGCCCAGTAGTAAGGATTGCTTTGGTAAGGTTTCTGGTAGCCATAACTAAAAATAAAAAAGTTTCGTCATCTATAGACAACGAAACTTTGAAAAATGATTGTTGTTTATTTTTTCCTGGTGTAAGAAATTTCCATGCTTTTGTATTCCTTGCCATCTGGTCCTTTGTAAAACATTTTTGCAAAATGATGATCTTTATCAATGATCCGGAATACTTCTCTCATTTCACAATTTTTACCTGTTCCTGGATCGATGCAAGTTCCCAATAATGTCATTGATTTTTTGCAACATCCCACGAGCCTTCCATTTTCATAATGCCTGTACCCATGTTGTCAACCCATATTGCCTCATACACTTTCTTCTTATTATCAAAACCAATCGTACTCAACCCTTCGAAAGGCATACCGCCAAATGTGCTTTTCATATGCGACTGCTGATAGCGATCTCCCATGATCATTTTACTTTCTTCTTTACCGGTTGATTTTTTTGCAGGTGCACCTGCTGCCATCCAAGAGGTAATATCTGCAGTCCAGTTGCCGCAAGCTTCTTTCAGCATTTGGTGCTCTTTTCCCGGCGTCATATATTCCTGCCAGTTCTTGGCTTGCATGGCAGAATCAGGCATTTTATCATTAGTGGTGGTAGATGCCGCAGCTACCATAGGTTTATCTTTTTGCTCTGTAGTTGCCTCTTTTGTTTTATCCTTATTAAAGGCAATAAGCAAGGCTGCAGTGCAGATGGCGATGGTTGCTTTTTTAATACAAGATTCGTTTGTTTAAATGTAGTGAAAAGAATAGAGGGTTGCAAGTGAACGAGCACATTGTTTTCAACTACAATCAAACAAATTAGAATCTCGGGCATCTCACAGCGCTTAATGTAGAATTATCTCTGTTGGTAAAGCCAATATAAGTGAGCGATAGTTCAAAGCCGCCGCGACCATAACTACTTCCTTTTAATTGGGAGATGTTCACATCATAACTCAATGCAAAAGCAAAAGGCTTGTAATCGATTTTAATTGTTGGAATCATAGCATCGTTCCAACGCAAAAAGGCACCTGCACTAACTATGTAGTCAGGCTCATCGGTATAAGGACCAATTTTCAATCCATATAAAAAACCGCCAACCGTCTCTTGGTAAGAGCCCTGACGTAAATGATCGGTATGAATGGTGAGCAAGGAATATTCAGACAGATTGAAACGAACATCAGCAGAGAAGTTCCATTTAGGGCTAAGCACAATTCCTGAGTTAGCAAAGAAAGAATTTTTGGGCTGATTAAAATGATGATAAGCTACACCTACCACTAAATTATCATCCGGGTTATCGTTGATGCTTGTATTAAAGCTGATACCTGCACTTCCATCCAAATAACTGTATTGTGATTGTGCGTTTGTCTCCATATCTGCAACACCGTTGTATTGACTATTGGTTGTCATTTTAGAACGATCGAAACTGCGTTGCACCAATCCACCCATAAAGCCAACAGAAATGTATTGATTACGTTCATTACTGATAGACTTGTGATAATTAATAGCTGGTAATAAGTGAGTTGTTGTCAAGTTGGTCGTACCTGCCTTATCATAAAAAGCCTGTACGCCGATGGTCATATAATCATCACCGGCAACATGCATTTTATATTCTGCATTTAATGATGCTGTCTTATACGCATTCGCTATACTGTTCCACTGCGAACGATAGACAGCTTGCACACGATAATCTCCTGTAACAATTCCTGCCAATGCAGGATTACGATACAATGGCGTTTCGAAAAATTGAGAGAAATGTATGTCTTGCGCAAACAAGCTTATACTTGCAAAAAATAATAGTACGAAAAGGATTAGGTTTTTCATAGCAGTTATTTTAACAGCGTAACATCGCCTTTGAAGGTTAGCAATTCATTGTTCTCACAAATGACGTCACAAGTGTAGATATATACATCCGACGATAATGGTTGTCCTTTATAACGGCCATCCCAGCCTGCGGCAATATCATTTGCTGCAAAATCAAAACGTTCAAATACAACTTCACCCCAACGATTGAATATTCTTAATGATTTTACTTTACCAATGCCTGAGCCTCTTGGGAAGAACACATCATTATTACCATCCCCGTTTGGTGAGAAAGTATTGGGTACAAATAAGTTGCCTTTGCCACAAGTAACGAAAACGGTTACATCGCTTTGAGCAGTGCAGCCTCCGCCATTGGTTACAACAACTGTATATTTTGTGTCTTGTCTTGGATGTGCTGTCGGGTTTTGACAGGTAGCACAACTTAAACTATTGGTTGGTGTCCACTGGTAGCGAACAACATCTGCAGAAGCAGTAGCTGTTAGTTGAACCGATGATCCAACAGTGATTGTTTGATCGACACCTGCGATGACTGTGGGTAGTTGCCAAACCTGGATAGGCACATAACCTGTATCCGTGAAACAATGATCGTTGTCTTTTGCAACGACTTTATATAAAGTAGTTACTGTAGGTCGGGCATTAGTGTTGGCAGCATTTGGATCATCCACATTAATAGATGGAATCCAGGTGTAAGTATCTGCACCGGAAGCTCTTAAATGTATGGCTCTGCCCACACAAATAGTATCGCCATCATTCACAAGTAATGTAAATGGATGTTTCACATTTACCTGCACGGTATCTTTTACACTGCAACCATAAGCATTAATACCGGTCACAATAAATAAAGCCGTATCTGGCGGTGTAGCAACAGGGTTTGCACAATTCAAACAACTTAAGAAAGGCGATGCATTCCATACATAGCGAAAAGCACCTGTCGCATTTAACGTAATCGGCGATCCTTGACATACAAACAAATCGGCACCCGCATTAGTCGTTGGCAACGGACGTGCATGCACCGTTCTCCTACTGCTATCTCTGCAACCATGTACATCTGTAGCAACAACAACAATATCATAAGCACCAGCCGTAGTATAAACTTGCGTTGGATTTTGTTGAGTAGATGTTTGTCCATTGCCAAAATTCCATTGCCAACTTGTAGCTGCTCCTCTATCAACAACACCTAAAGATTGAATTGTTGCCGGAATACAATTGGCCGTATCACCTAAAGTATGAATGCGTAATCCCTGATAAACTTTGATTGTGTCTGAAGCAGTTGCAGAGTGAACACAACCCGCTTGCGTAGTCGCTGTAAGTTGTACCACATAATTGCCAGGCGCCAGGTATTGATGCGATGGATTTTGAGCAGTGCTCGTTGTACCATCACCAAAATTCCATAGGTAGTGAACAGCAGGGTCGTTACTTATGGTAGTGTTCGTAAAGTTTATATAACCTGAATCACATAGTTGAATCTGGTTCATCGTAAACTGTGCTGCAGCACCTTTCACAATAACTGTATCTGTACCAACAATAGAAACAGTACAACCATGTGCATCAATCAAAATCATCTTCGGCAAAAAACTGCCAATAGCAGTATATGTATGTGTAATGACAGAATCGACACCGCTGTGTGTATTTCCATCACTATAATCCCAAACAAACGAAGTATTGTCTTGTGTATGTGCGGTAAAACTTACCGTCAATGGATTACAGCCGCTTAAAGGAGCATAACTGAATGTTCCTTGCGGGCCACGTAGGGTTATGGTTTTCGTCATAGTATCACTACAACCACCCGGACCGGTAACAATCAATTTTGCATGATACACTCCCGGAGTAGTATAGAAGTGCGAAGGGTTAGCGATAGATGAAGTATTACCATCTCCAAAATCCCAACGAATAGTAGTGTTGTTGGTTGAATGATCCGTAAACAGAACATTCAACGGCGGACAGGTACCTATAGAATCGGAAACACTAAACAATGCTTTTGGAATACTGATATTAATATAAGCAGGCCGTGTCAAAGAATCTTTACAACCATATTGATCAGTCGCCACCAACGTTATTGAAAACAAACCTGCTGTTGCATAAGTATGTGATGGATGAACAGCCGTTGATGTTGTAGCATCTCCAAAATACCACTGATACGTTAAACTGTTTCCGGATGATGTATTGGTAAATTGAATCGTTCTGCCTGTGCAGGAAACAGTATCAGGTGATTGAAAGCTAACGTTTGGATGAGAGATAACAACATTTGTTGGCAGCGATATTTGATCGGTACAACCGTAACTATCCTTCACTTTCAGCGAAACCGGATAACTACCGGTAGCACCATAAACATGTATAAACGGTACGGTAGCAACCGAGTCAATAGTACCATCGCCATAATTCCATGTCCATTGTACAATCGTATGTGTTCCGTCTGTACTGGAAGCATCGTTGAATTGGATGTGGTTACCATTCAAACAAGCAGACGCCTGGGTAGGCGAAAAGGATGCTGTTGGACCAAATACATGCACGGGCATTGTTAGAGTTAGAGTGCAACCAAATGAATCAACAATCGATGCGGTAACAGTATAATTTCCTGAGTTAGTATAACTATGAGTTGCATTACCAGGTGTAATCGCCGAACCACCATCACCAAAATTCCATTGCCACTGAACTGCATTACTAGCCGTTCCAGCAAAATGGGCAACGGTAGCCTTACAAACTGCACTGTCACCACTGATCGTTAATGTCGGTTGAATAATTCTTATCACTTGTTGTGTAGTATAACTACACGTCCTGTTCGTTACTGTTAATGTTACGGTATAAGCATCAACACTATTGTATGTATGAGAAGGGCTAGGTATGTTCGATGTAGCACCATCACCAAAATCCCAAGCATATGTAACTGCTCCAATGGAATGATCAATAAAATCGATCGACAATCGATTAACACAAGAACGATTGATACCAAATGAAGCAATTGGAGGCATTATATGAACAATGTCATTCAGTTTGATAGAATCAGAACAACCATTACTCCATACGATCAATTGCACATTAAACCAACCAGTATCTGAATACTGATAAACAGGATTTGACGAAGTAGATATTCCACCATCACCAAATTGCCACAGCCATTGATCGACATTTCCGGTAGTTAGATCCGTAAAGTTTACTGGTGAAGAAGCACAAATATCCGTTGGATTGACAGAGAAATTAGGCGTTGGCTTGTTACCTACTTTAACTGCATTTGGAATAGTCAGCGTATCTGTACAACCACTCACTGTAAGCACAATTACCTTTACTGTATATGTTCCGGCGGTTGTGTAGGTATGTATTGGATTGTAGCCAACGCCAGTGCCACCATCACCAAAAATCCATTGATAGGAAGCTATCGGTTCATTAGCTGTTACAGATGCAGTTGGGTTAACACTATAAGGAATACAACCATTCAAGGGAAAACCTGAAACTGTGATTTGAGGTTTGTGAATCTTGATGTGATTTATCTTAACTAATGTATCAAAACAACCATTTGCATTAAGTGCAATTAGCGTAACAGAATAATCTCCCTCGGCTGTGTATATATGCGAAGGAGACATTTGCGTTGATGTTGTTCCATCACCAAAGTTCCATTGGTAGGAAATGGCATTGGTAGAAGTATTAAAAAAATTTACTGTTGCTGGAACAGAGCAAAACATAGAGTCTGACGTAGTAAACTGTGCCATTGCTTTTGCTTTGACAACAATTGTTTTGCTAACAGAATCCATACATCCACCAAAAGAGTTGAGCAATTTGATAGTGTAGGTTCCGGGCAAAGCATACGATTTTACCGGGTTAATAGCGGTTGCTGTTGTGCCATCACCGAAGTTCCATAAAGCAAAAGCCGGCAATGGAGATGAAGTATTGGTAATGGAAAATAATTGTCCCTGACAAACACTATCAGGACTATTGAAATTTGAACTAACGTTTCCAATGCTAATTAGATTCGACCGAACCAAGGTATCAATACATCCTTGCGAACTAATAGCGATCAATGTAACTGTATAGCTTCCATTCGCGGCATAGGTATGAACAGGATTTAAGCTATTACTGGTGGTGCCATCACCAAAGTTCCACTGATAACTCATAGCACCCGTTCCAGCCGAAGTATTGGTGAAATTAACCGTAACAGGTGCTGCACATAAACTGGTAACCGTATAATTGAAACCTGCCTGAGTGCCGCTGCCAACTCTTATGTACTGGGATTTGGTAAAGGTTTTTACACAACCAAAACTGTTCGTTACCTGCAAGGTCACTGTGTAGGTGCCAGGTGTAGTATAATTATGCGCCGGATTTTGTAAAGAAGACGAAGTGCCATCGCCAAAATCCCACTGGTAACTGCTGATATTGCCACTACCTGCAACGCTTGTGTTAGAAAATTGCACATTCTGCGGTGCACAACCCAAAGAATCATTCGCGGTAAAATTTACCGACGGCGATGCATAAACTGTCACGTATTGTGTTCTAATAAGCGAATCTGCGTTTCCGGCAGCATTGCGTACTACCAGTTTGACTGTGTACGTTCCCGGATTAAAATAAGTTCCTGATGGATTTTGTAAGGAAGAAATAGTTCCGTTGCCTAAATCCCAGCGCCATTGCGTGGGGTTGCCTGAAGATTGATCAGTGAATTGTACCACAATAGGGGCACATCCTGAAACAGGGGACGCAGAAAAGTTGGCCCTAAGCTGCGCCGACAGGTTTAGGGTTAAGCACATTACTATAAAAAATAGCAATGTTTTGGTTTTGGTTTTGCTTTTTCTCAAAGCATTCATAGTAATTGGACGTGGATGGTGTTTAAAATCTGATTACTACCCACTAAAGTAATACGTAATATGCTCTTATGCAAGCGCTTTAGCCAACAAGGTGTTAAAGGAGGTTTAAGAGGGGAATATGAACGACAGCAATCTCTTATAGTATAAAACTTCTTAAAGCCTTTATTAGGAGCGAGAAAATTACTTAGGCGATATCCAACTCCTTGATTTGGTTTTTATAGTCGGCGGGCAGTAAAATTTCTTTTAAGAGCCAATCTGTTTTCAATGCTTTTGAAATTTTGTATAACGGAACAACAGGTGTAAGCCAAGAGAATGACTGCTGTTTTAATAACTTTCAAACGATGGTTGGAACAACTAATTTTTGTCCTTCAACCAAAACATGATAGCGAAAAGAGCCAAGATGTTTTTTGTATTGCAGAAAAAGATCTTTCGTAAAATGAGAATAGGACAAATCGCTTTTAAATGTTGTTCACCAACCGGTAACCATTCTTGGTAAGAAGATGGCAATTCTTTTAAACCCATTCTCACTCCTACCCTGTAAAATACATTGAACACTTCTTCTTTTTCTTCTCCAGATAATTTTCGTTCCAATGATTCAAACGAAGCAATAGAATAATGAATAAGCATGAACAATACATCACGATAAGCCCAATCGGGTATTACGCTTTCTCTTGCGGTTTCCACTCCTTTATGAATGGAAGCAATTCGGTCAATAGCTTTTAATGCATTTTCGTTTTCGGCAAAAAAATATTGCTCTATGAAAACGATCACTTTCTCAAACAAAATCTGGTAAAGGCAAAAATTACAGAAGATGATGTAATGGAAGAGCTACGCATTAAAGTGCAGATGGGCGACCTTCCCAAAATAGATAAAGTGAATTTTGAAAAGACTGGTGAAGTAGGCTTCATCAAAAAAGATTAAGCATGCGGTGGCCTTTTAAATTTAGCTTCATAACCAGCTTCTCTTATTATATGCTTTACCTGCTCCGGGCTTTACTTCTATGTTTCTACACTCAATGTTTTCTCAGCGCTTTCCAAATTCACTTCCCACTTATCAATATCCTTCGATGGTTGTAATTGATCCAACTTAGGCTTTACTTTATCTACACAGCCTTCGCATTTAAAATTAGTCTTGAAGAAATAAGTGATCATATCTTTTTTCGTTCAGAACCACCAAAGCCATGCCTTAAATAAATCTCATTTGACAATAAGCAGCTTTAATGTTACAAACAATTTGGAATTGAATAAACTGATTTACTCCTATACATTACATGTAAATGAAAAAAAATTTAGTGCGAGTGCCTAAGGTTTACCTAATTAGTAAATTTTGCTTTGTGAAAATTCTGCTACACAATAACAGATGAGCAATATATCTTCATTATCAACCTCATCAAATTTCGGATCTGCCTTTCCTGTATTATTCCACGCTTCGGTATTAAAATTTTCCGATGCGGTTTTCGTAAGCGCTTCGTTAGCTTCATCGTTAGGAGCACTACTCATTGTGTTTACTCCAGGCTGCGCTGCACTTTAATCTCTGGTATGCGGGTCGTTGTGCCTTCCTTCCTCGGAGGGAATATTGCGTTTAAAATCCTTATCCATGATCTTTATTTTAATTGATTAAAATGTTGTACCCAAAAATGCAATTGGAGTATTATCAATCAATGATGAGCAAAGTATATTTATGAACTAAGCTGTATTACTACTATTGAACTTCTGTTGCGTCGCACTTCTATACTGCAACAATTCTGTTCAACTATTTGAATCTTCTAAGTGGCATAGAATTTTCCTTTATTTAGAAAAAGATGTATGGCAGGCAGAAATGATAACGATCAGCGATATAATTACGAAAACAGGCCACCACAGGAAAACGAAAATCCAGACAGAAAAGATGACGTAACAACGCATACAGGTTTACGAGATGGAAGTGATGTGCACGATTCAAAACGTGATCAGGAACGCTTACGTTCAGAAGAAACAACAATTGACCTACCCAATGTAAATGATATACCCGGGCAAGAATTTGTGCATGCGCCTCTGGTAGGTATGGTGGGTGACACAACCATTTCTTCAGGCGATGAAGAAGGCGAAGGCATATTTGAGGAAGAATCTTCTGAAGATGATGGCTTAGATATTCGTATGGGCACGGATGCAGATGTTTCAAGAGATGAACGTGAAGCACTTCGTGATGGTTTTACTTACATGCCAACAAGAGATGAAGACAATTTGCACGACGCAAAAATGGATAATGTAGATTTTGAAAATACGCCATTAAACGAACGCAGTTTTGGCGAGGTGCAAAGCGGAACAGATTTGGATTTCCAAGAAGAAACAGACGAGACTCGCAACACAGCAATGGGTCAGGGTGATGAAGAGAACAAGTACTATAGTTTGGGAGGTGCAGATAATGATGATGTAACAGAAGGCACACCTTAGCAGGAAAATAATTTTACATAGCTATGTGTTATAACAATTTCTTTGTTAGCACGGGTCATCTTTTTTGTACAACAATACTATCACTTCCCAAATTGTGTTTATGAAACGTGAAGCTTCCCTCAACCTTGTTATTGGTTTAATCATAGGTATTGGTATCACAGCCTTGTTTGCTTTCAAAGAAACCAAAATTCATCAGAAAGAGTTTACCGCAACAAAGATTGAAGCGCTACCGTTGTCTTCGCAAATTTCGTTTACCGGCGAAGCAGTACCCTTAGACCGTTGGGGATGCAAAAGAACGTTTGGATCGTGAAGTATTGATCAATTTTTATAATCACGCAAACATCCTCTATCTTTTGAAATTGGCCAATCGTTATTTCTTCAAAATATCGGAACTTTTAAAAGCGAATGGTGTACCAGATGACTTTAAATACCTGTGCGTAGCAGAAAGTAATTTGTTCTATGTTGCTAAATCGCCTGTTGGTTCGGTATGTTTTTGGCAGTTTATGGATTATACTGCTCCAGGTTATTTAGAAGTATCAGACCAGGTTGATTATCGCTATGACCTGGACAGATCTACAGATGCCGCTTGTAGTTATTTAAAAAAAGCCAGAAATAAATTTGGTAGCTGCACAGCAGCGGCTGTTTCTTTCAATTGCGGATAAAGTGGCTATAATAAACAAGCAAGTTTTCAGTAAACTAATTATTACTACGACTTGTTATTGCCAGTAGAAACCAACCGTTACCTATTTCGCATACTTGCATTTAAGTATTTAATGAAAAATGGATCACAACTTGGCTTTAAGATTGAGACGCAGAAAAGTACCATGAAGTACCATACAGAACAGTGACACTATCCAACAATATTCCGGACCTCGCAGCTTATGCCATTAGCAACGGAACTAACTATAAAATGTTACTCCTAATGAATCCCTGGTTGGGGGGAAGATCATTAACTGTTAAATCGGGGAAGTCATATGTTGTTAAATTACCTGCAGTAAGCAACCGCGTGGCAGCAAAATAACTTATTGGCATATAAATTTGTGCATAAGGACAAAGTATGATTATGAAAAAAATTATGTTGGCTTTATTGGTTGTTTTTGGGATGTTGATCACTAACTCTTCCCAGGCGCAGACAAAAGTGAAGTACTATTATTATCCGCAGCAAAACGTTTATTACAATACCACGTCACATCAGTATGCTTATTCGAGTGATGTAGATACATGGACATGGGTGGAAAAACTACCTGCAACGACAACTGTGACTGACAAAGATTATTACGTAGTGCTTTATTCACCAAACGATGAAATCTGGAAGCAGAATAGTGTTCATAAAATGAAATATAAAGACGGACAATTGAAGAAAGTAAAAACGAAAAAAGAAGATAATTAATTAGAAATAACAGCGCCGCAATTGTAGCGTTTTTTTGTTGGAAACCTTTTCGCTGTTAATTTGTTCTGGATTAAACCTTATCTGTGCAGATACCTGACTTGACCTCGCCTTTATGGTTTTGCATTGCAACGCTAATAATTTTCATCGTTGTGATTGGTCGTTATGTGTTGGTAGCAGGCTTGTTTTATGCTACGTTTTACGTTTGGTTTCCAAAGAAATGGCAGCAACGAAAAATAAATGACCGCAGCTATAAGAAAGATCAATTCAAGAAAGAAGTTTCTTGGAGTTGTATTACAGCAGGGCTCTTTGCCTTATCTGGAACAATTACCGGCATACTTTGGCAGAAAGGATATACCAAAGTTTATTTAAATGCAACGGATTATCCATTATGGTGGCTGCCAGTAAGTTTACTCATTGCCATGGTGTTGCATGAAACATATTACTACTGGTTACATCGTTGGATGCATCAGCCAAAAATATTTCGCATTGTACATAAGGTGCATCATGATAGTAATATTACTTCGCCGTGGACTGCTTTTTCGTTTCATCCGTTGGAAGGTTTGCTGCAAGCAGTTTTTCTGCCCTTATTATTGCTGATACTACCTATGCATTTATATGTGTTGATCATCAAGTTAACAATCATGACGTTTAGCAGCGTCATCAATCATTTGGATATTGAGATTTATCCTAAGAACTTTCACAAGCATTTTATTGGAAGATTTTTAATTGGTGCCACACATCACTCTTTACACCATAAACAATTCAAGTATAACTATGGTTTATACTTTACTTTTTGGGATAAATTGAAGAACACTGAGAGTCCACTTTTTGAAAAATTGTTTGAAGAAAAAACGGAAACGCTTACCGGACCTGCTTTAGAGGTAATCAACAAGAAGGTCTAATCTTCGCAGGCCTTCACTAAACCTTTTATTACAAACTGCAAAAATGAAAGCCTACTGTAACGAACCTTTGAGTTTATCATCAATTAAATAAAAGAGTTAACGCCTTTCTGAGTGGTCCAGCATTAATTCTTCGCTTTTCATACTATAAATTCAAAGTACCTTCTTTGCCTTCGTTTAAATCAGTACCAGTAACAGCAGCCGTCGCAATTTTCATAAATGCCGACATTTTACCTGTTTCACTATCCCAGTAGTAACAATCTGAAGGTGTTACTTTTAATAAAGAAAGATTAGGGTCATCAACGCCATTCGGGAACCATGCTTTCACCATTGGGCTCCATTTATCTTTAACGTGTTGACGATCCGTAATAACCTCAGCCTTTCCCCATACATCCATATAGCTTTCCTTTCCAGGATGAGCATAAACTAAATGCACAGAGTTATCTTCAGCTACTTCTTCTACTTTTATGGACCGCACATCCGTAAAAAACCAAAGTGTACTATCATCGCCAACCTCAATAGTTGCCATGGGACGAGTATGATTATCCTCACTGTTGTTCGTAATAAACATGCATACCCTGATTTCGTCTGCCAATTTTTTAAATTTCGTCTTAGCCTCTTCGTTTTGCAAATGTTTTTTCATACCTGTTGTTTTGGATAAAGGCAAAAATTTTGTGCCATCGGTAAGCGAAATGACTTCTTTGTACTTGAATTGTTAATAACAACAAGAATTATCCGATAGCTTTCACAAATATTTTGATTTCTTCACCAAAAGCTCATTTGTGTAAACTGTGCTATTGGTTATTTTTACAACTAAATCATTTTCTACTGAAGCGGTTTTTTAAAATAAGTTTTCGTGTATTGCTTGTACTCCTACTCCTGCTTATCATCACCATTGGTCTTTTAAATACCGAGTGGGGACAAAACCGCATTCTTTCAATTGTAACGAATAAGCTTTCAAAAGACTTGAAAAGCCGTATTTCCATTAATCATGTCTCATTTACTTTTTTCGATAAAATGGATTTGGATGGAGTTTTGGTAGAAGATCAAAAACGGGATACGCTGTTGTGGGCTGGCAAAGTTCAGATACGCATTACGGATTGGTTCTTTTTAAAAGATCAGGCTGATTTGAAATATATAGGGTTAGAAAACGCGGTAGCCAAATTTAATCGAACTGATTCTGTTTGGAACTATACTTTTCTTGAAAAGTATTTCGCATCAACCAGTACAAGCTCAAAAAAGAAAGCGGGCATTACTTTCAATCTCAAAAAGGTTTTGTTCACTAATGTTTCTTTTGAACAAAAAGACGAGTGGGCAGGCGAACTATTAACAGCTAAAGTTAGCCATCTAGATTTAGATGCGAAGAACATCAACATTGCCAAGAAGAAAATTGATATTAATAGCTTAAAGCTCATTGACCCTTATTTTCATACTTACAGTTACAAAGGCAGAAGACCTTACCATCCAATTACGATAAAAGAAAAAGCAGCCCAGCCTTGGGATGTCGCCATTGCAGAGTTAGTTATTAATGGTGGCCATTTAAAATTGGATAACAATAGCTTAACTCCTACTGTCAACTATTTTGATTCTAAGCATCTTGATTTTACTTCTATCAATACAACAATTAAAAATCTGCGTTGGCAAGGAGATACTTTGCGGGCTAATGTAGATTTAGCTACTACAGAACGAAGTGGTCTGCAGGTAAAAACATTGAAAGGTGCTTTAAAGATGACGCCGCAGGTTTTAGAGTTCGCTAATTTTTATTTACAAACAAACGAAAGCATCCTGCGCAATTATTTTGCGATGCGTTTCGATAGCCTTGGATCTTTAAATGATATTGAACATGCTGTGAAGATGGATGCCAACTTTGTGAACAGCGAAATAGCAAGTAATGATGTTGCTCTTTTTGCGCCGTACCTAAAAACATGGCATCGAAAATTTGGATTGAATGGAAAAATAAAAGGTACAGTTGATGATTTGTCCGGAAAGGCTGTAACCATTCAATCGGGTTCTACCTTCTTCAATGGTGATTTTAACATCATTGGTTTACCCAATATCAACAAATCATACATCAACGCAACGGCTTCGGATTTACACACGACGTATACCGATTTATCCCGAATGTTTCCTGATATCAGAAAGGTTACGATGCCTGATTTTAAACGCATTTCTTATTTGCATTTTCATGGAACATTTACCGGGTTTCTAAACGACTTTGTTACTTATGGTACAATACAGACCAATTTGGGAACGCTGGTTACTGACCTGAATATGAAATTGCCGAAAGGGGGGTTGCCTGCGTATTCGGGAAGTCTGACAACGAAAAATTTTCAACTCGGCCGTTTTTTCAACAATCCAGACCTTGGAACTGTTTCCTTCAACGGTGATGTAAAAGGAAGAGGGTTTACCAATAGTCAATTAGATTTAACATTAAATGGGAAAGTTCAAAAGATTCAATACAATGGATATACTTATCAAAACATTACTGCTAAAGGAAAGATCAGCAAAAACTTATTGAACGGCGATTTTACAATGAATGATCCAAATGCAGCAGTGCATCTAACTGGATTAATTGATCTTTCAAAAGCGTTACCACGGTTTGACGTAAAAGCAACCATTGATCATGCCGATCTACAAGCAATGGGTTTAACCAAAAACAGCCTGAAGGTAAAAGGAAAATTTGATCTCAATTTTACAGGTAATAACCTGAATGATTTTTATGGCACGGCAAGACTGAGCGAGGCAAGCTTATTACAAGGAGATAAACGTTTATCCTTTGATTCGCTTTATTTGAGCTCCACCATTGACAACGGTGTTCGCACTTTGTATGTAAGTTCGAATGAGTTTGAAGGAAGGATTATGGGTAAGTTTGATTTAGCTTCATTGCCCGATGCTGTCAAAGTATTTTTGAACAGGTACTATCCCTCTTATATTCCAACAATCAAAAAACAAATAGCTAATCAATCGTTTATATTTGACATTACTACACATACGGTTGATGACTATGTGAAGCTGATCGACAAGCGTTTATCGGGCTTTAATAATAGCCATTTGAATGGTTCGTTGGATATGGCGTCTAACTCACTTCAACTAAATGCGAATGTGCCACAGTTCTCTTTTGACAAATATGATTTCAATAATGTAAACATTAATGCACAAGGTGATTTAAACCGATTGAACTTGAGAGGCAGCATGCTAAACACAACGATCAATGATAACTTGAGTTTGCCTGAAACCAACTTTTCTATTAACGCAAGCAATGATGTATCAGATATTTCCATCACGACCACTTCTAATCAAACAATAAATAAAGCGAACTTATCCGCACAAGTAACTACGTATAAAAATGGCGGTCTTTCTTTGTTAATTAACAAACCTTCTTCTTTTGTTGTAAATGGAAAAACCTGGAGCATTGAACAAGGCGGTGCATTAGACCTTCGCAACAATACAAGTATTCCTCAGGGTGAATTAGTATTGAAAGAAAGCAATCAAGAGATACGCATCAAAGCACATCCATCCGAAGAAAGTTCAGGGACTGATGTATTAGTAGGACTTCATAACATAAACCTTGGCGATATCTCACCTTTAATTTCCAAAAAACAAAGAATAGAAGGTTTTATTACAGGTGATGTTCATATAGATGATCCGTTGAAAAGTTTTAATGTTGAATCTGACAACATTGAAATCAATAGCCTACGCTTAGATAATGATTCATTAGGTAATTTTTTAGGATCAGTAACTTACAACAACAAGTCAGGTCTTCTTGGATTTAAGAGCTTGAATACAGACCCCGAACATAAGATCGAAGTAAACGGTAACTTTAATTTAAAAGACACAACAGGTAACTACAAAAATATAGTACATATAAAACCAACCAATTTTTCCATTAAAATACTTGAACTTTTTTTAGGGAACCTATTTTCTGACATGCAGGGCTTTCTTACCGGTAATTTGGACGTGGAGTTGCAAGGTGATGAGAAAAGATTTATTGGTAAAGGACGATTACATAATGCTGGTTTAAAAGTAAAGTTTACACAAGTTTTTTATACCGTTGAAGACGGCGATATTGAACTTACAGAAAATGAAATCAAGCTTGGCACCCTTACCATTCATGACTATAAAGGAAACACAGCCACCGTTAAAGGCAGTATTCGACATCACTCTTTTGAAAACATGAATTATAACATTGAGGTGCGTACGGTAAGTCCACAAATGTTGCTGTTGAATACAGGCTTTACTGACAACCAGGTTTTCTATGGCCATGCCTGGGGTGCAGGTGCACTTTCGTTAGTTGGTCCTCAATACGACATGAATATGTTTATTGATATTAAAGCATCATCAATAGACAGTTCATTTATTACCCTACCGCCTTCCCGTGCCAGCAGAGAAACAGGTGAAGCAGGTTTCCTGATTGAACGCAAATACGGTAGAGAAATGAGTGGAGAGGAATTAAAAGGTGCTGAAACAAATATTACCTATGATGTAAATCTGACTGCGAACCCAATGGTATTCGTCAACGTGCAATTAGATCCATTAACTGGCGATGAATTAAGAGGCCGTGGGAATGGCTTTTTGAAAATACATGCTGGCACCACTTCACCATTAAGCTTGAGTGGCAGATATACTATTGATGAAGGAAGTTATTTGTTTACTTTTCAATCGTTCTTTAAAAAGCCATTCATCATTAAACGTGATGGTAATAACTATATCGAGTGGAGTGGTAACCCCTATGATGCAACTGTACATTTAGATGCGGTTTATACAGCTAAGGATGTGTACTTAACAAACCTTGCTAACAATCTTTTAGGCGGTAGCACTTCAGGCTTATCGCAATCCAGAGGTAACATTGATATTGTGACCACTTTAAATGGTGCACTTTTCCATCCTAACATTTCTTTTCAACTGAGTTTCCCAACCAATACATTCAGCAACCAAACAAGTGCTTTTGCTTTTCAGCAGGCTATTCAGCAAATAGAACACAATCAAAACGAGATTAACAAGCAAGTTGCTTCATTGATTGTATTTAACAGCTTTGCCCCGCTGACTAATACCAATTCTGCGTTTCAACCATTGAATGAATTTGCTTACAGCACAATTTCAGGGTTCTTGTTTGGGGAGATCAATAAACAGTTAAATCAGGCGTTAGGAAAACTTTTAAAAACAAACAATCTAACTTTTACTTTTTCAGGCTCCTTATATAATCGAAAATTAATCGATCAGAATACGAAAGGTTTTAATATCAATCAAAGTAATATAAGCTTCACTGTTGGTAAGGCATTTTTTAATGATCGCTTTATCGTTTCTTTTGGAAGCACCTTTGATGTACCTATTCAATCAGATATTCAACAGAACATTCAGTTCCTGCCTGATGTAACTGCCGAATGGTTGATTAATAAAAATGGAACAGTACGTGCAACTTTCTTTTATCGCCAAAATTTAGACTTCTTAAATGGTACGGCACAGGTATCTTCTGGTTTACGAACACAAAGAGCAGGTGCAAGTCTCTCATACCGTAAAGAGTTTAATTTGCTTAAAAACCTTTTCACCAGGAAAAAAGATAAACTGCAATTGCCAGCAGATTCTACTAATGTCAAGAAGGATACAATTTTAATAAACACTTCTAGTGGAGATCATTAATTGAATTTATTGCAACTATATTTGCAACCCTGCCCGGGTGGCGAAATTGGTAGACGCACCGTCTTCAGGTGGCGGCGCCGCAAGGTGTATCGGTTCGAATCCGATCTCGGGCACAAGCAGTTCTTTTTGAACTGCTTTTCTATTTTGCAGCCAAAATTTTCACTACTACTTTTCGCACATTACCCTCTTCCATTTTAATATTTGGCCTGTGTGCATCCTGCGGAAAGAAGATAAAAAAATCAGGAGGCTTTGCGAAGTAAAAATTATGTAAGTACCCCTTTTTTCAGACAGTATTGATTAGAGGGTTTTCCTTTCTTAATGTTTGTCTGT
>PSMG01000010.1:0-6354 GCA_040290035.1 Chitinophagaceae bacterium
AAACCAGCAAGGACAAGCTTTTGAACAGAGATGTGGACTTCATTCAGTGCAGCTCACAAGTTCGGGATTTGTGTTTAATTCTAAAGGATAAAATTTTTGAGTTCCCGGTACAACGAAACCATTTTTCAATTATATTTGCTACTAAACTTACTGGTGGTTAGTTAATTTCCACTTTTTATTTATCCAACTAATTGCTTTCTTGAAAAAGCTAGCTGGGGTGTCAGATGTATTGCATAGGCCGAAAAAGAAGGCTTTTTTGTTGAAAACTGCCGCTTTATGAGAAAAATGCGCACATCGCTTTGCAAGGTTTTTTTAATACACTGCTTGCTGATTATTTCTGCATTAACTTCTTCCGCCCAATCATTGTGTCCGCCAAATATTGATTTTGAGAATGGAGATTTTACTAACTGGCAATGCTATTTAGGTACTACCAGGTCCTCTGGAGGAAATAATATAATCAATGTAAGTCCATCTTCTCCTACGCTTGGCAGACATACCATTTTAGGTCCTGCAAACGCTGGACAAACAGACCCATACGGCAACTTCCCAGTACTTTGCCCTAACGGCAGTAATTTTTCAGTAAAACTTGGTAATACAAACACGGGTCGACAAGCTCAAAGAATCAGCTACACGTTTACTATTCCAGCAGCACAGAACCTGTTTAGCTTAGTGTATAATTATGCTGTGGTTTTTCAAAACCCAACGCACCCTTTATACGATCAACCAAGATTTACGGCTAAAGTTTATGATGTTGCAACTAACTCTTCTTTAAGTTGTGCTTCATTTGATTTTGTGGCTACGGCCAACCTTCCGGGTTTTATTTTATCTCCTTTAAGTACGGCAGGTAATCCGATTTATTATAAAACATGGACTCCAGTCACGATCAATTTATCCGGACAGGCTGGTAGAACGATACGCATTGAATTTACTTCGGCTGATTGTACGCAGGGCGCCCATTTCGGATACGCTTATGTTGATGTCAATACAAACTGTTCTTCACCTGTACTTGGTGCCAGTTATTGCCCTGGTGCTACTTCTATCAATTTGACAGCGCCTTATGGTTACCAAACCTACACATGGTTCAATAGCAACTTTACGCAACAGTTAGGTGTAGGACAAACGCTTATTTTATCGCCGCCACCACCAGTAAACAGTGTAGTCGCTTTAGATATCGTTCCTTACCAGGGTTTTGGGTGTAGAGATACTATTTATGCTACCATTTTGCAAGCAGCTGCTCCAGTTGCTGTAGCGGGTAATCCATTAGCGCTTTGCCCAGGGGGGACAGGACAACTGGGAACTAACCCCGTAACAGGTAATACTTATAGTTGGGCACCTGCAACAGGTTTAAGCTCTGTCACATCTTCTAATCCAACATTTACAGCGGGTAATCCATCGAGTACTACTGCAACTAATTATGTGTTGACGGTTACAAATCCCGTCACGGGATGCAGTAAAAACGATACGGTGTTAATCACTAATTACGCAAAGCCAACTGCAAACTTTACCGTCAATAACTTGAGTCAATGTATGGATGGTAACAATGTTATTATTACAAATAACAATCCCGCCACGTATTCTTATTCATGGACCTATGGAGATGGAGCTACTGATAACACAGCAACGCCACCTAATCATCATTATTTAACCACGGGATCGTTCCCAATTACATTATCGGTAACGTCGCCTGAAGGTTGCACCAATACTTCTACGCAAACAGTAGTAATTAACGCACAACCAACAGCTGTACCGGGTTCTCCATTAAATCTTTGTCCTGCTGCTACTGGCCAATTGGGGGGTGCAGCAACTGCAGGTTATAATTACAGTTGGACACCTGCTACCTATTTAAGTTCTGTTTCGGTTTCCAATCCAACAGTTACAGGACCAGCCACAACCACAGTACAAACAATAAATTATATTCTAACTGTTACAAATGCTGCTACAGGTTGTAGTAAGCAGGATAGTGTTCTGGTTACTTTATCACCAAAGCCAAGTGCAACATTTGCCGTTAATGCTTTGGATCAATGTATTAACGATAACAGTTACGTACTTACTAATAACAATCCAACTAATGCCAGTTACATCTGGACATTTGGTGACAATAGCGGAAGCAGTGCTCACACGCCTCCACCTCACCACTATCTTTTAGATGGTACGTACACGATTAAATTAATAGCTTTTTCTGGTCCGGGCTGTACAGATTCGACAACAAAGGATGTTACTGTTCACCCAATACCTAGCAGCACTTTGCTTGTGCCTTCGAATATTATTTGTGAAGGAGTACCAGTTCCGATTAAAGCAATGGGTGGCTTGAGTAACTACAATTGGTTTTACAATAACATAGCATTAAGTACGCCGCACGATAGTGTGTTTAACGCCTTACAAGGAGGTACTTATTACGTTGAACTAACGAATCAATATGGTTGTAAAAACAATAGTTCTTCTGTTAGCCTTAGTCTCGTGAAGAAAGCAATTCCTGATTTTGGCTGGGAAAAATATTGCGTTGGGATGCCTACAAACTTCATTAATAAAACGGTTACTACTGGTAGCGGAACGGTTGATTATTTCTGGAAGTTAGGCAATGCAGATTCATCTTATTTCAGAGATCCGTCTGTGGTTTATACTAAGCCTGGGCTTTATAAAGTTCAATTAACCGCTTCTCCGCAGCAATGTCCAAATATTGCAACTACAAAAGAACGAACCATATTAATAGAAGTACCTAAGAAAGGGGTCGAGTATGATCCTCAAAACGCCATTGTAGGCAAACCGCTTTTCTTGAATGCACGTTCTTTTGGTACGAATTATCAATGGTCGCCTGCAGCTTATTTAAACAATACAACAGCGTCAAGCACTATTTTCTTAGGAAGCAAAGAGCAGAAATATACCGTTAAGATCACAGCACCTTCGGGTTGTGTTACCGTGGATACGCAATTAGTACGCATCTTCAACAATGTTGAGATCTATGTACCGAAAGGGTTTACGCCTAATGGCGATGGTCAGAACGATAAAATGTATCCATTCTTAGTAGGTATTCAGCAATTGAAATATTTCCGCATTATTAATCGCTGGGGTATTGTCGTGTATCAATCATCAAACGATCTTCCGGGTTGGGATGGTACCTACAAAGGACAGCAACAACCAATGGATGGCTACGCCTGGGAAGCTGAGGCAATTGATATTTATGGAAACGTTGTAAAACGAAGCGGGAACTTTACGTTAATCAGATAAGCAACCAAAATGAAAAACATCGCTTTATTTTTTCTTGCACTGATTGTGAACATCGGTACGTGGGCTCAAGATCCGCACTTCTCGCAATATTATGCTTCGCCTACAACGGTGAATCCGGCAATGGCAGGCATGTTTAGTGGGAATATGCGGTTAAGTGCTATTTATCGCCAGCAATGGCCACAATACGGACAACCTTTTGTAACAGGAACATTTGCTGTGGAAGTAAAGCCCGGGCAATTTGCCAATGATAATGGCAATGACCGTATGGCTATCGGCGGTATGTTTTTGTATGATAAGACGCCTGACGCAGTATTGAAAAGCCAATATGCATACGGTATGATTGCTTACCATAAAACCCTTGATGCAGCAGGTCATCATCGTTTAGGTCTAGGCTTTATGACAGGAGTGAATCAACGAACATTAGACGTATCTCAATTGACGTTTGGTTCATCCTTTGGTAGCGGCGGTTTTCAAAGAACAGGTGGCGATGTAATTAAATATGGCAAATCAACAAGCTTTGACGCACACACAGGTTTTGTTTATTCTTACGAGGATGAATACAAAGTGTATTGTATCGGAGGTTCCGTGTTTCATGTGCTAAACCCCAAGGATTATTTCTTAGAAGATGGCAGCAAGGCTACCGGCACACCTAAGCGCTGGAGTGCAAATGCAGGCTTTCATATCACCACTGAAAATGAAATAAGCTATGTAGGTTCCGCTTTGTTTATGCAGCAGGCAAATGTGAACTATTTCATGGCTGGTGCTCTAATTGGCGTTCCATTTGGCGAAGGCGGGAAGATTTACGGTGGTGCGTTTTATCGCTTAAACGAATCCATCATTCCAACACTCAACTTAGAATACAACACGTTTAACCTCGGTTTCAGTTATGATGTTTTGGTGGGAAGAGAGACCAACATTCAACCCAAAACCATTGAAGTAAGTGCATCATGGCGTTGGATCAAAGACCGCGATCTCATCCGCTGCCCAACTGTTTTTTAATCCAGAAAATGTATTCATCTCTTAAACATTCGTTACAATTAACGGATACTTGACTTGTATCAGCAGTGCCTTTACATAGTTATTTACCTTTGCCGCGGCATTGTATGAATAAGAAAACCATTTTTTACATAGGCTTTTTTGCATTGTTGGTGGTTGCGTTTTTAATAGCGCTTTCTTTTGTGATTCCCAACTTCACGAAATCAAAGTTGCCGCCTATTAATACAGTTAAGCCGTTTGCCTTTTTGAATCAAGATGGCCAAACCGTTACCGATAAAACAATAGATGGTAAAGTAGTGGTGGTAAATTATTTTTTTACTACCTGTAAAAGTGTATGCCCTCGCATGAACAACGATCTGAAACCTGTTTACGAAACCTTCAAAAATGAACCTGATTTCTTGATGCTGTCACATACCTGCGATCCGGAAAGAGATTCGGTTCCGGTGTTAAAACATTATGCAGATTCAATGCAGGTAAATACAAGCAAGTGGCAATTTTTAACAGGTAGAAAAGACAGTTTGTACAGAATGGCTCGCTATAGTTATTCCATCGATGATCCTGCAAATAATGTGCAGAACATTAACGATGATTTTTTGCACACGCAATTTGTTGCTTTGGTCAATAAAAACGGAGATGTGGTAAAAGTGTATGATGGATTAAAGCCAACAGAACTGAAAGAAATGACCGAGCGAATCAAAAAGCTTTTAAAAGAATGATGCATACCGAAGCTAAGTATACCGATAGCGGACTCAATGCCATTTTGCGTCGAAAAGGCTTAAGTATTACCAACAGCCGCAAAAAAATTCTTTCTCTTTTTTTCGAACACAACGATGCCATTGCACACAGCGATATAGAAAAGGAAACCGGTGAAAAATTTGACCGGGTAACGATTTACCGAACCTTGCAAACCTTTGTAGAAAAAGGAATAATTCATGCCATACCAACAGCTGACAACGCAGTGAAATATGCGCTGTGTAAAGATTGCTCTGAAGGACATCACCACGATGATCATGTGCACTTTGTTTGCAGCAATTGCAACACTACTATTTGCCTAGATGATGTCGTTTATCCTAAAATGCAATTACCTGAAGGTTTTGTTGCTGAAAGTGTACAAGTGGTGATTAATGGCGTTTGTAAAAATTGTAATCAAACAGGATCAAGCGAATTATAAGCATTACTGTTATTAATAAAAAGAGTCTTCAGCAATGAAGACTCTTTTTATTTGAACGTCATCTATCTTAATTCACTTTAGGATGTGAAAGCTTTTCCATTTCATCTTTCACGAACAACATTAACTCACTAATGTAATCTGGAGAAAAATTGAATTGCAAGCCTGCCGCTTTGTACAACTCCGGCAAAGTTCGTGTGCCGCCTAAGCTTAATGCATTCATGTAATTAGTGATGGCCTGCTCACGGTTCTCTTTGAATTGTTTCCAAAGACCAATGGCACCTAATTGCGCAATGCCATATTCAATATAATAGAACGGTACTTCGTATAAATGCAGTTGGCGCTGCCAGGAATATTTTCGATATTCTTCCAAGCCTGAAACATCAATATTGATGGGTGTGAATTCGTTTAAAATACTTATCCAGTTTTCTGCTCTTTGTTCTAAAGTATGATGCGGATTTTCATACACCCAATGCTGGAATTTATCAATGGTAGCGATCCATGGAAAAATCGTAAGCACCCGTTCCAACTGATGTTCTTTAGCACGATGCAAATCTTCTTCATTTTCAAAATACACATCCCAATAATCCATACTCATTAATTCCATAGCCATCGACGCTACTTCAGCAATCTCCATCGGATATTCTTTGAAGGCAGTCAAAGTCAGGTTATGAGTCAAAAAAGAATGTATAGCGTGGCCACCTTCGTGAACCATTGTGGTTACATCATGCATTTGATCAGCCGCATTCATAAAAATAAACGGCGCACCAGTTTCGCTTAGGGGGCAATTATAACCACCGGGGGCTTTGCCTTTTCTGCTATCCAAATCAAAGCGACCCATTTCTTTCATCTTGCGCAAGCAATCGGCAAAGAAGGGGTTCATTTTTTCGAAAGCACTAATGGTTTTGCCTACTAGTTCTTCACCTCCATGAAAAGGACGAAGCGGTTGCACACCGGCTGGTTCT
>PSMG01000010.1:6364-93799 GCA_040290035.1 Chitinophagaceae bacterium
CAACATTTCCAAACCAAGCTTTTGACGTTTGCGATCGTACACAAAATCAACCAAAGGCAATACGTTTGTTTTTACAGCATCGTGAAATTGTAAGCAATCTTCTTTGGTGTAATCAAACCGACCTAATTCTGCAAAGCGATAATCGCGATAATTGGTGAAGCCTGCATTCTTTGCCATTTGATCACGCTTGGTTACAAGCGTTGAAAACAGATCGTTCAACTGCTTTTTGTCCTGTAAGCGACGATCGCCAATCTTGCGGTAAACTCGTTCTCTTAAATCACGATCGTGGCTTTCTAAAAATTTAGAAGCTTGTTGTAAGGTGTATTCTTTCCCGTCTATTTCAACAGACATTTTACCAGTGATTACACCATATTGCTGTGCTAATACAGCTGCTTCTGCTTGCAGCGGAATATTCTCTTCTCGAAAAAGATCGATATTTTTTTTTACGTTGCGCAGATAAGTGAAATATTCTTTCTCGTCTAACTCTTTAATAAAAGGGCTTTCTACCAATTTGCGATTTAGCTTATCAGCGTAAGGTTGAATCTTCGGTTGAATCTCCATTACAAAGTAAGTAAAGGCATCTTCCAGCGCTTTGTTTTCTGTGTCACACGTCATTTTTATTTGACGCCAAGCTTCATCTTCTCCAACCACAGCTTCCAATTCACTCATATCGTGCAACCAGTTTTCCAAATCTTGTCTTGAATTAATAGGACGATCTAGTAAGTCTTTAAAAAATGGCTCAAGCGATTGCCAATCTGTTATGGTAAAGTCTTCGGATAAAAATCTTCTGGGGAGTTTTTTTATGTCTGCCGTATAATTCATCTTCATAAAATTTTAATATCCTATAAAAAACGAAACGTGAGACAACAGAAGAGTCGCTTCCATTATCTCACGTTTCATTCATGTACAAATCTTATTCCTCTGTTGAAGCGGCTTCGTCTTTTTTCTTACGACCTCTTTTTGGTTTTGCTACTTCTGGCACTTCGTCTTTATTAACGTCAAGCACAATTTTTTCATTCGCATCTTCCAGTACTTTTGCTACATCTTTTTTCTTTTTAGTAGTCTTCGGCTTTGCTTCTTCTGCTTTTGTTTCTTCCACAGCTACTGGCTCTTCGGTAGCTTCTTCTTCAGTTGGTTCATCCAGTTTTATTTCAACGCCTTTGCTGCGCAATACGTCAAACCATTTTACCATTTTCTTCATATCACTGGCATAAACACGTTCAAAATCCAGATCAGGATACACTGTTTCAAAATAACCTTTCAGCGCTTTGTTATCTTTTACATCAGGCAATGCCGTTGTACTGTTTTGCATGGCCAAGAAAATATCAGCTAGGTTTACATTATCCCGAACAGTATATACTTCAATGCTTTCTAAATGTGATAGGTTGTGTACACGAGAGGAAACAAACTTGGTTGTTCCATCTTCTAATGAACGAACAATAGCTCCATCGCTTTTGCTGCCAACGATTTCGTATAGACCCGGTAAGCCAGTTACCGCTACAATTCTGTTATACTCCATAGCATAAAATTTGGGCGTGCAATATAATACAGAAGTCTGATGTATGCCTTAAGAAGTCTGAAATTGCCATAAGTTGACACTTTATTATATTTAAACTCTGCAACAATTCATTAGTGTTAATTAACCTTCGTTAAAGTTTAAGGGCATGGTTTTTCCGGAACTTTACTATGTACATGTAAAGAGTTGCTCTTATGAAACGAAGATTACTATTGATTGGATTTGTTCTCTGTTCTTTTTTGTTTTCCAATGCACAATCATTCACCTTACAAGGTGCAACGGTATTTTTGTTTCTGTAAAAGATACGTTACATCCACAGACTACCTATACCGATACGCAGGACGATTTCAATTTGATGATCTTGCCCGTGATTCTTTCCGGGTTATTGTTTCCTCTGTCGGTAATGAACGACTAAGCAGAATTTTCAGAATTGATTCATCTAATGTTGATGTGGGCACTATTACCGTTCCTAAAACATCAAAAGAGTTACAAGGTGTAACGTTTACGGCAGCAGTACCTCCGGCGCAACAAAAAGGTGACACTGTTCAGTTCAATGCCAGTCAATTCAAGGTAAACCCTGATGCAAGCAGTGAAGATTTAGTAAAGAAAATGCCGGGCATTACTGTTGAAAACGGACAGGTAAAAGCAAATGGTGAAAATATACAACGGGTGACAATTGATGGACGGCAATTGTTTGGAAATGATGCTACAGCAGCGCTACGAAATCTTCCTGTTGAAATTATTGACAAGATACAAGTGTATGATCGCTTAAGCGATCATACACAGTTTACCGGTTTTGATGATGGCAATAGCCAAAAAGAAATCAACATCATTACTAAAGCTAATATGCTCAACGGACAGTTTGGTCGTGTGTTTGCCGGCTACGGCACCGATAATCATTACCAGGCAGGTGGCAATGCTACCTTTTTTCATGAAAATAGAAGAATTTCTCTGGTCGGTTTGACTAATAACATCAACCAGCAAAATTTTGCAACACAAGATTTATTGGGAGTTACTTCCAGCGGACAGCGTGGCGGTGGTGGCGGAAGCCGTGGTGGCAATTTTGGTGGCTTTGGCAGCAACGCTAATTTTTTGGTGGGACAGCAAAGCGGTATTAATAAAACCAACTCTTTTGGTATCAACTATTCTGATCTATGGGGTAAGAAATTAACGGTCACGGGTAGTTATTTCTTCAACAATACACAGAACAATACCAACGAACAATCGAATATCCAGTATTACTCAGCCAAACTGCCGAACAGATTGCAAAGCACAGTTGCTTCAAGCAATAATAGTAACCATCGTATAAGCATGCGTTTGGAGTGGAGTATTGACTCAAGCAATCAAATTATCATTTCACCAAATCTTGCATTTCAAAACAACAGGGGTACTCAAAACGCAAATACGCAGAGTATGTATACAAACGGTTTAAATGCAAATACAACTACCAACAATACCGATAATCTTACATGGGGTAATAATTTAAACAACTTTATTTTATATCGCCATGCGTTTGCGAAAAAAGGAAGAACCTTTTCAATAAACCTCAATAGTTCGTACAACTATCGCAACGGAGATAATTATGCAAATAGCTTCCAGCGTTTGTACGATAGCACCGGTATTAATTTCAGAGATACAACTACGAACAGGTATACTGATCAATTTAATAATGGGGTCCAGCTTTCGGCAAACTTTGTTTACACTGAGCCCATTGCCAAGAACACGCAATTGATGATCAATTACAATCCAACTTATTTAAACAGCAAAGCCGATCAGGAAGCTTATCGTTTCAACAATTCTGAAGGCAAGTACACCTTGTTTGATACAAGCCTTTCTAACAAGTTCACCAATACATTTAAGGTGCAAAATGCAGGCGTGCCGCTACGTTCAGGCAATCGCGATAATATGTGGTCTATTGGTCTGAACTACCAACATTCTACGGTGCAAAGTGATCGTGCATTTCCTAACCCATTGCAGGTGAATCAATCTTTTGATAATATTTTACCAATTGCAATGGCTCGGTTAAAGCTTTCTACAAAGAGCAGTTTGCGTGTAATGTATCGTGCTTCGACTAATCAACCTTCTGTGACCCAATTACAAGATGTATATGACATCACCAACCTGCCTTACATCACCGCAGGTAATCCTAATTTAAAACAGCAGTACAACCATATTTTAAGCACCCGTTACACCTTTACCAATACAGCTAAGGGTGTGTTGTTTGTAGCGAATATATTGGGACAGGTAGCCAATAACTATATTACCAATGCCACTTATGTTCCACTTAGGGATTCAATCATTAATAATAAGTTGACCATTACATCAGGCCAGCAATTAACCAAGCCTGTGAATTTTGATGGTAATGTGAGCTTGCGTTCTTTCCTAACCTTTTCGGTGCCGTTGAAGCCAATCAAATCCAACCTGAATTTTAACGGTGGTAGTTCATACAGCAGGCTTCCAGGTATGGTTAATAATGTGAGCAGTTTAATCGATAATGTGACATATTCTTTTGGGTCGGTTATCGGAAGCAACATCAGTCAATATGTTGATTTTACTATTTCCTACACCGGCAATTAAAACACGGTAAAAAACAACACACTGCTTAATCAAAACACCAATTATTTTCAGCACGTAGCAAGCGCAGGCATAAATCTTTTGTCTAAAACAGGTTGGTTTGTACAAAGCGATGTGAATAATCAATACTACACTGGTTTATCACAAGGCTATAATCAAAGCTATTGGTTGTGGAATGCAGCCTTTGGCAAAAAGTTTTTGAAAGATCAAAAGGCTGACTTGCGTTTGAGTGTATTTGATATCTTAAAACAAAATCAAAGCGTAGCTCGTAATGTTACAGAGACCTACATTGAAGACGTACAAAACCAGGTATTACGTCAATACTTTATGCTGACCTTTACCTACAATCTACGCAACTTTGGTGCAGCAGCTAAGAACATAAACAACAATAACCAAAGAGGTAACAGAAGAGGTTTTATAGAATTAATGTAAGATTTTGAGTTCGAAGCTTAAAAAGTAAAACTATCCGTGAAATCCTTGGACCATCTCTAATGGGGTTATATTCTTGCCCAGTTCTCTCCACTCTTAATTCGGTACATCGTCATTTCACTTACTGAATACTTATCTGCCAGTTGCTTAATGGTAAGCCGGCGCTTCGCATTGTTCAGCATGTCTTTTATTTTCTTTACCTTTGTGACAGTAAGTTTCAAGCCAACCTAACGGTTAGCTTGTTTCTTTTTGTATTCAATTTTAGCAGGACTGTACTGCTGGTGCTCGATCATTTCATCAAGCGTAGCCCACTGAAGATTTCTAATGTTATTGTCGAGCTTGTTGTGGTTTTTATGAATGACGAATTTGTGCCGTGGAGAAGGCTTTTTCAAAAACAACTTAGCTAATTCACGATGAATATAAAGCGTTCCCTTCTTGCTTGGCCGATGCAAATTCAAGGTTCTATAACCTGTAGTAATAGATCCACGCAATAGTTTTCCATCTTCCAGGGGTCTTCTCTGTAACTGGCTATACGACCTTGCGAAGAAACTGCATACTTGTTTCTAAGTTCATTGCTGCCAGTAAATTTTAACGGCTTCCAAACCTCTCCGGGTAATTTTTTTATCATAGCTACACGGTTTGCTCAATAAATAAATGGCTGCAGTGTAACAATGCTATAAAATTTATGCCTGCCTATTTTATGTTGTTACCATGTTCAAAAAATCATCCTCACTGATGATTTTCACTGATGCAATTTTCTTTGCTTTCTCCAATTTGCTACCGGCATCTTCTCCTACTACTAAATAGTTAAGCTTACTGCTCACGCCAGAAACAATCTTGCCGCCATTCTTTTCCACCATTTCCTCTGCGTCGCTTCGTTTTAGCTTGGCTAAACTGCCCGTAAACAAGAACGTTAGTCCTTCCAGGTTACCACCTTGCGCAAACGTTTTTTGATTGTTGTTGAGCTGAACGCCTAGTCTGCCCAGTTTTTCTATCATTTGCACATTGTCTTCGTTGCTGAAAAACTGAACAATACTGCCGGCTACCTTTGGGCCTACATCTTCTAAATTTTGTAGCGCTTCTTCATCAAAATTTTTCAATTCTAATATATGACTCACGGCATGAGCTAATGTTTTAGCCATGGTTTCACCAATATACCGGATGCCTAAGGCAAAAATTAGGCGATGTAATGGTTGAGTTTTAGAATTTTCAATCGCAGTTTGCAAATTAGTAATTGATTTTGCACCAAAGCCTTCTAATTTGCCTATTGCTTCATAATCTAATTGGTAAATTTGTGGAATAGAACGCAGCAGGCCAAGGGTATAGAATTTTTCAATAATGGCTGCCCCCAAACCGCGAATATCCATAGCATCCTTTGATGAAAAGTGCATCAGTCGCTCTAACACTTGTGCGGGGCAGCTGATATTTACACAACGCCATGCTGCTTCCTCAGGCGAACGATAGAGTTCATTACCACAAGAAGGACAATGGGTTGGAAACTGAATGGGCTCTTCATTCCCTTTACGTAATTCGGTTAGTGGTTTTACAATATAAGGAATAACATCGCCGGCCCTTTCCACTAAAACGGTATCGCCAATACGAATATCTTTTTCACGAATTACATCTTCATTAAACAATGAAATAGAAGATACCGTTACGCCGCCAATAGGCACCGGTTCTATTTTAGCTACAGGACCAATGTTGCCTGTTCTGCCCACCTGATATTCTACACGCAATAGTTTGCTGGTGGCTTGTCGTGCTTTGAATTTGAATGCAATGGCCCAACGTGGGTGGTGTGTGGTCATGCCCATTTTATCCTGCAAGGCAAAATCATTTACCTTAATCACCATGCCGTCAATCTCGTACGGTAAGTTATCACGATGTGCTTCAAAATCATTACAATAATCAATTACAGCCTGTATGCCCTGCAGCACTTTTTTTTCTTTGTTGGGACTACGAAAACCTAAGTTCCAAAGCATCTCTAATGTTTCTGAATGTTGATGCGGCTCCTTGCCATGTCCGTCGATTAATGTGTAATAACTCATGTGATAGACAAAGGCCTCTAATTTTCTTCTGCCTACTTCAGCAGGGTCTTTAATACGCAGTGTGCCGGAAGCTGCATTCCGTGGATTAGCTAAAGGCGCAAGACCTTGCTCGGTCAAACCTTCGTTGAATTTTTTAAAATTGTCTTTATTGATCAACACTTCTCCACGAACTTCAACAGTGTGCAACCCATAATCAGAAAATTTGGCTGATAATGGGATGGTGCGAATTTGTTTAATATTTGGTGTGATGTCATCACCTGCAACACCATCACCACGGGTAGCACCGCGAACTAATTGATCATTCTCGTAAATAAGCGAAATGCCGGCGCCATCAAATTTCGGTTCTACACAATATTCTATTTGGGTTAGCCCAGTCAACTCTCTTGCTTTTCTATCAAAATCAATCAGGTCTTCGCTGTTGTACGAATTATCCAGCGACAACATCGGCACAAGGTGCTGTACTGTTGGAAATTCTTTGGTCAGCCCTTTACCAACACGTTGAGTAGGAGAGTCAGGAACGACCAAGTCAGGGTTTTCTTTTTCCAGGCTTTCTAATTGTTTGTAAAGGGTATCATATTCAAAGTCGGAAACCAGTGGATCGTTTAAAATATAATAACGGTATTCGTGAAAACGCAATACTTCCCGCAAGCTTTCAATATCATTTGGAGTAATTCCTGTTTCTGCTTTTTTAAGCAGGGTCTTTGTTTCGTCCTGAAGTTGTTGAACTTTTTGCTTTTGCATCGCTGTAAAAATAAAGAAGGCTTATCAGCTAAGCAATGAATAGAGTGAACGGAAAATTTTCTTCTACTTTATTAATGTGTTATAAGTACATATTGTATCTTAGTAGCATAAATTGCTATTATGAATCGAATGCTGCTTATGGCTTGTGCCATTTTTTGTTCTGTGATGGCGCATGCACAACTGCTTAGTTGGGCACCAGATTTTCCCGTAGAAAATAATCCTGCTCAAACCTTAGTGATAACCGTTGATGCTACAAAAGGCAACCAGGGATTATTGAATTATACGCCTACGAATGACGTTTATGTACATATTGGCGTGATCACCAATCAAAGCAGTAATTCTGCCGATTGGAAACATGTGCTATTTACTTGGGCCACTACACCAGCAGCAGCAAATGCCACTTATCTTGGCAGCAACAAATGGCAGTTCACAATCACGGGTAGCCTCCGTACCTATTTCAACCTGACTGATCCAAATGAAACCATTCAAAAGATTGCTATCCTTTTCCGAAATGGTCCAGGCACAAAAAAGCAGGCAAATTCCGATCAAAGCGATATGTATATTCCGATTTATACATCAAATCTAGCCGTACGAATAAACACCCCCCCATTTCAACCAAAATATCTGCTTACACCAGAACCTCAAAACTGGATCGTTGGTAGCAACTTTTCGGTGCAAGCTTCTGCCAACAAGCCTTCAGCCATGAAGTTGTACCACAACGGAACTGTGATTGCTACCGCAACTAACGTTCAAAGCATCAGTGGAAATTCCACAGTAAGTGCAACAGGAAACCAACAAATAATTGCTGAAGCGAACGATGGTACGACGACTAAGCATGATACCGTGAACATATTTGTAGCACCTACTAGTTCGCCAACGGCTGCACTGCCTGCGGGTGTACGTGATGGTATTAATTATGAAGCTGGTGATACATCTGTCATCTTGGTGCTTAGAGCCCCGGGAAAAACCATTGCTACGGTTATAGGGGATTTTAATAATTGGGTACAAAACACCAATTACATCATGAACAAAACACCGGACGGTAAGTTTTTCTGGCTGCGTGTAAAAGGGCTGACACCGGGAACGGAATACGCTTATCAGTATCAGGTTGACGATACCATAAAAATTGCTGATCCTTATACAGAGAAAATTCTAGATCCATATAATGATGCAGGGATTAGCCCTGCTACCTATCCTAACTTAAAACCATATCCTTCCGGACAAACGGGAAGGGTGAGCATTATACAAACGGCTTCACCTTCCTATAATTGGGCAGTAAATAATTTCAGTCGCCCCGATAAAAGAGGCCTGGTGATTTATGAATTGTTGGTGAGAGATTTTGTGGCAGCACACGATTGGAAAACATTGCGTGATACGCTAAACTATATTAAGAATACTGGTTTTAATGCGATAGAGATTATGCCGTTCAATGAATTTGAAAACAACATCAGTTGGGGGTATGATCCTAATTTTTACTTTGCACCGGATAAATATTATGGACCTAAAAACACGTTGAAGGAATTTATTGATAGTTGTCATAGTAAAGGCATTGCTGTTATTATGGACATTGCTTTGAATCATTCTTTTGGTTCATCGCCTATGGTGCAATTGTATTGGGATGCCGCTAATAGTCGTCCGGCGGCAAACAATCCTTGGTTCAATCCGGTGCCTAAGCATGCATACAATGTGGGTTACGATATGAACCATGAAAGTGCTGATACGAAGTATTATTTTGGAAGGATTGTAGAGCACTGGTTACAGCAATATAAACTAGATGGCTTCCGATTCGATCTCTCTAAAGGATTTACACAAATACAAACATGTGATGCGGCAGGCAATAATTGCAATGTAAATGCCTGGGGTAATTATGATGCATCACGTATTGCTATTTGGAAAGGTTATTATGATACCGTTCAAAACAAGTCAAACGGTGCTTATGTAATCTTAGAACATTTTGCCGTCGACCAGGAAGAGCAAGAACTTTCCAATTACAGTACAGGCATGATGCTTTGGAATAACCTTGCTTATAATTACGAAGAAGGCTCAATGGGCTATGTAAGCACTTCCAATATCGACAGAGCCATTCCCGCTACACATGGATTTACAAAGCCATACCTGGTTACCTATGCAGAAAGTCACGATGAAGAAAGGGTAGTATATAAGAATATCAACTTTGGTAATAGTGCTGGTAGTTACAATATCAAAGACACAGCGACTGCTTTAAAACGCATGGAATTAACAGCTGCATTTTTACTGACTATTCCAGGTCCGAAAATGGTATGGCAGTTTGGCGAGTTGGGTTACGATTATTCGATTAATACCTGCTCGAATGGAACAATTGATCCTAACAATTGTCGCTTAAGCCCAAAACCTATTCGTTGGGATTATTTAAATGATGCCCGGAGAAGAAATGTTCGTGATGTATATGCCAGGTTAAATAAGCTGCGTTTTCATCGTTGGTACAAAGATGCATTCACAAGTGGTGCTATTGATAGAAGTTTAGCCGGTGCATTCAAATGGATTATTGTTAATGCAGATACTTCTCGCTTAGTAGTAGTGGGCAATTTTGATGTTACTGCAACAAATGGAACAGTTACCTTCCCGCTTGCAGGTACTTGGTACGATTACTTAAATAATACAACATTCACTGCAACAGGTGTTGCTCAAACGATCACATTGCAGCCCGGTGAGTATCATGTATACACCAATAGAAATGTAAACAGCGCAACAACAACGGCTCTTAATCCTGTTGCCATCGCGAACAATTTATTGGATGTGCAGGTTTATCCTAATCCCGCACAAGGACAATTTGTGCTGGACATTAATGTGCCACAGACTGGGACGGCAACTGTAGCATTGCTGAATGTACTTGGACAAAAAGCACTATTATATAATGGCCTGCTAACAAAGGGTATTCATCATTTGCCATTCGACAGAAAAGCGATTAGCAGCGCAAATGGAACTTATTATTTGCAGATCAGCACCAAATCTGCAAGCAAAACCATACAGCTTTTACTACAATAACTCTGTATATGAAAACAGCTGCACTTGAGAAGATCTCGCACATTGATTATTTCAACATAGCCGTTTCGGTTGACTGTGTCATTTTTGGCTATGAATGCAAACAGCTAAAAGTGTTGTTGATCAAATCAGATTTGGAAGAATTTAAAGGCAAATGGTCTTTATTGGGCGATTTGGTAAAGCCTAGTGAAGACATGGAAGATGCGCCTTACCGTGTATTGCAGGATAGAACCGGCTTCCAGGATGTTTACCTGGAACAGGTGTATACGTTTGGTAGTATTCATCGGCACCCGTCAGGTAGGGTAATTACTACTGCCTATTTTTCATTGGTTGATATACGAAATCATAAGTTAGACGACCTCACGGAAAACGAAGTGCATTGGCATCCGGTAAATGAAGTGCATCAGATGGCCTTCGATCACAAATTAATTTTAGATACCTGCCTCGACCGCTTGCGTGAAAAAATAATGGAGCATCCGATCATTTTTAATTTATTGCAGGAAAAGTTCTCTTTGCGGGAATTGCAAGACCTATACGAGGCAATTTTAGGTGTTTCCCTAGATCGACGAAACTTCCGCAAACGTATTGCACTAAAAGATTGGTTGGTTGACTTAAATGAAATGGAAGATGACGTGCCACACCGTCCCGGAAAATTGTATAAACTGAAACCCGGGTTACGCAAGGCTTACAAGGCGGTTCCAAAAAAAATAGCGAATCGCAAAGTAATACCTGTTTAAGTATTATCAGTCTTGATGAAAAAGTGATTGAACAACGCCATAATAAAAAAGAACTAAATAAAGCCTGATGAGTATTTTTCTTAACAAAAATTTTTTCTACCAAGAATTTTTTTTAACATTGTGTGCCTAATACACATTAGCAAACCATTTTAATAACATTAAACGAATAGACTGCTTTATGGATCCACGTAAACTGCTACGGATTATTAGTCTGCCAGTATTTTTATTGCTATCTATGATCGCCTTCGCCCAGAATAGGGTAATTACAGGAAGAGTGACAGACGCTTCCGGTAATGGAATTCCAGGTGCATCAATTACAGTTGCTGGTTCATCGGTAGGAACTACTACCAATGCTACCGGTGATTTTACTCTTTCTGTTCCTGCCAATGCACAAACTTTAGTTGCTACTTCGGTAGGGTATGAGCGACGTGAATTGCCTATTAGCGGCAACACGGTAAGCTTTATTCTTTCCAACCAAACTTCCAGCTTAAGTGAAGTTGTAGTAATTGGTTATGGTACTCGCCAAAGGAGAGATTTAACAGGTTCTGTAACTTCTATTACTTCTAAAGATTTCAACCGCGGACAAGTAACTACGCCTGAGCAATTAATTGCTGGGAAAGTAGCTGGTGTTCAAATTACCTCTAATGGTGGTGCACCGGGTGCCGGTAGTACTATTCGTATCAGAGGTGGTGCATCGCTTAGTGCAAGCAACGATCCTTTAATTGTAATTGACGGTGTACCCATTGATAATACCTCTTTGTCAGGCTCTGCTAATGCATTGTCATTGATTAACCCTAATGATATTGAATCATTCAATATTTTGAAAGATGCATCGGCAACTGCAATCTACGGTTCTCGTGCTTCGAATGGTGTAATTATCATTACTACTAAAAAAGGACGTAGTGGTAAACCAACTTTCCAGTTCAACACGCAATTATCAGCTTCTACTAACTCCAAACATGTTGATGTATTATCAGCAGATCAGTTACGTTCGGTTTTGGCTAAAAATACTACCTCACAGGGAGCAGCAGCACGAGCATTATTGGGGACTGCAAATATTGATTGGCAAAACGAAATTTATCAAACTGCTTATGCAGAAGATAATAACCTTAGTGTAAGTGGTACTGCTGGTCCATTACCTTATCGTGTATCTATCGGATTTTTAAACCAAGATGGCATACTTAAAACTGGTAACCTAAAACGTACTACCAGTTCCATTAATTTATCACCTACTTTTTTAGATAATCATTTAAAAATAAACCTAAGCCTAAAGGGGGCACTTAGTAAAAACGTATTTGCCAACGAAGATGCTATCGGTGCAGCACTTGTTTTTGATCCGACGCATGCTGTAATGTCCGGTAATAATCGTTTTGGTGGTTATTTTGAATGGGTTGATCCAAATACAAATAAGCCAAACGTAAATGCGCCACGTAATCCACTTGGTTTGTTATACCAAAAGCAAGATAAGAGTGATGTAAAAAGAAGTATCGGAAATGTGCAGGTTGATTACAAATTACACTTCTTTCCGGATTTGCATGCTAATCTAAATGTAGGGTATGATATTGCACAAGGCAAAGGCACTGTATACTGGCCTGACAGTGCTGCATCCCGTTATGCAAGAGGTGGAGAGAATAATCAATACAGACAGGATAAGCAAAGTAAATTATTAGAATCCTATTTATCCTATAATAAAGAGATCAAATCTATTCGTAGCCGTATAGAAGCCGTGGCTGGTTATGGTTACCAAGATTATCTCACTACTAATTATTTCTTTGCAGATTATAATGCCGCTGGCGTTAAACAGCCGAATTCAGATCCAAAATTCGATTTAGATAAACCTCAGAATACATTGATCTCCTTCTTTGGTAGATTGAACTACAATTTTGCAGATCGTTATATTTTGCAGGCAAGTTTCCGTCGTGACGGGTCATCTCGTATTGCTCCCGAAAATCGTTGGGAAAATTATCCAGCCGTTGCATTCGCATGGCGTTTAAAACAAGAAAGTTTCTTAAAGAACGTGAATGCCATCTCTGAACTTAAATTTAGAATTGGTTATGGTATTACCGGCCAGCAAGAAGGCATTGGTAACTATAGCTATTTAGGTTTGTACACACTGAGTACATCAACTGCTCAGTATCAGTTTGGAAATAACTTTTATACCATGTATCGTCCAAATGGTTATAATCCAAACCTGAAATGGGAAAAGACAGAAACTTATAATGGCGGTATCGATTTTGGTTTTGCCAATAATAGAATCATAGGTTCAATTGATTATTATTTCAAAAAGACCAGAGACCTATTAAACAATATTAGTCAGCCTGCCGGTTCTAACTTCTCAAACGTGATCACAGCTAACGTTGGTAACATGGAGAATAAAGGGGTTGAATTCAATTTAACAGCTATTCCTGTTCAATCACGCAATTTCACATGGACTGCTAATTTCAATATTACTTATAACCAAAACACCATTACTAATTTAACAGCGGTAACAGATCCAAATTATCCTGGCGTACAATATGGTACAATAGAGGGAGGTATTAATAATACTGCCTTGATCAATTCTGTAGGTTATGGTAGAGGTTCCTTCTATGTTTATCAACAAGTTTATGATGGTAATGGAAAACCAATTGAAGGATTATACGTAGATAGAAATGGTGACGGTATCATCAATGAAAAAGATCTATATCAATTCCATAATGCAGATCCAAGTGTGTTCTTAGGCTTTAGCAGCAACATTTCTTACAAGCAATGGACAGCAGGCTTTACGCTTAGAGGCAGTTATGGCAATTATTTGTACAACAACGTATATAGCAACTTAGGCACTTTCCGTAACGTATATAATTTGCCGTACATTGTAAACAATGCATCTGTGAACTATTTAGAAACAGGATTTAACAATAATCAATATTTAAGTGACTATTATGTTCAGAATGCATCTTTCCTACGTATGGATAATATTTATTTGGGATACAATTTTGGTAAGTTTATGAACAAAAGAGTAGGCTTGGGTGTAAATGCATCAGTACAAAATGTGTTCGTTATTACTAAGTATCAAGGTGTGGATCCTGAAATAAACGGCGGTATCGATTATAAGTTTTATCCTCGTCCGCGAGTTTACTCATTAGGTATATCACTTAACTTCTAATCTTTAATAATACTAACAATGAATAAAAGAATTATAAAGATATTACTGGTTACAGGTTTTACTTCTGTAATGATGATATCATGCACTAAGGATTTAAACAGAGTGCCTACTAATGACGTTACATCATTAACTGTTTATAGTACCCCTGCAGGTTATAAACAAGCCTTAGCCAAGGTATATGGTGCGTTCGCATTAACAGGAAATCAAGGGCCAGCAGGTCAAGGCGATATTCAAGGCATTGATGAAGGTTTTTCTGATTTCTTCCGCTTGTTTTGGAATGCTCAGGAATTGCCAACCGACGAGGCAGTAATTGCCTGGAATGATGCTACTATTCAGAACTTTCACAAAATGAGCTGGACATCAAACGATGCCTTTTTACAAGGTTTATATTATCGCTCAATGTACCAAATCAGTTTGGTGAATGAATTTTTAAAGCAATCAACAGATGCTAAGCTAAGTAGCAATGGAATTAGCGGAGCTGACGCAGATGCTATTCGCGGTTATCGTAATGAGGTTCGTTTCTTGCGTGCTTTCCAATATTGGGTTTTGATGGATTTATATGGTAATCCTCCATTCGTAACAGAAACCGCTGCATTTGGTGCCATCCCTCCTCAAATTCGTCGTGCAGACTTATTTACATACATAGAAAACGAGTTGAAGGCTATTGAGAATGTATTGCCGGCTGCTCGTGCAAATGAATATGGTCGTGTGGACAAAGCAGCAGCACAGGCATTATTGGCCCGTGTATATCTGAACGCACAAGTGTATACTGGTACAGCCCGTTATGCTGATGCAGCGACGTATGCGAAGAAGGTAATTGATGCAGGTTATACATTGCTAAGCGATTATCGTTGGTTGATGTTGGCTGACAATAATCTTAATAACCCGGAATTTATTCTAACTATTAACTATGATGGATTGAATACACAGGGTTATGGTGGCTCTACTTATTTAGTACATGCTTCAACAGGCGGTTCTATGAACCCAAACACCTATGGTATTCCTAGTGGTGGATGGTATGGTATTCGTACAACGAAGAACATACCTTTACTTTTCCCGGACGTAACAGGTGCAGCTGATAAAAGAGCTCAGTTTTATACCAATGGCCAAAATCTTGATATCAATGACCTGGCTAACTTCAACGATGGTTATGCTATCACCAAATTTCGAAATGTAACTCGTACAGGTGCTGCAGCTCCACACCTGGACCCTGGAGGTACTTTTTGTGATATAGATCTACCTCTTTTCCGTCTTGCAGAGATGTATTTAATTTATGCGGAAGCAGCTACTCGAGGTGCTGGTGATATGAACCTTGCGTTGCAATACATCAATACTTTGCGTACAAGAGCGTATATGAATGCCTCTGGTAACATTACTGCAGCTCAACTAACAACCGATTTCATTTTAGACGAAAGAGCAAGAGAATTGTATTGGGAAGGCTTCCGTCGCACCGATTTAATTCGCTACGGTAAGTTTACTTCTGCTGGTTATTTATGGCCTTGGAAAGGTGGTGTATTTGGCGGTACTGGTGTTCCGGCTTATCGCAACTTATATCCATTGCCAGCCAGCGATGTAACAGCAAATCCTAATCTTGTTCAAAATCCTAATTATTAATTTTATAAATAAGACTTCTTATGAAACAATTGCTCAATAAACTAACGATTGTTGGCGCAGTGTTACTTGTTCTATCTTCTTGTAAAAAGACAGAAGATATGACGGTTATTCAGCCAGGCGCTTCGTTAAACTTAGCATCTTCTACAAATACGGTAACACTTACAAAAGCAAACGCTGCCAATACTGGTATTACGTTTAGCTTCAATACACCAAACTTTGGTTATCCTGCTGCCATTACTTATACATTGCAGTTTGCAAAACCGAATACCAATTTCGCAACTCCTTATAACTACACGTTCAATACTAGTAAGAATACACAGGACATGACTGTACAAGACCTGAATATTGCAGCATTGAATACAGGTATTGACACAGCTGCTCCAAACCCGGTGCAGGTACGGTTAAAAGCAGATGTTGGCTCTGGTCAAACACCTGTTTATTCAAATGTAATTACGCTTACAGTGAAAGCCTATTCATTGAATTCATTTTTAAGTGTGCCCGGTGATTATCAGGGATGGGATCCGGCATCAGCTCCCCGCCTTATTTCTATTAACAGTACAGGTAAGTATGAAGGGTATGTAAACTTAACAGCTTCTGGTTACCAAGGCTTCAAACTTACAGATGCGCCTTGCTGGTGTGCTGGTATTTTTGGTGATGATGGTACCAACACAGGTAAGCTAGCAAGTCCTGGAAACGATATTATGTTTACTACACCAGGTTATTATTTTATTACCGCAGACCTTACTACTAACCCTGCTGTTAAAACATATACTAAAACAAGAACTACCTGGAGCATTATTGGTGATGGCGCTGCCGGTTGGGGTACAGATATTCCAATGACTTATGATGCAGTGAATAAAGTATGGAAAGCAACTACAACTTTGAACACAAGCGGACAAATTAAGTTCCGTGCAAATAACGACTGGACAATCAATTATGGTTTGGGTGCTGCCCCAGGACAATTGCAATTCAACAGTTCTAACAATATTCCGGTTACATTAGGTGGTACAAGAACAGTTACTTTAAACTTAAGTAACCCTGGTTCATACACGTACACCATTCAATAAGCGAAGTTTTAATTCTCATAAGCAGTCTAAGCCGCCTCTTTTTAGGGGCGGCTTTTTATTGCACATCTTTCTGATGATCAATAATAAACTGAATGATCTCATCTAAAGAAACATCTATTCTGCTAATAGCGTCACTAATATCATCCCTACTTACCTGGGCTGCAAACGAAGGTGTTTTCAATTTTTTTTGAATGCTCTTTACATCCATGCCTTCATATCGGGTAGGCCGGATCAAAGCAGCTGCATGAATAAAACCCGATAGTTCATCAAACACATAAATCATCTTGTCCATTTTAGTTTTTGGCTCTACACCAAAATGTCTTGGGCCATGCGAAGCAATGCAGTGAATAATGCAAGGATCTATAGTTCTCCGCTCTAATTCTTCAATAATAATGCGGCAATGATCATTAGGATATTTTTCCCAATCGGCATCATGCAGCACGCCTGCAAGCCACCACTTGTGCGCTTCTTCTTTTGAAAGACCTTCGCGTTCCAATGCCCATGCCTTCATTACAACCCCAACTTGTTTCATATGCAGGCGAAGTCGTTCATTCACTATCCAATCATTCAATAGAGCAATTGCTTCTTCTGCTGATAATACATGGCCTTCATTTACTGGGTCGCCAAAACTTGTTCTGCCTAAAGGTTGAATCGGTTCCATTCGTATGTTTATGTGCGGCTCAAAATAATAAAAGCTCCTGAAAGATGCAGGAGCTTTTATGAACTTAAATTTTTAAGAAAGTCTTTCTTCTTCTTGCACATCGCTTTCATCCTGCTGACCATGAGCACTACCTGTTCTTTGTTCTTCCGATTTATTCAGCAGATTGCTCATGGGCTGGTTATTGTTATTACTTCTGCGTTGTCCGTTCGTGTCCTGAATGGAAGGTGTGTTATTTTGTTGTCCTTTCTGGTGTGGATGATCCTGATGATTTACGGATGCATTGTTTTTATCTATACTCATAACTTCCATTTAAAGTAATGGGTACAAAAAATGAACTATCGGCTATTGTTCAGATACCTGTACTTGTAACAATTTCCAACTGCCCGGCTCTACACAACGCAAGTAATAGGATAAATAGCCTGAAGCTTTTGGTTTGATGAAGAACATAAGCTCTTGTGCACCCTCAGACAAATGAAATTGCTCAGGTGAAAGCATACTGGGAGAAAGTAGAAGCTCATAAGTTTTTTCATCTTCAGCAGTTAAGAAAAAATGAACAAAGTAATTTTTATCCTTTACAACTTTCAATTGTAATAAAGCTGTGCCGCAATTAATGCAATAGATATAAGGCAAACCTTTCCACTTTACCTTAAATAAATTGAACGAATAAATACCCGTTTCTTTAGCATAGGTGCACTCATTGAATATGCTAAGCTTTGCTTTATCTTCAATCATTAAGTGAGTGCCGTTCAGCGTCGCTACAGTATTGAACTTGTCTAAATTCAACTGCTCTGCTTTTACGCTATCTTTTTCAATGTTCATTACACGCACAACATCCTGCTTGAAAGAAGCGTCCGCAGGCGTAATCATTTTTTTATTTAGCTGATTCTTCTTAATGATAAAACTAGGAATAGCTGCAGTCTTAATGGAGGTCGCCGCATTGTTCGTTTGAAGCGAAGCAGATCTGCCTTGCGCAAAGCCAATCTCAGAATAGAAAGTAAAAAAAAGCAAGTATGCGTTTTTCATATTGGTAGATTAGGTTTATGTTGGTAGATTAGGTTTATGATTCAAACACCAAACTGCTGCAGATGATGATCTAAGTGCTTGTATGCAAGAAGAGCCCACTCTTGCGAAGGCATATTGCCCAAAAAAGATGTTTTGATGCAGTAAGATTATAGCCTTCCGAAGCAAAGCGTCTAATTTCTTTGATCAGTTTTTCTTTTTCTTGCTCAAATCGACGTTCGTCAGCTATAACAAATGATTTTGCCGTGGGCAGATTGCGGGGCCACGGTTTATCGGTAAACAATTTTTTCTTCGCTATCCGGCCAAACAGAATTCCCATCAGCCCTCGTTTGAGCTTCTCTTCACCAAAATAAGTTCGAAAAGGGGCTTGGCAATGTGCGAGCATTTGTGACGCATTCATTTTGCCCTATTGTAGTGGTTTATTTGCTTCTAAAGCATAAATCCGCTGAATGATTTGTTCGGCAACAGCCGGCTCGAACAAGCTTTGTATGTTGGTGGTTTGTAGGGTTAAGATAGAAAAATTATCGGGAAAGAAAGAGTATGTAGATTTCTTATTACACTCGTAGAATAATGAATAGAAAAGCCAGGTAGTGCTATGTATCAAAGGAACCAAGCACTAAGACACCAAGGAGTTATGTTGTACAAAAATTTTCTTGTGTTCCTATGTGCCTTTTAGGGGTTCAAGCTATCACATAGTAATCTACTTAATCACCACTGTGTCTCTTTTATTTGTACCGGGATAAGTAGTTACTAACGACAGTTCAATATCTTCTTTCTGTTTCAATTGCTGCAATAGCAAACGCAATTGCAAAGAGTCATCGCTCTTATCATATACCTGATCATGCGCCAGCAACACTAAATGGTCAGGATATATTGTTTTACCCCATTTAAAAATGCTATCAATCTGTCGCACAATAACCGATGCGTCTGTTGTCACGTGCATGGTCTTATGATCAAATTCCCATTCCAAATCCCAACCCATCAACACAAATCCTGCTTTTTGTAATGAATCAGCTGCCGCTGCACTTTTCTTTAAATCGGTAAAATGTAGGCTATCAATGCGCCATATATTCCTACCCGGTGTCCGTACAATATTGTTATCTAAGTCTAAACTATCCTGCGTCCGTTCAAAATCGTGCACAACGGAATCTGGTTGCGAATAATATCTTTCGTAATGATTGTGTGCATGCGAATAGCTATGGCTACATAAAACAATGTGTTGCGCCATTTTCAAGCTGTCCCATAACTGGTGTTGTGTGTTGGAAGCAAATACATGCTCGCCAACAATAAAAAATGTTACCGGCGCTTGCTCGTCTTCTACAATGTGCAATACGTTTTTAGTACCTCTGTTTGGGCCATCATCAAACGTTAGGTATAGCTTTTTCTTTTTTGATTTTTTCTTTTCAGACTTGCGTTGCACTATTGCCTTGTGTGAGACAGTAGATGCAACGGTTTGTGCAACTGCTTTCTTTTGCGGTCGAACAAATTGGTAAGATTTAAAACAAACAAATAGACAAAGAAGGAGAATGAAACTGGTTTTGGTAAATGCGGCAGTGGTAAGGTCGCCGTCATCTGAAGAGGGTTCCATAATCTGTGTTGATTTTACTGTGAATGTATGATGCTCTAACGGCGAAGTGCAAGTGGCAATTGGTCAAAGAATTGATAAATGCAGAAAAGTCTTTTTGTTGTTTATGGAAATAATCGTCATTGGCATCAAAGCAAAAACCAACAGCCATGCGAATATTTATTTTGAGTATTTGCTTAAGCCTTATGCATTGTCAAAATACAAGTGTTCTGTAATAGGGCGATCAAGCACAAACATATCTGCGCAAACTTTTAAGCAAACAAGTTTTACACCGGGCACCTGGCAATATTTTCTGCAGCATTTGCCCACCGTTGATCAACCTATTCTTGATTATCGTGGAAGTCAAATTGCCAACCGGCAAAACCATGTTGCCGTAATAACCTATGACTTTGGTAAAACAGACCTGCAACAATGCGCCAATGCACTCATGCGTTTGCAGGCTGAATATTTTTTTGAAGGAAAGCAATACGGCGAAATTGGATTTCACTTTACCAATAACCTGTACTATTCGTTTAGTGATTACTGCAAAGGTGTTCGACCAATTGCCAATGGCGCAAAGCTTTCAAAAGTAGCGGAGCCTTGTGCTATTACTCAATAGTCGTTGCGCCGTTATTTATATATTGTTTATGCTTATGCAGGAACCATATCATTGGAAAAAGAACTGAAAGCGGCCAACGATTTTGCAGTAGGTACAGTAGTTATTCATGGCGGTAACGCCGGACATTGTTTCATTATTGTTGATGAGAAAAAAGACACTAATGGCGAACGGCTTTTCAAACTCGTTGAAGGTTATACACCGGCACAATCCATTTATGTGTTCAGCAACCCTTATGATCTAAAAAATAGTCCTTGGTACAATCTCAAACGAAACACAATAGAAACGGCCAGTTACACATTTACCAACTATAAACTCAAGCACTTTGAGTAGCGGGTTTTTTGCGCTTTTAAAATTTTATTTAACAGCCAAAGCGAAAACAGCACCCATGCATAGCCAAGTGCAAAACCGGCAAGTACATCACTGGCATAATGGTAGCGCAGTACAATACGACTAATCCCTATCGAGATTGAAAAAAATAAAAGTAGGATAGATAGTAGCCATTTAAGGGGCTTGCTCCAATTACTTAACCAAACTACTTATATCAAAATGCTGCAGAATACAAAAGAGCACAGCGAATGTCCGCTTGGAAAGCTATAGTTGTTCAGCGTTTGCAAAATCGGAAAATCAGGACGATGCCGCTTGAATATATTTTTCAAGCCAAACATAAGCAGCGAACTGCTGATCCCAATCAGCAATATATCCAGCGAAAGGCGTTTCTTTTTTTGCCATAAAAAATAGCCACACAACAATGAATAGGCTGGAATAAAAAATTTAGGTGATCCAAAAAAGCTGATAAAAGCTGCCAGGTGTATCAATCCAGGCGTAGTGTAAGCATGAAAAAAATGAAAAGCCCTGCTGTCAAACAAATCCTCATTCTCTAAAACCGCCTCATCTGCCAGGAAGCCAAAAATGAAAATAGCTGCTACAAACAAGATAGAAACGAGCAGCAACTTTAGGAGTATATCCTGCAACAATCTTTTTGTTAGCAACTTCATAAAACAAAAGGCTGCAAACCAAAAGCCAGCTCTTGGTTGCCCCATAAATCCACAATTGGCACAGTTTTGACTTATACCGGGCAAATCGTCGTTATGAAAAACAGGATAGAGGAACGTGACCATGAATTAGGAGAGAAAAATTATTCCATGGGTAGCATGGTAGGTGTTATCATTCTGGCCTTGTTGCTTTTAGGGGCAACCTTGGCAATGGCGCTTGCCGAATATCTGCAGACAACATAGAGTAAGCTTTGTTTATCCATTGCTAAAAATTATATTTGTTCACCCAATATGCTTGCCGCAGGGTGAGCATTTATTTTAAGCCCTGTTGCCGCAGGGATTTTTTATTTAAACCTAACTGTTTATGTGTGGTATAGTTGGAATATTTGATCTAAAACAAACAACCGAAGAACTAAGAGGCAAAGCCCTGCAAATGGCTCGTTGCCTTCGTCATCGCGGGCCGGATTGGTCGGGAATATATGTAAATGATAAGGCAATTCTTGCGCATGAGCGACTGGCTATTGTTGATCCAACTTCTGGTCGACAGCCATTGATAAGCAACGACGGTAAGTTGGCATTGTGCGTTAATGGAGAAATATACAATCATCGGGAACTGCGCAAAACACTAGAGCAGCCTTACGAGTTTCAAACACAATCCGATTGCGAAGTAATTCTTCCTTTATACCGTGAAAAAGGAACTGCATTTTTAGACGACCTCAACGGCATCTTTGCCTTTGCTTTGTACGACGAAGAAAAAGACGAATACTTAATTGCCCGTGATCATATCGGCATTATTCCCTTATATATGGGTTGGGATGAATGGGGTAACTTTTACGTTGCTTCTGAATTAAAAGCTTTGATTGGCATTTGCAACCGGATACAGGAGTTTTTACCGGGTCACTATTGGCATAGCAAAGAAGGTAAGCTGGTAAAATGGTATAATCGTGAGTGGACAGACTTTGATGCTGTAAAAAATAATAAGACTGATCTACAGGAACTAAAAAGAGCATTGGAGGAAGCCGTGCATCGTCAGTTAATGTCAGATGTTCCCTATGGTGTTTTATTATCCGGTGGCTTGGATTCATCCATTATTTCTGCCATTGCCAAAAAATATGCAGGGAGAAGAATTGAAACCGAAGATTTAAAAGACGCCTGGTGGCCACAGCTCCATTCTTTTGCCGTTGGGTTGAAAGAATCTCCTGATTTAAAAGCAGCCCGAAAAGTGGCGGAGCATATTGGCACTATTCACCACGAAATAAACTTCACCATACAGGAAGGCTTAGATGCCTTGCGGGATGTGATCTATCACATTGAAACTTACGACGTCACTACCATTCGTGCTTCCACACCCATGTATTTGCTGGCTCGGGTAATTAAATCAATGGGAGTGAAGATGGTGTTGAGCGGCGAAGGTTCGGATGAACTTTTTGGCGGCTATCTCTATTTTCATAAAGCGCCAAATGCACAAGCCTTTCACGAGGAAACAGTACGCAAGCTAAGCAAGCTGCATTCCTACGATTGCTTACGTGCTAATAAATCATTGGCGGCCTGGGGTGTGGAAGGCCGTGTGCCGTTTTTGGATAAAGAGTTTATGGATGTAGCCATGCGCCTGAACCCTGCCGATAAAATGGCGGGTGGCGGAAAAATTGAAAAATGGATCCTGCGTAAAGCCTTCGAAGGTTACTTGCCTGCAGAAGTAGCGTGGCGACAAAAAGAACAATTCTCAGACGGTGTTGGCTATAGTTGGATCGATACCTTAAAGCAAATTACTGCAGAACGAGTGAGTGATGACCAGTTAAAGAACGCAGCACATCGCTTCCCCATCAACACACCAAATACTAAAGAAGAATATTATTATCGCTCTATTTTCAGCGAACTATTCCCTGGCGAAGCTGCAGCAGGTACTGTGCCTTACGAGAAATCAGTAGCCTGCAGCACGGCTATTGCTTTAGAATGGGATGAAGCGTTTAAGAAAATGCAGGACCCATCAGGACGTGCAGTGCAGAGTGTGCATGAAAATAGTCTGTAATTGTTGCAATTAATGAATCTATTCAATAGCCGGCGATCAAGAGAATTGTTTTTAGGTATCAGTGCTAAAAGTTTTAAAAGGTAGTTGCTGCACCAAGGGTAATGCTTTCAATATTTTGTGCTAATTGTTGCATCCGGTAAATGCGTTCGGTTGCATCGTCTGTTTGTTGATCTAAAGGGCAGGCAAAGTCACCTTCAAAACTTTCCACAAGCAGTCCTAAGGGTTTTGCAAGTACAAAGCTATAAGATTGCCAACCCCAGCCAATATTAGATGGTAATGAAGTTAAATGGTTGATCAATTTTCCATTGATGATAAATGGACCATACGTATAGTCGATTGCTTTCTCAATTATTTCGGCACAACAACGGTTAATCTTTGTCTCTGTCATTTGCTGAAAAGAAGGAAAGGTTTGAAAAGCTTTTTGCGAACGTGAAAAAACATAAACACCCAAATTATCAGCCAGTTGAATTTGTTCCAAAGCATTTGATAAAACGTGTTTGAAAAAAGAGTACTTGTCTGGTTCGGTGTATAAAATAAAGCTGTGTTCTTTAGCTGCATGATTTAAACTATTTAATGCTTGCGCCCATAAGCCCTTTGTGCTTGGGCAATAAAACAACATTGGAAAGATGCTCCAGAAAAGAAATAAACGATGCATCAGATCCGCCATCAGTAATGTAAATGGGCAAATCAAGCGTGTTTAATTGTGGTAACGATTGTTGCAGCAAGCTTTGTTCTTCCTTATCTCTTACCCAGGTTATAGTGGCGATCGCCAATTCCTTTTTCATGGATGTTCAATACTAAAACCTTTATGTTTCACTGGCAAACTAAGTTTTGGTTCGTGGTATTAATTTTGTAACAATAGCTCAATTTATGAACACAACTGAAGAAAAAGAATATCCATTTTACATTAAAGCAGCTGCGGTGTTGCTGGGTTTGGTCCTGATCATCTACATCTTATTTGTTTTATCCGACATATTGGTTCCGCTTGCTTTTTCGGTCTTGATCGCTATTCTTCTTAATCCACTTTATGTACGGCTAGAACGAGTAGTGCCCAAGTTTTGGGCCATCTTAATCTCCTTATTAGCCGCACTGGCCTTATTTGTGGGATTGTTTTATTTTTTGTCCACTCAAATCAACACGTTTGTTTCCAGCATACCGCTGTTGAAAACAAAAATGAATGCCATTTTATTACACGCAGGCAGTTGGACTAAAACTCATTTTGGCCTTAATCTTCAAAAGCAAATTACGGCTATAACCGGGGAAATTGGTAAAGGCGGTATGCTGCGTAATACCGTTTCTACCATTTTAGGTTTGGTAGGCGTGCTGGTGTTGCTACCGGTATATATTTTCATGATCCTTTATTACAAGCCTTTGATCCTGGATTTTTTGTTCCAGGTGTTTTCAGAAAAGCATTCGCTACAAGTAGCCGAAATATTGAGCGAAACAAAAGGCGCTGTGCAAAGCTATATGCAGGGCTTAATGATTGAAACCGTGATTGTATCGGTAATGAATAGCGTTGTACTATTGATTATTGGTGTGCCTTCGGCGATTGTAATAGGCTTGATAGGTGGGCTGCTGAATCTGTTGCCCTACATCGGTGGCATTATTGCTATTGCCCTACCGGTACTTATGGTTACGATAGTAAAAGAAGGTTTCTCTACGCAGTTAATTGTGATCATTGCTTATACGGTGATACAGTTTATCGATAATCATATTGTGGTGCCGCTATTTGTTTCCAAAAAAGTGCAGATTAATGCCCTTATGTCGGTAGTGGTAGTATTGTTAGGTGGTGCTTTGTGGGGTGTGTCGGGTATGTTCTTATCCATACCGTTGATTGGTGTGTTGAAAATAATTTTTGATAGGGTGGATGGCCTCAAACCTTGGGGCAAACTATTAGGTGATGAGGTGCCAACGGAGCATATTGGTTTGGTTTGGCAAAAAAGATGGGATCGTATTTTCAAAAAAATGAAGGAAAAGAAAGAACTAGAAGAAAAGTTGGAAGAGAAAACTGATAAGACCACCGGTACTCCTACTGCTTAGTGGCATTTTGCTTGCCGCATTTTTCAAAACGATTTTATTCTGAACGAAACGGAGAACGAGGCCACACAAGCAAGTGAACCTGATTTCGATATTTCCGCTATTATGGGTGGTTTGTATGGCGATGGTATTATTGGCTATAAGGGTGCTTTTTCAATAGAATGGATTGAACAACTGCATGAAGACATCATGATAGCTTATGACGATGCTTTAAAGCGTCCCAACGGTGCGGTTGGAAGAGGTCCTAAACGACATTATGTAGAAATCCACCCAGAAGATATTCGTGGCTTTATTGATCTGGCAACGCATCCATGGGTTATAGCGGTTTGCAAAGCAGTACTGGGCCAGAATATAAAATTGTAGAAATTGGTTTTGATGTACCCAACCCAGGTGCAATGGATCAGCCACGGCATAGAGACTTTCCCGCACCGGATGATACTATCATTGGTCGGAGATTGAATTCACTTGCATTCAACATTACAAGGGTAGATGTTACAGAAGATATGGGGCCTTTTGAAGTGGCACCTGGTACGCAGTGGGATTTACCCGATGGCTTTAAACATGGGATGTTTCCACCTAAATCCAATTATCCTCGCTATTTAAAAAAAGCACAGCGAAAGATGCCGCAACGAGGCGATATATCTGCACGCTCGGCTTTAACTATTCATCGTGGTACTGCTAATCATTCCCACAAAGCACGACCTGTATTAGTACTAGGTGTGGATGCGCCGGGTGCTATTAATGCCGAGCGACATGATCTGCAACTAACAAAACAATACTTTGAAACATTGCCGCAGGAGGTAAAAGACCATTTAACCTACCGATTAGTAGATCAGTTGGAGCCAATTGTACAAGCGCATACCATTGAAGACTTAATGATGGGTGAAGCCTGATTAGCGAAAGCCGAATTTATTTAAGCTATCTAATTGAAGCGAATCGGGTGGCATAGGTGATTGCTTTATTTTCAAAACAGAACTATCATCTATAAGAGATTGGCTGCGTTTGCTGAAGGCAGCAATTAATAAGCTGCTTAATACTACTATCTGGATTTTGTGCAACACTCGTTTCATCTTGCCCTCCGTTTTACATGATGGCTAAACAACTCCGGTGCCAGTAATAATAGTGTTGAGCTTAGGATAAGAAGTTCTGTTGAATCAAGATTAAGCCTAACTTCTGATTGCTTACGCTGCTTATCTTTTAATAAACTCCGTCACGATTTCTTCTGCTTCGGCACAAGCGGTTTGTAGTTCACGATTTACAATTACCTTATCGAAGGAGTGTTTAAACGAAAGCTCATAATACGCTTTATTGATGCGTGCATTTAGCGACTCTTCGCTTTCCGTGCCGCGGGATATAAGGCGTTTTTTCAATTCGTCAATACTTGGTGCTTCAATGAAAATGGAAAGCGTTGTTTCAGGAAATTGTTGTTGTACGTGAATGGCTCCCTTTACATCTATATCCAGCACAGGGATTTTGCCTTCACTCCAAATGCGATGAATCTCTGATTTTAAGGTGCCATAATATTTGCCTTCATACACCATTTCCCACTCTATAAATTCTTCGTGCTGAATTTTGTTGGTGAATTCTTCCACACTCATAAAATAATAATCGACACCTGATTTTTCGATTCCTCTGGGCTGGCGTGTGGCAGCAGAGATAGAAAAGGCAAGCTTATCCGAATATTTGTTGAGCAAATAATGCGTGATACTGGTTTTGCCGGCGCCTGACGGTGCAGTGATGATGATGATTTTTTGTGCAGTATTAAGCATAAATAAAGTTGCGAAGTTAGTAGCCTAGCTAATACGTTCAATGATTGCCCAAGCGCAAAAGATTAGTTAATGATTTAGGTTGTCAACAAATCAATAAAGCAACTAATTAACTTCACAAGGTGCAGCATGTAGAATTTTTTGATACCTATCATTTTGAGCATCACTATCATCGCAAAAAGCCAAAGCATTCCCTGGCAAGATTCATTGATTTCTTCTGGGAGATTGAATTTGATGACCTATGGAAAAAATACCCAGATGGTTTTGCAGATGTTTTGTTTCCCAATATTGGCTATACCTACCTCATTAACCTGTGAACGCCTTTCATTATGCAATTGGAAGAAGAGAAGTTTGAGATGAAGACGGATGGCTTTCTTCCAAGGCATAAAAAGCTTGCTTGTCATCACGCTGTTGGCAACAGGATTTTTTGGGATCAAGTTCAAAGTGTCGCCTGTAGTTTTTCAAAAGCGCATTAATTTTTCCGAATACAAAGAATATATTTTTCCCTTAGAGTATTTAATTGACCGATCTATTGTAGACAAAGTAAAGTCGACCGACAACTTTCAAAAGCGGGTTGATATTATCACTGCTTATTACAATAAGATCATCTACGATTATTCCGGTTCACTTGCCTATGTAGATATTGTAAGCGAGATATTAGAGCAATGTCAAAAGCAAAATAATTTTACTACATCTGTAGAAACATTAGCCCAGCAATATGCTATCAGCCCCCGAACCTTGCAACGTTATTTTGAAATTGCTACCAGTTTAAGCAGCAAGCAGGCTTTGCAAATTATGCGTATTCGCAAAGCAGTAGAAGAACTAACAACTGATCCTACAGCTTTTGATTATACCGTTTATGGTTATTACGACTACAGTCGTTTTTATAAGCATGTAAAGCAGTTCATTGGCAACGAGCACTTCTCTTTATTTCAACAACATTTTTTAACTGCAGTGCCTACCGAAAAGTAAAAACATGCTACTAAGAGCATGCTTTGTATGGATCAATCTGCATAAGAGACTATTATCCAGCTCGTTGGCGCTCTTCTTCCGAAGCTGTTTTTCTTCTGCGGGCTGCCTGTACTTTATTGTTGCCAAAACGATAGGTGAAGCTTAAGTTGGCAACTCTTGTTTCCCTATTCGCATGCCAGTTCTCTACATATCTGCCTTCATAAGTGATTACGCCTCGTGGCAAGTTTGTCCAAAAGATGTCGGTGATATTGAAACGTACAGTGCCTTTATTTTTCAATACTGTTTTTTGCACACCGGTTGATACGCTCCACTGAGGCTTGCCTACCATATAGCCATACTGTCCTACGGAACTAAAGCTTGCATTCAATTCTGCTGTCCATCCTTTTTTAAAGGTGAAGGTGTTATTGGTTCGGATGTCTGCAGCAGGTGTTCCATTGTTCAATACACTACCACCAATATTTCCCTGAAACTTGGTGTAATAAATATTTGCATTGTTAACCATGTTCCACCAATTGTTGATGCGAATTTGTGCGGAAACAGTAAGACCAAAATAATCCTGTGATGTCAGGTTCACGAACTGTTGAATGGTAATATTTGAATCCTCGCCTGGTTTGATCTCGAAATTTGGAATCACGTCTAAGATCTTTGCAATAACTGTATTCTGCACTTGTTGCGTATGACTATAACCTAATGTAAAGTTCAAACTCTTTAATGTATAGCTCAACTCGTAGCTCCAAGTGAACTGCGGCAATAAATGTGGGTTACCCGTATTATATGTTGTTGCATCTATCTGGAATAAGAATGGATTTAACTGTCCATACCCCGGACGATCAATGCGTATGCTTACCGATACTCCAAGAGTTTGATCTTCTTTTAATTTATAGTTAAGGAAGGCACTTGGAAAGAATTGCAAATAACTTGAATCAAAATAAACTTCGCCTTTTACCTGGTGCGTTTTCAGATTAGTATTTTCTGCACGAAGACCTAACTGGAAGTTGAACTTTTTATATACTTTACTAAAGTTTACATAACCTGCGTTATTGATTTCATCATAATAAAAGGGATTAGTTTTACCTGCATCCACTTCTGTCCCTGTTGGTTTTACGTTGTAAAACTTTGCATCGTTATCAGCAGATACAAAACTTGTTTTAAAGCCTGCTTCCAGTTTAGCACCGCCTCTCATCGGATTAGAATAATCAATCTTGCCTGTTTTTAAGGTTAGCTTACCGGATTGATCACCATCTAAAACATCCATAGCTTTTCTTACAGAGCCATTCAGGTTAAAGAAGGAAGTTGCTGTGTGGGTAAGCGAAGCTGTATTGAACACACTATAATCAATATCTGCTGTTAATTCTTTACCAGTGCTGTCAAATGTGTGTTTGAAGTTTATGTTGCCTACAGTGTTGTTGTTGTGATCATTGCCAGTGGCATAGGTATTAAACAAGTAGTCAGGCTGATAATATTTATTATTCAACACAGAGTGGTTATCGTTCACCCGTTCAAAATGGCTGAAGTTGCTATTGACTACAAAGCCAATGATTGTTTTTTTACTTGGAAAGAAATCTGCGCTGATACGTGCCGTGTTTGTATTGAATGGAAACACGGTGTAATTGTCTTTTTCATCTGAACTAACAAAGACGCCTTTGTCAAAAAAATTTCTATTGATGAATAGGTGATTTAATCCTTTACTGTAAGCATAATTATAATTGCCAAATACATTCATGCTTTTGTTGCGGTAGTTAAACGTAACACCAGCATTCGCCTTTGGGTACACACCTTGTCCATAACCTGCTATCAGCGTTCCATTATAGCCTAGTCGTTGGTCTTTTTTGAGTTTGATATCGATGATGCCTGAATTACCTGATGCATCGTATTTAGCAGACGGATTGGTAATGATGTGCACACTTTCAATAGCAGAACTTGGTAAGCCCCGCAAATAGTTTGCAAGGTTTGATCCTGACATTGGTGAAGGTTTACCATCGATCATCACAATAACACCTTACCTGCCACGTAAGCCAATCACATCGTTTTGATCGATAGCTACGCCAGGTGAACGTTCCAATACATCCAATGTGGAACTACCTACGTTTACAACACTGTTCTCCACATTTACTACGATACGATCGTTGAGTTTTTGAATGAATGGTTTGCGGGCTGTAACCGTAACACCTTGCAATTGTCCTTCGGCCTTCTGTGCTAAACTTAGTGCAGGGATTGTTATGCTTAGATTAGTTTCATTTAACGTAAAGGGTGCAGAATAAGCAATGGTAAAGCCAACCATACTACTACGCAAGATGTAGTTTCCGAATTGGGGTTCAAATTCTGCATTGCCAGCTTTATCGCTAACAGCAGCTTTAACCAGTTCGGAGTCTTTGGCTCTTAATAGTTCTACGGTAGCACCTTCCACCGGTGTTTTTTGTGCATTTTCTATTGTGACAGTCAAATTTCCTTTTCCAGTTTGTGCAAAAACTAAGGAGCTTGTCAAAAGGGCGGTGATTACAAATACAATTTTCCTCATGGTCTGATTCTTTCACCAAAAGACCTACTAAAAAAGCAGGTAGCCGAGCTAAAATGTATTGAGTGCAGCCTTCTGTCAATGGATGGAGTAAAAACTTGTTCTACGAAAATAGTCGTGTCGGATTTTTACATCAATTAAATAGAAAAGAAAGCAGACTTTTGCTGCTCTTAAAAATTGAAACGATGAACTACAACATAGAAGAGATCAACAGCTGCATTAAAAATCGCCGCTCTACTTTTCCAAAGCAATTTGATACGGCCAAAAAAGTAGATGATACCATTGTGCAGCAAGTGGTGGAGAATGCAACATGGGCGCCCAGTCATGGTAATATTCAACCCTGGAAGTTTGTGGTGTTTACTGGTGAAGGATTGAAAAAACTAGCGAAGTTTCAAAGCGAGTTATACAAACAAGAAGCAGGTGAGAACTTTAAAGAAGCTACTTATCAAAACCTGCAGGAGAATCCATTGAAAGCATCGCATGTGATAGCGCTTTGTTTGAAGAGAGATCCCAATAAAAAATTTCCGGAAGTAGAAGAAATAGCTGCCGTGTCTTGTTCCGTTCAAAATATGTATCTCACCATTACAGCTTATGGTGTAGGTGGCTATTGGACTACAGGCGGTGTTACGTACAAGACAAGTGCTAAACCTTTTTTCGGTTTGGAAGAAGATGATAAGCTGCTTGGCTTTTTCTACATTGGTGCGATTGCCGTTCCTTCGCCAGAAAAAGCAAGAAAGCCTATTGAAGAAAAAGTGGAATGGATTAGAGCGTGAATGGTGAGTGGTGAATTGTGAATGATTAGCCCAAGTGAGGATTTACTATTCACATAAATATATAACTGGCTATCTGTTGAGCCAAACTATTCACTACTGTTCAGCGATTGCCATAACAAATCTTTCAACTTCTGGATATTGTAGCCGGTTACCGATGAAATAAAAACCTGCGGCACATTATCCGGAAGTTCTTTTGCTATTGCTTCTTTTAATTCGTCATCAAGCATGTCGCTTTTGCTAATAGCAATTAAGAAACGCTTGTTAAGCAATTCGGGATTGTATTCTTCCAATTCATTTACCAGTATATCAAATTCTTTCCGATGATCTTTACTGTCAGCAGGAATTAAGAACAGTAAAATAGAGTTGCGTTCAATATGGCGCAGGAAACGATGACCTAAACCTTTGCCTTCGGCAGCACCTTCGATAATACCCGGCAAATCGGCAATGCAAAAACTTTTACCATCACGGTATTCGACCATACCTAAGTTTGGCGTAATGGTCGTAAAAGCATAGTTGGCAATCTTTGGCTTGGCAGCCGTCATTACAGAAAGCAAAGTAGACTTACCAGCATTAGGAAAGCCAACCAAACCCACATCGGCCAATACTTTTAACTCTAATACTTTCCAGCCTTCCTGACCGGGCAATCCTGGTTGCGCATGTTCCGGCGCCTGGTTGGTTGGTGTTTTAAAATTGGTATTGCCTAAACCGCCTTTACCACCCGGAAGCCAAACTACTTCTTCACCATCATGCAATATCTCTACTTCCTTTTCTCCCGTTTCCTCATCACGGGCAATGGTGCCCAAAGGAACTTCGAGTATAATATCTTTTCCATTTCGACCGGTGCGATTGTTATCACTGCCATTATCTCCATCGCCTGCCAATACATTTTTGTGATAACGCAAGTGCAGTAATGTCCAAAGGTTGCGGTTTCCTCTTAATATAATATGTCCGCCACGACCACCATCACCACCATCGGGTCCGCCAAAGGCCGTCAACTTATCTCTTCTGAAATGTTTAATACCAGCACCACCATGACCGCTTTTACAAAACACTCGTATCTGATCTACAAAATTGCTTTTCTCCATAATGATTCAAATGCAACAAAGCACGAAATTAGGTTGTCTATTTTTAGGAACTAAAATTGTATTTAATAAAGCAACATGAAAGGACTTATTACTGCAGTGCTCATCATTTCTATTTTCTGTTTTGGGAAATGTAAAAAAGAGCCCATGCTTGCCGATTGCATTCAGCAAAAGATTGATTCTATTAAAGCACAACCTCGCTGGAATCCTCCTGCCCAGGTTGATGAATATATCTATAATAGAAAGCGGGTGTATTTGTTCAGCAGCGATTGTTGTGACCAATATAATACTCTTTACGACGAAGCGTGTAATTATATCTGTGCACCGAGTGGCGGATTTACGGGAAGAGGGGATGGCAGATGTACTGATTTTAAAACAGCGGCACAATTTGTTCGTACTGTTTGGAAAGATCCACGCTGAAGCGTGAATGGTCAATCGTGAAACCTAAATGGGATGGTTAATCGCCTTCGACAAGCTTAGGCTGACAAGGATGATGACGATTTAAACGAATTGGTGCCTTCATCTGGAAATGACTTCCTAATTTTGACGCCTTATTAAGAGGCACATGAAAATTCACAAAGAAGGATATCCAAGTATTATCATTACGATCATTTTTGTTATACTTATTGACATAGCTGTATCTTATTGGATAAGGCCAAATTATCCTATTTTAGGATGGATCATTATTTTGGCATCATTTGCTTTGTTTCTTTTCATTCTTTCTTTTTTTCGTATTCCAAAGCGTAGCTATTCTTTTGGTGATGAAAGCATCATAGCACCAGCAGATGGTACTGTAGTAGTGATTGAAGAAGTGGAAGCTGATGAATATTTTAAAGACCACCGCTTGCAGGTTTCTATTTTCATGAGCCCTTTAAATGTGCATGTGAACCGCAACCCGGTTGATGGCGAAGTGGTGTACAGCCAATACCATCCCGGAAAATATTTAGTTGCTTGGCATCCTAAATCATCTACCGAAAACGAACGTCACACTGTAGTTTATCGTAGCCACGGAAAAGAATTATTGACCAAGCAAATTGCCGGCGCCTTAGCCAAGCGTATTGTGAATTACCTGAAGCCAGGTGATAAAGTAAAGCAGTGTGATGAAATGGGCTTTATCAAATTTGGCTCTCGTGTAGATCTTTTGTTGCCACTCGATACCAAACTTGATGTCAAGATCAATCAGAAAGTGAAAGGTGGCGTTACAGTGCTTGGAACATGGTAAGTTCTATAAAATTTCCTTTAGCTCATTCAAGTTGGTAATGGTGTAGGTTGGCTTTACTTCCTGCAGCGAATTGATATAGTTCGTATGCACTGTATCCATTCCTACCTGCATGGCACCAACAATATCTACTTCAAGAGAATCGCCGATCATAATACTTTCTTCTACAGTCGCACCTGCCTTTGCCAAGGAAAATTCAAATATTTCTTTGTGCGGCTTTAAACTGTTGGAGCCTTCCGAGGTGATCACATTTTTAAAATAGGTGCTGAGTCCTGAGTTAGTCAGCTTACTATGTTGTGTTTTTTCAAAGCCATTAGTAATAATATGCATAGCGTATCCTTTATCATGCAAGTAGTTGAGCACCTCGATCGTATTGGGGAAAAGAATGGTTCTGGTTGGCAACAGTTCTAAAAAACGATCGCTCATTTCCTTTGCCAATGTTTCATCAGCAATTTTGAAGTCTAACAGAGAAAGCCACATCCTTTTTAACCGAAGCTCTTCCTGTTTGATCCAGCCGTTGCGGTAGCGAGCCCAAAGCTTTTCGTTGTGCTGCAAATAGTTTTTATGAAACAGTTCGAAATCATGAATGCCTCTTTCTGCCAGAGAAAAATCAATATGCATCTGCTCTAGCGTAGCTTTTGCATTGGCATCAAAATCCCAAATAGTATGATCAAGATCGAAGAACAGATGTTTATACTTAATGCTCACAACAAAAGCCTTTAGATTTGTAAAGCAGCAAAAATAATGCGTATGAATGCAGTAATAACCGGTGCATCGAGAGGAATAGGAAAAGCAATTGCAAAAATCTTCGCCTTGAACGTCTATGACTTGGTGTTAGTATCGAAAAACGAAACGCATTTGTTGAATACCGTGCAAGAGTTTGAAAAAGATTTTCCAGACATCACCATTAAAGCACAGGCATTTGATCTGAGTAAAAAAGAGGCTGTATTGCTATGTGGTGAATGGATCAACAACAATACGGATACTGTTGATGTATTGGTAAACAATGCCGGAACCTTTTTACCGGGCAATGTAATTGATGAAACCGATGGTACCTTAGAAGCAATGATGCAAACCAATGTGTACAGCGCTTACTATTTAACAAAAACCTTAGTTCCAAAAATGATTGCGCAACGCAATGGGCACATTTTTAATCTTTGTTCTATTGCAGGATTGCAAGCTTACCCGAATGGTGGCTCATACAGCATTAGCAAGTTTGCTTTAATGGGTTATACCAAAAACCTGCGGCATGAATTAAGAGAACATGGTGTAAAAGTAACGGCTGTTATTCCGGGTGCGGTATACACTGATTCGTGGGCAGGCTTTATTGCGCCGGAACGCATTATGGAAGCAGAAGATGTTGCAAAAATGGTATATGCTGCAAGCCGTTTATCACCTCAAGCTGTAGTAGAAGATATTGTGTTGAGACCGCAATTGGGCGACCTCTGATTATTCTGCGTATTTATAGCCTACGCCTCTTACGGAATGGAAGTATTTTGGAGCCCGACTGTCTTCTTCAAAATATTTACGAAAGTTGAGAATGAAATTATCAATGGTTCTTGTTGTGGGATAAACATTGTAACCCCAAACTGATTGCAGGATTTTTTCACGGGGCACGACTTCGTTTTTATTTTCAAAAAGCAATTTTAAAAGCATGGTTTCTTTCTTGCTCAATAAAATGGTTTCTCCTTTTGCTGTACGTGCTTCCTGCGCTTTGAAATTGATGGTATGGCCACCAAAACTGTACGTATCGCCAATAGTTGATTTATCCTGGATCTTTTTGCTTTTTGTGATCAGCTTTTGTACCCTTAATAAAAGTTCTTCCAAGTTGAATGGTTTAGTCAGGTAGTCATCTGCTCCTTTCTTTAAACCAGTCACCCGGTCTTCGCTGGTGTTCTTTGCACTCAGCATCAGGATAGGCACTTCATCGTTTGACAGACGAATATTCTGCGTTACGTTGAAGCCATCGATTTCGGGAAGCATTACATCAAGGATAATTAAATCAAAATATTCATTGTGTACTGCCTTCATTGCAGCAGCGCCATCATAGGCAGAAGTAACTTCATAACCTTCCAGGCCCAAGTTCAACTTTAGTGCTTCGTGAAGATTCTCTTCGTCTTCTACTAATAATATAGACGGTTTTTGTTCCATGCTATGCTCTGGGTAATGTGACTATAAATTTAGTTCCTGTTGGTTGATTATCCGCAATGCTTATGTTACCGTTAAGGCTTTCTACAATTCTTTTGCAAATGTATAAGCCCAGGCCAGTGCCTTTTGTTTTGCGGGTTTGCTCGTTTCCTACACGGTAAAATTTTTCAAATACTCTTTTCTTTTCTTCCTCATTTATACCGACGCCTTCATCAGTCACTTGCAAGGTTATGATGTTATTGCTATGTGCAAGTATGCATTGAATCAATTTTTCTTTCGGAGAATACTTATTGGCATTCTCCAGTAAGTTATTCACCAGCAGTTTTAGCAATGTAGCATCACCATCGATGCAGGTGTCTTCTTCTATGCTCGATTCAATTGGACGTTCAGGATAACGATTTTTAAATTCATTGATTGACGCAATCACCAAATCAGAAAAATCCAATTCTTCTTTTGCCGTATTATAACCGCCGCCTTCGAGCTGTGAAGAAATCAAGATGTTATTGATCAATCCATCCAGACGTACTGTTTCCTGCAAATTCATTTGCAGCAACTTTTTCTGCTGTGCTTCTTCTAAATGATATTTTAGAAGCGTTTCAAGGTTTAATTTAGAAACAGAAATAGGTGTTTTTAATTCATGCGTGATGGCCATCACAAAATTTTGCTGCTGCTGCTGTAGCCGAAATTGTCTTTTTACGGATTGATAAATAAATACACCGCCTGCAATGATCAACAATAAAAAAATGGATCCTTCGCCAATGTATTTAGAGAGATTACGCTTGCGTTTGTCTTGAATTTCTTTTAAAGCTGTTGTGTAATCAATGGAATTATTCGGAGAGTTGTTATTGAGCACTATTTCTTTTCGCAAACTGTAAATTTCTTTGTTCTGTTTCTCCAACGAAAAAAACCACCATACCAGGGCTGCAATAATGTACAATAACAGAACCCAGAAAACAGCCGTAGCCCAACGAAGTTTTGTTTTAAAGGAATCGGACATTACCGTTAATCTTTCTTTTCGATGCGTAAGCCTACATTCAAAATGTGCTGCAATGGATCTTCCCGCATGATGTGTTCCACTATAAACGTGTATTCGCCTTTTTTCTTAAAATAAAATTTTTGATCCGGCGGCGTTAATGCAATGCGATGATCATAAATATCATCCATGCCTGTTGCCAGCCAGCCTTTTTCGTTCGTGGCCAAAGGCAGCTCATATTGTGCCTTGTAGGTTGAATCAGAACCGGGAATTTTTGTCGTTACCGAAACCCACAGGTTATTGTAATTATATTTTTCATTGTGTCGCAGCAACAAAAAAAGCTGGTAGGGAACAGTAGTATCCGTTATATTGAACTTAAACGTTGGCTTAAAAGAACTGCTCCATTGCTGTTGCGGAACCGTAACTACTTTTTCATAAAGATTGATATGGGTGCAAGCTGTAAGTAATAAACCACAGGCTGCAAATAAATAAAGTAGCTTTTTTTGAAGAAGATTCATGATGCAAAAATAAATGTAAGCAAGGTGTAGTAGCAAGGTTTACAAAACATTCAGCACTTGCTCTTTTGCTTTTTCTAATTCATCCTTCATTAATACAACTGCTTTTTGAATGGCAGAATCATAGGCTTTCGAACCGGTTGTATTTATTTCACGGCCTATCTCCTGTAGAATGAAGGAAAGCTTTTTGCCTTTAGCATCATCTGCATCATTTAAAACAGTGGTAAAATACTCGCAGTGGTTTTTTAAACGTAACTGTTCTTCGCTTATGTCAATCTTTTCTATGTAGTAGATCAATTCCTGCTCGAGGCGATTGTCATCATAATTTTCCTTACCCACATTTTCTTCCAGCAATCGTGTAATGCCTTCTCTGATTTTTTGTTTGCGTAGCGGTTCTAATTCAGCAACTATTTCCTGCTGCTTTGCAATATTGGTAATACGCAGTTCAAGATCTGCTTTTAATGATTGTCCTTCATCAACTCTATGTTCGTTCAAGTTGCGGGTTGCTTCCTCAATGATGCGGGCAAACTGTTCCCATTCTTCATCGGTCAATGTTTCGCTTGTCGGAGTAATCACTTCTGGCAACTTTACCAAAGTACTTAAAATAGTAGAAGCATCAAGATTTAATTCACTTGCTAATGCCTGCAATGGTTTGAAATAAGATTTAGCAAGGTCAACATTAATGGTTACCGGTTTTGCATTGCCTGTTTCTTTCAAGCTTATGGTACAATCAACAGAACCTCTGTTCAATTTTTCTGAAAGCAAGCGACGAATATTAAACTCAAATGGTTTTAAAAAAGCAGGCATTTTTAACTGTAATTCAAACTGCTTTCCATTGAGTGATTTAATATCCACTAAAAATGTTTTATCGCCTACTGTTCCTTCTGCTCTTCCAAAACCTGTCATTGATAGTAACATGAAAATGAATTTAGGATTTAAGTAAAGTTATCGGATAAATATGATTGTAATTACTTGAAGAAATTCGTACAAAACAAAAGCCCCGCAGAAGCGAGGCTAATATGTAGATGGGTTAGTAAGTACGGGAAAATAAATTCCCACTACAATATTAAAAATAATTTTTGCTAATGAAAAAATTTTACAACAATTTTTATTCACAAATTTTTTTGATGTTGTGAATAATGAACAAAACATGTAGCCATTTTACGCACTTCATCATCACAATATTCATCCATCAAACAATGCATGTTGCATTCAAAATAAAAAAGCCATCATGTAATGATGGCTTAAACTTAAATAAAGAAGAATGTTATTTATAGTATTGCCCTTGCGGCATTTTAAAAATTCTTCCACGTTGAAACGTAGTAAACTGTTTGTATTCTTTTTCATGAAGCTTACTCCAATTTTCAAATCCACTTAAATTTTCTACAGGTCCAAACAACCATTGGTTGTACGCATCCCACATTCCTTCACGAATTAGTTGTTGTTGGTAGTCGAATAATTTGAATGGAAACTTAGCAGCGTTATTGGCGTACCAATCTAAAATAAAGCGAGCACGAATCATAGACAACACTTCAACGCTTAAGCCTTTGCTTACTAATGAAGATTGCTTGCCCATAGAGGCCAGAAATGCTTTGGTAAAGTCGCTTGCGTTCTTCTCTTGTTGGTTAAGCATATCTTCATCAGAAAATAATTTCTGCTTGTAACCATCGTATACTAATTGCTTCATTGCTGCACTGCGGTCAGTCAAGCTTTCCATATTTAAGAATATCTCACCATAAAGTAAGCTCCATACTTTATCCTTGGTGAAGAAGTAGTATAAGGCAGCATTGTAATAATTGCCGGAGTAAGCAGGATCTTCCTTAATTCCTTTCTCCCAATATTTAATCGCATCAAAATCTTTTTGCGCCCAAAGTAATTCGCCATACTCACTTAACAACGGACCACTCTTTGGAAATTTTTTGATGGCTTTGCGATACATTTTATCTGCATCTTTCACTTCCTCCAAAGCCTTATACACATTGCCTGCAATTTGATAGCTCACTACATCAGCATCGTCTCTATCCAACATGAGCTTTACCAGGTCCAAGGCTTTTGCGTAATCTCTTTTATAATAATAAGCCAGTGTCAAATCTTTCTGCAGCTCCAGATTGTTCTTGTCTTGCTGGTAAGCACGGTTCAATACTAATATGGCATTATCGAAGTCGCCATTGCGCATAAAAGTTTGCGCTGTTTCACGTGGGCTATCTTGAGCTGTTGCTGACAATGCAGCAAAAAGCAATAAAGAAGAAAAGATTTTTTTCATACCGGGTAAAAGTAAAGCTGTTAATGATTACAAAATGTGAAAATAAAGCCGCATGGCAAAGTATGCAATGCCTTAGCTATCCTAGCGGATTCTTTGGATAATCGAAGAATAAAAATTTCCGTTCGCTACTTTCTAAAAAATCTTTCCATGAATTCACCTCTGCACTTGCTGCAAAAGCACTACAAGTTGGCATGTCGTCAATGCGAACATTCGTGAGTGTGTTGGCAAAGGAAGTAATAGTAGGATTATGCGCAAATAGAAATACAACTTCGTGTTTGTTGGGTAATGCTCTGATCACTTCTTCATAATCATCTGTCCCTGCTTCATACAACCGATCCACTAAAAAGATATCTTCTTTATTTATGTCAAATTCTTCTGCGAAGTACCTAGCCGTTTTCTTAGCCCGCTTGGCAGGAGAAGAGACGATTAAATCCGGCTTTACCCCTCTTTCCTTAATACGCTCTGCCATTTCAGGCGCATCTTTTTTTCCCCGTTCATTTAAGGGGCGTTCAAAGTCCGATTGTTCCAGGTTTTCCCAACTGCTTTTTGCGTGTCGAATAAGCACCAGTGTTTTCATAAGTTGAAATTCGGAATTCTCTGTTAAAGTAAATCAAGCTTAGCCGTTACTGCTGTGTTTGGCTGTGAAATTGCATCACATTACCTTAGCCCACCCCTTAAAAAAATGAGTATGCGAAAACAATATGAAATAGTGATGGTTGATGACGATGCGGATGATGTGGAGTTTATGCAGGATGCTTTTCGTGAAATTGGAAAAGATACTGTTTTTGGGACCTTTGAATCTGGTAAAGAATTGCTCAACTATTTAGATGGTCTTAACTCTTCTTCAGCTTATCCAACCGTTGTGTTGATGGATCATAATATACCGGGAGAAAATGGACAAGATATCCTGTCGAGGTTTAAGCATCACCCGCACCAAAGAGCCATTACGTTTGTTGTTTTCTCTTCTTCGTTAAGTGATAAACAAATTGAGAATTTAAAAGAAGTAGGTGCGATCAATTGTCTGACTAAACCGGAATCGTTTGAAAAATATGTTGCCGTTGCAGATTATTTGTGGCATTTAACCACCAATGCATCAACTACAGGAGAATAAGGTTTTAATATTCGCGATTAGTAACCTCTTGCATTCTTACCTTCCATATAATTCATGAAGGCTTTGTTTACCACACGATTGCCGCCAGGTGTAGGATAGTTACCTGTAAAATACCAATCGCCCAAGTTGTTTGGACAAGCTTCGTGCAGCGATTCAATGGTTTGATAGATCACATCCACAGGAATAGAAAGATTAACTGGTGTAATTAATGTTGCAATCTTCTTGGTGATTTCTTCGTTTGTAAATGACTTATATATCTGTTTTACTACGTTAACCGTATGCAATTGATTGTTGCGATTAAGCTCCTTACATTGATCATACAATTCCTTTAAACAACTTTCTTCGCCCCGGTCTTTCAATAAACTAACTGCTGCATTAAAAGCAATAAAATCGCCGAGCTTACTCATATCAATACCATAACAATCCGGGTAGCGAATTTGCGGCGAAGAGGAAACAACAATGATTCGCTTAGGCTCTAAACGTGCCAACATGCGAATAATACTTTCTTTCAGCGTTGTACCTCGAACGATTGAATCATCAATCACTACTAAGGTGTCAATACCCCTGCGTACCGTGCCATAGGTAATATCGTACACGTGTTGTACCATCTCACTGCGGCCAACATCTTCGGTAATGAACGTACGCATCTTCACATCCTTGATCGCAATTTTTTCCATGCGCACTTTACGGTTGATCATTTCGTGCAGCTTTTCAGGATCAACATTATTGCCCCAAGACTTGATACGTTCCACTTTAATTTGATTGAGATAGTCTTCGCAGCCTTTGATCAAACCATAAAAAGCTACTTCTGCAGTATTAGGTATAAAAGAGAAAATAGTATTCTTTAAATCAAAATCAATTGCCTTAAGCACTTGCTCACTTAAACAATAACCAAGCTTTTGTCGCTCACGATAAATTTTTTCATCGCTACCACGAGAAAAATAAATGCGTTCGAAGCTACAGGCTTTGCGTTCTTTGGCAGGGACAATTTGTTCAAACTGTATCGTGCCGTTTTCGTGTACGATCAATGCCTGGCCTGGCATCAATTCTTGCACTTCATTTTCGCCAACATTAAAAGCGGTACGAATAGCAGCACGTTCAGAAGCAGCAACTACCACTTCGTCATTGATATAATAATAAGAAGGACGTATACCATGCGGATCACGAAAAACAAAACCGGTTCCGTTGCCAGTCATACCACCTACATGAAAGCCACCATCAAAAAGCGGAACTGCTTTTTTCAAAATAGAAGCAATGCCTAATTGCTGTTGATCTGCTTCGTCTGCTTTTACAAGGAAATGATAGATCACTTCCATCATGGCAGCCAAATCGCTTTGACGCTGAAACTCACCCGGATCAATATTTACCAATCCAAACAATTCATCGGTATTGATCAAATTGAAATTTCCTGCTAGTGCCAGGTTGCGTACCGGAATAGTATTGTGCTTTACAAACGGATGGCAAAATTCTACGTTGTTTTTGCCTTGTGTACCGTAGCGTAAATGACCCAATAACAATTCACCTAAAAAAGAAAGATGGCCTTTCATCAACCCAGCATGATTACTAATATCTGGATTGAATTTTTGCAATTCATTGAACTCTTCACCCACTTGTTTGAAAATATCAGCTATGGGTTGATTGGCGCTACTGCGTAGTCGTGAAAGAAAGGGGTAGCCTGGTTCTACAGCCAGTTTCAATGTGGCAATACCGGCGCCGTCCTGTCCACGATTGTGTTGCTTTTCCATCAGTAGGTAAAGCTTGTTCAATCCCCACAACACCGTACCATATTGCTGTTGATAGTAAGAGAAAGGTTTACGAAGCCTGATAAAGGCTAAACCACATTCGTGTTTGATGGCATCACTCATAATAGGGAAGCCGCAAAGTTAGGCGAAAGGCTTGAGCCGAGCATAGGTGCAATATTAAGTTTTACACAGTATCAACGTGGTGAGGCAAAACTACTTTTAGGGTACAGCCTTTACCGGGTGCACTGGTAATTGTAGCTTTTCCACCAAATAAGGCAGCACGGTTCTGAATGTTTTTTAACCCCAGTCCTTTTTTAACGTTGTTCAAATCAAAGCCATTACCGTTGTCTTTCACTTCAATGAGCAAATGATCGTCATCGTCAAACACATTTACATAAATGTCTGATGCGTTTGCATGTTTTACAATATTGTTCAATTGCTCCTGCACAATACGGTAGATCATCAGTTTTTTATTATCAGCAATGTCTTTTTCTTTGATATTGTAAGTGTCTAAGTGAACTTTGATCAACAGCGTTCTGCGAATAGAATCAGTTAACTCTTTTAACGATTCACATAAACCTAAATCACCTAAAAAAAGAGGTACAAGCGAGTGTGAAATAGATCTTATTTCATTGATAACATCACTTACGCTTTTAAGTGCAAGACTGATCAACTCATTGGTGCTATCATCCGCAGTGGATTTGGCAAGATCTAAATAAAGTTTTGTGGTAGTTAATTGCTGCCCGATATTGTCGTGTAATTCCTTACCAATTTCTTTTCGTTCCTGTTCCTGTCCATCAATTGTTGCCTGTGTGAGCAATCGTTGGTGATTGATTTCATCAGCAATCAGCTTTTGTTCCAGTTTTTTACGCTCCGTAATATCAGCAAAAGAGCAAATGACGTGTTGTACTTCGCCTTCTTTGTTCAATATCGGTTCTGCATTTAACAAGATCCATATACGGTCATTAGTTATAGGTCGCCATATACCCATCACTTTATCACGAACCGCTCTTTTGGTACGAACCGCAGTTAGTGTGGCAAATTCTTCAGGTTTGTATTTGGTGCCGTCTTCATGAATTACATCATGCAGATAATCTGCGGGTGTCATTTCTAATAATCTTACTTCGGGCACACCTAAAATATCTTGTGCCATTTTATTGCATAGAATCACTCTTGAGTTCGTGTCTTGCATTAAAACGCCTACTTGCAGTTCGCTGATCAAGTGCCTGAAGCGCTCTTCACTGGCTTTTAATTCTTCTCTTGCTTTTTTACGTAGTGTGTCATCGTGAAAATAAATGACTACGCCATTCACATACGGATTGCTCAAGAGGTTGTATCCTCTTACCATGCACCAAAGCCAGGTGCCGTCTTTTCTTTTAAGACGAATGGAAATGGATTTTACTTCCGGGTTCTGATCAATTTCTTTTTGCAGCGATTTCGCTGCCCATGGAATATCTTCCATGTGAATGAATTCAAAAGCCGTTTTTCCCAACACATCTTCTACATCATAGCCTAGTATTTTTTTTATAGAAGGCGATACAAATGTGATTGTTGACGTAGTATCAACCAAGATCATTCCATCGCTGGAATCTTTGATTAAGCTTTTATAAAAAAGCTCACTTTTTTCTAATTTTAACTCTGTTTTCTTGTCATGAGTAATATCTCTGCCTACAGCCATTACACCAATCTTCTTGCCTTCTTTATCATGAACAAAGGCGACCGTTTGCTGCAAGTATTTTTTTTCATTGTTTTTATTGACAATTGCAATTTCACCTCTCCAAATGCCTCTGGACAATAACTCTTGCAATGCAGCCTTTTGTGTAGTATTGGAGTATTCAAATGCTAACAGGCTGCACATTTTTTTGCCAATAGCTTCATGCTCTTCTAATTCGTAATACTGCGCTGCAACTTTATTCCAGCTTTTAATGATAAAGTTTAAATCCGTTGTTACAATAATGTCTGAAACATTTTCGAACAACATGGATTGGTAGCGGAGTTGTTCTTCACGTTCTTTTTGTTCTGTTATATCAATGAGTGATCCGATGTAACCAACGAAGGTTCCGTTTTTTGTAAAACGCGGCGTACTTGTATCTACCACCCATTTGTAATCGCCTTTTTGATCTAATAAGCGATAAGTAACCGTAATAGGTTGCTTTTGATTGCTGGCGGTTCTGCAAGCCTCAATCGTTTTTTCTTTGTCTTCGGGATGTATGATTGATGCCCATTCTTCGGTGCCTTTGCCTGTTAAGTCCAAGCCAGTGAATTCGACCCAGGATCGATTGACATATGTGATCTTATTATACTCGTCGCAAATCCAGATCAGGGCCGGCGCCGAATCTGCTAATTCACGAAAGCGATGTTCACTTTCCCGGAGGGCCAATTCTATTTTCTTTTTTTCAGAGATGTCTTGCTGCGTCACCCAAGCGCCTTTTAAAAAACCATTTTCTACAATACCAATCATGTTACTGGAAAAATAAAAGCAATTACCTACCGGATCGACAAACTTTCGTTCGGCATCCATCCAGCGATAACCGTATTCAATAAATGTCTTTAAGAATTGTACATTTTCGGGATCTGTAAAATCAAATACTTTCTCCAGTGGTGTTGCTAATAAATCTGCGGAAGAAGTAAAGCCATTCATCACTGCAAACTGATTATTGCACTCGGCCAGGAAAGCATGCTTTTGAATATGGGCGATAATTTGCTTTGGAGAAAGTTTTATGGAAACTGGCTCGCTTAACTCATAGCGCCAAACAGCCTCAGAGCTTTCTTCTATATAATGCTTGTATTGATTGGCTTTATGTACTAACTCAGTTCTATCAATTGTAGTGATTTGATAGAAAGTGGTAATGTCGGTTGTTAAAATTGCCGCTACTAATTCTACTGAACAAACAGTGCTATCCTTTTTTTGTTGTTCAACAAGTAGCGTAAATGCTTTGTTGGCTGTAAGCTTATCAACCAATGCAGCTTTATCCTTTTCACTTTGGAGATGCAAAAAGCTAAGCTGTGTTAATTCTTCTTTAGTGTATTGATAAAAATTGCTTGCAGAAGCGCTTGCCTTACAAATACGAAAACTTTGTGCATCAATAATGAACGTGGGAAGGGGAGCAGTTTCAAGTAGATCGAACACATCTACCGGTGGGGTTTGAATTTTATAGGACATGGTACTGGATTTACTAAGCAGTTAACTTAGTTACTAAAGATATTCTGTTTTTCATTACCAACAAAAAAAGGCCAAATCTGTTTGGCCTTTCAATTATTTCGCTATAATGGCTTATTTAGAAGCCGTAGTCTTCTGAGCTTCGATCCATTTGTTCATCAATGGACAGCTGTTGAAGGAAGGATCAACCATTACATAATGTGTACCCATGTGTGTACGCATCCATTTTTCTAATGTCTGGTATTTCTTTTCTTCCAATGCAGCTTGTGCAATGCGATCGTAATCATCACGCAGGTTCATGCGGTGTGGGTTAGAACGTGATTTTAAGTAAAGAATACGAACACCTTTCTTACCTCTTTCATCGGTGAAGACAGTAGGCTGTGAATACTCACCTACTTTCAAGCTATTCAACATAGCTACTACATCTTTGTCCAATTCGTCGATAGTTACAAATGTAGAACCGCTGCGAGATAAGATATAAGGGCCAGCGAACTGCGCATTTTTATCCTCTGTGTACTTGCCTGCCGCTGTATTGAAATCAATAGTACCTGCAATCAACTTAGCACGAACAGAATCTAGTTTGCTGGTTGATTCTGCGATCTCTGTGGCAGTGATTGGAGGAATGCGTAAGATGTGGCGGATGATAGCATCATCGCCATTACGCTGCACCATTTGAATAATATGATAACCGAACTGTGTTTTGATAGGCTGAGAAATCTCCCCCTCTTTTAAACGGAAGGCTGCCGACATAAATGCAGGATCCCATTGCTTTTCGTTGCGGTTGATCTGGTATTGACCGCCACGATCTTTTGAGCCTGGATCTTCTGAATAGCGCTTGGCTAACTGATCGAATGTGGTTTGTCTATTCAAAACCTGGTTGCGATAGTTGTTTAATTCATCCATCACATACTTTTCCAGATCACGGTTTGCTTTTGGGTAAACCACAATTTGTCCAATGGATAACTGTGTTTCGAAGAAGGGTAAGCTATCTTTTGGTATGCGGTTGAAATAAGCCTGTACTTCCGTTGGTGTAATGCGAACATTATCAACAATCTTACGCTGCATAGCTTGAGCCAGCTTGTTTTCACGCACCGACTCACGGGCATCGTCTTTAATCTGGTAAATGGTTTTGCCGGCTACCTGCTCAAGGGTTGCCTGGTCGCCGTACTGGTTAATGAAGTAACGAACACGCTGGTCCAGTTCTGCTTCTACTTCTTCATCGGTTACGGGTAAGGAGTCTTTTAATGCCTGCAACATCAACAGCTTGGAGGTAAGTGCCTGGTCCATGATAGAACATTCAGCACCTTCCGGAATCTGCTGTCCCTGACGGGCAAAATCGGCTATGGCATTTTTGATATCAGACTGTAAAATGATCTTATCGCCTACAATACCTACTATTTTATCAGCAACAATTTTCTTTTGTTGTCCAAAGGAGAGGTTGGCTATCCCAAGTGCGCAACAAACTAAGGTCAATAGTTTTTTCATAAAAACAAATGTGTTCAAAAATAGCTTTTCCGTAGTGAAATAGTTTGGCCTCCGAAGGGATTAACAATCTGTTGAGAGAAATGACTTGGTGATTAGATATAGGGGTTTTGTGGAGGATGCATTGCATTAGGTATTAAACAAACAGGATTCAACTTATAGCAAAGTGGTCTCTCCCTGCCGTCATCCTTTTGTGAAATACGGCGCATCTACGGGTGAACTTCAGTATAAGTTCAGTATAACTCGAGTATAACTTTAGTATAAGTATAGTATAAGGAAAATGAGGATGTTGCTGTATTGTTCACAAAACCTCTTAGCCAATAAAAAAAGTGCCTTGTTTCCAAGACACTTCGATATTCATTTGGCTAATTAAATCTGCTTACAGCGTTCTCTTCACTTCTTCAATTTCGTATGCTTCTACCACATCGCCTACCTTAATGTCGTTGTAATTTTTAATAGTTAAACCACACTCCATACCTGCTGTTACATCTTTCACGTCATCTTTATAACGTTTTAATGAACCCAGTTCGGCATTAGCACCTTCCGCGGTAGGATATACTACGATACCATCGCGGATGATACGAATCTTGCTATCACGCTTAATTCTACCATCAATTACCTGGCAACCGGCAACCGTAGCTTTATCGAATTTGAATACTTCTTTGATCTCTACGTTACCGATGATCCTCTCCTGAACTTTAGGTTCCAACATACCTTCCATCGCACTGCGAATTTCTTCAATGGCATTGTAAATGATGGAGTACATACGTATTTGGATACCTGCATTCTCTGCCAGGCGGTTTGCCTGCATAGAAGGACGTACGTTGAAACCAATGATGATGGCATCGGATGCTTCGGCCAACACTACATCACTCTCGTTGATCTGACCAACGCCTTTGTGAATTACAGAAACTAAGATCTCTTCAGTTGATTGCTTTTGCAAAGAATCACTTAAGGCTTCTACCGAACCATCCACATCACCTTTGATGATCACTTTCAACTCCTTAAAGTTGCCAAGTGCCAAACGACGACCGATCTCATCCAATGTAATGTGCTTTTTGGCGCGCATACCTTGCTCACGAAGAATTTGTGCACGACGGTTGGCAATTTCTTTTGCATCGGCTTCATCTTCGTATACTTTAAATGTTTCACCCGCTTGTGGTGCACCATTCAAGCCAAGGATCAATGCCGGTGCCGATGGACCTGCTTCGTCGATACGCTTGTTGCGTTCGTTCATCATGGCTTTTACACGACCATAGTGTTGTCCGCTTACTACAAGATCACCTGTGCGAAGCGTACCATTTTGCACGAGGATAGTAGCAACATAACCGCGGCCTTTATCCAATGATGCTTCGATAATGGTACCGTTTGCTGCACGATTTGGATTGGCCTTCAGCTCTAACAATTCTGCTTCGAGCAATATTTTTTCTAATAACAGATCGACATTCAAACCTTGCTTAGCCGATAACTCCTGGCTTTGATATTTACCGCCCCAAGATTCTACTAACAAGTTCATACCTGCTAACTGCTCATAGATCTTGGCAGGGTTAGCCCCGTCTTTATCTATTTTGTTGATAGCAAAGATCATTGGAACGTTTGCTGCCTGTGCGTGGGAGATGGCTTCTCGTGTTTGAGGCATGATAGCATCATCCGCAGCGATCACAATCACCGCAATGTCCGTCACTTTAGCACCGCGGGCACGCATGGCGGTGAACGCTTCGTGACCTGGTGTATCTAAAAAGGTGATAGTTTTATCATTTGGCAAGTTCACCTGGTAGGCACCAATGTGCTGGGTGATACCACCCGCTTCACCGGCTACTACATTTGCTTTACGAATATAATCCAGCAAAGATGTTTTACCGTGGTCAACGTGACCCATGATGGTAACGATTGGTGAACGAGGCTGAAGATCTTTTTCACTATCCACTACTTCTTCTTCTTCCATCTCCAACTGCTTTTCCATGTCGATGAACTCAACATCGAAACCAAACTCACTTGCTACTAATTCAATTACCTCCGCATCCAAACGCTGGTTGATGGATACCATGATACCCAACGACATACATTTAGAAATCACTTCGGCAAAGGACACATCCATCAGGTTGGCCAACTCACTTACTGAGATAAACTCGGTAACCTGCAGCTTGTTGCCTTCAGCACCTTCCATAGCGTCAGCTGTTTCGTTACGACGGTCGCGACGCAACTTCTTCATGTTCTTGCCTTTGCCACCGCCACCCGAAAGCTTGGCCTGGGTTTCTTGTATTTTTCGTTGAATTTCTTTTTCGTCGATCTCTTTTACTTCACGTCTATCATTTCTACCACCGCCCCTGTTTGGACCAAAGCGATTGCCACCTCCTGCACCGCCTGGGTTGCGTTGAATCTGAATTCTGCCACCACCGCCCTGGCCACCTTGCTGCTGGCCGCCGCCTTGGGTACCCGGATGATCTCTAAAGCCTTGCGGACGCACTTCTTTCTTCTCAATAGGAATGCGTTTGCGCTTGCGCTTTTCATCTGCAGCACCAGCTTTAGGACGAGTATCACTATCTAAAGGCAAATCAATCTTACCTAGGATCTTAGGGCCGGTGATTTTTTCTGCCTGTATGTTTTCAATTACTTTTTCTTCCCCTTCAGTAGGTGCTTCCACTTCTTGTTGTGCCACCGGCATTTCTTCAACCGGGTGTTGCTCTACCAGCGGTTCGGCAACAGAAGCAACTGCTTCTGCTTCAACCTTGGGCTGCTCTTCTTCTTTTGTTTGAGGAGCTGCTTTTGTTTTTTTAATTCCTTTTTTAGGACGGGTAGAAGAATCAATTGCAGAAAGATCAATCTTATTGACAATCTTTGGTCCTTCTATTTCAGGAGCCTCCAATTTCACTACTTCAGGCTCTTCTCCTTTTGGTTCTTCTACAGGAGGCGCCTCTGGTTGCGGTTCCGGTGCTTTTTCTTCCATCACTTGCGCTGGTACTTCTACCACGGGAGCTGGCTCTTCTTTTTTAGGGGCTGCTTTCTTTTCTTCTTTTTTGAAAAGAATTTCTTCTTCGTCTTTCTTTTTGCGATCTGCAGCAACACCTTTTGGCAGATCAATCTGCTCGCTCTTCAGCTTTGCTACTTTATCACTTTGAAACGCTGACTGCAAAGCATGGTACATCTCTTCGGAAAGCTTTGCTGTAGGTTTCAGCTCATCTCTGTTAAAACCTTTGCCTACCAAAAAGTCAACAAGGGTGTCTTTACCAATGTTAAACTCTTTAGCGGCTGCCATCAACCTCGGTGTTGTTGTTGTTTCTGCCATTAACTGTTTTTTGTTATCTAACTATTTTGTACGTAGTGAATAGTCAGTGGTGCTTATACCCACAATTCACAACTGAAAACGCACTACTTTATTTTTGAAACTCGGCCTGTAAGATCTTTCTTACATCTTCAATTGTTTCTTTCTCTAAGTCTGTTCTTCTTTCCAACTCTTCTACTGACAGATCCAATACACTGCGGGCTGTATCACAACCTACACGCTTAAATTCATCAATCACCCAGCTTTCAATTTCATCGCTAAATTCATCCAGGTCAATATCAAATTCCTCTTCTTCTCCTTCATTATCGCGATAAACATCAATTTCATAACCTGTCAATTCGCAAGCCAGCTTAATGTTCACACCACGACGACCGATAGCTAAAGAAACCTGGTCGGGTTTTAAATAAACATCTGCATGTCTGCCTTCCTGGTCTAATTCCATGGAGGTGATCTTAGCAGGCGTTAACGAACGCTGAATTAAGAGCTGAATATTATTTGTGTAATTGATCACGTCGATGTTCTCATTCTTCAATTCACGAACGATACCATGGATACGGCTACCTTTCATACCTACGCAAGCACCCACCGGATCAATACGATCGTCGTAAGACTCAACGGCCACTTTTGCTCTTTCACCTGGCTCACGAGCAATACGCTTAATGGTAATCAAACCATCGAAGATCTCAGGCACTTCTATTTCCAAAAGCTTTGCCAGAAAATCAGGCGAAGTACGTGAAAGGATAATTACCGGTGTATTATTTTTCATATCCACCTTTTTTACCACGGCACGAATGTTCTCGCCTTTCTTGAAATAGTCTTGTGGAATTTGTTCGCTTTTAGGAAGGATTAATTCATTGCCTTCTTCATCTAACAACAAAATTTCTTTCTTCCACACCTGGTATACTTCGGCAGAAATGATCTCACCAATTCTGTCCTGGTATTTTTTAGCCAATACGTTTTTCTTCAGATCAGAAATGCGGCTGGCCAGTGTTTGCTTGGCAGCTAAGATGGCACGACGACCAAACTCTTCGAGGTCAACTTCTTCATACACCTCTTCGCCTACTTCGTAGTCGGGAGAGATTTTCTTTGCTTCGCTTACTTCAATTTCTTCCAGGGTATTGTATACATCATCGTCGTCAACTACAGTACGGCGGCGGAAGATCTCCAGGTCACCTTTTTCTGCGTTTACAATTACGTCAAAAGTTTCATCGCTTCCGTATTTTTTACGGATCAATGTTTTAAATACGTCTTCTACTACACGCATCAACGTAGGACGGTCAATATTTTCAGCATCCTTAAACTCCTGGAATGCCTCGATGAGATTGATACTTGCCATATTCTTGTTTTTTGTGAGTGGTGAATGGTCAGTGGTGAGTTAATGCTCACCGGTCACAACTGACAACTCACTCATTAAAACCTTACTTGAATTTTTGTTGTTTTTATATCGTTGAACAAAACAGTTTCCTGTTTTACTTCTTTCTTTTTTCCTTTACCGCTTTCTGTTTCCAACACAATGCCGTCTTCGGTTGCTTCCATCAGTTTCCCTTCTTTCTTAGTGCCGTCGTTCATTTGTATTTCTACAAAACGGCCTTCATTTTTTTTGTACTGACGGTGTATTTTCAACGGCTCATCCAAGCCCGGTGAAGAAACTTCTAATGAAAAATCGTCGTTAGGGAACAAGCCACTTTCCTCTAATATTTTATACAGCTTACGGTTGTATTGGATCAACTCTGACAAAGGCATGCCTTCGTCGGCATCGATAAATACTTTTATGTTGTTGGTAGGCTTTATGCGTACCTCAACTAAAAAATGCGAAGGGTGAGCTTTTAACAACTCAGCTATTCGTTGCTCTACAGTGCTAACTATTGTTTCGTTTTGCATATTGGAAAAGAAGAAGGGAACGTCCTCGTTCCCTTCCTGAATCATTGCCCTTGCAAATGTACGTTATTCGTTAATTAACTTCCAAATTAGAATTGCTAATAAATAGCTATAGTAACTTTGGTTCATCATGTTTTTATTCATCTTTTATTTCTTTTTGTGCTATTTATTATACAGACTCATCTTCAATTTTATATTGCCGATCTACCGCACCACAAGACAAGTAAAAAGAAGTTTCCGGGAAATGAATGAACGGATGCAGGGAGCAGGTAACAATAACCAACAAGCGCCTCATCCCGAAGAGAAAAAGCGAAATACAGATGGTGTTGGCGAATATATAGATTTTGAAGAAGTGCCTTAATTATACCGGCGTTTCCTTATTTTTGCGCTCCTCTAAATTTTTATCTGTCGATGACGGAAAGGATCCTTAGCTCAGTTGGTTAGAGCGTCTGACTCATAATCAGAGGGCCGGGGGTTCAAGTCCCTCAGGATCCACAAAAAAGGGTTACCGTGGTAACCCTTTTTCTATTTTATTTTTTTGCACTATTGCCTATTCAGGACTCAGGTATTGAGCATAGGCATAGCCTTCTTCGCCTTTTGCTGTTTTGATTAGCCACCAATGGTCATTGGTTTGATTGAGTACTGTTACTTCCTCATTGTGTGCTGCCTTACCAACAATAGGTTGATCTGTGCCAGGACCTTTACGAATATTCAGATTTGATTCCTGAGTAGTAACCTTAGCCTTAGTGCCCGAAGCTGCACTAACATTTATATTCAGTACCAGATCTGCTGCTCTATAATCAGGATCTATTTTATTATAAATGTTCCAAAGATTGTCTTTAACAGCACCGCTTGATGCTTCGCCATCAATGTACAAGACATTGTTTTGTTCCCGTACCTGTAAATTTTGAACACCGCTGCTTTTAGCGGCATTAATTAATTCTGCATATTTTTCTTGTAATGTCATGATGCCCTCCTTATGGTTCAATGGTTAAGTTATTATTTACTTTTTTTGGATGCAGCGATTGTACTGATTGCATCAAATTAGTTAACCTGTCACGCTTAATGGTTCCGTTTAATGTAACCTCGCCGTTATTGGCCGTTGCCGTTACCCCAGGATAATCTTTGGTAGCATCTTTCAGACCTGTGTTTAATTGATCATCTGAATTGATCACTACCGGAGCAGTAGTGCCTGCAGTATCAGTTGTGGTTGTTGTTGTATTTGTGTTGGTATCTGCCTTTTTGTTTTTACACGCTGTGAAAGGCGATACGCTGATGGTGGTAACCAATAACCACCCTAAAAAAATTTTTTTCATAATCTTTCTTTTTAATTGTTGATTTTACCTGTTGAATAAACTGCCTAGGCCTCTCATATTGAATTTTGATAAGGCAGCGCCAATACCATCTGGGGTAATGCTGTGATCATTGGGATCGTTGGCTTTATGTGCAAACTTTTGCAATAAACCGGGCAGTGCTGTGCTGCAATAGCACCTGTAGCCATTGGTGGCAATCCAAATTTGTTGGTAAGGCTGCTAACTACGCCTCCTTCAATAGCATTTATAACCGGACTGCCAGATGTTAGACCACTTTGTAATTGTAATAGTAAGCTACCGACGCCGCCCTGTGTTGGGGCTTGAGAAGCCAGTCCACTGGTAACCTGGTGAGCAACTTCCTGGTTAACGGCTTCTTGTTGCTCAGGTGGAACATGTTGGGCCACTTGAGGATTATTGTCCACATGATCTTTAACCATGTTTAAAATCTGATCAAACATATCTATTGATTTTGATGAATCATGTTTAATGCAGTAAGCATACCAACCCCCTTTTGGTATAGTAATTCTGACTTTGTTATTGTATAGCTTCTACAAATTTCAAAGGGTTTCAATAGTTGTATGCCTGCTTCGTACAAAACCAGTGCTCATCAGCAAACCATATCTATAAGGTAGTTGTGTTTATTAGAGAGAAACCGCTTCCTTGGCAATCTGTGTTAGTTGTGCTTCCTGCATAGCTATTTGGTAGTTTAACTCTTTTAGGTTCTGGTATAACTTCTTTAATTCTGTTTGAGGTTTACCCAATTCAATGGCTACCCCTAATTCAATACGTTTGGATTGCAATGCTTTTTTAAATTCACACACATTCATACTTCACAGTTTATTCGTTCTTATGATGCTTTAAAAAACATACCTGTTCAGTGCGGCTGTAACAAACATTATTTTATCCACAGTATGTTTAGGAGGTATACAAAACAAAACCCGCACTAGTGGCGGGTTGTAAACAATCGGTCAAACCGTTTTAGCTGCAAATGCAATGTGCCTTTTTAGGGCAATCAGTAGTTTTGTTGCAGTTCTTTTTATCGGTGTATTTTTTAGTGCACTCGGTTTGTTTTTTATTTTTCTTCTTACCGCCATCATAAGCGTAAGAAACACCTGGTACTAAAGTAAGTGCCAATATGGCTATTGCTAATTTTTTCATGAGATGAACTGTTTTGTTGTTTGAATTTAAAATACAAAAAGGATACAATAGTTTAAAGCAACGCTAACCCTTCCGGAGGATGAAAATATTCCGACAAGGCGGAGGAGATACGATTATCATTCATCAACAGAGTATGCGTATGGATTGATTGAGAAGGGATGCTTAAGATATGTGTCTCGGTAGTTACATACAAACTGTAACAAACATTGCTCACAATGGCATTACAGCCATCAGCGCAGCATGCTTTCTTTTTAGCTTCTTCTTTTTGCTTACGACAAATAGCACATCCGCTCATATTCTTCACACAGTTGTGTGCCCTTGGTATGCTGGCCAGTGCTTGCACCAGTAATGCGGTCATTAAAAGCATTAATATGAGTGCAGTCAATTTCACTTAGCTAAAGTTAATGAGTGTTTGTTACTAATAGCTGTATTTGTGATGAATGGCAGCGATTGCCAAAGCGTTGTTAAGACTGACATTATATTTTCAGCTCGTTTTGTAAATCTATTTTATGCCCAATCAAGGAAATAAAAGCAACGGTAGCAGCAGTGCAGGAAAAGGAGGCCACGGCACGAGCCTAATAAAGACCCTGGCACACAGCATTCAAACAATGAACGTTCTGATGTAAAACACGGAGGCAACAAAGGCGGCAATACAGGTCGTACCTCTAATGAAGTTAGAAAAGCAGCCTCCGGTGTCAGTGCTTCTTAAAGCTCATTAAAAAAGCCCTCAGTTTTGAGGGATTTTCATTTATCTATTCTGTGATTATCTTTTTTGAATAACTAATTTTTCTACTTGTACGTTGTTGGTTGTACGATCAATTACCTGTACGCTTTAAAAGCCTTCGTTCAAACCTTCAATCACTACATTATCGGTAGTAATGCCTTTGAATGTTTTTACCATATGGCCAGTAGCGTCGCTGATGATTACATCATGATTGTTTGTGGCTTCATCAAATAACACGTTTGCTTTACCGTTAGTGCTTGGGTTTGGATAGATCAATACGCTGTTCTTCATGTCTTCGCCGCGAACGGAACGAATATCTAAATATTTGTTTCTGTCATCGAATCTACTTGCTGAATGCGGTATTGGCTTACGGCTTTCACTGCATTTAAATCAGTAATGCCGTACGATAATAATGAACTGCTATTACCTGCAATAGCTTGCGTTGGTACAAAGGCAATCGTTTCCCAATTGTCACTGCCTATAAGACGTTGAATGTTGAAGCCACGGTTATTTTGCTCAGAAGCAGTTTCCCATTTAATAGATACATTTTGCTTATTGCGGGTAGCAGAGAAAGATTTGAAAGAAACGGGAAGAGAAGCGCAAGTGTTTTCAACAATAAGTACATTATTATAATTGTTACCTGCAGCTCTAGCTATTACAAATACTTCTTGCTTTGTACCATTAGCCTGTCCGCTCCAAGTATATGCGCCATAAGTTGTAAATATGTTTACAGTACCAGCAGGGTTATTAACTGTCACGTCTATAGCAGAGCTAACAATACCGGGGTCTGTCAAACTCAATTTACCAGCTGCTTTATCAGTTGCATCTAATATGCCATTACCATTTGCATCATTATAAACAGAGAATGTAATCTGCTTTGCAGTTAATGTATTAAAAGATACTGTAAATGATCTAGATGGATTAGAACAAATCATTTGTGTTCTCATACTTGGTTCATTTGCAACAATGTTAATTGCACTGCTCCCGAGGCAACTAGCACCCTGAGATGTGCTGTTTGTAGCGTAAACGTCACCTTTTAATCCCACAGCTAAAATACAGTTGGGTAATGTAATTTTTAAGCCAGTGAAATTATATACTCTTACTGCATTATTGCCGCTACCTTGATCAATTCAGGAGAAGCCACCACCAGAAAAAGGATATAAAATTACATCAGCCGGTTTGGTGGAGTTATCAAATTTTCCATCCTTTGATGGCCAAGCACTTAATAGACTAACTGCACCATTGCCACAGGTAGGTCCGCCTGGATTGTCGATTATTGTTGCTAACATTCCAGCTGATTGTGATGTTGTAATTGGATACTGAACAAAGCCGTAAAAGGGGTAGTTAGATAATTAACGTTAGTCCAAAGATGTACTACTGAATACTTTGTGCCGTTCTGTACGTTTAATGCATAAGATAGATTGAATGTAAGTTCACATGTGTTTGGATCAACGTTGGTTGGTGTAATAGAAACGTTACTAATAGTACATTGAGCTTTTGCAGTATTGAAAGCAAAAGTTGTTGCCAATAGGCACACGAGAGTAAAATTTTTTCATGATAAGTTTAAGGTGTTTAATAAAATAAATAAAAAGCCCTTATGGGCAAAACCAGTAGTTTAAACAGGGTTGGACACAGTTGCTCAGAGAGATCTTTTTAGGTCAGCATTTATTGGATAATAGGATAGCAAGCGCACAGTTGAACACGCTGTTACTGGTTTGTAAAGTATGGGGTTATAGGCTAGTTTACGGGATTCGGGTTAGCCAAAATGAGGATTCAGAAAAAAGAGTAGTCGGTTAAAAAACTTGTCTGTAGCCGTTTTGGGAGGCACAAGGACAAGGGAATGAACTTATGCAAACAAAGATTAATGAATTTATTTTCATAATAATAATAGTTGACTGGAAATAAATAGACCAACACTTTATTTATCTTTTATAATTGAATAAACAATAAGGGGCAATAACTTTCAGTTCTAAGTATCTTAATAACTAAATAACACATTTATGAAAAGAGGCATCATGATCCTAATGCTGTTTACAGGTTTTGCAGGCAAAGCACAAGCATTAAAAGATCTATTATATAGCGGTAAGTTAAAAAGCGACAGCAATACCGTAGTGAAAAAGACTGATGCTTTAAGCACCAAAATAGATACAACGCAAAAGAAGGCAGACCAGGCAAAAGTAATAGCTACACCAGCTACTGATTCCGCTAAACGAGCAGGCAGCCAAACAGCTATTACTGATGCAGTAAAAGTTGATTCTGTAGCAACTGTAGTAAATACAACGGCCGTTCCCAAAAACAACAATAAGATCTGGAAAGATTTTACCGACTCTTTGGTAAAGGCTATGCAGGCCGACGTGCTTTCTTCGAAAAAGACCAGGAAAGACAACTACTATGTGACGGTAGATTATGAAGCTGATGTAAATGGGCAGGTAAATGTAACCAATGTAACCGTATTGCCGGAGAATGCGTATCTGCAAGATCAGGTCAAACAGCGCTTATCGCTGACGCCACCACAATTAACACCGGTGGTAGACAGTACTAACAAAACACGCAAGGTAAAACGCAAGTATAATTTCACCATTACTAAAGAATAAAAAAGGAACAATAAAAAAATTGACTACAATTACTTCATTTTGATTTGGTTGAAAATGAAAAACTCCTATTTTTGCCGTCCCAAATACGGAAAATTCCTCCTTAGCTCAGTTGGTTAGAGCATCTGACTGTTAATCAGAGGGTCTCAGGTTCAAGTCCTGAAGGGGGAGCTGAAAAATAAGATGAAGCCTCACAACATCCGTTGTTGAGGCTTTTTTATACCTGAAACTATTTGGGGTAGATATTCTGATGCCAATATTACAACGTTGGTAAATAGAGATGTGCAGTCAGTAAAATCAGTACTACAGGCATTAAATCTTCCAACCGACTAGTCTTTACCTATTGAGTGTCAGCAGCAATGCTACACGCAAATACATACTGATTTTCTCATAACAAAATGCCACTTACCATAAGTGGCATTTTGTTTCGGAAGCCGTGTTGATTCTTTCACGCATTTGTTCTTCCAACATTAGGAACATCAATTGCAGACAGTAGTTACAGAATGGACGTGTTCAATAGCGTTAACCCTTAAAAAACAAGAAGATGAAGCACACACTAATGAGCGTAGCACTGCTGGCAATTTGCCTTGGCGCCAACGCACAAACAGACTCAGCAAGAACCTACACCAAGGGCGACCAGAATGCTCAGGTAAAAACAACAGTGCAAAAAAATGTACCGGCTAATCAACGAGCTCAAGCAGTTGATCGATCGCTTGCTCTCTACCGTAGATAACACCGTAGGTAATGTAGCCAACACCGCCTTGCAGCCCGGTGGCGTTATCAGTCAAACCGTAAACACAGTAGGACAAACCGTACAATGCACCTTAGATGCGACGGGTAATATTGTAGAAAAAACATTAGACATAGGCGGCAAAATGGTGAGCACAAAAACCGTGGGTCGCTTGCTCGATCTGCCGTTAGTAAGCGAAATCGCTAATGCAGCCGGACAAACCGTAAGACGCCTGCGTGATACTTCCGGAAAAAATCATTGAAGTAGTGCTGGATAAAAGCGGCAAGATCCTGAGCAGCACACTGGTTGGTGGCAACTCCGGCCAGGCTTCCGGCTCTTAAAATAGATTCAGGGAATCAACAAAGCCCAACTTATAGATCACTAGCGCTGGCGAATCAATTGCCTCTATATCATCCATCAATAAGATACCAGTCTTTAGCCATAAAGGTGTATGGTCTTTAAGCAAAGATGAAGCAAACTATTTTCTCAATCGCATTCCTACTGGACTATGTGCTTTGCTTCCTTTCCACTTAAACTCTCTTCCAGCGCCTTACTTCCAATCTCTTTATTCTTTATGCTGTAAAGAAAGGATAGCGCAATACCAGCGCCTTCACCCTCTAACATCGTCAAGGCTCTCTGCCTATTCTAAGCAAAGCCCACAAACTCCATACTCTGTCCTTGTGCGCCGGCCTTGGAAAAAGCAGCGGAGCAGTTGTGGTAGAGGGTCCTTTTTGGTTACTTTTTGGACAAACAAAAAGTAACAGAGAGCATTTTTGGGTACTATCCAGTAAAAAAACCTGTAGCACACTTATACCACACCCATAGCACACCCGTACTTAGTCCGACTCTCTATTATGTTAAATAGCAACGCAGACCACCTATCAACTTCCAATCAAACACTCATCCTCAACTAACACCCAATCCTTAAGTTTGCACCATGATTTCCAGTGTTCGTTTAGGACCTGACGATGCACCCCTCCTGGCCAAAATAGGAGGAATTAGTTTGATAGAATCCCACGGACACAGTGCGCCGGTAGAAACCATGCAGGCCTATGTACACCGTAGCTTCAGCGAAGAAGCTTGTCGTACTGAATTAAGTGATGAGGCCAACATATTTAGTGCAGTGTATTACAATAATGAACCGGCCGGTTATTCCAAGATCATTTTGTCCATACCTAATTCTGCGGTAGAGATACAGCCTGTTACCAAGCTCGAACGGCTGTACTTACTCAAAGAGTTTTACGGTTTGAATTTGGGTCACTACCTTCTGGAAGAAGCGATCCTTCTATCAAAAGAAAGAGGCGAAAAAGGCATGTGGCTGAATGTATGGAAGAAGAACGAAAGGGCAATTCGCTTTTACCAAAAAGCCGGCTTTATAACAGTTGGCGAATCACAATTTGTCCTCACCGAAACACATTCCAATCCCAATTGGGTAATGTTGTTGGAGTATTAGCAACGCACTGCCTGAACGACTAAACATCAGTATGCTTTCCATCCTCATTAGGTACGTGCATCTCAATCCTCTATTTACGATAATTATCATTGGAGTAGCTATTGTCTTAAGCCTTCTCTTTAAACGTAGTCCTTACTTCCCTCCGGAAGAAAGAGGGGAGAAGAAATAAAGAAGTATAAAGGAGATAAGACTACAGTAATCCAAAAAGGCTGTTCTTTTCCAGTGCTACGTACACACCGTCTGCTCTTACTTCAACCTCCCAGTGTTTGAGGTAGTAGCCTTCACCACTTACATTGCGGCCATTCTTCATGCAAAACTTGTAGCGGTGCAAAGGGCATACAACGTTGCCTAAAGCATCAATGTATCCTTCAGCCAGGTAGCCGCCAGCATGCGGGCATTTGTGTGAAAAGGCAAACAAGTTATCATCTTGTCTGCCGATGCAAATGGTTTTACCATCAGCTACCACTTCTGCTAACTGTTTTTCATTGAATGGTATTTCTGCTACCGATTCTGCTACTTTAATCCAGTGTGTTTTCAAATGGTATAATTCGTTTGCTTCAGTGTTATTAATAGAAGAACTCCGTTTTGTACGGATAACGAATGCGATACAGCTCACGCACCTTGTCGAGAATACGGGCACGCAACTCGTCTATGTTGGTACGTTCAATAGCAGAAATAAAGATGGCGCTATTATTGGTTTCTCGTTGCCACCTTTCTTCCAGGTCTCGCAGTATTTCTTTTTTGGTGTCTTCACCCAGCCATTCATCAAAGGTTTGCTTTTCGTACTGGTCCATCTTGTTAAAGATGGTGATGATAGGTTTTTCAAAAGACTTCAATTCCTGCAGCGTTTTATTTACAACACCAATCTGATATTCATAGTTAGTATGTGAAATGTCTACTACATGCAGCAATATATCTGCTTCACGTACTTCATCTAGTGTGCTCTTAAAGCTTTCCACTAAATGGTGTGGCAACTTACGAATGAAACCTACCGTATCACTTAGGAGAAAAGGTGTGTTCTCATACACCAGCTTACGGGTAGTGGTATCTAATGTTGCAAAAAGTTTGTTCTCGGCAAACACATCGCTCTTACTGAGCAAGTTCATAATGGTTGACTTACCCACGTTGGTATAACCTACTAATGCCACACGGATAAATTCACCACGGTCTTTGCGTTGTGTGAAAGCCTGCTTGTCTATTTCGGCTAAGCGTTTGCGTAAGAGTGAAATTTTATCACGTACAATACGACGGTCAGTTTCAATCTCTGTTTCACCCGGACCTCTTGTACCAATACCACCACCCAAGCGTTCCAGGTGCTTCCACATACCACGGAGGCGTGGTAAGATGTATTGATATTGTGCCAACTCTACCTGTGCCTTTGCCTGTGCTGTTTTGGCGCGGGAAGCAAATATGTCAAGAATAAGATCTGAACGGTCAATGGTTTTTACACCCGTTTCTTTTTCTATGTTGAAGATTTGCGCACCACTTAACTCATCGTCGAAGATGATGAGACTGATGTCTTTACCACGTACATAATCCCGGATCTCTTCCAGTTTTCCTTTGCGGACAAAGGTGCGGCTATCAGGATGTGGCAACTTTTGTACAAATCGCTTTACTGTTTTAGTGCCTGCTGTTTCTGCTAAAAATGCTAATTCGTCTAAATACTCCTGAACCTGCTGCTCGGTTTGTTCTTGCTGAACAACAACCACCAGCACAGCGTTTTCCTCTTTAAAGCTATCCTTCTTTCTTTCGATCATACTGTAAAATTAAAAAGCGACCCGATGTACAACGGACCGCTTTATCTATTCAATAAACATGCAATAATTTACAGGCCGCTTACATTCAGGCCGATGGTCATTGGGCGAATCACCGGGCCAACGCCATCTTTCAACAAAGGTGTAACTGCATAAGAGCCAAACAAGCTAAAGTGACCAATGCCTACACGTGCTGTAACTGATAAACGATTGCTATTAAAAAAGCGTTTGCTGCTTTCTTTTTCAGTATAGCTATTAATGATAGTGCCATTTTTATTTTGCAAGTCTTTACCCTTGCTGTGTGCACTTAATAATAAACCAGCCTTTACACCAATAGCTGCTTTAATGCTTTTGCTATCATCATCAGGGTTAGAAGTAAAACGTAATTCTACCGGTACTTCCAAATACGCAGTATTCACTTTAAATTTCTTATAATGATTGGTATCAGCCACGTTACTAAATGGTAGTTTAGCAGCTGTAGATTTTAAATCAACATAGGTATTGTCGAAATACATATTATCGGAGCCGAAACCTAAACCAATAGCAGAACTAAAATGAGGATTGGTTTTGAATGGAAAAGCAAACATCACATACATATTGAACGTACGTGGTAAACCGCCAGTGTTAATGGAATCGGGCTTCCCTGTCCAGGATAAATAACCCAATTGCAGCATGATATGGTCATTGCCACGAGGTAAACTGCTTACGCGGACAGAAGGGGTATTGGGTGATGTAACAGAAGTAGTATTGGTTTGCGCCATTGCTGCACCTGCCAACACTAAAGCCAAAGCACTTAAAAAAACTTTTCTCATAATGATTGATAATTGAACAAATGTATTTTTCAATCGGTTAACAAACCGTTAAACGCTTTAATGCGTGTGCAAAGGTGCAGCATTTATCAATAAAAAATGGATTTAGCAGATGGAACTAAACCTTCTGTCGAAAAAAGCTTCATACTGCATCTTTAATCGTAACTTAAAAGCTAAAACAATTCATATGGACCGTCGCGATTTCCTGGCGGCTCGCAAACCAGCTGCCCCCCGTCCGGCCCCTGTCCGCACTCAATCAGGCATTAATCCTTATTCCGGTTCATGGACCAAAAGTGAAGTACAGCACTTGCTGAAGCGAACTATGTTTGGGTCTACGAAGGCGGATATTGATTACTTCAGCGCTATGAGTTTGCCGCAAGCTGTAAATGTGTTACTGAATCCAACGGCTCCTTTGCCCTTGCCACCATTGAATGACTATAGTCCTGCAACACCAGATCCGAATGTACCGGCGGGACAAACCTGGATTAATGACCCCACTAATGACGGTACGCTCAATAGTGTACGGCGTGCTTCGTTCAAAAAATGGTGGACTGGCATCATGATTAATCAGGATCGAAGCATACGGGAAAAAATGACGCTTTTCTGGGCCAATCATTTCGGTACAGAAACCAATGACATTGGAGTGTCTCATTTTGTATACAAGCACAATGACCTGCTCCGGCAAAGTGCGCTGGGCAATTTTAAGCAGTTGGTGAAATTGGTTACGATTGATGAAGCTATGTTGCGTTATTTGAATGGCTATTTGAATACAGCTACTGCTCCTGATGAAAATTATGGACGTGAATTACAGGAATTATTTACCATAGGGAAAAATCCTGTAACCGGGTTAGCTGATTATGCCGAAGACGATGTAAAGAAAGCGGCAAAAGTGTTAACCGGATGGACTATCAATGGTACTACGTTTACCACGGTTTTTAATGCCGCCAGGCATGATACCAGCTCGAAAACATTTTCTACTTTTTATAATAGCACAACTATCGCTGGCAGAACAGGAACGGCGGGAGCACAGGAAACCGATGACCTCATCAACATGATCTTTAGCAAGCCTGAAGTAGCTAAATACATTGTACGAAAGCTGTACCGCTGGTTTGTTTATTACATTATTGATGCAACCACAGAAGTGAATGTTATTGTGCCTCTGGCAGATATTTTACGCAATAACAATTATGATATTAAACCGGTATTAAGCACACTGTTGCAAAGTGAACATTTTTTTGATCCGTTAAATCGCGGCTGTATGATAAAATCACCAGTCGATCATGTGATAGGATGTTTGCGTGAATGTAATGTTACATTCCCAAATGTAAATCCGGACTATGGGGATGCTTACGGTATGTGGAATTACATTTATGGATGGATGACCTCGATGGGACAAAACATAGGTGATCCACCCAATGTATCTGGTTGGCCGGCTTACTACCAATTGCCTCAATATCACGAGATCTGGATCAACTCAGACACACTGCCCAAGCGCAACAAATTTACCGATACTATTGTGGCGAACGGGTATACACGAAATGGTAAAAAGATACAAATAGATGCAGTAGCTTTTGCACGGTCTATGTCTAATCCAAGCGATCCAAATATTTTGCTTAATGATATTTTGAGCGTATTGTATCGGGTACCTCTTTCTACAGCAGCCAAACAATCGATTAAGCAGCAAATTCTATTAAGCAACCAGGTCACTGATAGTTATTGGACCAATGCATGGAATGCTTACATTGCTAACCCAAACAGTACAACCGAATACAACATTGTTAACAGCCGTTTGAAGACACTGTTGCAATACTTGATGGATAGCCCCGAGTATCAACTTTCATAACCAAAGCACACACCATGAAAAGAAGAACGTTTTTAAAACAAAGCATTCCAATGGCAACGGTGTTGCCCGGAGTATTAAGTGGGTATTCGGTAAAGGCTTTAGTAGGCAACTCTCTATTGCACAGTGCTTTTCTACCTGCTTTAGATACTGACCATGTGCTGGTCATTATTCAACTCACCGGTGGCAATGACGGACTAAATACCGTAATACCAGTAAGTAACTACAGTAGTTATTATAATGCCCGAAATAATATTGCCATTCCTGAAAACAGGGTATTGCAATTGAATGGTGTACAGGGCACTGGCTTACATCCTAGTATGACAGGCATGCAGGCCCTGTACAACGAAGGTAAAATGGCGTTGGTGCAGGCAGTGGGTTATCCATCACCTTCTTTCTCACATTTTAGGGCAACAGATATTTGGATGAGTGGTGCTGACAGTAACATGGTATTAAATACTGGTTGGGCAGGCCGTTATTTAAATAATGAATTTCCTAACTTTCCAAACGGTTATCCCACTACAGAGATGCCTGACCCGCTAGCCATACAAATTGGTGCGGTAACAACATTAACCTGCCAGGGCCCCGTCGTTAATATGGGTATGAGTATCACTGATCCCAATAGTTTTTACAATCTGGTAAATGGTGTGCAAGATCCAACTACTAACGATCCTATGGGTTTTGAACTAGGTTATATACGAGATATAGCCCGACAAACCAATCGCTATGCTCAGAGGATTAAAAATGCAGCTACTTCTGTTCCGCAACAAGTAACTTATCCAAGCAACAACTCGTTGGCCGACCAATTGAAAGTAGTGGCCCGTCTTATTAAAGGTGGATTGAAGACACGCATATACATGGTTAGTTACGGCTCTTTTGATACGCATTCTTTGCAGGTAAACAGTATCGATACTACAACGGGTACACATGCTAACCTATTGGGAAATGTGTCTAACGCCATAAAAGCATTCATGGATGATCTAAAGTTTTTAGGAGCAGATGATCGTGTTATAGGCATGACCTATTCAGAGTTTGGCCGACGCATTAAATCAAACGCCAGCGGAGGCACCGATCATGGTGCAGCAGCACCTATGTTTTTATTTGGGAAAAATATTGTAGGTGGTGTGACCGGCGCCAATCCTACTTTGCCATCAAATGCTACGGTTAATGATAATATTCCGTTCCAGTACGATTTTAGAAGTGTGTACGCTTCGGTGCTGCAGCAATGGTTCTGTGTAAACCAAACAGACCTTCAGGCTATTATTCTCAATAATTATCAAACACTCAACCTAGCTAAAAGCAATGGTTGTACAACAGGAGTGCAAAATGGCGGTGATAATTTAGTGTATAACTATCCAAATCCATTTACACAGAAAACCACTATTTCTTTTACTACTAAAGGTGGTCATACGCTGATACAGATCATTGATTCTTTAGGGCAGGTATTGGTTAATTTGGTAGATCGGGATTATGCAACAGCCGGTACATATACTGTGCATTTTGATAGTGGTACATTAGCATCTGGCGTGTATTATGTGCGTTTGCAAAATGGACCTATGCAACAAGTGAAATCAATGTTGAAAGTGCGATAAGATTAATGGTTATTGTTTAAAACTTCCTTTAAATGATTTTTCTAAATCGCATAAAACCGATGGAAACGCTTTGCAATAGGAGGATTGAAACAAAGTCTTAATAAAACATCAAAATAACTACCCTAAGCTACAGCACTATGCCGGCAAATAAATAGTGAAGGTGGCGCCAATTCCTTTTTCTCCTTCTGCTTTTATGTATCCATGATGATTGGCAACTACCTTTCGCACAATGGCTAAGCCAATACCCGTGCCCTTTGCACTATTGTTATGCAAACGGGTAAAAACATTAAAGATTTTTTCTGCTTCACTAGATTCGAAGCCAATACCATTATCTTTTATTTGAATCGCATGGTACTGTCGGCCCAGTTCTTCTGGCGTCAATGGCAAGCCGATAGCTTCACCCCGAACAATAGCAGCAGTAATTTGAACCTCTGGTGTAACATCAGGCTTGCTGTACTTTAAGGCATTACTGATTAGGTTGGTAAAAAGCTGTTGCATTTGCCTGCGATGACCTGTAATGGTTGGTAATTTATCAACGGTAATCTTTGCTCCTTTTTCACGAATCAATAGTTCCAGATCTTCCAACACCAAATGCACTTTATCATTCAGGTTTACTTCTTCATCAAGATTCTGTTCCTGGTTTACTTGTGAGTAAAGCAGCAGGTCTTCTACCAGTTGCTTCATGCGGTGCGTGGCCTTTTCGATCTTGTCCAAAAACAATTTTTCTTCTGCGCCACCTGTTTTAGCCAATTTTGTTTTGAGCATGTCGGAAAACATCAACACTTTGCGAATAGGCTCTTTCAAATCATGCGAAGCTGCATAGGCAAACTCTTCCAGGTTTTCATTGGAACGTTTTAAATCTTCTAACGAACGTTTTAAGTGCAACTGTGCTTCCTTAGCTGCGGTAATGTCCATGAAAATGTTGATGAGGTGATCATCATCCATTTTTGAAATCGACAATTCCAGCCAGCGCTGTGTGGGCTGCAAAAAATATTGTGTGTGAAATGATTTGCCGGTAGCCAGCGTATGCAAGACTTGCTGGTACAGATGGCTTTTCATGAAATTGGGATCAATTTCATTAATGGTTTTCGTTAGCAAAATCTCTTTCGGTATCTGTGTGAATTCGGAACTAATATCATTTGCCAAAATGCTTCGTCCGTCAATAATTTTTCCTTCTTTATCCCTAATTACTTCTGTAACAGAAATGCCCGCCGGTGAATGTTGTAAAATGTTTTGAAGTAAGGATCGGTTTTGCTCAATAAGCTTCGTCGCCTGCTTTTGTTCTGTAACATCGGTAAATGTAACCACGATGCCGTCATTCCATTTTACACTGGATATATAATACCAAACTGGTTCTTTACCACGAGGGTAGTACACTTCAATAGTGTTAGTAATTCCGGTATCACATACTTTTTTGTGTAACTCAAAAACGCCCATGTCTTTAGCAGCAGGAAACAGTTCTAAAAAACGTTTGCCTACAACTTCTTCCGGTTGTAAAAGCATTAATTGTGTGAAAGCTGGATTAATACGCAGAATCAAAAAATCTTCCAGTACGCCATACTCGTTTCTTATTGCCTTTGCAGCGAATATGCCGCTGAGGGAAGTATCTAAAATACTGTTCGAAAAACTAGTTTCTTCCTGTAACCGACCAATGATCTTGTTTTCTTCTGTTACATCCTGAACAATGGATAAAACACCTCCACGGAATTTATAGCGGAGAACCTTTGCATATTTATTAAGACGTGGATTAAAAATACTTGTCAACGACTTCTGCTCTGTTTCCATAATAGCACTTAACTCTTGCATAAAATCTTCACGCAGCTTATCAGTTAAGGTAGGGGAATTAGAAAGGAATAAACTTCCCATTTGATGGCGATCTATTCCCAAATACTTAATGCCTTCCTGGTTGCAGTAGGCATAGTGAAAATCAATAAGCTCGTTTGCACTGTTGTATGTTGGCTGCAACCAAATGATAGCTTGTGGCTGTTCACCAAAGAATTCCTCAAAAAGTTGATGATCAAACTGTTCCGTATTCATAAATTCTATCCGTATTATCAACATAAAATCTGTACCAAGCAAAACACGGTCTTTGTTAAACTATCTGCAGTGTTGAAAAATGAGTTCTGATCTTATGGCACAGCAATTGAAACAGCTAAAGCAAAAAACAGTATGAAAACTAAAATGTATGTACTAATGGGTATTGGTGCTGCAGTTGCCGGCTTTGCTGCTTACATGTTGTTACGCAAGAAGCCACAAGCACCTTCGCTTCGGTTGCATGAAAAAGAACGTAAGCATTTGACCAATGTTTTTGCAAAGGCTAAAAACCCTATGGGTGTTTAAGCAGCAGTTTGTGAAATTTTTTGATCTCTGATTTATCGGTTTCGCTTAATTGATTCTGGACAAGCTTTGCTTGCAGAAACAATATCCGTTTATGTTGCGGGTATTTAGCAATAATTTCTGCAAGCAATTTTTTTATCTGTTCATCTTTTTCGAACAAAGGCTTTACTTCCGTAGGTATCGATGATTTGTAACGGGTAGGTAGCCTTTGTATTTGTGCCTGTAGCGTTGCCAGTTTGCCTGGTGAAAAGTCACGTAGCTTTTTGGCCTTATCGTATAATCCTTCCATTTGTTTTTTAGATAACCAACCGCGTATTAAGTATTGATGCGCTAAGCTTTGCACGAAGTTGGATTCGGGGAAAGCCTTAACGCATGCACTGAGTATATCGCTGATCACATCTACATTGGACATGGAAGTAAAATTGAGAATTTAAAATGCAGAATGAAAAATTAAAGCACACAATCAGTTTCCATTTTAATCCATCTTTTCTCATTACTGAAGTATTCCTTTACTTAAAAGATACTCTGCAATTTGCACTGCATTGGTAGCAGCGCCTTTGCGCAGATTATCACTTACAATCCACATATTAAGTGTGTTGGGTTGTGTTTCATCTCTTCTGATTCTGCCAACAAATACGTCATCCCTTTCATGAGCCCACAGAGGCATTGGGTAAATTTGTTGTGCAGGTTCATCTTGTACCACTATCCCCGGAGCTGCAGCTAAAATTTGTTTTACTTCAGCACGGTCAAAATCATTTTCAAACTCAATATTTACACTCTCGCTGTGTCCACCAACAACTGGAATGCGAACGGTAGTAGAGGTTACACGAATGCTTTCATCACCCATAATTTTTTTGGTTTCATTCACCATCTTCATCTCTTCTTTCGTATAACCATTCTCAAGGAATACATCAATCTGCGGAATGACATTCAGATCAATTGGATATTTATAAGCCATCTCACCTTGTTCACCTTTGCGTTCGTTGAACAATTGGTCTACTGCTTTTTTACCTGTACCGGTAACACTTTGGTAAGTGGAAACTACTACACGTTTAATCCCATATTTTTTATGTAATGGCTGTAACGCAACTACCATTTGAATAGTGGAACAGTTAGGATTTGCGATGATCTTATCATTAGCAGTTAATACATCTGCGTTTACTTCCGGAACAATCAATGGCTTTTCAGGATCCATGCGCCAGGCGGAGGAATTGTCGATCACCGTAATGCCTGCCTCTGCAAACTTTGGTGCCCACTCCAACGATGTGCTGCCACCAGCTGAAAATAAAGCTACAGCTGGCTTGGCTGCAATAGCATCTTGCATGCTTACAATAGTATATTTCTTTCCCTTGAACTCTACTTCTTTTCCAACTGATTTTTCAGAAGCAACCGGAATCAATTCATCAACAGGGAAAGATCTTTCTGCCAGAACCTGTAACATTTTGGTACCCACCAAACCCGTGGCACCTACTACTGCAACTTTCATTTCGTGTTTTAATTTTTAGATAAACAAAAAGCCTTCCGTTTGCGGAAGGCTGTACTTATATAGAACATAAAAACGTTATACACCTTCCTTTTGTTGGAACTGTTTCTTATTACGTTTAGTATGTTTTTTATTATTCATGAGCTGCGAAAATAAGGGTTAAATTAATTCAATGTCAAAATTCACTAACTCCTGGAACAGCTGTAAGCGATTATCTATTTCTTCTTTGGTTACTTCTTTCAAACGCTCGGGACCGAATTTTTCTACACAGAAGCTAGCCATGGCCGAGCCAATAATAATTGCCGTTTTCATACTGTCGTAGGAAATGTCTTTTGTACGAGCCAGGTGACCAATAAAACCGCCAGCAAATGTATCGCCTGCACCAGTTGGGTCAAATACATCCTCCAACGGTAAAGCAGGTGCAAAGAACACACTGTCATCATGGAATAATAAAGCGCCATGTTCGCCTTTTTTGATGATGAGGTATTTTGGTCCCATCGTCAAAATTTTTTTGGCTGCTTTCACTATCGAAAACTCGCCGGTTAATTGCCGTGCTTCACTATCGTTTACCAGCAATACGTCAATCATGGTCAACACTTCTTTCAAATCATCCAAAGCTGTTTCCATCCAAAAATTCATCGTGTCCAAAACAATCAATTTAGGACGTTGCTTCAATTGTTGAATCACACTTTTCTGCAGCTTCGGCATCAGATTGCCCAACATCAAAAATTCAGCTCCCTGGTAGCTGTCTGGTATTTGCGGATTAAAATCAGCCAATACATTCAGGTCGGTAATCAATGTATCACGGGTATTCATATCCATGTGATACTTGCCACTCCAGAAGAAAGACTTTTTATCTTTTATGATTTCTACACCATCGAGCATGACGCCACGGTTTTTCAGGTCTGTCATTTCCTCTTCCGGAAAATCATAACCTACAATAGAAACTTGCTGAACCGGTTGAACAAAATTGCTGGCTGCATAAGCCACATAAGTAGCCGAACCCCCGATAATACGATCTGTTTTTCCAAACGGCGTTTCAATAGCATCGAAGGCCATTGTGCCCACAACAATAAGAGACATATTCGATTTAAGATTTTGATTTCAGATTGAAGATTTGTTCGAAATCTACAATCGCCAATCTGCAATGGAGCGGCGTGCAAACCTACAGGATTTTACCCGAAGCGCATCACTATTTTGCAGAATTATAAGCTTTGATTGACTGCATAACTCCTTAGATAATTTTGTGATGCTGCTACATTTTCATAATTTTTATAGCAACTAAAACCAACAGACATGAAAAAAGCATTGCGCTATTTGTTGCTGCTATTGGCAATCCTTATTGTTGCAGCAGGCTGTTTTGCCGCTTTTGTAGCCTTTAGAGGCGTTCCTAATTACAAGGCAGAAAAAGTTGATTTGAAAGTGACAAGTACACCGGCCCGGGTTGAACGAGGCAGACAGCTATCGGCAATGATTTGTAAAGAGTGCCACATGGATCCAAACACAAATAAACTTACAGGGCGGCGAATGGATGAAATAGACCAGTTTGGTATTATTTATTCAAGAAATATTACTAAGGATCCCGAGTTTGGTATTGGTAAGTGGACCGATGGAGAGATTGCTTATTTATTAAGAACCGGCGTTCGTCCCGATGGACGTTTCCTTCCCATTATGGCCAAGCTTTCCAAAATGTCGGATGAAGATTTGCAATCGATCATAGCGTTTTTGCGTTCAGATCATTCATGGGTGCAACCCGATAATACACGGGTGCCTGATAGCAAGTATTCTTTTTTCTCCAAATTCTTAACCAATATAAAGGCTATAAGCCCAATGCCTTTTGCACACCAACCTATACATGAGCCTGATACCACCAACAAAGTAAAATGGGGCGAATATGTTTGCCTTTACCGTGTAGAATGCTACACTTGCCATTCGGCGGATTTCGCGACCGATGATTTTTCGGTTCCGGAAAAATCAAAAGGCTTTTTTGGTGGCGGCAATGAATTTAAAATGCCAGGCGGACAAAAAATTTATTCGCTGAACCTCACAATGGATGAAGAGACAGGTATTGGCAAATGGAGTGAAGAAGATTTTGTAAGAGCGGTAAAAACAGGCATCCTACCTAACGGACAACCGGCTTTGCGTCCACCTATGAAGCCTTATGTAGATCTAACAGATGGCGAGGTCAGAGCCATTTACGCATATCTAAAGACAATACCTAAGATTCGTAACAAAGGGGAACGAAATGTTCAATAAAAGAAAACGCCTCCACACGGAGGCGTTTTCTTTTATAATAAGGATATAATAAGGAGGAAAACCTTGCTTATTGAAATTGGTATTTACCTACCCAAATCTTTTCATAGTCTTCATCATGGCCAATATAATAAACAGTTTTGTTTTTTTCATCCATTACTGCATTGTTGTAGCGGTATAACAAAAACTTACCCTTATTAGCGAAGACAGTAAAATCAGAAACTTTTGCATTGGCTAAATTGATCGTTGCTATTCTTGGGAAATAATGTGCGGTGAAAGTGGTATTGCCTAAATAAGCATCTACAAATGAGCTGTATCCTTTAGCTCCTTTTACTTCTTTTATCTCCCAGTAAGCAGTGTTGCCATCTGGCGAAAACACAAAACTTTGCGGACTAGAAAACATTTCACTCTTGGAATCATCCATCATTTTCTCTACATTGTACTGTGCTTTTAATGATCCATCCTTATTAAAGTGCAGGCATACAAAATCATAATAGCGGTATTCAATATCGTTTCCGCCGTTTACAATTTTCTTAGCCTGCAATTGACCCGTTACCAGGATCTCACCAGCAGGTGTTATCGACATATTATTGATATAAAACCGCTTGCCTTCATAAGGATGCGCCTTTTTTTGTGATGGTGGTGTAACCACTTTTGATTTGAACTCTTTTACCGGTGTGGTGCTAGCGAATGCTAGTTTACCATTAGCCACTTTTAAGAAGTGAATGTTGGCGAACTCTGTGCCAAACAACTTTTTCTCATACTTATCCATTTGCTTGTTGGCAGAGGTAGAATAGCCCGGATTGCTGATTGGTGCATAGCTCGTAAACTCCTGGTTATAGGCATCGTTGCTTTTAGTAGAACCAGCAACAAAATATAAAGCATCTTCAATTTCACGGTGGCCCATAATTAAGGTGTTGGTAGAAGGTGCAGTAAAATCGGTATTAGACACAACATCACCTTTTGGTGTACACTCAATAAACTTATACATACGTGTATCTGACATGCCTTTATTAGGCGCAAAGAGGGCAAAGATGTTCCCATTGTTGCGGCTATCACAGTAAACCAATGAGTAGCTTCCCTGCAACGGCAACTTGGTTTCTTTAACATTCAGGTCATTAGTTACATACAGGAGCACAAACTGGTCGTTGTCATCCTTATCTTGCTCATAGCTGGCAAGTACACTTACACTGCCTTCGTCATCGTTGGCAAACGAGGCAAAACCTTTGTATTTGCTGTCGCTATTGCGTGGCTTCACTTCTTCTTTTGATAAGCGCTTGCCCCATTTATAGCTTTGCTTATCATAATCCCACAGGCGTTCCCATGTTTCTTTTTGAAGCTTTAGCGACATACTTAAAACATTGAAAGAATTAGAGCCGCCAACATAAGCCGAAAGAGTAGTTACTGTTTTATCGGGATGTGTGTCTTTGGTGTTCTTAGAAGGCTGAACGCCTTTGAAACTTAACGCTGGATCAAACACATAGTCTTCATAAGCTACCTCATCGCTCTTCTTATCTATTTTCATTTTGTAGGTAAGGCGAATATTACCCTCGTCGGTAAGTACTGCATTAACAAGCATTCCTTTGCGTGCCGCTTTGGTAAGATCTTGATAGGTTTCGGCTATTTTTTGTGCCTGAACAGATGTTGTTAGTGAGAAAAAAGCAAAAACCCCTATTGACAATAAACAAAGAGGTGAGAATTGTTTATTCATATACTTTAGTTTCTAATTGATGTAATTGAATGTTTGATTAAAAGCGCCATCCAACAGAAAGACCGAAGCGAATGCCGGGTAAGAAGCCGCTGTAATCTGAACTAACCGTTTTGTTTTGCTCATTCACAGTAACGTTTACTTTATTGCCAACAATAGGAATGTTCTTCAAATTATCATTGATCTCTTTTTGTGCATCAGTAGCATCTTGTTGGCTCCAAGGTCCAACAGTACTTAAGTCCTGCAACGTGGCTCTATGATTGGTAAGGTTTGCTTCTGGTCCCAAAAAGAAAAAGTCAAACGTGAGCCGCTTGGCAATCATGAACTGAACGCCTAATTGCGCTCCTACGCCTACTGCTGAATAGTCACTGGTTAAAGCATACAATTTCTTAACAGTGGAACCACCAAGAAAAGAAGTGCTGGCATCATTCTTCAGGTATTTAAGATAAGGTTCAAAATAAACACCTGTCATCGTTTTCTTCCCCAAATACATACGGTAGCCGCCCATTACTGAAAAGGTTTTCAACGTAATGCTTTTGTCTTCGTTATCAATATTGCGAGTAATGGTTTTGTTGTAAGGAATGCCAATATCGAAAGTGATAGATTTCTTTTTCTTGAAATTATATTCGCCCTGCAGGGCAACTTTCCCGAAATATAAACTGGTTGGGTTCCATTTTATTGCTATCGATTTTTGGAAAGATGAGCCTTGCTCCTGGGCTTGAACTGCAAGCCAAAAAAGCAAAAGACTGAATGAAAAAAGAATCTTTTTCATAAGCAATTGTTTTATGAATTATTAAAGTGTTCGATGCCCGTTAATAGTCACAGTGTTGCCATTATTGTTTAAAAATGTTCCGGTAACAACATCACCGTTCACAGTGCCCATTGTTACTATTGGATTGCCACCGATCAATTGATTGTTTACAAAAGCACCACCTGCCGTACTTGTACTGGTACTGTTGTCTTTTCTTCCCAATGCAGACCACGTGCTTCCGCTGATCACCAGGTTGAAGGTTCCTGTTTCAGGAAGAGTATTACTATATGTACCTTCAAACACTCTTACCTGTGCAGTGGATAGTTCTTTATAGAGGTAAAAGCTAACGGTTGGGTGACCATATATGGTGTATGCAGTAATAGTTGGATTGGTCCCATCAGCCGCTACAGCGAATGTTAATGAGGTTGGCTGGTTGTTCCAGGTACCGGTAAAGGTGGCTAAGAACGGCTGTCCTGAAACCCATGTTGCAGTAGAAGTGAGTGTTGCGGAAATACCATCCACAGTTAAAATAGCGGAAATATTGGACACACCATTCATAATGTTGAACATGATTGTTCCGGATGAACCAATCAGTGTTCCTTTGTAAACACCTTTACTGGTGTTGTCGTTCGCAGCTAAAGCATCAGGCGTGCTTTTACAGGTGGTGCAGGTGTAGGTGTCATCTTTCTTTTCATCTTTTTTACAGGCAGTGAATAAAGTTGTGCTGATAATAACTGCCAGGGTTAAACGTAATAGTTGCATAAGAGTAATTGTTTTAATAGCAACTAAAGTAGCTGTAGCAGTGGTGCAAAAAAATGTGATTAAAGTAGTATCAGCGTAGCCTGGCTTTCTTCAAAGCTTCCGCTCTATTGCAGGCATGGAGCTTTTCGTAAATATTCCGTATATGGGTTCGCACCGTTTCAATGGAGATGAATAATTTAGCGGCAATCTCTTTATAACTATAGCCTTTCGACAGCCATTCCAATACTTCTTTTTCCCGTTGCGATAAGCTTTCAGTGGGACTTACATAATGAATTTGCTCCTGGAAAGTCATAACCACCTTGCGGGCAATCTGGCTACTCATGGGTGAGCCACCACGCTTTAGGTCCTGCAAAGATTCGATCAATTTATTTGCAGGCGTGTTTTTTAAAATATAACCCGAAGCACCGGCTTTCAACGCTTTAAACACCCGGTCTTCATCATCATACACACTCAATACCATGAACTGAACATCGGGTCGCATGGGATTTAGCCAGGCAATGAAATCAATACCTGTTTTTCCCGGAAGTTGAATATCACACAGTACTATTTCTACTTCATTGCCTAAATCATTTTCAAAAAAATGAATGGCGTCTTCTGCATTGGAAAACGTAGCAGTCAGATTAAATTCTCCCGATCCGGCAATAAGTGCCGAAAGATAATTCCTGATCTTTTCATCATCTTCTATGATCGCCAGTGAAGTCATACAATCAAAAATAACTGTTTAATTTTTCTGCTTTGATGTTAAAAAAGTAGTAGCACCGTTAGTGGTTGTATGTATCGTAATCGTAAAATGTATGGTTGTCCCCCGTTCATTATTGTCAATAAAAAAGGTACCACCAATATCATCTATGCGCTTCTTCATGTTCTTTAGTCCGTTCGAAACCGCTTTTGTTTGCGAAGGATTAAAGTCTTTTCCATTATCGGTTACCGCAAAAGCAATTTGGTTGTCGCTTATTATTACTCTTAAGGTGATGGCATCAGCTTCTGAATGTTTTAAAGCATTATTGAGTGCTTCTTTAGTTACTAAAAAAAGATTGCGACGTTGTTCATTGCTTAACGTTATAGTCGGAACATCACTTGGAAAATCAATGGTAAAGTCAATCGTAAATGGCTCGAAGAACGCATGCATCTGCTCACGGGTATAGGCCAGCAAATTTTCTAACGTATCATTCTGCGGATTTAGTACCCAGATGATTTCACTCATGCTTTCCACCAGCTTACGTGCAAAAAAAGAAATGGCGCCAACATTTTTCTTTAATTCCTCTTCTGTTTGATTCTGTGTTTGCATCAATTCGCTCAACAAAGCAATGTGTGTAAGTCCGCTGCCTATTTCGTCATGCATGTCTTTAGAAAGACGGTTGCGTTCCAATTCCACAGCCCTCTGTTTTTCCAATTCTTGCAATTGTTTTCGAAACCGGCGTTGTGCTATTTCACGTGTGATCAGGATGACGGAAATAGTAGCAATAACAAGCAGGATGGCGAAAAACCACCAGCGTTTCCAGAAAGGTGCTTCAATAACAATAAAGAATTTTTCTTCTTCGCTCCATAGGCCGTCTGCATTGGCTGCCTTTAAGCGCAATACATAATCGCCGGGCGGCAATTGGGGATAGCGAACACTTTTATTGTATGTGGTGGTCCAATTTTCGTCAGCTCCTTCTAATTTGTATTGGATCTTATTTGCTCCCGGACGAGAATAATCCAGTGCGGCGAATTGAAACGATATATTGTTTTGCTTAAAGGGAAAATGAAGTGTCTTAGTTTGAATAAAACTGCTGTCCTTAGGAACTTTTTTATCATTAACATAGATATCCGTAAGCGCTACCTGTGGTTTGTAATTACTGTTGATGCTAATGTTTTGAAACCAGTTAAATCCTTTGATGCCACCAAAATACAAGGTGCCTGAGGCACCTTTATAAAAAGCGCCTGTATTAAATTCATTGCTTTGCAAACCATCGTTGGCATAATAGTTCCGAAAGCTATTTTTGTTTCGATCAAAATAACTCAAGCCACCGTTCGTACTGATCCATAAATTATGTTGCGCATCTTCCAGCACGCCATAAAAATAACTATTCGCCATGCCATCTTTCTCCGTATAAATAGAATAGTGATGACTGTTTGTGTTAAAGCAGATCAGCCCATTTGTGGTCGAAAGTCAAAGCAGTTCTTTGTTTTGTTCGTCAGTGTGAATACTCCTGAAGTTTAAGCCTTCAAAAAACTTTTCTCTGAGTTGAAAACTATCTTTTAAGGTATAATGTAAAAGCCCTTCTGTTGGCGAACCCAACCATATATTTCCTTTCTCTGTCTCACAAACCGATGTAGTTATTGACCCATAACCCGAACGTCCGAAATAGGTTTTCCCAACGTAAACGCCGTTTTGTTTTTTGCAATGCAATAAGCCCCAGGAGGTGGCAGCCACAACATCTCCGCACTGCAATTGCTTTAAATCGTATACATAGATCGACCATTTAAAAAGTGGTACAGACGGAATCAGCTTTATGGGAGTAAAACGATTTGTTCTTTCATCATACAGGTCAATACCCAAGGAATGTCCTACCCACACGTTTCCATCTCTGTCTTTTAAAAATGCACCAACACAAGCCAAACTTTCATTGTTTCGGGTAGCAATGTTCTTTACACTTCCAGTTGCCGGGTCATAAATGCAAAAGCCGTTGTTATGCGTTCCAAACCAAATGCGTTTGTCTTTATCCTCGTAAAAACATTTGGTGAAGTAATCTTTCAAAAAAGGATAATCGCCATCATTCATCGGGAACAGGTTGAATTTGGGTGGCTTCAAATCCAGGTGCGCAGCTCCACCGCCATCAGTTCCTATCCATAAATTATTGTTGCGGTCTATGTAATGAATGCGGCAAATGTTAATGGGCAATGATTTTAATTTGACGTTATCGTGCTTAAGAAAAAAAGTTTTTTGAAGCTTTGGATCATAATAGGCTATGCCTTCGACAAACGACAAGGCCCAGATTCTTCCAAACGCATCTTCAAAAACATGGTTAGCAGTAAATAAAGTTCCATCGGGCTTTATAAAGCTCACGTCTGTTTGATTTTTCGATATCGAATCATAAAGCTGTATGCGTCCGTTTGCCTCCAATAGAAAGTGTTTTCTTCGGCCAAAACTAATCGTATAATAAGGCAAGTGTTGCCAAAAATGCGTAAAGGCTCTATCCTTGGTACTGAATCGATAAATGCCGTCGTTAAAATTGAAAGACAACCAAATATTTCCTTCTGTATCAAATGAAAATGGCAGGGGAAGAAGAGTCTCTTTAGTAGCAGCAAATGAATACTTGTTCATGTCGCCTGTATGCAAATCGTAGCTGTAGACATCCTTTACACCTCCCAACATCCACAATACACCGTTTCGAATAAAAACAGCTTCAAAGCCGTAGCCATGAAATTCTTTTTTCGAAAAAGTCCTTGCAATTTTTAATTTGTCAGCTATTGGGTCGTAGTAAAAAATTCCGGCTTCGTTACAAAACCAAATAGCACCGTTTACATCTTCGCATAAGTTGCCGCGAATAAAATTGGTTTCCCGGAAACTGCTATCGTATAGTTTATATACTCTTATTTCACTACCATCGTAGCGGTTGAGTCCATCCGCGGTACCAAACCACATGTATCCAAATTTGTCTTGCAGTATCGAATAAACAGAACTTTGCGAGAGACCTTCGTTAACGCCAATAGCTTCAAAACGGGGAATAATAATTTGAGCCTTTGCATAAGAAATGCAGGCAGAAAGCAAAAGAACAAATGCGCTTCTCAAAAGCATAATAGGATGGCTGTATTGTAAAATTAAACTTTCTGTTAATAAGTGCAAGTTTGACCGGAATCAGCAGCCTAATATCGTTGACCCATTATCTTCGCTGCGCTATATGGTCCATTTTCATCCGCTACGTGTAAAGAAAATAGAAAGAGAAACGGAAGATTGCGTTTCCATAGAATTTGATGTGCCCCCGCAATTGAAAGAACAATTTCGGTTTGTGCAAGGACAAAACCTTACTATTAAAAAAGTGTTGAAGGGCGAGGAGCTGCGTCGTAATTATTCCATTTGCACATCGCCTTTGGATAACAAATTAAAAGTGGCTGTAAAGAAAGTAGAAGGTGGCGCTTTTTCGGTCTATGCAAATGAGCAATTAAAAGTAGGTGATGTATTAGAGGTGTTACCACCAACGGGTAAGTTTTATACGGAGTTAAATGCAAAGCAAAAGAAAAATTATGTGGCTTTTGCTGCAGGCAGTGGTATTACACCTGTTCTTTCTATCATCAAAACTACCTTGCAAACCGAGCCGCAAAGCAGTTTTACCTTAGTGTATGGTAATCGCACCAAAAACAACATCATCTTCAAAGAAGAATTGGAAGCGCTAAAGGATAAATACCTGAATCGCTTTCGCATCTATCATATTTTAAGTAGGGAAAAAACGGAAGCAGAGATCAATTATGGAAGAATTGATACCAACAAGTTGCAGCTGCTTTTTGATAAGGTGATTCATCTAAAAGCTTGTGATGATTTCTTTCTCTGCGGACCAGAGGAAATGATCTTTTGCATCAAAGGTTATTTAGAAAGTTGGGGTGTTGTTGCTAACAAAATTCATTTTGAATTGTTTACCGTACCGGGGCAGAAACACTCAACGGTCAACACTCAACGGTCAACTATTAACGACAACAGCCCTAAAGCCAACGTAAGCGTCAAGCTGGATGGTATTGTCTTCGACTTTGACCTTAGCTTTGAAGGCGAAAGCATTTTAGATGCAGCATTAAAGCAAGGAGCCGATTTGCCTTATGCCTGCAAAGGTGGTGTTTGCACTACCTGTAAAGCGAAGCTTACAGAAGGTGAAGTAGCAATGGATGTAAATTGGGGATTAGAGCCCGATGAAGTAGCCAAAGGCTTTATTTTAACGTGTCAATCGCATCCAAAAACAGCAAGGATTAAGGTAGATTTTGACCAGCGATGAGGTTCTGTTAAAACGGTCACCGTTCCTTCTTTGTTTAGTAAATTTGTAGTCAATCATTTGCTATATGTCTGTACAGGAACTAGAAAAGATATTTCAGGATAAGATGGATAATGAAGTGCGCATCGAGCCTAAAGACTGGATGCCAGAAAAATATCGCCAAACCCTCATCCGCCAGATCTCCCAACATGCCCACAGCGAAATTGTAGGTATGTTGCCCGAAGGCAATTGGATATCCCGTGCCCCTTCACTCAAGCGCAAGCAAATTCTTATTGCTAAAGTGCAGGATGAAGCAGGCCATGGTTTGTACCTCTACAGCGCTGCAGAAACCTTAGGCATTAGTCGTGATGAAATGATTGAGCAACTGCACAGCGGTAAAGCAAAATATTCTACCATCTTTAACTATCCTACGCTCAATTGGGCCGACATGGGTGCTATTGGCTGGTTGGTAGATGGTGCTGCTATTATGAACCAGGTGCCCTTATGCCGTACCTCGTATGGTCCTTATAGTCGTGCCATGATTCGTGTGTGTAAAGAAGAAAGTTTTCACCAGCGTCAGGGCTTCGAAGCTTTACTAGTTTTGAGCAAAGGAACAGAAGAGCAGCGAAGAATGGTGCAGGATGCTATTGATCGCTGGTGGTGGCCAAGCCTGATGATGTTTGGTCCGCATGATGCCGAAAGCACCAATACGGAAATGAGCATGAAATGGAAGATCAAACGCTTTAGTAACGACGAACTGCGTCAGCGTTTTGTAGATATGATTGCAGAACAAGTAAAGTTGTTAGGCATGACACTTCCCGATCCAGATTTAAAATGGAATGAAGAAAGAAAGCATTATGATTTTGGCAAGATCAACTGGGAAGAGTTTTGGAACGTAGTAAGTGGCAACGGGCCTTGCAATAAGCAACGTTTAGATGCTCGTCGCAAAGCCTGGGAAGATGGCACCTGGGTACGTGATGCAGCAAAAGCACATGCCGAGAAAAGAGCAAACCGTACAAAGCAACAAGCAGCGTAAGTTGATTATTGATTAATAATTAGTAATTATTGGCAGTATACAAACACTTTTACGACTTGCCTGTATACAACAATTGCAGGAATTTTAGAAAGGATGTTTCCTTATTGGCTAAATCATTCCCTAAGCAAGAAAAGTTTTTATTGACTGCTCAAATTTTGGATTCGGTACGTTCACTAACTGCAAATATTACTGAAGGTTTTGGAAGGTTTCATTATCAGGAGAATATTCAATTTTGTCGTCAGAGTAGAGGGTCATTGTCCGAAACAATAGAGCACCTGATCACTGCTTATGATGAGCAATACATAGATAAAGAGACGCTTACTCTTTTTAATAAAAGGTACAAACAATGTTTAAAAGAACTTAATGGATATATAAAATATCTTAAGGCTGCGAAAGCTAAACCAATAATCAATAATGAATAATTCAATAATTAAATACTACTACGGAGATTACGGTGATAAAGAAGCACCAACCGGTGGTGGTGTTACCAAATCAAACGCAAATGAATGGCCTTTGTGGGAAGTGTTTATTCGCAGTAAGCAAGGTCTGGATCATAAACATGTTGGTTCGCTGCATGCAGCCGATGCGCAAATGGCGATAGAGAATGCACGTGATGTGTATACACGAAGACAGGAAGGCGTAAGCATCTGGGTGGTGGAAAGCAAATACATTCATGCATCAAACCCCGACGAAGCAGAAAGCTTTTACGAGCCCTCCAACGACAAAGTGTATCGTCATCCAACCTTTTACGACTTGCCCGACGAAGTGCAACACATGTAATACGCTATGAACACAAACACTTTTCTCTATACACTTCATCTTGCCGATAATGCATTGGTTCTCGCCCAACGCAATGCTGAATGGACAGGGCACGGACCTGTGTTGGAACAAGACATTGCCATTACTAATATTTCTCTTGACCTGTTGGGACAAGCAAGAAATTTTTATCAATATGCCGCTTCGTTGTACAATGATTTCAATGAGGAAGAAAAAGCAGCGGTCGATAAATACATTCCGCTTCCGTGGAAAGAATTTAACCGTGAACTGCAGGAAGATGACCTGGCTTTTTTAAGAAACGAACATCAATTTCTTAATCTGCTCATTACAGAATTGCCTCGTGGCGATTGGGCACAAACGATATTGCGCCAATTCTTCTTTTCTTCTTTTCAATTTTACCTATATCAACAACTGCAAAGCAGCAATGATGAACAATTAGCAGCCATTGCAGAAAAATCCATTAAAGAAACAGCCTATCATTTGCGCTGGAGTGGTGAGTGGGTCATTCGCTTAGGCGATGGAACGGAGGAAAGCAATATTCGCATCAAAGAGGCATTGAAAGATCAATGGTCGTTCACCGGCGAAATGTTTACAACTGCACAATACGAATTAGCAGATGTTGCGGCCTTAAAAGAAGAATGGAATAAAAAAATAGACTCCGTATTTGCAGAAGCAACATTAGCAGTACCAACGCAAACCTGGATGCAAAGCGGTGGCAAACAAGGAAGACACACCGAATACCTCGGCTACCTGCTTGCCGAAATGCAATTCTTGCAAAGAACGTATCCCAACAGTACGTGGTAATGATTATCGAACAAGAAATATGGAAGATCCTGGAAGAAGTGAAAGACCCCGAGGTGCCTGTTCTTTCCATTCTTGATTTAGGTATTGTAAGAGCCATTAGTACAGTAGATGACAATATCAACATCATCATTACACCAACCTATTCTGGTTGTCCCGCCATGGATGTTATTTCTATGGACATACGTTTAAAACTGATTGAAAAAGGCTATCGGAATGTCAGCATTCAACAACAACTTTCGCCTGCCTGGACTACCGATTGGATGAGTGAAGCAGGAAAGCAAAAACTAAAGCAATACGGCATTGCGCCACCCAATCCAAAGCAACAGTTTTGTAAGGAAGAAATGTTTCAGCAGGAAGCTGTTCAATGTCCACATTGCAACTCTTACCATACCGAATTAATTTCCCAATTTGGCTCTACGGCCTGTAAAGCCATGTATCGCTGCCTCGATTGCAAAGAAGCATTCGACTATTTCAAATGTCATTAAACCAATTTCGGATTTAAGATTTTAGATTTGGTGCTTAATCATCTTACATGTCATCAATTCTTTTTGAAATAAAAGAAGCCATTGGCTTTATTACCCTGAATCGCCCCGATAAATACAATGCTTTCAATCGCGACATGGCACTGGCCATGCAACAAGCATTGGAAAAGTGTAAAGACAAAGAAGTGCGTTGCGTGTACATCAGAGGCTCTGGCAAAGCCTTTTCCTCAGGTCAGGATTTAGAAGAAGTAGTTGACCCAAATGGGCCTAAGATCACCAATATTTTAAAAGAGCATTACAATCCAATCATTAGGCAGATCCGCAAGTTGCAAAAGCCAGTGGTTGCAGCTGTAAATGGAGTGGCGGCAGGTGCAGGAGCCAATATTGCCCTATGTTGTGATGTAGTGGTGGCTGCACAATCAGCTTCTTTCATACAGGCTTTTTCGAAAATTGGTTTGGTGCCGGATAGTGGGGGTACCTATTTTCTGCCACGTCTCATTGGTTGGCAAAAAGCATCGGCCCTGGCAATGCTGGGCGATAAAGTAACAGCAGCCGATGCAGAACGTATGGGCATGGTGTATAAAGTTTTTGCCGATGAAACATTTAGTGATGAAGCAGGAAAGATAGCAACTACTTTAGCCCAAATGCCTACGCTAGGTTTGGCATACACCAAGCAATTGCTCGATAATTCATTGAACAATCATTACGAAGATCAACTGCACGACGAAGAATTGTTCCAGGAAAAAGCAGGAGCAACAGACGATTATAACGAAGGAGTACAAGCCTTCCTGCAAAAACGCAAACCTGTATTTAAAGGTGAATGAGCATCATAAAACCTATTGAGGTTTCAAAAAAATTTTACTGTTTAAATACTTTCCAAACCTCATAGGTTTATTAGCCAGGAAAAGGATAACAAAATGCTCTTACTAATTTAGCCGGCGACTATTGAAATGACAATAATATAAATAACCACTACACAATAAAATAAATCCAATGAATCTTGGTTCTCTTCGTTCACAATTTTTACTGCGAGATGACATCACCTTTCTCAACTTTGGCTCTTTCGGCGCTTGTCCCAAACCCATCTTCCAACGCTACCAGGAGTTTCAGTTAGAATTAGAAAGAGAGCCGGTGCAATTCATTACTGCTACAGGACCAAAATATTTTCAGGAATCAAGAAAGGCTTTGGGTACTTACATCAATGCTCATGAAGAGGATTTAGTATTCGTAACCAATCCGTCATATGCAGTAAACATCATCGCTAAAAGTTTTCCCCTGAAAGAAGGGGATGAGGTTTTAGCGACCAACATTGAATACGGTGCCTGCGATCGTACCTGGGATTATTACTGCAAAAAAGCGGACGCTATATATAAGCGTCAACCCATTCGTTTTCCAATAGAAAGTAAAGAAGATTTTGTACAGCAGTTTTTTGCAGGAGTAACTGACAAAACAAAACTGATTTTCATCTCACACATTACCAGCACTACTGCTTTGCGATTGCCGGTGGAAGAAATTATTACCGAAGCAAAACAACGAGGCATACTCACCTTTGTAGACGGCGCTCATGCGCCTGGGCAACTACTACTCGATCTGCAAAAACTGGATGTAGATATCTACACAGGCGCTTGTCACAAATGGATGATGACGCCGAAGGGTTCTTCTTTTTTATATGTGCGCAGAGAACTACAATTTATGTTTGATCCCTTGGTAGTAAGTTGGGGTTACAAAGCGTTGTTTCCATCGTCATCGCAGTTTTTGGACTATCATCAGATGCAGGGTACTAGAGACTTTTCAGCATTTCTTACCATACCCGCCGCCATTGAGTTTATGAAAGAAAATAATTGGTGGGCGGTAGCAGCTCATTATCGGAAGATGACGCAAGAAAATGCACCTGCTTTTTGCGAACTCTCAGGTGCAAAACCTATTGCACCTATCACAGATGACTTCACATTACAACTTTATGCTGCCGAAATAAAAACAACACAGCCGGAAAAACTACATGATTATTTCTTCGAGAAATACAAGATCCAAATTCCGGTGATGCGGCAAAACGATAAGGTGTTCCTGCGTTACTCACTCAATGCCATGAACACGCAAGAAGATTTAGATAAATTGTTTAACGCTATCACTGAAATGAAAGACCAGAGACTGTTATGATCTATCAGGAATTAACGGGAGAAATCATCGGTTGCGCTATGGAGGTACACCGCACACTCGGTTCTAACTTTCAGGAATATGTCTACCAGCGGGCTTTGGAAATAGAACTAGCCAAAAAGCAAATTAAGTATCAACGAGAGTTTGAGATAAAAATCTATTACAAAGGTGAATACATTGCTTTGCGAAGAGTTGATTTTCTGATTGAAAACGTGATCACCGTAGAGTTAAAAGCAAAAACAACCATCGAAGATGTTCACTTAGCACAATTCATCAACTACTTGGAAAGTTCTTCTTATCCGATCGGGCTATTAATCAATTCTGGCGCAGGCTCACTGCAATTCAAAAGACTTCACAATAAAAAATCTCCTCATAATCAAATTCAATCCAATGAATCCTAGTTCTGTTGTCGACCACATGATGGACCATGATGCCTTCTCACAATGGATGGGCATCGAAGTACTGGACATCAAAGAAGGCTATAGCAAAATCAAAATGACCATTCGGAAAGAAATGGTCAACGGCTTTGGCATTGTGCATGGCGGTATTACTTTTTCCCTGGCCGATAGTGCTTTTGCCCTTGCCTGTAACAATCGTAACAATTTATCAGTTGCGCTTGATGTAACCATCACCTTTACTAAAGCAGTGGCTATTGGTGAAGAACTCACTGCAGAAGCAAAAGAAGTGCACAACGGTAGAAGTACCGGTGTTTACCTCATCACCGTGATCAATCAAAAAGGAGAAGGGGTAGCGCTGTTCAAGGGCACTTGTTTTCGCACAGGCAAAACATTGATTTAGTTTGTATCTTTCGATACGCTAAATCATCACACATACAATTAAAGAACTGCTTGCTGTTATCGGCTTTAATAGGCCTTACCATAACCTCATTTGCACAGCTCACACCACCAGAAACCAAAAAACAGGCAAAGGTTTTTAAAGAACACGGAAGGGAGCGTGTCGATAATTATTTCTGGTTGAGTGATAAAAGCGACAGCAATGTGATCAATCACTTAAAAGCAGAAAATGCATACACAGAAGCTTATTTAAAAAAGACCGAAGGCTTGCAAAAAAGCTGTACGACGAACTGGTGGCTCGTATTCCGCAGTGAGATCAATCGCTGCCTACAAAACGCAACGGCTATTGGTACTATACTCGTTTTGAAGAAGGTAAACAATACCCTTATTATGCCCGTAAGAAAGGTGCAATTCTGACTAACGTTTTATAAACCGCTGAGTTGCAGCCCCAATTCATCAGTCTTTATATCAAACTTATAAATTAGTTTTTTCATTTC
>PSMG01000043.1:0-6740 GCA_040290035.1 Chitinophagaceae bacterium
CTAAATATCCAAATCATCTAAGGGACTAACCAACCCCTTATACTATACTTATACTTAAGTTCACCTGTGTTTCACCCCAGTTTCACCAAAGTATAGCTAAAAGTTAGAACGAGCCATGTTCGTGTGTACTGGCCTTAAATAATGCCACACGATAATCTGTCATCTATCAACTACCAACTATTCTTTCTCCTCGCATACCAATCCCTATCATTTTTTCGTTAAATCCCGTCTAAGCCTTATTTTGCAATGATTATGAGAAAACTGATTGCCACCATCGCTGTTTGCTTACCCCTGCTAACTTTTGCCCAGCAAGGTTATTTTCAGGAAGGCGAGTTTGGGTTAGGTGTTGGTGCCGCTCACTACTTTGGTGATCTGAATCCCCGTGCACACATCGACCGTCCCAAACTTGCGGCTACCGCTTTTTTCCGCAAAAACTTTGGCAACTATATAGCTCTTCGCTTGGGTGCTTCCTTTGCGCAGTTAGGCTACTCCGACAAGTACAATACCTTCAACGAATATATGCATACCCGCAACCTTAGCTTCAACACCAATATTTGGGAAGTAGCGTTGCAAGGCGATTTCAATTTCTATAAGTTCCTGCCGGGTGGTGAGTTTGGCAACAATTTTACACCGTACATCACGCTAGGCATAGGTGCTTTTAGCTACGATCCGTATGCTTATCTAAATGGACAGAAATACTATTTGCGTCAGTTAGGTACCGAAGGTCAGGGCAGTGCTGCTTATCCGGAGCGCAAGCCTTACAACTCCATGGCTTTCTCTATTCCCTTCGGCGTAGGTTTCAAGTATGCAGTGAACGATCGGCTTAACTTAGGTTTTGAGATCGTACACCGGTTTACCAATACTGACTACATTGATGATGTAAGCACTACTTATGTAGACCCAAGTGTTTTTATGCCTAATCCAGACGGATCACCATCAGCAGCACGTCTCCTTTCCGATCGTTCTTATGAATATGGTACACCGATTGGTTCAAAAGGTGTTCAGCGTGGTGTAAGCACTAATAAAGATCAATTTGCGACAGCTATCTTTTACGTTAGCTTCAACCTGCAATCATACAAATGTCCATCAGCTAACTAAGCTAGTGGTTCAAGCCATATCTTTTCAAAGCACAGATCACTGTCTGTGCTTTTTTGTTAATCCTATAAATCATTTGCAAAGCGATAGCCGCAACGGTTAACTTTGTTAGCCAACAAAACACATGTCCGATCTTTTAGAAAAAATAGATAAGAGCCGGTTGCCGGTGCACATTGCCATTATTATGGATGGTAATGGACGTTGGGCAAAAGAGCAAGGTCACGACCGTTTGTATGGTCACTACCACGGTGTAGAAAGCGTTCGCAATATTGTAGAAGGCTGTGCAGAACTGGGTATTCAATACTTAACGCTTTATGCTTTCTCTACAGAAAACTGGGATCGTCCCGAATATGAAGTGGTTGGTCTGATGGAATTATTGGTGTCAACCATCCGTGCCGAAGCAGAAAATCTGCATAAGAACAATATTAAGTTGAATGTGATTGGTGATTTGAACATGCTGCCTACCTATGCGCAAAAAGAATTGCAGGAAGCATTGGATTATACCAAAGACAATACAGGTCTCAATTTGATTATGGCACTTAGCTATAGTGGCCGCTGGGAATTACTCAACGCAGTAAAGAACATTGCCTGGGAAGTAAAGAATGGAAAACTAAATGTGGAAGACATTGATCAGGCTACAATGCAACGCTACTTATGCACCAGTAATTTTCCCGACCCTGAACTAATGATACGAACTAGTGGTGAGTACCGTATTTCCAACTTCTTGTTGTATCAGTTGGCGTACGCCGAATTATACTTTACCAATGTTCGCTGGCCCGATTTCCGCAAAGCAAATTTGTACGAAGCCATCCTTGATTTTCAGTCTCGCGAACGCCGATTTGGAAAGACAAGTGAACAGGTTACAACAGCGGTTAAATAAACAATCAGAGCGGTTCTGTTTTAACAAAACCGATTAAAATTTCCCCTTAATTTGCCGACCAAAGTCTAATAACTAATTGCCAAAGACTGGTTTGAATCCTTTTATATGCAACGAATTGTAACGAGAGCTCTCCTTTCTTCCTGCTTTATTTTCTTATTTGTATTAGTTGGTGCTGCACAGGATACTACTCATCCTACTTCAGTAGATCCAACACTGTTGAACATCGAAAACAGCAAGGTGCCAAAGGAGTATACAATTAGCGTTATCAGGGTTACCGGCGCACATTATTTAGATACAGCAATTATTACTTCTATATCTGGTTTGCAGGTAGGCGATAAGGTTATGATTCCAGGCAGTGATGCATTCTCAAAGGCTATTGCTAATCTTTGGAAGCAAAAGCTTTTTGCCAACGTAGAGATTTATATTACCAGTGTTCGTGAAGATAAAATTGACTTGGAGATTAATGTTCAGGAAAGACCACGTCTTGCAGATATACGTTTTGTAGGTGCTAAGAAATCAGAGCAGGATGACTTGAAGACAAAGATCGGCATGTCTAAATCTACCATTATTACCGAGAACACTCGCCGTAATGCAGCAGATGCCATTCGTAGTTTTTATGCAGAGAAAGGTTATCAGAATGTACAAGTACGTATCGAAGAACAACCTGCTGCCAACTTGGTGAATTCTAACAACATTACTTTTTATATTACGAAAGGAGCAAAAGTTCGTGTGAATGATATTCGCTTCTTTGGCAATGAAGCAGTATCTGACCTTAAGTTGAAAAAGCAAATGAGTGGTACTAAGGAAAGGTCAAGATTCACCATTCATCCGGATAATGTACAAAGCCCTTACGGCAGCGATGATAAAATCTCTTTTAAGGAATACGTAAAGAATTGGGGTTTTCTTTCTCCTACCAAAACAAAAGCATTCTTAGATCCTTATTTCCGTTTCAAATTATTCAGCGGCGCTAAGTTCAATGCAAAGAAGTATGAAGAGGACAAACAAAAAGTTCTCGAATACTACAACTCTTTAGGTTACCGTGATGCGCAGATTGTTGCTGACACGCAATACAACGTTGCTAAGAACGGATTAAATATTGACTTGAAAGTAACAGAGGGTCACAAATATTATTTCGGTAACATGGCCTGGAAGGGCAATACCAAGTATTCTGATTCTTTACTTACCGCTATTCTTGGGATCCATAAAGGCGATGTATATAACATTGATGTGCTGAACAAGCGTTTGGGCAAGCAGTTAAGCCCTGAAGGGGGCGACATTAGCGGTCTATATATGGATGATGGCTATTTATTCTTCCGTGTAGAACCAGTAGAGACTGCTGTTTACAACGATACTATTGACCATGAGTTGAGAGTAGTAGAAGGTCCGCAGGCTACTATTAAAAATGTAAATATTTACGGTAATGAAAAAACCAAAGACTATGTAATTCGTCGTGAGTTACGTACGGTACCAGGTGAAAAGTTCAGCCGTACCGATCTGATTCGTTCTCAACGTGAGTTGGCGGGTCTTAACTTCTTCAACCAAGAGAAGATCAACCCGGGTGTTAATCCAAACCAGGAAGATGGAACAGTTGACATCAACTGGAACCTGGAAGAAAAATCATCTGACCAGTTAGAGCTTTCTGCCGGCTGGGGTGGTGGTGTTGGTTTAACCGGTACACTGGGTGTTACCTTCAACAACTTCTCTTTACACAATATCTTCAAAAAAGATGCATGGGATCCTTTGCCACAAGGTGATGGACAAAAATTGAGTTTGCGTTACCAGTCCAATGGACGTGCATATCATTCATATAACTTCTCATTTACCGAGCCTTGGCTGGGTGGTAAAAAGCATAACTCGTTAACCTTTGCTGTGTATAGCAGTAAGTATGCAAATGCCTATAATGGTTTTGGCGCTTATGATAAAGTAAAGGCAGATACCAGCTTCCTGAAAACATTTGGTTTGTCGCTTTCTTTAGGTAAGCAATTGAAGTGGCCTGATGATTATTTCAACTTAGTATATTCTGTAAACTACACCCGTTACAATATTAGCAACTATCCTGGTTTCTTCTACGATAAAAATGGACAGAGTATCAGCAATGGTACCTCAACGAACGTGAGCTTTAAGATTGCGTTACAACGTTCTTCTGTATTTGATCCTACATTCCCACGCAGCGGTTCTAACTTTTTGGCAAGTGTACAGTTTACACCGCCTTATTCTTTGTTGAACCCTGATTTAGTAACCTCAAGCAATCCATATAAAAACCCCGAGTATCACAAATGGCGTTTCAATGCAGAATGGTTTGTGCCAATTGGTAAACCAATGGGTGCTGATAAGAACCGCCAGTTTGTATTGAAGATGTCTGCGAAATATGGTTTCATGGGACGTTACAACCGCAAACTTGATTTCTCACCATTCGAACGTTACCAGTTGGGTGGCGATGGTTTGACTAATAGCTATGGTTTGTTGGGATATGATATCATTTCCTTGCGTGGTTATCCAGTGTTCCAGGAATCAAATCCGACCGTTAATCCTGACTTAAGCAGCGTTAATAAATACTTTACCATTTTCAATAAATATTCTTTGGAATTACGTTACCCGTTAGTAACCAATCCAAGCAGTACTATTTATGCATTAACATTCTTTGATGCAGCAAATGGTTGGTACAGCTTTAAAGATTACAATCCGTTTAAATTGCGTAGAAGTGTGGGTGTAGGTATGCGTTTCTTCCTGCCAATGTTTGGTTTGCTTGGTTTTGATTATGGTGTAGGTTTAGACCGTTTACAACCTGGTCAAACAAGTTTGAAAGATGCATCACGCTTTACCTTTATGTTGGGTTACGAACCAGAATAATCGATTTTTAAAACAACGCTCATATGAAAAAGTTTTTGCTTCTTGTTGCTTGTGCTGTTTGTTTTGCATCATTTACACAAGCACAACGCTATGCTATCATTGATACTAAGTATATCTTGGATAGAATGCCTGAATATAAAACAGCACAAAAGCAACTGGATGATATTGCGGATGCCTGGCAAAAAGACATCGACAAGCAACAACAGGACTTGGATAAAATGTATAAAGATTTTGAAGCAGAGCAAGTAATGTTAAGCGATGAATTAAAGAAGAAAAGAGAAGATCAGTTGTTTGTAAAAGAAAAATCGCTGCGGGAATTACAACGCAAACACTTTGGCTTCGAAGGCGATTTATTTAAAAAAAGACAAGAGTTGATTAAGCCAATCCAGGACAAAGTATACAATGCGGTGCAAAGAATAGCCGTGCAACGCGGCTATGATTTTATCCTCGATAAGAGTGAAGGAATTACCGTTATATTTGCCGACCCTAAATTGGAAAAGAGCGAAGATGTGCTGAAAGAATTAGGCGTGAAATAATAAATATTTGCAAAAGCAAAAAACAAGCGCAACGAACAATAGCAATTAGTAATCTTTAAAAAACAAACATTCAAAAATAGCTCAATGAACAAGATCAAATTATTCTTAGTAGCTGCTACCGTGCTAATTGGTGCAAGTAGTGCATCTGCTCAAAAAATTGGTTATATCAGCGTAGATAACGTAGTGTATTTAATGCCTGAAATTGGAAAGATTGATACTGCATTACAGAGATACCAGGCAGATTCTTTAAATCCGCAATTTAACTATTTAGTTTCTGAATACAATAGAAAAGACAGTTCTGTAAACACAAAAGACTCTGTGAGGTTGGCTGCTGCTGTTCGTGCACAAGTACGTCAGGAAATGGAAGGCCTGGCTTACCAAATCCAAAACTGGCAGAGCTATGTTCAGCAGGCAATGCAGGCAAAACAAAACCGTTTGTTAGAGCCTGTTTACAGAAAAGTATTTAATGCTATTCAAAGCGTAGCCAAAGACAATGGCTATACACATGTATTGAATAAAGAAGCACTTTTAGTTGCTCCTCCGGGCGATGATATGTTGCTTTTAGTAGCAAAAAGATTAGGTATCAACTTACCTGCTGGTGGCCCACAAGCTGGTCCAACAGGAACAGCCCCTGCTTCAGGAACACAAAAAATAAAAGTAGAAGACAACAAAACAAAGATTAAGACAAAAGGATAACCGTACTTCTTAAGATATAAGAAAAGCCTCGTCCATGGACGAGGCTTTTTGTTTAAATGACTTTTTTTATTTATTTCTGATCCTGTAAACAAAAATGGCTTTTCCTTATTCTGGCACACTATTTCATGTATTTAAGCAAATGAAGAATAATGATAGCGTTAGAGTTTCGCGAAATGGTAGAAGTAAGCACGCCTAAAGATGATGGATACATCTGGTACATGATCGATTATGGCCCGCAGTCAGACACATTTTACACCATTATTATAAAAGACACAGGCGAGTGTTGGCAAATGAGCCAAAAAAACTTTCGGGTAAAGCCAAACGTAACCATGAACATTCGGAAAAACTATCGTGAAGAAAAGCAGATCAATTAAGCTGATCAGCGTTTCGATCAAAAGAAGCATTCTGGTTTCTATTAGCAATACGTTCATGCACTTGTTTAATGCTTTGCCACAATTGATGAAGCTTTCTTGCATCTAATCCTGTGCCTAAGGCATTTGCATAACTGGTTTCTAATTCCCGTAGGTGCTAGTATAGATTAGCAGGAGTGTTAGTCATCTTATCAAAATTAGAAATTAAAAGTAATGCCGAAGCATGGATTAAGCAATAATGAAAAATGCTTAATTAAACCATTGGTCATAAAAAGAAGTCTTAGACAAGACAGGACGTAAATTATCACCCCC
>PSMG01000043.1:6779-17016 GCA_040290035.1 Chitinophagaceae bacterium
ATTGGAAATGCTAATGATCAACATCATTAAATTAATAATCCACTCAGGCTTTTAATTTTTTGGGTATGTATTGTTTGAGCTGTACAGTTTGCATGGCATAATTTTTTTATTTATATGCTAGTTACACTTTCTAACCCTTACAGAACCCATCGAGTAAACCAGTAAAACCTTTGCAATGCAAGCTCATAAGCGTTTAAAAACATTAAAGGCCACATTACCAACATCGGGTTTTAGTTATTCTATTCCTGCTTTATATCATCAACAACCACTTATTTACCCAATAAAGCTGTTGCGTTTTTTCCTTATTTGTCCATTTATAAATCAACTGTATGCGTATTCGAAGACTTTTTAACCTTGTGTTATTGATTTCTGTAGTGTTTTTGGTTATGGCTTTGGATATGACCAAGTCTTATAGCACTGTTGCTAAAGTGTTCAGTAATAGTGTGAAATCCATCCCGGCAGCCATGGTATATTTAAAATAAAAGCATCACGGATAAATTGAGATCGCTTAAAGCCACTAATTGTTAGTGGCTTTTATATTTTAAATGATTGGCACTTTGTTTTCACTATTTCTAAAAAAAAGTTATGAAAGATAAAATCATTAACCCGGTAAGTACAAATGAAGATGTTCAAAAAGGCCCGGCTTCAGTAAATACATGGAACTCAGAAGAGATTGATAATACTAAAAGTGAGCATAGCGGTGAGCCAAAAAACTTTGAACGGGAAGAAGAGGGAACATCCGATAATAACAATAAAAAGGCTTAACGATTTTCGGACCGAAGCAAACCTTCCGAAACTTTTAATGCAACGCTCTCGTCAATCAAACCATTTTGCTCATCTTCAATATCGGTAGCTTGGGTGTATACATCACCTGCAGTAGTGCGTTTGCGAAGCTGTTGTTTGAAGTCTTTGATGAGTGAGAGGCGTTCTTCTACATTTTGTGGACCGCCGTAATCTGAAAAACCAAACCCGCCCCACTCACTCACGATCAGCGGCACTTGCTTCCGAAAGAAAAAAGGATCGCCAACCACAAGGGGAAAAGCAGCAACCCCTTCCATTTTCCCGCCTTCTATTTCGTCTAGCATTTTTTGCCAACGTGCTATGTCTGTTGTATAAAGATGAGAGGTAAGCAGGTCAGATTTTAAGCGTCCTTCATACGAGATGTGATGCCAACCATCGTTATCTACTACTAAAAATTGCGGCTGTGCAATTTGCATGTAATGATATATATCGACAATGTATCTGCGTGTCTCCAGATTGGTAGCAATATCCTGAGCTCCCCAATCTTCGTTGTACAAACTCAAGATAACAACAGAGAGATGTGTGCCGATTAAAGCCAGCATGCGCATTAATTCGTCACGATGAAGGTTTCGGCTTTTGGAGTAGAGCTGTGTGGACTTGGCACTTCTACCCAAAGCAACAAGCCCATTTTATCGGCAAGGTTATAAATGCGAGGATCAACACCAGCAATATGGATACGAACCAGATTGCAGCCTAGCTTTTTCATAGCATGCATGTGCTTTTGAATTTGCTCAAAGGTTGCAGTGCCAGGTTGGTATAAAATGCCATCCAAATAAATAGGTTTGTTGTTGAGGTAAATACAACAGCCTCTTGCTTCAATTTTTCGTAAGCCAAAAGAAGTTTCAATACAAGCTGCATAACCATCGGCATCAATTAGCTCAGCCTGCAAACGATAAAGTTTAGCGTTTTGGGGTGACCACAATTCTGCATTAGGCACTGCAATGGTTACCCTTTGTGATTTTTGTCCTGCTTCTAATTTTAAAGGATACTCATCAATGGCGATTGGCTCTTTTTCTTTATCGAAAATTTTTAATCGCCGTAAATAGTTACCAGGATCATGAATTCGCGTAGTCAAATTAAAACCTACCAGATTATCTTCCACAATACTCACCACACCCACACGGGAACGCAGAGGATTGCGCTCAACTTTTTCTAACCATACACTTCTTACTGCACCTGTATAGGTTTGATACCAAATACCGCCACGCTTGTATACATGTGATTCTTGTTTGCCCCTTGGAATATCCGCGTCCATAGTGTCTTCAATGCGAACTGTAAGACGATTAACCGGCTTTAATAGTTCTGCATCCAATTCATAAGAGAACGAAGTGTATTCACCCACATGAATATTCTGCCCTTCGATGGTGCGCAATTGTTTTCCATTAAGCCAAACTCTTGTTTCATAACCGCAAGCGCCAAAGGTTAATTGCAACAAGCTTTTTGAATTACCATCGTCATCTTGCACAATAGGCATAGGAAACTCACGTTCATACCAGGCTACTATTTTATCCTGCCAACGATTTTGCGCTACATCACCTTTGGCTGATGCCATATGCTCTTCAATAGAACCTGGCCAATGTGCAGTGTCCTCATACTTATGTCCTAAATTGTCCTAAATGCCATCCTTCCTGTAGTCCTTTATCGTCTGCATCTAATGCAAAGCACCATTCACCATCAAGTAAAATAAATTTATTGCTGCGCAATACAGCACGGGGCAAGGGATTGATAAAACTGTCCGCTGCATATTTTTCTTCTCTGGTTTCTGTCAAACCATAATTGGTGATCTGGTCCATAGGTAAGGAAGCGAGTAAATTTATTAATGATGATAAACGCTGCCGCCACCACAACCGTGACCCAGTAACCAATAAAGAACAATGAAAATAAGAATGGTGCTAAAGCAACCGCCACCTAACTTTTTGGCGCCATAACCTGCGATGAGGGCTCTTAACCAATTGGGCATAGTATTCTTGTTTGCTCATGATGATAAATTATTATGCCACTACTGTCGAATTATTCTGCCGTCTTCCATTTCAATGATGCGTTTGGTGCGGTGAGCAAACTCCGGATCGTGTGTTACAATAAGTAGTGTTTGCTGGTATTTTTCAGAGAGGGTTTTAAAAATATCAAATACAATTTCGCTGTTCTTCTTATCAAGGTTTCCGGTAGGCTCATCACCCATAATGATGTGCGGATCATTGATCAAAGCTCGTGCAATGGCAACACGCTGCTTTTGTCCGCCTGAAAGCTGGTTGACCATTTTAGTGGCAAGATCTTCTATGCCCAACATGGCCAAGCGTTCCATAGCTCTTTGTTCTACTTCTTTCTCCGTGTATTTATTTAGTTTCAAACCGGGTAACATTACATTGCGCAATACAGAAAACTCGTTTAGTAAATAATGAAACTGAAACACGAAGCCAATTTTTTCATTTCGAACCTGTGCTAATTTTTGTGCTTTCTTTCCGGTCATTAATTCACCATCTACTTCCAGTTCGCCTTCGTAGTCTGTATCCATGGTTGATAGCACATAAAGCAGTGTAGATTTACCGCAACCCGATTTACCAACAATAGAAACAAATTCTCCTTTCTCAATAGAGAAGGTAACATCTTTCAATACCGGAACGGTAATTGGATCGTGAAAGCTTTTGTTGATATGCCGTGCCTGCAGAATGATGCTCATTACTTTCCTCTTATAATGATGACGGGATCTACCTTACTTGCTTTGCGTGCCGGAAACCAACCTGCAAAATAAGTGGTGATGATAGAAAAGCTAATCCCAATGATATAGAACAATGGATTATAGTTAATCGGATACGTAGTAATCGTAGGCAATGCTGCTGTTACAAACGGAATTTGATTAATAATGGCTGATAAAACATAACCGAGTATTAGTCCTGTAACACCGCCAAATAAACCAATGCTTAATGCAATGAAAATGAAAATATATTTTACGTCGCCACCCGAAAAACCTGTTGCTTTTAAAATGGCAATAGAATCCATCTTTTCATAGATCATCATATTGAGAATGTTGTAAATGCCAAAGCCTGCAACAATCAACAACACCACACCAACTACATAAGAGATAAGCGAACGAATAAAATTGCCGGTTTCAAATTGAGAGTTAGCGGTTTGAATATCTTCTGCATCACAGCCATACAATACAGCCCACTCTTTGGCAATCGCCGGTGCTTCAGTAATGTCTTTAAGTTTAACCTGTATGTCAGTAATGTAACTATTACTTTGTCCTAATAACTTTTGCACCGTAGTGATAGAAGCATAGCTCTGAACTTTATCAATATCATTAATGCCTGATTGAAAAAAACCAACCACTTTCAATGGAAAGATCTCTCCTTTGGAGGTAGTTATCTGCACTACATCGCCAATGTTTACCAGTAATTTTTGTGCTAGGGCTTTTCCAAGAATGATGCTGTTGGCAACGTTTTTCAGGTCAATGTAGTTACCACCAACTACATACTCATTAAAATGAAACAACTTGTTTTCTGCCTGTACATCTACACCATTAATAACACCAGTTATATCAATCGTTCCATCATTGAAAAAAACCTGTGCCGCCACACGAGGTGCTAAGCCAAGCACACGATCATCTTTTTGTATGGATTGCATGATAGCACCGCTATTATACAATTCCTGGCGACTGCCACTTGTTTTTACAGAGTGAATAAAATTGTAATAGTCTTTGTATTCAACTGTTTTGGTGATGGGCTGATCTTTACTTGGTTTGATCTCGTTGTACAAGCGAACATGCGGGGTTCTGTTCACAATCAAACTATCCAGCAAATCGTTAAGTCCTGTCATAAAACTTAGCAGCGTAATGAACATGGTGATACTGAACGTAACACCGATAGCAGCCACTAATGTTTGACGCCATCTTGCCAGCAATAAAGACTCTGCTATATTGATGATCAATTTCACTACTGCGCAGGCTTTAGAATCACTTCATCCTTTTTTAGCCCATTAATGATTTCCGCTTTTTGATAATCTTTTACACCAACTGTTACTTTTCGCTGTTCTTTGTTTTCCAATATTACTAAGGAGTCATCGATCAGATAATTGCGAGGGATGGTGAGCGCATTTTGTTTTGTTTGAATAATGATGTTTGCTTCTACGGTGAGGTTAGGATAAAGCGTTGGTGGCGGGGTTGTAAAAGCTGCATCTACTTTAAAAGAACGGGAACGTTCGTTCATGATGGGGTCAATCTTTTCAATTAGCGCTTCAAATGTTTGTCCTTTGTAACTGTCCATGCTCACCAATACCTTTTGCCCAATACGAATCTTACCAATATCATATTCATCTACCTGTAGCTCCAGCAAAAAGCTATTGGCGTCGCCAATGATTGCAATCGGTGTTTGCATCGTTACCATTTCGCCTTGCTCTTTGGTAATGGTGTACACCCTACCATTGATCTTTGACTTAATAGTATAATCACTTAAAACGGTATTGCTGATCTGTGCACTTTTTTGTGATTGTTGTGCTGCAAAATTTAATTGCTTTTGCAGATCGTTATATCGAAGAATTGCAGATCGATAAGCTGTGGAAGAATTTTGATAAGCTAATTGTCTTTGCTCTAGTTCGAAGCGTGTACCTATTTGTTGTGACCACAATGTTTTTTGTCGTTCATACAGCAAAGAATCATTTTGCATTTTGCTGCGGGCAAGATCGATATTAGCTCTTAACTCATTTAGCTTATCGCGGTTTGCATTTACTGAGGAATAGGCGGCATTGAGTTGTGCTTGTTGTGCTGAAAGACGAGATGTTTCATCTACTAAAGCTAAAATAGGTTGCCCGGCTTTTACCAGATCTCCTTCTTTCACAAAAATGGTTTTGATTAAGCCATTGACTGTAGCAAACACTTCATATTGATTCCGGCTTTTGACAATGCCCGAAGCATAAACTGATTCGGTAATATTTTGTATGGCTACAGTAGTCTTTTCAACCTTTTTTCCGCAGGAATAAAAAAACGGTAGCAAGGCGCAGGAGATAACCAATTTCATAAAGTAGTGTTCATTACTATTAACAAGCAAAGCGATAATTCGTTGAGGAATATTGTTCAATATAAAATACCTTTCTTCAAAACTAATCACAACAAGCTTTTAAAAAAAAGATAGGTATCATTTTGGGATAGCATTTTGTGGTTAAAAATTATTTTAACATTCGATTGCCAAACCTGGGCAAGATTTTTTAGTCTGCTATAAAGACTTCGGTCACTTCTAAAATAACATAACATGAAGAAACTTATTTTACCCCTTTTGTTCGCATTGGTTTTGCCAGCTACCTTTTCGTGTAGCTCTTCCCGTTTAAGCAACTATGTATTAACAGAGGAAGATGCCCAATCAGCTATTCGTGAACTATTGTCTATCGGCGCAAGGGATACAAACTATGCTAATGCTTTCAACAAAGATGCTATGATGGCTGCTGTTTTCCCTGAGTCATTACGCAAGGTATTGAATACGCTTAATCAATTAGGATTGACTCCTGAAGTGGATCGTTTTACCAATACATTAGCTACCGCAGCACAGACCAGTGTACAAAATGCTATTCCTGTATTTGTGAATGGCATTACCGGTATGCGTTTAAGTGATGCCATTTCTATTGTGAAAGGTGGTGGTACTTCGGCAACAGATTATTTGCGTTCACATGTAGGTTCCGACTTACGGGTAGCTATTCGTCCGGCTATGCAACAGGCATTAGATCAATATAAGTTGAACGAACAGTGGAATAAGATTGTTGAACCTGCAAAAGCGTTAGTAGGCAATAAGCTCAACCTTGACCTTGCTAATCTGATGGCGGGAATAGTGAGTGAAAAAATGTTTGAAAAAATGGGTCAAAAGGAATTAGAAATTCGTAGTAATACCAGTGCACAAACTACACCGTTATTACGTAAGGTATTTGGAAGAAGCTGGTAAAAGCATAATAGATTTAAATGGAAATGTTCAGCCATACGGCTGAACGTTTTTTTATGAAAAAGCGGATAAGAAACTGATGAGATTTTTATTTCCAAATATTAAAGTTCAAGCGAAATTGCTTCTGTTGTAACAGTCGTCGCTAGTCGATAAATAAGATCACTAATAAAATCAATAATCCAACCATTATTCCAGAAATAGATTTCCAGGTAAGTGCGTGTAGATTGCGAACATTCTCTGCTGCGAACTTTACAGCATGCACCATTAATGCATCACTTAAAAACTTGCCTGTAAGAAAAGCCATGATAATACGTAAAGGATTTATTTTGGACAGACCTACAACCGTAAATAAAGGTGTAGAAGGTAGTGGAAGTAGTGTGTAGAAAATAACAAAGGTTTGAGTCTTCCAAAAATTGCTGTTCATTTTTTCACCAAAGAACTTAAGATCTTCATCTTTTTGTTTGTTTAAAACCTTGTTGTCTAAATAAGGCATATACAAGGCTAGCAGATAACGGCTTAAAGCTGAACCTAAAACCCCAACAATCAACACACACCAAATATTTAAATGATAGCATAGTTGAAAGAACATCATTACTGTCCATGCCGGTGGCCCGAAGAATGGCAGCAGGTCAACCAATAGGGCAGCAAAAAATAGCAGCACATAAAGCATTTCCTCTGTGTTTATTTATAGGTTAGAAATTTACTACCACTAATGCAGCCAGCCAAATGGATTAAACCGTTTTTCTTTTGCGTAAACTTTTTTTGCTGTTTGGACCAGGTTTAAAAGCTCCGCCTCTTCATAATTGTTGCTATCGATAATTTGCTTGCAGTAGTTAATTAGGTAATCCCATTTAATGTTTTTTACCGCAGGTGATTTTTTTAGTTTCATTCCAAACAAAACTACAGCGCTGGCCCACTTGTATTCTTTGTCCTCTTCGTTCAAAATGTTCATGGGTATTGAATAATTATCTTCGTTTTATGTTGCTGCTGTTTTGTAGGAAAGCCCCATTGTACCCAACGGATCTGTCATATCAGGAATAAAACGGTCGGTTAGTTTTATTTCCCACGCAAGTAATAATGAATTACCCGAACTAACTTCTCCTCCAAAATAGTAGCTAATGTATCTCTAGCTGCCACTACTTTATTATTAAAGCCAAGCAACTTGTATTGTTGTACAAAAGCAGGATTAAATTGAATACCTAATATAGTTTCATCTGCAACGGTATAAGCAGTTTGAAAAAATTCTTTGAACAATACTTTTTCTGCTTCTGCATAACTATCCAGGTAAGCAAAATTGACATTGACTTTTTGTGCCAGCGTTTGAATTTTAGAGTCTTTGTAGTTACCCATTCCTACACCCAGTCAAGTAAGGCAAATGACTTGTTGCTTTTCTTTAGTGATCAATTTTTCTAATTCTTCTTCACTGCTAACACCTACGTTAAAGTCACCATCGGTTGCCAGAATGATCCTATTTTTGCCGCTCTTAATAAAATGTTTGCGAGCCAGTTGATAGGCTGTCTTTATGCCGGAGCTTCCGGGTGTGCAGCCATAGGCCTGTAAACTGTCGATTTTATTTCTGATTCTTTCTTTTTCACTGCCGGCCATACCCTCCACAACTACTCTTGTACTTCCACCATAAACAACTATAGAAACCGTGTCTTTTTCACTAAGGTTATTCAACAATACTTCGAATGTTAACTTTAGTAAAGGCAATCGATTGGGTAAGTCCATTGAACCTGATGCATCGATAAGAAAAACAAAATGATTTGGTGTTAAATGATGACAATTCACCTTTTTTGCATGAACCTGCACAAACAACAATTTGCTTTCTTTATTCCATGGACATGTTGTCAAAGCTGAGGATAACCTAAATGTATTTTCTGTTTCCGGTTTTTGATAATGCCAGTTAAAATAATTGAGCATTTCTTCAATACGCACTGCATCAGATGGCACTATATCTTTCTGGTTCAAAAAGCGGCTAATGTTGCTGTAAGAAGCACTGTTGTAGCTTAAGCCAACTTCTATAGCCAGATACTTTGCTGTTGGAACAAAATCATTCTCAATAGTGCTTGAATAAGTTTCGTTGGCAATCCACTGATCTACAGAGAAAGGTTTGATTTGATTGGTAATTGAAAACAAATGCTGTCTTGACTTGCTTACCAAAAAAGCATCTTGTTTCAACATAATAGTATTGCTTTCATTTACGTACAATGCAGTTTGCGTTGTATCATAACCATCTACATAAAAACTGGCAGTAGCAGTAGGCTTGCTGGAAACAATTCCAAAATAGCCATCCGGGCCAGTGAAATAGATATTGTTGGTAGGTTGAAGCTTGATAATCACATTTTGTAGTCCGATGTTCTTATCATTTTTCACCTGGCCTTTTAAATAATATTGTCGGCTCTTTACCAATAAGCAAAGTGCTAAAACAAAGAACAGCCAAAAGGTGCGCAGGTAGGCCACGTTGTAAGCATTACCACTTACAAATGAACGCTACTCAGCGACCATTGTTTATGACCATGCTCATAGTTTGGGCTAATCTTTGTTTTTAGTTCTTGGTAGAATCTGCCGCTTCGGTTTTCTTCTTTTTGAACAGGTTTTTAAAGAAGCCATTTTTTTTCTCTTCCTTCGTCTGTTCAGTTACTGCTTGCTTGGTGTCTTGTTGTACCGCTTGCTTTTTTTCTGCAGTTACAACCGGTGAAGTTGCTGCTGCTTTAGCCGTTTCCGGATCAACCGGTTTTTTCTCTTCTGCTTTTTCTGTGCTTAATGTATTTGCTGTATTGTTATTTGCTGCATTAATTGCATTGGTTTCTGTTCTGCTTTGTGTAGAATCAATCTTTTTGTGAATAGATTTTTTTAATAATAGGTTTTAGGTACTTAATGCTATCATGTTTTGCAGTAGTATCTGGTAGAAGTAATAATTCATTTGCAGACCCTGTAGTCGCAACTTGCTTTGTCGGTGCTTCAGCACTATGCATATCATTGCTGATAATTTGCGCCGCTACTGCATTGGTTGGCTATGTCTTTTTACTGAAAATAGGAATGCCTCCTTTAAACCATATAGTGCCTAACCAAACAACAATTAGTACAAACGTTATCGGTTGTGTTAGATCAAGCGAACCCTTTTTTTCTTTATGATAAACCAGGCGCACATTATCTACTGCAATGCCGCCGCCATAAGTAGTTATCTCTTCTTCTGGTTCTTCCATTAATTTGGACGCCACCGGATTATATTCACTCGGATGATAGCTCAGTGCTCTGCGCCTTATTTCCTCAGCCCGTAGTTCAGGGTTGTCAATTGGCGAGGTGGGTGCAGTAGGTGTTTCTTGTTTTGGTTGATCTGCTGCATTTGCTTTTATTGTTTTTCGCTTGGTAACCGGCGCTTTTTTTCTACATAGCCTTCTTTTTTAGTTATGATAACTGCAAATTCATCCATTTCAAACGGATGATGCCATGCATTTCTCCCTTCTACCCAAACAAGGTCCGATGCCTTTAGGTGTTGTTGCAATAATTCATCA
>PSMG01000011.1:0-37920 GCA_040290035.1 Chitinophagaceae bacterium
GACCCGACGGTAACAAAAAAAATGAGGAATCGTTCTATGATTTGATTGTTGCTTTGGATAAAATTGAGGGGATAGAACGTTATCGCATTTCCTCTATTGAGCCTAATTTATTAACCGAAGAAATTATTGAGTTTGTTTCGAAGAGCAACAAATTCATGCCTCATTTTCACATTCCGCTGCAAAGCGGCAGCAATGATATCTTGGGTTTAATGCGTCGTCGTTATAAAAGGGAATTATATGCAGAACGGGTAGCATTGATCAAAAAGTTGATACCGCATTGTGCTATTGGTGTTGATGTGATCGTTGGCTTTCCTTCAGAGACTGACGCTCATTTCAAAGAAACATTTGATTTCCTGCACAGCCTGGACGTTTCTTACTTACACGTGTTTACTTATTCTGAAAGAGATGCAACCAAGGCATTAGAAATAAAACCGTTTGTGCCTATGAATATTCGGCACAAACGAAATAAAACATTACGCAACCTCAGTTATATGAAGATGCAATACTTTACGCAACAGTATTCCGGACAAATGCGTAAGGTGTTGTTTGAAGATCATAACAAGAACGGAATGATGGAAGGATACACTGATAACTACATCCGCATTACCGCACCTTATCAAAAAGACCTGACCAACCAAATTGTTGATTGGAAGATTTGATTAACATCTTTTTTCAAAAAAAATTTTTTGCAAAATAGGTCAACCCTTATCTTCGCACTCCCAACAAAAAAGGGAGTTTAGCTCAGCTGGTTCAGAGCATCTGCCTTACAAGCAGAGGGTCGGCGGTTCGAACCCGTCAACTCCCACAAAAGCCTCAGTAATACTGGGGCTTTTTAATTGCCCTTCATCGTTGGTAAATACTGCACCTACCCTTATCTTTGGAAAAATTTTAACTGCAAATGAGAACCCTTCGCTCTCTTGGGTTGCTATTAACTGTTGCTATCCTGTTCATTTCCTGTTTTAAAAGTGAAAATCCTTACCCGTCTGGCTGTAAAGTAGTTAAAGCTACATATTACAATGGCAGCGCCATAGCAGATAGCAGTGTTTATACATACAGTGGAGACAAGGTGATTGGTTTAAAAACAGATGGTGCCAATTATCGTTTTTTGTATGATACGCTGAACTTAATTGTTCGCCGTGATTTCTATACAGTTGATAGTGTTAAGGCAGATAAATATGACACGATCACCTATAACGCCAATAAAACACTGAAGCGCATTGACACCTATATCAATCTTGGCTCAGGTGCATATTTATTGTCCAACCGAATTGATTTTGTATATACAGCGTCTGGTAAGTTGTTTACCATTACTACTTACAACATGAGTACTGGAGCAGCATTGAAAGAACATAACTATAGGTATATTTTTGACTACAACAATATTATAGCTGTGAATCATACCGATTTCACAGGCACAACTCCAACATCAGAAGTCTTTACGTATAGTCATGATAATACCAGCAATTATTTTACACGACAAAATAATCAAGTGTTTTTAATTGATCCTTTCTTTAATGATTTTGACCCTACACTTTTGCCTTTCACCTGGAATGCTAATAACATTACCAACATTTCAAACGGCAATAATTCTACTATGGTAGTGCTTGATTTAGATGCGTACCATAAAAACCTGATGGATGTGAAAATAACGGGTCTTTTAGGAGTTCACTATGAATATCAATGTCAAAACTAATTAATGAAAGGTCACTGTAAAGTGGCCTTTTTTAATGCCTATCCGAAAGAATTTTTACTTTTGTATTATGAAAGGAAAAGAAGGAACACAACAGTGGGTTGATCCGTTTATGGCGGAAGATACTGCGGCAGATTTGGAGGAGCCTTTTCATTTAATTGTGTGGAACGATGAAGTTAATACGTTTGAGTGGGTGATAGAAACATTAATGGAGGTTTGCGGTCACTTGTACGAGCAGGCTGAACAATGTTCATATATTATTCACTTCAAAGGCAAATATGCGGTAAAGCATGGCAGCTTTGACGAGCTAAAACCCATGCGTGATGCCATTACAGAAAGAGGAATTGGTGCAACCGTTGAAAGCTTAATTACCTGATTGCATTCTTTCAAAAAATAAAAAGCCTTACGATCGTAGGGCTTTTTATTATTCGTATCATCAAAGTCAATTAATAGCTATAAGTTCTTGATCTCTCCAATTAAATCTTGTAATACTTTTTTAGCATCCCCAAACAACATTGATGTTTTTGGCTGAAAGAACAAATCATTTTCAATACCAGCATATCCCGGCTTCATACTTCGTTTATTGACAATTACTGTTTTTGCTAATTCAACATCCAAAATCGGCATACCATAAATAGGTGAAGAAGGATCTGTTTTCGCAGCTGGATTCACTACATCGTTTGCACCTAGGATCAATACTACATCAGTTGTTGGAAACTCATCATTAGCTTGTTCCATCTCCAATAATTTTTCATAAGGAACATCTGCTTCTGCTAATAAAACATTCATGTGTCCGGGCATACGACCCGCTACAGGGTGAATAGCATACTTCACCTCCACTCCTTTTGCTTCCAATAATTTTTCTAACTCATGACAAGCATGTTGTGCCTGCGCAACGGCCAAACCATACCCAGGAACAATCATCACTTTATTGGCATAGCTCATAACAACAGCTGTATCGCTCAATGAAATTTCTTTGTATGCACCCGGTTCTTTTGAACCTGCAGCACCGGCAGTTTTATTACCACCAAACGAGCCAATCAACACATTTTTCAAGGAACGGTTCATAGCTTTACACATCAAAATCGTCAACAATGTTCCTGCTGCGCCAACCAAAATGCCACCAGTAAGCATTACCTTATTGTCATATAAAAATCCACCACAAGCAGCAGCTACTCCAGTGAAAGAGTTCAATAAGGAAATAACTACAGGCATGTCTGCACCGCCTATTGGCAACACAAAGAAAACACCATACAATAAGGCTAAAATAAAAACAACATAAAACCAATAGCTGGGAACAAGCGGATTAGCTGTAATATAAACAGAAAATCCGATTGCAGCAATCAACAAGGCAAGATTGAAAATGTGTTGTACATTAAACGAATAATCTTTAATTCTTCCATTCAATTTTGCCCATGCGATCATACTTCCGGCAAAAGATACAGAACCAATAATTAAACCAGCAAAAATGACCATTAAAGTAACACTTGCACCTGTTGTATCTAAGCTATTTTCCAAGTAATGATGCAAATGATTGAATTCAACAATGGAAATTAATGCAGCACATGCGCCACCCATACCATTGAACAAACTAACCATTTCGGGCATAGCTGTCATCTTAACTTTCTTAGCCGAAAGTGTACCCATAATGCCACCGATGACAATACCTCCAAAAATCCAGGCATAATTGCCTAGCTTATTCCCGGCTTCATCACGATATAAAAAAATAGTTCCTAAAATAGCGATGGTCATCCCAGCTGCAGCAACCAAATTTCCATTACGAGCCGAAGCAGGATTGGAAAGCATTTTCAAACCAACAATAAATGTTACCGATCCAATAAGGTAACAGAGAGTGAGTATATTAAGGTCCATAAATCAGTTTAATCCTTTAAGCAGTATCGTAATTCTATTTTTTCTTTTTTGATTTGAACATTTCCAACATTCTGTCAGTCACTACAAAACCACCTACCACATTCAATGTTCCAAGTATCACAGCAAGAAATCCTAAAATAAGTGCGAGATAATTATCGCTTTCGGCTTTGCCCATCACGATTATTGCACCAATGATCACCACTCCATGAATAGCATTGGCGCCACTCATTAAGGGTGTGTGCAATACGCTTGGTACCCGACCAATTACTTCTATTCCTACAAAAATCATCAGGATAACGATGTAGATCATTTCCTGGTGAGCTGATATCCAACTTAGCATAAGTTCTATTGAAATTTTATTGTGTTACCGTTTGTTTTACCCGATCATGCACTACCTCGCCATTATGCGTAATGCAGCTTCCTTTAACCAGATCATCTTCCCAATTCAAATTAATAGCTGCCTCTTTTGTTGTAATTAATTGCAGGAAGTTCAAAATATTTTTTCCATACAACTTACTGGCATCCGAGGGCATTGTTGCTTGCAAGTTGCTGTTACCAACAATAGTTACCCCGTTATGATTAATGGTCTCATTGTTTTTTGTAAATGGTGTATTACCTCCTGTTGCTGCAGCAAGGTCAATAATTACAGAACCATTTCGCATGGCTTTCATCATTTCTTCTGTAACTAAGATTGGAGCTTTCTTACCAGGTATTTGTGCCGTAGTGATAACGATATCCGCTTTAGCAATGCTTTCTGCAATTCTTTGCTGTTGCTTTTGTTTGTATTCTTCCGTTTGCTCTACGGCATAACCGCCCGCTTTTGATGCATCGGCTGCGCCTTCCACTTCCACAAACTTGGCGCCTAAACTCATTACCTCTTCTTTTACTGCGGGACGTGTATCAAAAACTTCCACTACTGCACCCAAGCGACGGGCAGTGGCAATTGCTTGTAAACCTGCAACACCAGCACCCAGTATCAACACTTTTGCAGGCGCAATGCTTCCAGCTGCCGTCATGAGCATGGGAAAATAACGCGGATAGATATTAGCTGCATGCAACACCGCTTTGTAACCGGCAATGTTTGCCTGCGAACTCAACACATCCATGCTTTGTGCACGGGTAGTACGAGGCAACATATCCAAACTGAAAACTGTTAACCCTTTTTGTGCCCACTCCTGCATGAGTGCCTGGTTGAACAAAGGCTGATAAACACCGATCAAAATTTTGCCGTTTGTGATTTCAGCTTGTGGAGTATGAATACACAGGATGATATCGCTTGCATTGATCCCTTGCCTGTCCGAAATGATAGCACCCGCTTTTTGATAGTCTTCATCCGACGCTGATGCTTTGTAGCCAGCACCTTTTTCTACAATAACAGCTACGCCTTTTTTAGTTAATTGGGCAACTGCCTCAGGAAGTAAAGAAACCCTTGTTTCAAAATCGGGCTCTTTCAAAATGCCTACGTTCATGCGCTCAAATTATAGTAAAATACGTTTTGTTCAAAAACGAATGGTAAAATGCTGTTTCTCTTTGAATTCATCTCGCAGCAACACGATGCCAATAAAAAACAAATCAATGGTTGTTCTTACTTTTTCGTGCTGCTTTATCTCGGTCCATGCTTTTTCCATTTCTTCACTCCAATGAATATCATCGAAGATCAAAATAGAATCGTTAGTAGTATGCTGAAGGATTTGGTGAAAATAATTAATTGTTGGTTGATAAAGATGATTTCCGTCAACATAGGCTAAATCAATCGGTGACAATTGCTTGCTTGCATCGGGTAAGACATCATCGAAATTCCCAACCAGTTGCTGTATATTTTGAACGCCAAGGTGTTGAAAGTTGTCGCCTGCAATAGCAGCAATAGATTGGCTTCCTTCAATAGTTATAATTTGTGCATCAGGATTGGCCAACGCCATGTAAGAAGTAGTTATTCCCAATGAAGTACCTAATTCTAAAATTGTTTTTGGCCGATAATGTTTCACCAGGCGATAAAAAAGCTGTCCGAATTTCTTAGGTTTAAGTGCTGAAGCTGCAATAGCATTAACCTTCCGATCATTTGCTTTTTCCTTACGAGAACCTGCTCCAAAATCTTCAACAGTGATTATGGATTTGTCCTGTAGCAATCTTTTTCGCAGTGCTTCTACTTCTTTAGTCGCTATATAATTGCTTTGGTTATTTAAAACATTTAGAATGAAATCAAACACAAACGGCGAATGCATACCATGCCCTTTGCTATTGTGTGCATTGATGTAATAGTGAATGTATTTCTTGGCTAATTGAACAGAACTATACACCAGTTAAATGTAAAATGAAGAATTGAAAATGTAGCATTACTTTCTTTCCCAGACTTGAAAAGTATGCGAATAAACATTCTTTTCATCTGCGCGGCAAAAACGTTGCTGCATCAGGTTAAATTTATCGGTGGTCAATTCGGGAAAATGAGTATCGCCTTCGAATTGATGATGAATGCGGGTAAGATAAATTCTATCGGCTTTGTCAAAAGTTGTTTTAAAAATTTCTGCACCGCCAATCACAAATATTTCTTTTACATCAAAAGCCTTTGCCTTGTCAATCGCTTCTTCAATAGTATGTATTGTGGTTACTCCATCATGTTTCCACTCTTTGTTTCGGGTGATAACAATATTCTTTCTTCCTTGTAATGGTTTACCAATTGACTCAAATGTTTTTCTTCCCATCAAAATAGGCAAGCCCCACGTTTGATTTTTGAAATACTTCAAGTCTTGCGGTAAGTGCCAGGGTAGTTTGTTATCCTTACCAATAACATTATTTTCGTCAGCAGCAACGAGTAATGATAAAACCATAATTAAACGGCAACAGGTGCTTTTATAGCAGGATGAAATTGATAATTCTCTAAGGTGAAATCTTCAAACGTAAAATCGAAAATACTTTTTACAGCGGGATTTAGTTGCATGTTTGGTAACGAATAAGGCTCACGACTTAATTGCAAATGCACCTGCTCCAGATGATTATTGTAAATATGCACATCGCCAAACGTATGAATGAACTCGCCCAATTTTAAATCGCAAACCTGCGCAATCATCATGGTAAGCAGAGCATAAGAGGCAATGTTGAATGGTACACCCAAAAACACATCTGCACTGCGTTGGTACAGTTGACAACTTAGTTTGCCGTTTGCTACATAAAACTGAAATAAAGCATGACAAGGCATCAAAGCCATTTCAGGCAGATCAGCTACATTCCATGCACTTACAATTAGTCTTCTGCTATCAGGGTTTGTTTTGATTTGCTGGATCAGATCAGTGATTTGATCTACTGTTTTCCCATCTGCACCTTCCCAACTACGCCATTGCTTTCCGTATATGGGACCCAATTCACCGTTTTCATCGGCCCATTCGTCCCAAATGCTTACACCATGTTCTTTCAAATAAGCGATATTGGTTTCTCCTTTCAAAAACCAAAGCAGTTCATAGATAATGCTTTTCAAGTGCAATTTTTTTGTTGTTACTAAAGGAAAACCATCGTTCAAGTCAAAGCGCATCTGATAACCAAATGTGCTGATCGTACCCGTGCCTGTACGATCACTTTTTTGCACACCGTTTTTCAAAATATGTTGAAGCAAATCATGGTATTGTTGCATAAGCGCAAATTAAAAAGAACCATTGGTTTCAACGGTCCTTTTGTTTTTATGAGGAAAACTTGTGATAAATTATTGCTTTCTTCTTTTCAACTCTCGCTCAATCAGATTCAACTCCCTGCTCGTTTGCCCACCCACAGAAGTATTTTCCTGTGCCCGACGCATCAGGTAAGGAATTACATCTTTAATTGGTCCAAACGGCAAATATTTACTTACGCTACATCCTGCCTTTGCCAAATTGAAGGTAATGTTATCGCTCATGCCATACAACTGACTAAAGTGAACATGTGAATGATTCAAAGGCAATTCTTTTTCTTGTAGCATTTGTACGCCTACCATATTACTGCGTTCATTGTGCGAAGCAATCATCACGGCAATTACATCCAAATGCTCCATGCAAAAACGGACGGCCGCATCATAATCTCTATCTGTCGCTTCCTTATTTGGCTGAATGGGATCCGGATATCCTTTCTCTGCAGCACGGGCTCTTTCTTTTTCCATATAGGCACCACGAACCAATTTCATTCCTAACACAAAACCCCTCTGCACAGCTGCTTCATATGATTGCTTTAAAAATGCTAATCGATCATTGCGATACATTTGAAGCGTATTGTAAATTACTACACGTTCTTTATTGTATTCATCCATCATCAGCATGGTCAATGCATCTAACGGATCCTGAATCCAGGTTTCTTCAGCATCTACCAAAAAACCAACTTTGGCTTTTTGCGCTGCTTCACAAATTTGCACCATGCGATCACGAACACGGTTCCATTCATTCACTTCATCTGCGCTTAACTGCATTAATGCCTTGTTATACTTTTCAATGAGTGAATGACCATCATTCTGCATCAGCGAATGAAACTTTTCCAGCAAACCAAAACGTGCAATGCCCGTCACCTTCACGCTCATAAACGGCACGTTCGACTGTGTTGCAGCAAATTGAATCACCTGAATAAATACGTCACGGGCATGATCGTAATTATTTTCACCTTCTTTGCCTTCTACACCATAATCCAAAATCACTTCCACGCCATATTGACCCAACTTTTTAGCTACAGGAATAGTCTGCTCCAGGCTTTCACCGCCAATGAATTGTTTGAAAATGGTTTTACGAATAATGCCTTTTATGGGTAAGCCCGTATTAATGGCCCATGGTATTAGCTTGGTTCCCCATTTTACCAGCCAAGGTTTGTTCATCATATTGAACAGCCAATGCGCATTGTTTAATTCTTCATTAGATTTATAAGCAAACGCTACCTCTATATTATCGAAAGAAATTTTGGGGTCGGTTACTGTATTCATAGCTAAGCAAAGCTAAGTGCTAACAATTAAAAAGAAGCAGCCTAAAGCTATTTATGAGAAAAATCATAACCCAAGGAAATATCATTTGAATAAGGCAGCATTAGTCCCCACAAAACATCTATTGCCTCACAATCTGCCATTGCTAATAATGCTATTGAGTGATTTGCTCAACAAGAAATTCCTTTCTCCAAAAACAATCCTGCTTGTCAGCGATTACCTTTGCGCAAAGTTTTTTATATGCAAACAAGAACACCAAACGATAGTTATACAATGATGACAGAAATTGTTCTTCCTAACGATACCAATGTATTTGGTAACCTGATGGGCGGACGTTTAATGTACTGGATGGATATTGCGGCAGCTATAGCAGCACAGCGTCATTGCAATGCACCTGTGGTTACAGCTTCAGTGGATAATATTTCATTTGAGAATCCGATCAAATTAGGAAATACCGTACATATTGAAGCGAAAGTAAGTCGTGCTTTTAATACGTCTATGGAAGTGCATTTGAAAGTATGGGGCGAGGATTTTACACAACAATACAAATACAAAAGCAACGAAGCTTACTACACTTTTGTAGCATTGGATCCTAACCGCAGACCACGAATTGTTCCGCAATTAGTTCCTGAAACAGATGAAGAGAAAAAATTGTTTGAAGGCGCTTTGCGAAGAAGACAAGTTCGTTTGATTTTAGGTGGTAAAATGAAGCCTGATGAAGCGGTTGAATTGAAGGCCTTATTTTTTAAAGAGCAATAAGCTTTTAGAACCTATAAGTGAAATGCAAAACGAAAATTCATTTTGCATTTTTGTTTACGCTATTATGCCATTTCTGTTTTCCAATGATGCGGGCCCATCATCATGTGCTTTTTACTTTGTTCTATCGCATCCATTACTTGTTCCAGTATTTCTTCAGCAGGTGCATCATAATCTATTTTTAATGCAGGCTTAAAACAAACAGAAAGCTGCACACCTTTCTTTTTAAATTTCAATCCTTTTTTATTGAAGGCACGCCAAAACCCTTGGATAACAACAGGAATTACCACCGGACGGCAATGCTTGATAATGTATGCTGTCCCCTTTCTTCCAGGAGCGAAAGGTTTGGTTGTTCCTTGCGGGAAGGTAATGACCCAAGCTTTATTTAAGGCACGTTCAATTTTACGAGTGTCGCTTGGATCAAGACCGCGACGTGTTTCCGCACCATCTTTCTTCCAGGTACGTTTTACTGTTAATGCACCAGCCAGTGTAAACAAGCGACTGATCCAACTGCTCTTCATCGTTTCTTCGGCAGCTACATAATACACGCGAATAAATGGGTTCAGCAGGTAATAGGGAAAGCCAAGCTTGTTACGCTTTCGCCATTTTACAGCGCAAAAAATATGTAGGAAGGTAATAACGTCAGCAAAGTAGGTTTGATGATTAGAGACGAATAGAACGTTTCTTTTCTCAAGGTTTTCAATGTTCTCAGTACCGCTGATCTTTAGCTTATTGACAATGGCTAATCCCGGATAAGAAAATACACCCACGATTGCATAAACAAACTTGCGAACGGTCTTGTATTCAGCAAGTTTTTTCCAAAAACTCATTCGGCAAAGCAATTAAGGGGTTAAAGTTAAGTGTTTAGAAATTGTTAAGTAACACTTGTTACCTTGCATTTGTTATGTAATCAAATGCAGTACGTCATCTAGTTTAAAAATTGATACCATGAAAAAGTTTTTAGTAATGTCCACAATGTTGTTAGCGATGACCCAGGTGTTTGCACAAACAATAGTGGTCAATCCTTACCCAAGAACAATTACAGTAAACGGCAGCGCTGAAATGGAAATAGTTCCTGATGAAATTTATGTACAGGTTGTATTGAAAGAATATGACAAAAAAGGAACTGGCAAAATAACCATTGACAGAATTCGTCAAGATTTTTTAACGGCAGTTCGTTCGCTTGGCTTACCTGATAGCTCTGTTAGTGTAGCAGCTTATGACGGCTACAATGGCAATCCTTGGCTAAGAAAGAAAAACAAGAAAGAAGAATTGTATGCGTCAATTTCTTACCAGGTAAAGTTGAGGAATACAGCACAGATTGATCAATTGGTAGATAGGCTGGATGATAATGCTTCACAGAATTTTTACATTCAAAGTGTGTCACACAGTCGTATTAACGAGTTTAGAAAGAATTTAAAAATACAGGCAGTAAAGGCTGCAAAAGATAAAGCCGAGTATTTAGCCGGGGCAGCGAATGAACGCATTGGTGTTGCTGTTACCATTAATGAACCGAATGAATATTTTCAGCAACCATATTATGCCATGGCTAATAGAATGATGAAAGCAGAGGTTGCTGATGCAGCTGCTCCACAAGAACAACCACAGGCTGATTATAAAAAGATCAAGATCAAGTATGACGTAACGGCGGTGTTTGAATTGAAATAGCTGAATAGCATTAAAGAACGTACAAGTGTGCGACGCAACAAAAGTTGCACAGAATTACTAAAGCCGACAGAAGAAAAAACCCTCAATTACTTGAGGGTTTTGTTTATAAAGAGGTACAAGAATTAACCTTTTGTGTTGTCAGATTTGCTGTCTTTCTCTTCTTGTTGCAACTTCTCTTTGATTTGTGCCAAAGCGTCTAAGTCACCCAATGTTGATTTTTCAACTTTAGATTGAATGTTCTTAACTGCTTTCTTCGTTTGCTCAGATTGTACACGGGCTTCTTTGCGAGCTGCATCTTTTTCTTCTGCAGCAGCTTGTTCCCAGATACGTGTGTGCGATACAACGATACGCTTTTCATTACGATCGAATTCGATCACCATAAATTCAGCAGTTTCGTCAGCACCTACACTCTTACCATCTTCTTTTGCAAGGTGACGATTAGGGGCAAAACCTTCTAAACCATAAGGCAATTGAACAATAGCACCTTTATCATCTTTACGCAATACAGTTCCTTCGTGGATGGTACCAATAGCGAATGTATCTTGTAGCGTGTTCCAAGGGTCTTCTTCTAATTGCTTATGACCTAATTGCAATTTGCGGTTTTCTTTATCAATGCCTAAGATGATCACATCAATGTTCTCACCAACTTTGGTAAACTCAGTTGGGTGATTGAAACGCTTTAACCAGCTTAAGTCAGAGATGTGAATCATACCACCAATGCCTGATGTTAATTCAACAAACACACCGTAAGGAGTGATGTTTTTCACAACTCCTGTATGACGGCTTCCTTCAGGAAATTTAGTTTCGATATCACTCCAAGGATCTTCAGAAAGTTGCTTAATAGACAAGCTCATCTTTCTGTTTTCTTTATCAAGTGTTACCACTTTTGCTTCATGCTCATCACCAAGCTTAAAGAACTCTTTAGCATTGATTGGTGTGTTGGCCCAAGTAATTTCAGATACGTGAACCAAACCTTCAACACCAGGAAGAATTTCTAAGAATGCACCATAGTCTTCAATGTTTACGACTTTACCTTTTACAATAGAACCTTCTGTAATGGTATCAGGCAACACATCCCAAGGATGAGGAGTCAATTGTTTTAAACCTAGAGAGATACGCTTCTTCTCATCATCGAAATCAAGTACAACCACGTTGATCTTCTGATCAAGTTTCAGCACTTCAGCTGGATGATTGATACGTCCCCATGAAATATCTGTGATGTACAACAAACCATCTAAGCCACCAAGATCCATGAACGCACCAAAGTCGGTGATGTTCTTAACAGTACCTTCCAATACCTGACCTTTTTCCAGCTGACCAATGATCTGCGCACGTTGTGCTTCAATATCGCTTTCGATAAGTGCTTTGTGCGATACAACAGCGTTCTTAATGGCTTCGTTGATCTTAACCACTTTAAACTCCATTGTTTTACCAACAAACTGATCGTAATCAGTTACAGGCTTCACGTCGATCTGAGAACCTGGCAAGAAGGTTTCCATACCAAATACATCTACGATCAAGCCACCTTTTGTTTTGCTGGTAACAGTACCGGTAACCACTTCGCCAGTTTTGTGTACTTCCACAATGCGTTCCCATGCACGAGTAATACGAGCTTGCTTGCGGCTAAGGTTTAAGTTACCATCGCGGTCTTCTTTTTCAACCACCATCACTTCTACTTCATCACCAACTTTCAAACCTTGTAAGTCGCGGAATTCATTCAATGAAACAAGACCATCAGATTTGAAACCAATGTTCAATACCACATCTGTTTTAGTGATACCTACTACAAGGCCTTTGATCATCTCGCCATCGTTCAATTGCACGAAAGTGTTTTCATACACTTTGTCGTACTTTTCTTTTTCTTCTTGGCTGTAAGTAGCAACATTACGTTTGTCGATACTCCAGTCAAAATCATCATGCGCTGCTACTGTTTCAGCAACAGGCTCCTGAACAGGTACATTTGATGTCGCTGTAGCTGCATTTTCTGTTGCTTGTTCAGCAACAGGTGCTTGCTCCTGTCCTTCAGCGTTTGGGTTAACAATTTGATTTTCTTCCATAAAAAACCCGTGTTTTTATTCGGGTCGGCAAAGATAGGCAAATGTTCGAGGTTTGAGACCGTAAGAACAAGGTTTTTTAAGTTAGAAAAAGCTGCTTCTGTTAAGGGTTTTGTAAGGTTCTAACGAATGAATTATGAGTAGCATCACACACCCTGCTTCTATTCATTTGCGTTGCCCGCTATTCGCTGCAAGTCCGCCACAAAGGCCAGAGCACAAATCATCAGCGGGCTTTTCGCTGCTATCGGGGCTAGGTGCTGATGTAATCTCTGGCAATTTGAACCTATCTTAGCGACTTAGCCAAAACTACATGCGTTTTTTTCTATCAGGTTTGCTTTTGCTGTTACATGCTGTTGCTTTTGCTCAAAGCGGATTTCTATGCAATAGCTCCATAGCAGTTCAAACACACTATGGTTCTTTTCTTACACCTTCACCAAAAGCAGTTTATGTAAAGGATAGTTATACTTCATTCACAGAAATTGCTTTCCTTAAGGGAGCAGATGGATCAAAGCCCTGGCACATTGCCAATGGATTTCCTAAATGGGGTATTGCTGCGTTTTATGGAAACACTGGCAGCCGACAATACATCGGACACATGGGCGGCTTGTTTCCGTTCATTCATTTCCCCTTGATCAAAAAAGGCATTTATGAAAACACGCTGAGGGTTGGTGCAGGCATTGCCCTAATCGAAAAACCTTATGATACGGAGAGCAATCATAAGAATGTTGTGTTGGGTAGCAAGGTCAATGCGTTCATCAACTTTACATGGCAGCATCAATTCAGAATTTCAAAAGCCTTCTATGCCAATGCCGGGCTATCACTCACACATTTATCAAACGGTGGCGCACAACTTCCCAACCTTGGATTGAATATTCCAGGTATTACTGCAGGTGTTCGTTATGTGATTGATGAAACAAAAGTCGACTACACCAAAACGTACTTGTCGTTTGACAAAAAAATTCATTTACAAATGGGGTTATCAGCAGGCTTTAAACAAACACCTTGGATTGGAAGTAAAACATACCTGGCAAAGATTATCACCATAGAAGGGGATAAACAAATTGGATCAGTCAACCGATTAGGATTAGGGATTCATTTATTTTACGATCCTTCTTCGAACAATGATGAAATTGATCCAGTATTTCCGGACAAGCAACAATCCGATTACCAATACAACGCTGGTTTTTATTTTCAGTACGAACATATGATTAGACGTTTATCATTGGGGGTACAGTTAGGCTTCTACCCTTTCAAAGCTTATTACTCCGATAGTTTTTATGAGAATGTCGGTGTTCGCTATCAACTCACTAATCGTTGGTCAGGTGGTTTTTATCTAAAAACACATTGGGGCAAGGCAGAGTATATTCACCTTGGTTTCACCTACAAAGTTTTTTAATGCGCTATTGTTTATTCATATTATCAATCATAACATTCTTTAGCTGTAAAAAAGGAACATTTGATGCTGGTAATACAGTAATTAAGGAACGTGTCATTGCCAATGTGCACCAGATTATTTTATACGATAACATTAATCTTATCCTGACACAAGACACTGTTGAAAAACTAAGAATTGAAGCTGGTGAAAACATTCAAAATGAAATTGCGACTGATATAAACGGCGCCGCCTTAACTATTAAAAACACTAGTTCAAATCAATGGCTGCAATATCCTGCTCAGAAAATAAATTGTTATGTTTCAATTAAACAGTTAAGAAAGATTGATTACAAAAGTGCAGGCAACATTACTTCGACAAATACTTTACAAAGCGATTATTTTCAGATTGATTCAGAGGGTGCAGGTGATGTACGGCTTTCACTTAATTCGATCAAGATTGTTGCAAATGCCTATCAGGAAAATGCAGATTTAATTTTATCGGGTAGAAGTGATACCTGCTATGCTTACTGCTCCTCGAGAGGGACAATTGATTTTAGAAACTTACAGGTGAGAAGAATGGCAGTTGATTTTGGAAGTGTACGTGATGGTTATGTGTGGGCAACCGAAGCGTTGCATGCACAAATTTTTTATAAAGGAAATTTATATTACAAAGGCACTCCAACTGTTGATATGCAACTCTTACACGATGGACGGTTATTTCGCTTTTAATTATTCGCTAATTGTGCAACCGACTTTGCAGCGATCCATCCACTTGTCCAGGCGTGCTGAAAATTGAACCCACCAGTAATGCCGTCAACATCTAAAATTTCTCCGGCGAAGAATAGATTAGACTGCCTTTTACTCATCATTGTGTTTGCATCTACTTCTGATAAATTAATGCCACCTGCTGTAACAAATTCTTCTTTAAATGTTGTTTTGCCTTTCACCTCAACAATGTAATCCACTATATTTTTGATGAGTTCATTTTCCATTTTTGCAGGTAAATCAGCAAAACGCGTTTCTTCCTTTATGCCTGATTGCTCCAACAAAAATTGCCACAAGCGGTTAGGTAAATTTCCAAAATTGTGATTGCTGATTTTTTTCGATGCATTTAAAGTTCTGAAACCTTGAAGCGTTTCTTTCAAAGTGTGTTCATTGTAATCAGGCAACCAGTTAATATGTGCTTTGAAATCATAGTTTTTTATTGCTAGGTCCCTTGCCCCCCATGCACTTAATCGCAAAATAGAAGGTCCGCTTAAACCCCAATGTGTAATTAGTATTGGTCCTTCTTCTATCAGTTTTGTTCCTTCAATTTTCACCCGCACCTTCTTTACACTAACACCCATAAGTTGCGTAATTGGATGTTTTGGAAGATTGAAGGTAAACAGTGAAGGAACGGGCTCGGATATAGTATGTCCTAAGTTTTGCAACCACCCAAACATCGATGTTTTAGGATATCCGCCACACGCAATACAAACAAAATCTGAATCAATTATTTGATTGCTTAAAAAACAAATCCTCCACTTCCCATTCTCTATTTTCAATTCTCTCACTTCCGCATTCATTCTGATATCAACGTCGTATATATTCGCTTCCTGCATCAAGCAATTGATGATAGATTGGGATGAATCAGTAACAGGAAACATTCTACTATCTTTTTCTTTTTTTATGTTTACACCTCTATCTTCATACCATTTAATAGTGTCTGTTGTAAAGAATTGATGAAATGTTTTTTTGACAAAATTCTGTCCACGAGGATAACGCTTGCTCATCTCAACAATATCAAATAAAGCGTGTGTCACATTGCATCTGCCACCACCAGAAACTTTTACTTTAGAAAGAAGTTTGTTAGTCTTTTCCAGAATAGTTACCTGCAGTTCAGCATTCATCCTTGCTGCGTTCACAGCACAAAAAAAACCTGCAGCGCCGCCACCTACAACCACTAATTGCTTCTTTGCCATAGCACAAATTTAAAAGCCCTCGGGTGAGGGCTTTCTATTAATAATCTGAAAATAAATTTTGGTTTTTTTTCTCTTCTTCCTCAATTAATGCATAATTCGAAAGAATGTCGGCTTTCCCTTTTCGCACACACACGTCATGTTCAAAATGCACTGAAGGTTTACCATCTTTTGTTCGGACAGTCCAGCCGTCGTCTTCTGTGTACACTTCTTTTTTACCCAGATTGATCATCGGTTCGATAGCGATGACCAAACCTTCTTTCATCACTGCTCCAGAACCACGCTTACCATAGTTAGGCACTTGTGGATCTTCGTGCATACTTCTACCTAAGCCATGACCCACCAATTCACGAACTACACCATAGCCATATTTTTTTTCTGTCGCTTCCTGGATAGCAAAAGAAATATCGCCGACCCTATTTCCTGCCACAGCTTTTTCAATGCCTTTGTATAATGACTCCTTTGTTCGCTTCACTAATTGCACCACTTCATCAGTAGGCTTTCCAATCATGAATGTATATGCATGATCACCGTGAAAACCATTTTTGTACACGCCTACATCTACTGAGACAATATCACCTTCTTTCAATTCATGCTCGCTTGGAAAACCGTGAACGACTACATCATTTACAGAGATGCACGAATTAAAGGGGTAACCGTGATAATTTAAAAAAGAAGGAACAGCTCCGTGATCTTTTAAATAATCGCCAATGAATTTGTCAATGGAAATAGTAGTAATGCCGGGCCTTAACAACTTAGCGACTTCAGAAACTGTTTTGCTCACCAACAAAGCACTTTGCCGCATTAATTCAATCTCCGCTTCGCTTTTATAATAGATCATCTTTAGAAAGAAAAACCCGGTAAGCGTTCTCACCAGGTTTGAATAATTATGTTAGTTCAATGTATTAAATAGAAACCTGAGTTGCTGTTTGTCTTCCCTGTATACGTCCGCTTTTCATTAAACCATCGTACTGACGCATCAACAATTGTGTTTCTACTTGTTGTAAGGTATCTAAAATTACACCTACCATGATCAGCAATGACGTACCGCCGAAGAAAGTAGAGAAGTTTTGTGTTACACCCAACAACTTCGCAATACCCGGAAGAATACCTATCACGGCTAACAAAATAGCCCCTGGTAAGGTGATCTTATCCATAATGGCTCCAATATAATCAGCAGTAGGCTGACCAGGTTTTACACCTGGAATGAAACCATTATTCTGCTTTAAGTTATCAGAGATTTGTTTTGGATTAAAGATCAATGCTGTATACAAAAAGGTAAATCCAATTACTACAACAGAGTATACAATCATGTACCAAACGTTAGAGTAGTTACTAAACACTGCTGCAATACCCTTACCTGTTGCTGTTCCTGTAAAGTTGAATAAAGTAGGTAAGAACAATACGGCTTGAGCAAAGATGATGGGCATTACACCTGCACTATTTACCTTAATAGGTAAGAACTGACGAGCACCACCAAACTGGCGATTACCAACAATTTGCTTTGCATAATTCACAGGTATTTTGCGAACACCTTGTACCAACAAAATACAACCCATGATAATAGCAATCAATACGGCAATCTCGATGATGAATACTAAGATCAAACCGGAACGTACAGACTTTGCTGTTAATTCTTCCATGAAAGAACGAGGCAAACGAGCCAGGATTCCGATCATGATAATCAATGAAGTACCATTACCTAAACCTCTGTCGGTAATCTTTTCACCTAACCACATAACAAACAAAGTACCTGCAGTTAAAATGATAACAGTTGACAACCAAAAAATGCTTGCGTAAGAAGCCATGATACCACCGGTCTGGCGAGTCATTTCTTCTAAATACTTAACATAAGCAGAAGCCTGAACTGCAGTAACACCTACGGTAAGGTAACGAGTCCATTGGTTGATTTTTTTACGACCGCTTTCGCCTTCTTTCTGCATTTTTTGGAACTGTGGTACTAACACAGTCATCAATTGCATGAAGATAGAAGCAGAGATATACGGCATGATACCCAATGCAAAAATGGATGCTTGCGAAAAGGCACCACCTGCAAACGTATTGATCAAGCCTAATACACCATTATTCTTCGTTTGATTAGCAATCTGACTTAATCCAGCCGGATTGATACCAGGAAGAACGATATGTGTACCAATACGGTAAATAAAAAGCAGAAGCAATGTGTAAAGGATCTTACTTTTCAGTTCCTCAATGCTCCAGATATTTTTTAATGTCTTAATTAAATTTTTCACAGAAAAAGTTTACGGTCCTTAAAGAAAAAAAGACGCATTGCTGCGCCTTGCAATATACTCAAAATTACTTCACTATTTCAACCGAACCACCTGCTGTTTCGATAGCCTGCTTTGCTTTATTGCTTACAGCGTTTATTTTGAAGGTAACCTTTGTTTTCAATTCTCCGTTACCCAACACTTTTACTCTGTCAGTCTGGCTAATTAAACCGTTTGAATATAAGTTCTCTAATGAGAATTCTGTAATACCATATTTATCCACCAATTGCTCAATCTGTCCTAAGTTGAACACTTTGTACTCAATACGGTGTGGATTTTTGAAACCGCGTTTCGGAACACGACGCTGAATAGGCATCTGGCCACCTTCGTGTGCCATTTTACGCTGGTAACCGGTACGAGATTGCTGCCCTTTGTTACCTTTTGTAGAAGTTCCACCATGACCGGAACCTTCACCACGACCTAATCTTTTTTCTTTGTGAACGGCGCCTTTTGCAGGACGTAAATTGTGTAGTTTCATTTCGTTTGATTTTTACTTACGGGGTATCTCCCCTCGCTTAATAACTGAAAATTAAAAATGGAGAATGGAAATGAAGCGTTATTCTTCATTATCAATTCTCCACTAAACTCTTTATGCTACCTCTTCTACAGTGATCATGTGTTCTACTTTGCGAACCATGCCCAATATTTGAGGAGTAGCTTCAACTTCTTTAGTTGCATTCATCTTGTTCAAACCCAAAGCTTGCAAGGTTAACTTTTGACGCTCAGGTCTGTCAATTGGACTTTTAACTAAAGTGATTTTTATCTTTTTCATGATAATGTCTTTTGAAAATGCGGAGATTATCCGTTAAATACTTTCTTTAAACCAATACGACGTGTTTTAGAAACAGTGATCGGCTCACGTAATAATGCTAATGCTTCAAAGGTTGCTTTTACCACATTGTGTGGGTTTGCAGAACCTAAAGATTTAGCCAATACGTCAGTTACACCTGCGCTTTCCAATACGGCACGCATAGAACCTCCGGCGATTACTCCAGTACCATGGGCAGCTGGTTTGATCAATACTTTAGCAGCACCTACTTTAGCCAATTGATCATGAGGTACTGTACCATGCATGATCGGAACTTTGATCAAATTTTTCTTTGCATCTTCAATTCCTTTGGTAATAGCTTCCTGTACTTCTTTTGCTTTACCTAAACCATGACCTACTACACCGGCCTCATTACCAACCACCACCAATGCAGAGAAAGAGAACGTACGACCACCTTTGGTAGTTTTTACTACACGATTGATAGCAACTACCTTTTCTTTTAATTCAAGGTCGCCTGCTTTTACTCTGTTTAAAATTGCTTTTGCCATTTTATATTACTTAGTAATTACTTTAATTGATTATAAGACTAAACCACCTTCTCTTGCACCTTCAGCAACTGCTTTTACACGGCCATGGTATAAGTTACCGCCACGGTCAAACACCACTGTTTCGATTCCTAATTCTTTTGCTTTGCGGGCAATGGCTTGTCCAACTAATTTGCTCTTTTCGATCTTAGTACCGCTTTGTGCAGCAATATCTTTTTCTCTTGATGAAGCAGCAGCTAACGTTACTGAATTATCATCATCGATCAATTGAACATAAATGTCTCTATTGCTACGAAAAACAGAAAGACGTGGCTTTTGTGCTGTACCGGCAACCTTAGCACGGATGCGGTAGCGGATGTTTTGTCTTCTTGTTAATTTTTGGGCTGTTCTCATTTTATTTCTATTTCAAACCTTGATGCTGCCAAGGTTCATTTTGTTTACTAATTATTATTTACCAGCAGCTTTACCAGCTTTCTTACGTACAATCTCACCAACATAACGAACACCTTTTCCTTTGTACGGCTCTGGCTTACGAAGGCTGCGAATTTTTGCTGCTACAGCACCAATCAATTGGCGATCGATACCTTCTAAAGTGATCTGAGGATTTTGACCTTTCAATTGCTCAGTTGCAACTTTCAACTCTTTAGGTATTTCAAAAATGATGTTGTGCGAATAACCTAAAGCAAGATCTAATGTATTGCCCTGGTTAGCAGCTTTGAAACCTACACCAATCAATTCTAATTTCTTAGTGTAGCCTTCAGTAACACCTTTCACCATGTTTGCAATTAAGGCTCTGTACAAGCCATGTAATGCACGGTGACGAATTTGATCAGTAGGACGACTAATGATAATGTTGCCATCTTCCACTTTCACAGTGATATCACGATCGATATTCTCTTGTAATTGACCTTTTGGACCTTTCACAGTAACCATGTTATCATTACCCACTGTAACTGTTACACCAGAAGGAACTGTAATTGGAGCTTTACCTATACGAGACATTGTAAATTATTTTGTTTGTTTTTTAATGATGTTGACCGGTCAGCTTAGTATAGTTTCAGCTTAATGTATCAACACAAATTCTTTTTAGTAGATATAGCAAAGAACCTCACCACCTACGTTTTGTGCTTTAGCTTCTTTATCAGTCAATACTCCTTTAGAAGTAGAGATGATTGCAACGCCTAAACCGTTTTTAACTCTTTTGAAGTCAGCAGGTTTAGCGTATGTACGTAAACCTGGACGGCTTACTCTCTCCAAAGATTGGATAGCAGGCTGCTTTGTTTGAGGATCATACTTCAAGGCGATCTTGATCAAACCTTGCTTGTTATCATCTTCAAATTTGTATTTCAAAATATAACCTTGATTGTACAAGATTTCGGTCATGCGCTTTTTCAAGTTAGAAGCAGGAATCTCAACGATTCTATGACCTGCCATTTGCGCATTGCGGATTCTTGTCAAAAAATCTGCTATAGGATCTGTTACCATATTATGTCCTCCTACACTCCGATATTTCGGAGCAATTGGATAAGTTTTTAATTAATGAATAAGATTTAATTACCAGCTTGCTTTTTTCAATCCTGGTATTTTACCATCCAAAGCCATATCACGAAGTGCGATACGAGAGATACCGAAATAACGTGTATATCCTCTCGGACGACCTGTCATTTGACAACGGTTTTTCAAACGCACTTTGGAAGAGTTCTTTGGTAATTCATCCAAAGCTTTCCAATCGCCGGCAGCTTTCAATGCTTCCCTTTTCTCAGCATATTGAGCTACCATTCTTTCTCTTTTACGTTGTCTGGCTTTTACTGATTCTTTAGCCATAGTTCTATTTTGATTTTAGAATTTACTTTTTAATGTTTTTGAAAGGCATTCCCATTTCTTTCAACAACTCATAAGCTTCTTCGTCAGTTTGAGCAGTAGTAACAAAGGTGATGTCCATACCAGTGATACGGTTCACTTTGTCAATATCAATCTCTGGGAAGATGATTTGTTCTGTAACACCCATTGTGTAATTTCCACGACCATCGAAAGATTTTTCGTTCACACCTTTGAAGTCACGTACACGAGGTAACGCTACAGTGATCAAACGGTCTAAGAATTCATACATCTTCTCACCACGCAAGGTCACTTTTGCACCAATGGGCATGTTCTTACGAAGTTTGAAGTTGGAGATATCTTTTTTAGACATCGTCGCTACTGCTTTTTGACCGCTGATGGTTGTCAGCTCGTCTAAAGCAATATCAATTAATTTTTTGTCATTTACGGCGCCATTAACACCACGGTTAATTGCGATTTTTTCCAAACGAGGAACTTGCATGATGGATTTATAGCCGAAACGCTTCATTAGCGCTGGTATAACTTCATCTTTATACTTATTCTTTAATCTTGGAGAATATGTTGCGGTAGTTGCCATTAGATTACCCCTCCAGATTTTTTAGATACACGAACTTTTTTACCGTCTCTTTCTTCACGCTTCACTTTAGTGCCTTGCTTACCATCCCACAACATTACGTTAGAGATGTTGATGGCTGCTTCCTGCTTTATAATACCACCTTTAGTATTTTGGGCTGAAGGTTTAGTGTGCTTAGTAACAATAGCTACGCCTTCTACAATCACTTTACCTTCATCAACCAATACTCTTTTCACCAAACGAGGCTTTGTCAAATCCTTGTCATCGCCAGCGATAACAACCACCTGGTCGCCCTTTTTGATGTTATACTTTGGTTTAAATCTTGTTTTCATTTTTTATTGATTCCTTTTTACCCTCCCATTCCAACGGGAGGAGGTTGTTTACTGTTTTGATTAAAGAACTTCTGGAGCTAATGAAATGATTTTCATATAACCTTTATCCCGAAGTTCACGAGCAACAGGTCCGAAAATACGGGTACCTCTTGGCTCATCTGCAGCGTTCAAAATCACTACTGCATTATCATCGAAACGGATGTATGAACCATCCTTACGACGCAATTTGTTTTTTGTACGAACAATAACTGCTTTGGCAACAGTACCTTTTTTGATACCACCTGCAGGAATTGCATCTTTCACAGTTACGACGATCTTGTCCCCAACTTTTGCGTAACGCTGACCGCTATTACCCAAAACACGGATACAAAGCACTTCTTTAGCACCACTGTTATCCGCTACATTTAAACGGGATTCTTGCTGGATCATTTTTTTCTATTTTTCTATTTTGAATTTGAATTTGAATAGAACATTCAAGATTCAAGACTCAACATTTATAATTGAATTACTTAACTTTCTCAACTATCTCCACTAATCTCCAACGCTTAGTTTTGCTAAGCGGACGAGTTTCAGAAATGCGAACGATATCACCAATGCTTGCTTCGTTTTTCTCGTCGTGTGCATGAAACTTGGTAGTCTTTTTAATGAACTTACCATAGATTGGGTGTTTTACCTTACGTTCAACAGCTACAGTAATGGTCTTAGCCATTTTGTTGCTGGTTACAATCCCAACTCTTTCTTTTCTGAGATTTCTGTCTAATGTTTTTGTTGCTTCAGCCATTGTTCAGCTTTTTTTCAATCAGGATTAAGCTCCTAATTGTTTCTTTTTTAATTCAGTTTTCAAACGAGCTAATTCTCTACGCAGATTGCGAATGCTCATTGGATTTTCCAATGGAGAAATAGCATGGGCAAATTCAAGTTTTTTTAAACGCACTTCGTCTTCTTTGATTCGTGCCGCCAGATCCTGGTCGTTCAAACCTTGAATGCTTTTTTTGAAATCTACTGTCTTTGACATTGTTATATGATTTTATCAATCAGCTAATTTTTCAATCAGCTAATCAGCTAATTAATTACGCTTCCACTAAATCGTGACGCTTAACAAATTTGGTAGCAATGGGTAATTTGCCTGCTGCTAATTTCAATGCTCCCTGTGCCACTTCTTCAGACACACCATCCACTTCGAAAATGATGCGACCTGGCTTTACTACAGCAGCCCAATACTCAAGGTTACCTTTACCTTTACCCATACGCACCTCTGCAGGTTTGTTGGTGATTGGTTTGTCAGGGAAAATGCGGATCCACACGTTACCTTCACGTTTCATGTGACGGGTCAACGCCTGACGTGCAGCTTCGATCTGACGGTCAGTGATCCAATGATCTTCCAAAGCTTTTAATGCATAAGAACCGAAGGAGATAGTAGTACCTCTTTTCGCATTTCCTTTCATGCGACCCTTCTGCATTTTTCTGTGCTTTGTTCTTTTCGGCTGTAACATTTTATACTTGTTTGTTCAGTTCGATAATTTGTTTGCTTATTACTGGTGTTGTCCTCTTCCGCCACGACCTCTGTTGAAATCACGTCCGCCACCATCTCTTCTATCACGGTTAAAACCACCTTCTCTTCTATCACCACCTGGTCTTCTGTCTCCAACACCTGAACCTGCTTCTTTACCACCAATGAAGTTTGGATTCAGATCTCTCTTCGTTAATACTTCACCTTTACAGATCCATACTTTGATACCGATCTTACCGTAAACAGTCAATGCAAATACGTTTGCATAATCGATATCCATACGGAAGGTGTGCAATGGTGTACGACCTTGTTTGATCTCTTCGGTACGGGCAATTTCAGCACCGCCTAAACGACCGCTTACTTTTACCTTGATACCTTCAGCACCCATACGAAGTGCAGAAGCGATCGCCATTTTAATGGCTCTTTTATAGTTGATACGGTTTTCAATTTGACGTGCAATGGTATCTGCTACGATCATCGCATCCAATTCAGGACGACGGATCTCCAAAATGTTGATCTGAACATCTTCCTTACCGGTCAATTTCTTCAACTCTTCTTTGATGCGATCAACTTCATTACCACCTTTACCAATGATGATGCCCGGCTTTGATGTATGAATTGTAACGATCAGTTTACCTAATGTTCTTTCAATTACAATTTTTGCGATACCACCTTTGTTGATACGGGCATTCAGATACGTTCTGATTTTGTTATCCTCAATCAGCTTATTGGCGAAATCTTTTTTACTACCATACCAGTTAGATTCCCATCCTCTGATGATACCTAATCTGTTACCAATAGGATTTGCTTTTTGACCCATGTTTATTGGTTATACTTGATTAATTTAATTATGCTTTTGCGTCTACGATTACAGTTACGTGATTACTTCTTTTACGAACACGGTAGCCACGACCTTGTGGGGCCGGACGCATACGCTTTAGCGTTCTTGCACCGTCAACGAAAATTGTTTTTACATATAATTGTCCTTCATCGCCACCTTCGTTCTTTTGCTTCCAATTAGAGATTGCACTCAACACTAGTTTGCGCAAAGGCACTGCAGAATGTTTTGGATTGTGTTCTAATACAGCCAAAGCTTTTTCTACTTGCATACCACGAACCAGATCCGCTAATAAGCGCATTTTACGTGGTGATGTTGGATAATTTCTCAGTTTTGCTACTGCTTCCATTTGTTTATAATTTCTCGTTAGAGATTAACCTTTTTTACTTGAGTGTCCTTTGAAGTTTCTTGTTGGTGCAAACTCACCTAATTTATGACCTACCATAAATTCTGTTACATAAACAGGGATGAATTTGTTACCGTTGTGCACAGCAAATGTGTGACCCACAAAATCAGGAGTGATTGTAGAACGACGGCTCCATGTTTTAATCACACCCTTTTTTGCTCTACCATCATTAATAGCTACCACTTTATCTTCTAAGTGAGCTGCTACATAAGGACCTTTTTTAATTGAACGAGCCATGTTTTATTTCAGATTTTAGATTTAAGATTTTAGATTGGGTGCATTAATCTGCAATCGCCAATCGTCAATCTAAAATTTTTATTTTGCTAGTTTGCTACCATTTTTACGCTGGATGATTAATTTATCGCTGCCCTTGCCTTTTGTTCTGGTCTTCAAACCACGAGAGAACTGACCATTTCTAGAACGAGGCTGACCACCGGAAGCTTTACCTTCACCACCACCCATTGGGTGATCAACTGGGTTCATAGCAACACCACGGTTACGAGGCTTAATACCTTTCCAACGGTTACGACCGGCCTTACCCATTGACTCTAACTGATGATCGCTGTTAGAAACCACACCTACAGTAGCGTAGCAATTGATCAATACACGACGGATCTCACCGCTTGGCATTTTTAAGATGGCGTATTTATCTTCTTTGTTGGTCAATTGTGCAGATGAACCTGCAGAACGAGCCAACTTACCACCTTGACCAGGCTGCATTTCAATGTTGTGAACTACAGTACCTAAAGGCATGCTCTTCAACATAGAAGCGTTGCCTAATTCAGGTGCTACTGCATCACCGCTTACTACAGTCATTCCAACTTGTAAGCCTTGTGGTGCAAGAATGTATCTTTTTTCACCATCAGCATAGTTCAACAAAGCGATGAACGCTGTACGGTTTGGATCATACTCAATCGTTGCAACAGTTGCAGGAACGTTTTTTTTGTTACGCTTGAAATCAATAACACGGTACATGTTTTTATTACCGCCGCCGATATAACGCATTGCTCTACGACCTTGTGCATTACGACCACCAGTACCTGACTTCTTTTCCAACAAAGACTTTTCAGGAGTTTGTGAAGTGATCTCTGCATAAGCATTACCAATTCTCCAACGAGTACCTGCTGTAATTGGTTTAAATTTTCTTAATGCCATGACTATTTACTTTTTCAACATTTGCGGCTGTTGATCGCCTTACTTGTTAATGAATTAGATGTTTGAATACAGATCAATTGTTTCACCTTCAGCCACAGTAACCATTGCTTTTTTGAAAGCAGGTTTCTGACCTTGAACAAAACCTTTCTTTGTATAACGGGTTTTGTTTTTACCTGGAACAACCGCAGTGTTTACATCCACTACATTTACTCCGTAAAACTCTTCTACTGCTTTTTTAATTTCAAGCTTGTTTGCTTTACGGGCAACCTTGAAAGCGTAACGACGCAAGCTTTCTTGCTGGCCATTTGCTTTTTCGGTTAAAATTGGTTTTATCAATACTTCAGAAAGCTTCATCTGAATTGTTGTTTTTAAACTTTAATAATTATGCTGCGAGTTCTTCGTCGGCACCAGCAAAAATCTTTGCTGCGCCTTCTGTTAACACTAATACTTCTGAGTTTACTAAATCGTATGTGTTTACATCGCTCATCAACATGGTCAACACAGACGGGATGTTGCGAGAGCTTACATATACATTCTCGTTATACTCGGGAAGGATGAACATCAATTTTTTGTCAGCTATTTTCAAGCTGCTTAAGATGTTCATGAATGTTTTTGTTTTTGGTGCATCCAGATTCACATCTTCTACTACGAAGATTGCGTTTTCTTTTGCCTTATAAGCCAAAGCAGACATTTTAGCCAAATCTTTCACTTTACGGTTCAATTTGATATCATACTTATGTGGCTTAGGTCCGAACACAGTACCACCACCCTTATATAAAGGGTTACGAATATTACCCTTACGAGAACCACCCGTACCTTTTTGACGATGCAACTTTCTGGAAGCACCTTGTACTTCTGCACGAGTTTTTACCTTGTGTGTACCTTGACGCTGAGCAGCTAAATATTGCTTTACAGCAAGATAAATGGCGTGGTCATTTGGTTCGATACCAAATATTTCTTCAGGAAGCTCAACAGTTCTACCTGTTTCTTGTCCTTGTATGTTTAATACTTTTACTTGCATTTTACTTCTGGATTAAAACGATTGAACCATTGTGGCCCGGAACTGAACCACTTACCAATATGTAGTTTTTATCAGGGAAAATCTTAACTACTTTCAAACCTTTTACTTTTACTCTATCCTGACCCATTCTACCTGCCATGCGCATTCCCTTGAATACACGTGAAGGATAAGAAGAACCACCAATAGAACCCGGTGCTCTTTGACGATCGTGTTGACCGTGTGATGCTTCACCTACGCCGGAGAAACCGTGGCGTTTTACAACACCTTGGAAACCTTTACCTTTTGTAGTACCTACTACATCAACTTTTTCGCCTTCAGCGAAAATGTCAACAGTGATGGTATCACCAATATTTTTTTCTTCTGAGTAGTTTCTAAATTCTTTTACGAACTTTTTGGCCGAAGTATTGGCCTTAACGAAGTGATTTTTTTCAGCACCTATTGTATGCTTCTCTTTCTTATCACCGAAAGCTACTTGCAATGCACTGTAGCCATCAGTTTCCTGCGTTTTAACTTGGGTAACAACGCAAGGACCAGCTTCAATAATCGTACAAGCGGTTTGCTTGCCGCTTTGATCGAAGATGCTAGTCATCCCAATTTTTTTACCAATGATTCCTTTCATTTTTCTTACGGTTTTCCCCCGCAAGGTTGTACAAGACAGACCCATTGGAATAATTGGGTCTTCAATCCTGGTTCATCATCCGACCTTTTCCCGAATCGCTCAATGGCTGGGGAAGTACCGGTGATAAACAAACCTCGAAGGGCTTGTTTATATGTTATCTCCGATTTTTCCGGAGTTTTTAAATTCAGAGCTCTTTTTTCGATAGCTAGTCGCTAATCGATTGAGAGATGATAAGTATTTGATAAGAACTAATTTGTTTTGATCTGTTTATCAGCAGACCGGAATACTACGCCTTGATCTCAACCTCAACACCAGAAGGTAAATCAAGCTTTGAAAGTGCATCTACTGTTCTTGATGAAGAAGTGTAGATATCCAACAAGCGCTTGTGTGTAGCCAATTGGAACTGCTCACGGCTCTTTTTGTTTACGTGTGGTGAACGTAATACAGTAAAGATCTTTTTGCGTGTAGGAAGAGGAATAGGTCCTGTTACTACGGCACCGGTGCTGCGAACAGTCTTTACAATTTTCTCTGCTGATTTATCAACCAGGTTGTGGTCGTAAGACTGTAATTTAATTCTGATTCTTTGGGACATAATCGGCTTCCCATTTTTGGAATGGGAGTGCAAAGGTAAAGGGTTGACTTTAAACCGTCAAAGATTTAAAAAAGATTTTTTGTGAAGAAAGGATTAAAGCGGCCTATAATTGAACTGCTTTTATCCTATTTCATCTATTTAACATAATAAAGAGTGCCTCTAAGTGCTACTATCCTGCCTTAGAAGTGGGGCGAAAGCCTTAGACTATTAAGTTGATACGAAGGATGAAGTAAGAAGTCGGAAGTCGGATGGGTTACTTAACATAATAAAGACACGGCCTGAGTCGGACTACATACGAGTATGATACGGGTGTTCTATGGTTATGCTAGGGTTGTGGTAGGACTAAACTGGCGATTTACACAGATCCAAAGTAGAAAGCCATTTGTCTTGGACAAATGGCTTTCTTGATTCTATTGAAGAAACTAATGTACCAGTCTTACCGTATCAACAGTTGTGACGTTATTGGTTGCTACACCAATAGCTGTCTTTGTTTGGGTACGATAAGTAGTATCAGTAGGTTTAAAGTAAAGATTGTAAGATCCGGCATCTAGTCCCTTAATCAAAAAAAGCACCGTTTGAAGTGTAGGTTGAGGTAACCGTATCGGTACCACGCAAGGCGTAAACTACTGTTTGCGTAGCTGACGGAAGTACAAACCCTCTTATACTACCTCCTACTGCCTGAAGACTAGTGCGAATAGCAGGTTTTAGGATATAGCCACCATTGCCAGTCTTAACGATGGAACGGGCAACGTCAAAATCCATCAACAATTTATACAATACACCTGCATTAACTGACTGATGTATGTTCAGTTTTAAACCTGATTGATGGGCACTTGGCGTTTGCAAGGTGTAATTCTGCCCATTAACACGAACGTAGTTATTTGGACCTAGTATCAAGCGAATTTGTTCAATTCTTCCACTATTTACATCCGCATTGCCTAGCAGCGTGTCTCTGTCATTTACCAGGCGCAGCAGGTCATAACTTCCTCTATTTACCTGTGCTAAACTTTGCCAACCAATGGTTGTATCACTTGAATAATTGATGCGTACGTCCTGTACATCAATAAAAACAGCATCGTAATTACCGGGGTCATCGGTTAAATAAACCTGGAGTTTAGCATTACCGTCTGAGGAGTTTTTTGAATCGTTTTTGTTACAAGCGAAAATGGTTAAGGCTAAAGCCGCAAGGAGTAAGAAAAGGGTGTTTTTCTCAGTTTCATAAAATACAATTTGCGCAGCAAAGACAAGAATGGTGCCAAGCTTAACAATTGTTAACCAAAAGGGGCTCACAAGGAGCCCAAATCGTTCAATAACCCTTTTGGTGTTTTTCAAAGTCAGTTAACGACCTATTGAGATTTTAAAAACGGGGCAATGAACGCGACCGACCATGAGCAAAGACAATGCCCAAAAGCTAAGTTTAGCTTGATTAAAGACAAGTTTTAGGAATAAAAAAATCCCGATAGATGACTACCGGGATTTTGATCGATTTATTTTAAGCTAATTACTCTGCAGAAACTTTACCCTTGCTCTTTGCAATCACTTCTTCAGCGATATTGTTTGGAGCCGGAGCATAGTGAGAGAACTCCATGGTAGAAGATGCACGACCGGAAGATAAAGAACGCAATTGAGTTACGTAACCGAACATTTCGCTCAATGGAACTTTAGCCTTGATCACCTGTACACCTGCACGGGTATCCATGCCTTCCATCATACCACGGCGACGGTTCAAGTCACCAGTAACATCACCCATGTACTGATCAGGAGTCAACACTTCTACTTTCATAATTGGCTCAAGCAATACCGGTTTAGCTTTTCTTGCAGCTTCGCGGAAGCCTTGCTTGGCACAAAGTTCGAATGACATTGCATCAGAGTCCACAGCGTGGAATGAACCATCGTGAACGCGGATCTTCATGTTGTCAACCGGATAGGATGCCAACACACCAGTGCTCATTGATTGCTCAAAGCCTTTTTGAATAGCAGGAACGAATTCACGAGGGATAGCACCACCAAACAAATCGTTTACAAATTGGAAGTTCTTATCAGGATTTGCTTCTTTCCAATCTGCATCAACTGGTCCAAGATCAAATACGATGTCGGCGAATTTACCACGACCACCTGATTGCTTTTTCAATACTTCACGGTGTTGAACAGTTGTGTTGAATGCTTCTTTATAAGCCACCTGGGGAGCACCCTGGTTTACTTCTACCTTGAACTCACGACGCATACGATCCAAGATGATCTCCAAGTGTAATTCACCCATTCCGCTTAAAACAGTCTGACCTGTTTCTTCATCTGATTTTACACGAAGCGTAGGATCTTCTTCGATCAACTTAGCAATGGCCATACCCATTTTGTCAACGTCAGCTTGTGTCTTGGGTTCGACGGCAATTGAGATCACCGGCTCTGGAATAAACATGTTTTCCAAAGTGATCGGGTGATCTTCATGGCAAAGAGTATCACCTGTTTTTATTTCTTTAAAACCAACGGCAGCACCGATGTCCCCGGCTTCGATGAAGTCGATAGGATTTTGCTTGTTAGCAAACATCTTCATGATACGGGAGATACGCTCTTTCTTACCACTTCTTACGTTCAATACATAAGAACCAGCATCCAAATGACCGGAATACACACGGAAGAACGCTAAACGACCTACGAAAGGATCGGTCATGATCTTGAAAGCTAATGCAGCGAATGGCTCTTTTGCATCTGGCTTACGTATCAATTCTTCACCTGTATTAGGATCAGTACCTTTTACAGCTTCGATATCAACCGGTGAAGGGAGGTAACGGCAAACCGCATCAAGTGCAGTTTGTACACCTTTATTTTTGAAAGAAGATCCGCACATCATAGGAACAATAGAAAGATCGATTGTTGCTTTACGGATGGCTTCATGGATTTCATCTTCAGAAATGCTGTTTGGATCATCAAAGAATTTCTCCAACAATTTATCATCATATTCTGCAACAGCTTCAACTAACGCTGCTCTCCACTCCTTGGCTTCATCAACCATGTCAGCAGGAATATCAATCTCGTCGAAAGTCATTCCTTCTGTTTCCATATGCCAGATGATCCCTTTCATTTTGATGAGGTCAACAACACCTTTGAAATCATCTTCAGCACCGATCGGCAATTGAAGGGGAACGGCTTTTGAACCGAGCATTTCTCTCACCTGCTTTACAACATTTAAAAAGTCAGCACCTGAACGGTCCATTTTATTTACGAAACCGATACGTGGGACATTGTAACGGTTTGCCTGGCGCCATACGGTTTCAGACTGAGGTTCTACTCCATCAACAGCAGAGAACAATGCAATCAAACCATCGAGTACACGCATGGAACGTTCTACTTCCACTGTGAAGTCAACGTGGCCCGGAGTATCAATGATATTGAAATAATATTTTTTTGTTTCAGGAGTTGCTTTACCTAAAACTGTGGGAAAATTCCACTGACAGCTAACAGCAGCAGAAGTAATGGTAATACCTCTTTCTTTTTCCTGCTCCATCCAGTCGGTGGTTGCTGCACCATCGTGTACTTCACCAGTCTTGTGGATCATACCGGTGTAGCGAAGAATACGCTCTGTTGTGGTAGTTTTTCCCGCATCGATGTGAGCGGCGATACCAAAGTTGCGTTGAAATCTCAAGTCTGCCATGATTATTAAAATTGAATATTGTCTGTTTTAGTTTTTTGATTTGTAACCTGCTGCAGTAATTCTTTTCATCTTCTGTTGCGTGGCACTCTTTTACTGAAAACCGCTACTCATAGCTATTTCAGCCGATTGCATACTGTACCAAACTGAAATTGAGTGTGCAAAGGTAGGGAAATCCGTTGCACTAAAAACATTGATCAAAACAATGTTTGTTAAAGATGAATGCACAGGAAATACACATGCTACAGAGGGAGATTTCATTTTTTACGATGCGTGCATAATTTTTGCAAATCATTAATCATTCGTAATTTCAAAAAAGAATTTATTAACCTCATTTAAAACCCATTAACAATGGCAAAATCTACCAAGAAATCAGCCGCAGGAAAAAAAGGCGGAAGTAAGTCTTCCGGTGGCGGCAGATCCTCTACCGGTGCATCTAAAAAAGGAGCATCTAAAAAATCATCTAGCCGCGGCGGCTCATCTTCTGGTCGTGGAGGTTCTCCCAAAGGATCTTCTAAAAAAGGTGCAAGCAAAAAAGCAGCTGCCAGTAAAAAAGGTGGCGCAGCAAAAAAAGTAACTGCTTCGAAGAAAGGTGGTGCTTCTAAAAAAAGCAGCTCTTCCAAAAAGGGAGCAGCTAAGAAAAGCAGTGCATCTAAAAAAGGGGCAACCAAAAAAGCAGCTTCAAAAAGCAACAACAGAGGTGACTCTTCTAAAAGTTCGTCATCTAAGAGTGCTTCCAAGAAAAGTGCTTCGAAAAAATCATCATCTACCAAGTCGTCATCTAAATCAGCAAACCGTGGTGGTTCTTCTAAATCATCCAGCGGTTCATCTAAACGCGGCTTAGCATCTGCCAGTGCAAGAACAAAAACAGCGGTAGCCAAAAAAGGCGGCAAAGCTTCTCATGGTAGCGGACGTAGCGGAGGTTCATCTTCCAAAGGCAGTTCCTCTTCTCGTGGAGGTGCAGGTAGCAGAATGAATTCTGGCAGCCGTACCAACCAACGCTCTGGCAGCGGTTCTACAGGACGTAGTGGAAGTGCAAGAGGAGGAAGTGGTAATACATTTGAAAGCACACGCAATACAAATACAGGCGACATTGGTCAATACCAAGGCAACGACATAACTACTGGTAGTCAAACGCCTGAAAGCATCACTACGCCTGATGTATTTGATAACGGTGTTGCCAACGGTGGCGATATTGGCGGAAGCAGAATGGGTGGCTCGAACAACTCCGATAACAACATGTAATACTGTTGTTTTTATAAAGCAAAAATCCCGAACAGTGTTCGGGGTTTTTTTTATGAAGTAAGGTCGGTATTAAACTTTAAAGTGTGCAAACGCTTTGTTTGCTTCAGCCATACGGTGTGTATCTTCTTTCTTTTTGAAAGCAGCACCTTCACCTTTACTTGCCGCTACGATCTCATTGGCTAATTTATCAGCCATACTGCGACCGTTTCTTTCGCGGCTGTAACGGATCAACCATTTAATGCTTAAAGAAATTTTTCTGTCCGGACGAACCTCAGAAGGGATCTGGAAAGTAGCACCACCAATACGACGGCTGCGTACTTCTACAGCAGGTGTTACGTTTGACAACGCTCTTTTCCATACTTCATATCCTTCTTCACCAGTAGTTTTCGCTACTCTTTCCAAAGCATTATAGAAAATATCGAAGGCAACACTTTTCTTTCCTTCCCACATTAAATTGTTTACAAAACGAGTAACCAATTTATCGTTGAAACGAGGATCTGGAGCGAGGGGGAGTTTTTTTGCTTGTGCTTTACGCATTTGTTTTAATTTTTAAGTCACCACAGCGGCAGATTGTCTTCAAGTATTAAAACTTTACTCTGTACTGCAGTCATTATTAGAAATGATTATTTTTTACCTGCTGGCTTTGCACCTGCTTTTTCTTTCTTAGTACCGTATTTAGAGCGGCTTTGCTTACGATCTTTTACACCGGCAGTATCCAAAGAACCACGAACAATGTGATAACGTACACCTGGTAAGTCTTTAACACGACCACCACGGATCAATACGATTGAGTGTTCCTGTAAGTTGTGACCTTCACCTGGAATATAAGCGATCACCTCTACTTTATTGGTAAGACGAACTTTGGCCACTTTACGAAGCGCAGAGTTTGGCTTTTTAGGCGTAGTTGTATACACACGAGTACAAACACCACGGCGTTGAGGGCAAGCATCTAAAGCTCTTGATTTGCTTTTTGCCTTAATGATTTCTCTTCCTTTACGTACTAATTGTTGTATAGTAGGCATTATGAACCTTTAAATTTTGGACGGCAAAAGTAGGGGAAAATTTCAGATTTCAGATTTCGACTGCGAGTTTTTTTTGCTTTTTAGAAGAATATTGGCAAAAGCAGAGCGATTTGGTAGAAATGGCGGTACTGGTGGTATTAATAGTGCCGGTAAAAGAAAAGGCCTATACTGTTTTTGAAACCTTATAGGCCTAAACTGTATTTTAATTAAAAGATAATTAAGCAACTTTTGTCATCCAGCCATACTTATCTTCTCTTCTACCCTCACGGATGTCGGTCAACCATTTTTTAATAGTTGGCGCTGTTTTCCACTCGTCAGTATTAAAGTTCATTACAAAATCTTTGTAACGCAATTCTTTGATCATGGTAATTGTAGCCGCCGTGCCTGTTCCGAACACTTCGTACAAAATACCAGCTTTATATGCCTCGATGATCTCATCGATGCTTAGTGGTCGCTCTTCGACAGTGAAACCAGCTTCTTTTAATAAGGTCAATGCGCTGTCACGAGTAAAGCCTGCCAAGATAGTTCCTGCACCTAAATCCGGCGTAACGGCTTTGTCACCAATGATGAAGATCACGTTCATAGTACCGATTTCCTGAACATATTTATGTTCGAAAGCATCTGTCCATAATACCTGATCGTAGCCTTTTTTCTTTGCTTCCGCAGTTGCATACATAGCAGCACCATAGTTACCAGCAGCTTTAGCATAACCCACACCGCCTGGTACTGCACGTACGTATTTTTCTTCCACATAAATACGCTGTGGCGCATTGTAGTAAGGACCTGTAGGGCTTAGTAAGATCATGAATTTGTAATTCTCAGAAGGACGAACACCAATCAGTTCATCAGAAGAGAACATGAATGGACGGATGTAAAGCGAATGATCTTCTTTCTGAGGAATCCAGGCCTTATCCAAGGCTACTAGTTGCTTCATGCCTTCCATAAAGATTTCTTCCGGAACCTGAGGCATTGCCATTCTTTCTGCAGAAATATTGAAACGACGGAAATTATCCTGTGGTCTGAAGATATAAGAGTGACCGTCCTGGTCTTTATACGCTTTGATACCTTCGAAAATAGCCTGACCGTAATGTAATGCTGCTACAGATGGACTTAATAACAATGGTTGGTATGGTTTGATCTCAACATTTTTCCATTCGCCATTCTCATAATCCGCTTCGAGCATGTGGTCACTAAAGTATTTTCCAAAGGGCAAGTTTTCAAGGTTCAGATCATTGAGTTTGCTCTGATCTACCTTATTAATTGCAATATCCATAGTAGCAAGCATAATAAATTTAATTTAGCAGAGCAAAGAAACGAAAAAAAGCCGATTGCCACTGTTAATAAATAAACATTCAAATGAGCCTGAACAATGTACAACTTCCACCACATTTAGTAGCTGACTTATACAAAAATTCTCTTGTTGAAACTCACGCAACTGACGTGCCTGTATCAGCTGATTTTAGACATTTAGGAAGTAATCATCAAAATATATTGATTGTTGTAAATGATCCGTCTGTGGCTTTTATGGCAGATGATGATTTAAATTTTCTTACCAACATATTAAATGCCTGCAAACTAAGCCTTGCAGATGTGGCAGTTGTTAACCAAGCCACCCAAACTCTTCCTGACTATCATTCCTTAATCGGTTATTTCGAATCGAAAGTGATTTTATTGTTTGGCATAGAACCGCCTGCATTTGGATTGCCTATTCAATTCCCTTCGTTTCAAATTCAAAAATTCGAAGGCCAAACCTATTTGGCGGTTCCTACCCTTTCCAATTTAGCTGGCGATAAAGCTTTGAAAGGAAAATTGTGGAACTGCCTGAAAACTATTTTTTTTATTGCATGAAAATAATTTTTGCAACAAATAACCAACACAAAGTAGATGAGATCAGATCTGTGTTGCCTAAACAGATTGAGATCATTACGTTGAAAGAAGCAGGTATTGATCAGGATATTCCGGAGCCACATGATACGATTGAAGCAAATGCTGTAGAGAAAGCAAGAGTAATCCATAGACTTACCGAACAAAATTGTTTTAGCGAAGACACTGGTTTGGAAGTAGTAGCTTTAAATGGCGAGCCTGGTGTGAAGAGTGCCCGCTATGCAGGTGAAGACAGATCACCCAATGCAAATATTAAAAAGCTTTTGCATTGTTTGAAGGATAAAGAAAATAGAAGTGCACGGTTTAAAACAGTTATTTGTTTGATCTTAGACAGAAAGGAATATTTATTTACAGGGATCTGTAATGGTCGTATCACCGAAGATGTAAATGGAAGTGAAGGCTTTGGGTATGATCCAGTTTTTATTCCCGATGGTAGTGATCGCACATTTGCACAGATGACCATGGAAGAGAAGAACAAATTCAGCCATAGGCGAAAGGCAACTGATGAATTGGTTTCATTTTTGAATAACTTAACCCTAAACGAACAATATTGAGTGCGATAAGCAACCAAATGATGGACGAAAGCGACTTAATTGATGGATGCATCAAGGGCGACCGTAAGATGCAACAAGCTCTTTACAATCGCTACGCACCCAAGATGTACACTGTATGCCTGCGTTATGCCGGCAACAGCGAAGAAGCAGAGGATATTTTGCAGGAAGGATTTATAAAGGTTTATACAAAGATCGAAAGCTTTCGAAAAGAAGGATCGTTTGAAGGATGGATACGCAGAATATTTGTGAATACGGCCATTGAACATTTTAGAAAGAAAACCTACCTGCAACCCATTACGGAAAAGGAAGAAGGCACAATAGAAACTCAATATCTTTCTGTGCTGGATAGTTTGGCAGAGAAAGATATTATAAGCCTTGTGCAACAACTTTCACCTGGATACAGAACAGTGTTTAATATGTACGTGATAGAAGGATATACACATAAGCAGATTTCAGAATTGTTGGGGATCAGCGAAGGCACAAGCAAGTCGCAGTTGTCACGGGCAAAGATCATTTTACAAGAGTTAGTAAAGAAACATATTCATCAGAAAAAACAAATGCCATAATTATGGCCAACCAAATCCAAAATAAACTGAATGCTTTTGAGGTACAGCCTCCGGAAGCCGTATGGGAAAAAATTGCCGAAAAATTAGATGAGGCAACTCCGCCTTTTGTTCAACGACTACAACAATACCAAGTAATACCTGACAACGAAAACTGCAATAAAATAAATGCGGTGTTAGACAATGATCCAAAAGTAGAAAAAGGATTTTTCAAAAAGCATCACA
>PSMG01000011.1:38037-88067 GCA_040290035.1 Chitinophagaceae bacterium
ACCAAGCCACAAAAGAAAATACGAAAGAGGATAACATAGCTGCAACTATAAAAAAAGAAAAACAAGCCCCTGATAACACTATCGAAAAAACAAATTCAGCTATTGCCAAGGTAGAAGATAGCCGATATGTAACCGTAACTAAAGATGATGGCAATAAGGTACGCCTGTCTAAAAAAGTGCTTGCAGTATATACTTGTGCTACTAACACCATCAATGAACGCTGTAAGGAGCAGATACACACATTGCAAGATAAAGTGGCAGCCTTTGCTTCTCCATCCATTGACTTTGCAGGCTTTGTAGAAATGGTGAAGAATTTAAATGAAGATCAGTAATCTTGCCTATGGCAAGAATTAAATTGGAGCTACCGTCCACATTTCCCTTTTCAACTACAATTCCTATTCGCATCACTGATATTAACTACGGCAATCATTTAGGAAATGACGCCGTGCTTTCTATTATTCACGAGGCAAGAATGCAATTCTTACAACATCATAATTTAAGTGAATTAAGTTTTTCTGGTGCCAGCTTAATCATGAGCGATGTAGCTATTGAATTTAAGAATGAAGGTTTTTATGGCGATGTGATCACAGTACAAGTAACAGCTAGTGATTTTAGCAGAGTGGGTTTTGATCTTTTTTATAGACTTACGAAACAAGCAGACGAGAAAGAAACTGTTATTGCCGTTGCAAAAACAGGCATGATCTGTTTTGATTATAATGCAAGGAAAGTAGTTGCTGTTCCTGAAGAAGCAAAGGGAAAATTGATTTCTTTATAGATCATTCCAAATCTTCCAGCTTTCTTCTGCCTGGTGCACCAACATTTCTTTACCGTTTAAAATTTGTGCTCCTCGCTGCTCCCCTTGTACTAGGAATTTTGTTTTAGCAGGATTGTAAACTACATCAAATAAAAAATGCTGGTCCGTTAGGTATTCGTAAGGAATAGATGGCGCATCATCAACAGCGGGATAAGTTCCAAGCGGTGTTGTATTGATGATTAATGTATGTGACTCCATTAATGGTTCATTCAAATCTTGATAAGTAATCGTTTCGGCAGATTTTGTGCGGGATACTTGTAGGTAATTGATGCCCAATTGCTGTAATACATATTTTATTGCTTTCGAAGCACCGCCGCTTCCTAAAACCAATGCAGCTTTATGCCGGGATGACAAATGTGCCTGTAAGGATGTTTGAAAACCAAAAGCATCAGTATTGAAACCGTGGAGTTGGCCATTCACAACCCTAATGCAATTACACGCACCAATCGCTTTTACATCATCGCTTTGTTGCTGTAGAAACGGAAGTACTGCTTCCTTGTAAGGGATGGTAACATTTAATCCTTTCAATTCAGGATGTGTTGCCAGCAGCTGTGATAACGAATCAATCGACGGCAGTTCGAAGAGTTCGTAACTGCAGTCGATGATATTTTCTTCAATAAACTTTTGAGTGAAATATTTTTTAGAGAAGGAATGAGACAAAGGCTTACCAATTAAACCAAAGGCCCTCATTTTGCACCTTCTTTATTTAAATACAAATGGAAGGTATCGCCACGCAGACCGATGCGCATTGCTTCTAATGGCAATACTTCGGTTGGAGCAATGTTACCTAGATTCACATTACAACCAATTAATTCAATAAAGTAAAGTTGCTGTGCTTTTTGTGGCGCTTCCCAAATAATTTTTTCAGCCGGAATTTGTGTTAATATCTCTTGCACCAAACCTTCTCTTACCTCGCCACTTCCACGGTAAATACCTACATTACCTGCTTCTCTGGCTTCTGCGATTACATAAGTAGCACCGGCAGCTAATTCAGCACGCATTAATTCAATCCATTTGTACGGTGGAATAATGTGTGCGGCATCTTTACTACCTACTTCACTTAGCACGGTTCCGTGCTGGGTCAGTTTTTCAATATACCCACATTTTTCGGCATGCGGAATTTCAATAGAACCATCACTTACCTCCATGTACGAAATGCCGAAGTTTTTACAAACAGCTACATAATCATCAAATTGGTTACGTATCAAAAATGCTTCGAACAAAGTACCACCAAAATACACAGGGATATTGTAGGAGCGATACACTTCTAATTTCTCTTCCAGGTTTGGGGTTACATAGGATGTTCCGAAACCCAACTTCACTACATCTACATGTGGGTGAGAAACACTTAGAAAATTTTTTGCTTCTTCTACGCTAAGCCCTTTATCCATTACCATCGTGATACCAGCATTACGTGGCTTTAAATAGCGCTCAGGAATTTGTGTGAGATTAAAATTCATGAATAGCAGTTTGGTATTTAAAATTGCGGGCAAAAATAAGTAATGTGCATTTAAGCCAATGTGCCGATGTGCTAATGAATTGCCAAAGGCGATAAAGTTTCCGCAAAAGGCAAATGATTAAAAGAGGACAACGTGCACTTATTTTTTCTTTTTATGACGTGCAATGATGTCTACCACCTGTGGATTTTGTAAAACAGCCGGATTCAAATCAATCAACTTCTTGATCTTTTTTGGAGCCTGCTGCATAGCTTGTTCCAAGTAAAGCAAGCCTTCTTTTGACTTGCCCATTGCCAACAGAACAGCACTTAGGTAGTAATAAAAAACAGATCTGTTGTTGGTCATTTCCAGTGCGGCAATAATTTGTTGCTTTGCTTCCTGGTAATATTCTGCTTTGTACAAGCAACGAATCAACGCTTCCCACCCTGCAATATTTTTTGGCTTTGTGCGAACAACTATGGAAAAATATTGAACTGCTTCTTTCAAAAGCCCTAATTGCAACTTACATGCGCCCATCAGCAGATTATACTCTGCCTGTAAGCGATGAATTTTCAAAGCAGCATCCAATTGCTTTGCAGCACTGTCCCATTGCCCCTCATTAAAATAAGTACAAGCAACTTTATAAATCAACCTGCTATCTTCCTGGTTGAGATGTGATGCTTTACGGTAATGAAACCTGGCTTGCGCAAAATTCTTCATTCGATCATAACAATGACCTATGGCTTCGTAGATCACTTCTTCCGGTTTGGATAGTTCTAACACTTTCTCCAATGCCTCAATTGCTTCTTTGTATTTCCTTAAACGAATGTATGCGTCACCTATATTACGATAAGCATAATCGAACTTGTCATCAATAGCTAGTGCATATTCATAGGCATCGATAGCTTTTTCATACAATTTCAACCCTTGGTAAGCTGCGCCAAGGTTAAACCAAGCCAGTTCGTTGTAAGGATGTTCGTCAATAATACCTAAATGTAAACGGATACTTTCCTCGTTACGACCAGTGAAATCGGTCCAGAAGCAAATCTTATAAAGCGCTTCTTCATTGGTCTGCTCTTCTTCAAGGATGAGCTTCAGGCAATCGAACACTTTATCAAATTCTTCATAATCATCATATACATCTGCCAATTCAAACAGAAGTTCAATTCGCTCCTCGCCTTCAAATTGTTGAATTGCTTCCTCTAAAAGGGCTACAGCCTTGTCTTGTTGGTCTAAGGCTAAATAAGCATCTGTCTTTAAAATATAAAGGTTGATATCTTTCGAATCTAACAATTCCGCACCTTGAAGTATTTCCAGTGCCTGCTTGTACTGCCTTGTGGCTAGCAAAAGGTCCGCTTTCTTTATCAGCAAGGTAGCACAAAATGGGAAGTAGTCGATACCCATTTCTGCGGCTTCTAAGGCCTTTGTATAATCTTCCTGGTCGTCAAAATAATCGATTATTGCTTCAAAAGCTTCTTCGTCGAGGAAACCGGCTTTTTTGCCACTGCGGATGTTTTCGTACTGTTTCAGAAGTTCGTCCAAATCTTCTTTATCTTGATAGGGATCTGTAATCATCTACTACAATTTACTATAATAACCCAAAAAAGGAACCAAATTTTTGTAACAATTTTTCATTTATGTCGTTAAATAAAATGTAAAGCGATGGATGAACAGTTGCAGGATTGTTAAAAAAAATCTATCTTTGTATTTGCAAATGAAAAAAACCTCCACTTTTAAAAGCTTTTTGAAACGAAAACTGACCACTGCAGCGCTTGTAATGGCATCTGTAGCAGCTTTCGCTACATTAGGTGACGGTGGCAGCAAGCAAAAAACTGCTAACAAATCACTTTTAATAGCTGATTATACTGATTTCAGGCGATTTACTCTTCGCCCCAGCTATTTCATCAATAACCACAATCCTTTGAATGTAAAGTCAGAACGCTTTGTTTTGATGAATACGGTAGTTACGTTCCAAAGAGGAAATATAACATACATTTTACCTATGAAGCGCAAAGTGATCTTAGATAAGATCAAATTGGGTACCGGTCTGAACAACTATTAACTATTATCCCCCTTTACTTTCAGCGTAGGTCAATACTCTATAGCCAGCTTTAGGCAAGTCGAATTTTGACGCTGCTACCGGCGCAAAGCTTATTTTCGAAACCGTGTAAGTTACTTTCACGTTTCCTAAATTTGTTTCATATTCCATAGCCAAGCCAGGTAAGTTTTGTGTAGCGTATTGAAATTCTTTATTCTCTGTAACTAAGTCTGGAGTGTACCAAACGGTAAAGGTGGTGCCATCGGCCAACTTGCCTACAGCTTTTTTACAAGTGTATCCAGCGATTGTTTTTGTTTCATCGGTTTGTATGAAGGAAACATTCTCGTATTTTTTATTGGCATCTTTCCAATCAGACGGCGTTAACTTAATCATGTATTTTTTGTCGCCATACTCCTTTAAAATGGTGATCGCATTTTTTGATGCATCCATAATGGTTGATTGTGTACCCAAGGAGCTTACCATGTCAGTACGAGTCTTGTTCCCATTTATAAAAACAGTGCTGGTTGCACCATCCAGAAAATCCGCTGCCTGCGGTTTTGCAGAACCGGTATTGATCACTATATCGTAAGAAATAGTTCCTTCAGTAAGTTTTTTCTGCGCCATTAATCCATTGACTGTAATCAATAAAACCAGCAGTAAAGTAGAAATATTTTTCATGCAAAAATTTTAATCTAACTAATAGACGAACCAAATATCTTAATTAGTTGCGTAAATCAAAAAGCCAGAGATTAAATCTCTGGCTTTATTTAACACCTAGATGGTATTATTACTTACGGTTTTTGTTTTGCATATCCTGCATTCGCTTTTGCTGCTCCTGCATTTGCTCCATTCGCTCGGCCCATTTTGATTTAGCCTTTGGCTTCTTTCGGTTCTCTTCAATTTTGGCTAAAATCTTATCGTGGTTGATGATATAATTCTGGATTACAAACTGTAATGCTAATGTAATTACGTTTGAAACGGTATAGTACCATGTTAAACCAGAAGGAAGATTGTTGAAGATGAAGAACATTACAATCGGGAAGAAGTATGGCATGTACTTAAGCACCGGGTTGTTTTGATCCGGTGTCATACTCATACTGTATAATGAAATTAAAAAGCTGGTAATAACGGCGGTGACGGTAAATAAGCTGATGTGATTCCCAATTAATGGCAGCGTAGTACCAAACTTTACTATTGCATCATACTGTGACAAATCATATGACCAAAGAAAGCTTTGTCCTCGCAGTGCAATATTGGAGTTAAAGAAGCTATATAAGGCAAAGAAGATTGGGATCTGCAATAAGCCAGGAATACAACCACCCAATGGGTTTACACCTGCTTCACGATACAACTTCATTTGCTCTACACTCATTTGCTGTTGGTCATTGCCGTACTTAGCCCTTAGCTGCTCCAGTTCCGGACGCATTACTTTCATCTTAGCACCACTTAAATAACTACTGTAAGTAAGCGGAGAAATAACCAAGCGAATGAATAAAGTCAATAGAAGAATTACGATACCGAAGTTGGCTGTAAACTTAGAAAAGAAATCAAAGATTGGGATCACGACCCAACGGTTAATATACTTTACAAAAGAAAAGATACCGCTACCCAAATTCACCTGATCTTCTAAATCGTTGCCGTATGATTTCAATATTTTATAATCGGCAGGGCCATAATAAATAGCCATTGGGAAGGTAGCAGAAGCACCCGGCAAAGCAGCTTTCAGGTTAGCTGTGGCTTCCACTACTGTTTTGTTATCGTCAGGAACTTTCCAATCGATACGACCAGCAGTAAAATTATTTTTTGCAATTAATGCTGTGGTAAAGAAGCGTTGTTTTACAGCCACCCATTGTACTGATTTGTTGGAGAAATCTTCAGCGCCTTCTTTTAAGGCAGATGTATAATCATAGTTACCATTTGTTTTGTAACAAATTTGTGCCTGCTGTTTTTCGTAAGTCAAATCTCTTTCCTGCTGCACTGCTTTTTCTGTCCACGTAAGGTTAAGTGTATTTCCATTCAGCAATTTGGCAGCACCGTTTACGGAAAGATTAAAATCAATCATATAGCCATTTGCCGGTAATACAAATTGATGTGTAATAGAATTGCCGTCAGAAGATTGCAAATGATAGCTTATTGTTTGCGAGCCGTCAGCAGCTTTTGTTATTTGTCCACCTTCAAAATATAACGATATGATATCTGAAGTTGCTGTGCCAGTACTGATCTGGTAATTAATGCGATCTGAATCAGATCCATTTAACCTGACATTGCTGCTATCAGCGCCTTTGAAATTTTTCAGCAATACCCATTTAGGTTGCCCACCTTTGTTGGTAAAACCAATTTTCAATAGGTCGTTTTCTAAAACAGTTATTTGCTCAGTACCATTTGCACCGTCTTGAAAATTACCAGCCTGTTGTTTTCTTGTTTGCGAATCCAATCGCAAAGAATCCTGGATAGATGGCCTGGGTTTGTTAGCATTAGCGATGGAGTCTTTCCGAGCCTGCTCTATTTTTTGCTTCGTTACCTGCTGTTGGTACGCTTGCTGCTCTTTACTTGTGTATAAAAAGTATCCTATAAATAAAACACCCAATACAATAAAACCAATAATGGTATTGCGGTCAAAATTCATTCTGCCTTGTTTAAAGGCGGCAAAGATAGGCAGAACGAAATTGAGAATAGAAGTGGCATTCGTTTTTAACTAAATCTCTGTTCTCTATTATCCATTTTATTGAATTAAATCATTTCCCTTTGTAAAAGCGGGTTTAAAGTCGACGAACGTTCCTCGTTGAACTTTTTAGCCGCCGCTACAAAATGCACAAACAAAGGATGAGGAGCTTCAACGGTGCTTTTCAGTTCGGGATGGTATTGACAACCAATGAAAAATGGATGATTGGGCAGCTCCACAATTTCTACCAATCCGGTCTGTGGATTTCTTCCACTAGCTATCATGCCCCCTTTTTCGTATTGCTCTAAGTAAGCGTTATTAAACTCAAAACGGTGCCGATGCCGTTCAGAAATAGAAATTGCCCCATAAATCTTATGCGCCAGACTTCCTTCCTTTATATCGCAAGGATAAGCACCCAAACGCATAGTCCCGCCTTTCATGGTTATGGCTTTTTGCTCCTCCATCATGTTGATCACTGCATCGACTGTCCCGGGGTCCATTTCGGTAGAATGCGCATTATTAATACCTAAAACATTTCTACCAAACTCAATCACTGACATCTGCATGCCCAAACAAATACCAAAGAATGGCAAGCCCTTTTCCCGTGCATATTTCACAGCGATGATTTTTCCTTCGATGCCCCTGTGTCCAAAACCCGGGGCAACAAGTAATCCATCTAATCCACCCAGCTTCTCCCCTACGTTTTCTTCGGTAATAAATTCGGAGTGAATAGAAACGACCTGCACTTTGCATTCATTCATAGCGCCAGCATGAACAAAGGCTTCAAGAATGGATTTATAAGCATCCTGTAGTTCTACATACTTTCCAATTAAACCGATAGTAACTTTTGCTTTGGGATATTTCAGTTTATCTAAAAACTCCTTCCATTTAGTAAGGTCAGGTTCGCCGTAACTGGTAATGTTTAGCTTTTTCAAAACCGTTACATCCAGCTTTTCGTTCATCATTAGCAGAGGCACTTCGTAAATAGTGCTTGCATCCGGCGCTTCAATCACAGCTTCCGGTTTTACATTACAGAAAAGCGCAATTTTCCTCTTCAAATCATTGTTCAATGGTTCTTCTGTACGGCACACAATAATATCCGGGAATACGCCGCTTTCGCTCAACATGCGAACAGAGTGTTGGGTTGGCTTTGTTTTTAATTCTTTCGCTGCTTTTAAATAAGGAATGAGTGTAAGATGAACAACCAATAAATCCTCTTCAGGTAGTTCCCATTGCAACTGACGAACTGCTTCGATGTACGGCAACGACTCAATATCACCAACTGTTCCCCCTAACTCTGTGATCACAATATCATAGTTGTTGCTTTGTCCCAGGAGCAACATTCTTCGCTTGATTTCATCGGTAATGTGCGGAACCACCTGTACCGTTTTCCCAAGGAAAGCACCTTCACGTTCTTTATTGATTACTGTTTGGTAAATACGTCCCGTTGTCACATTATTTGCCTGCGAAGTGAAGATGTTGAGGAAGCGTTCATAGTGACCCAGATCTAAATCTGTTTCTGCACCATCTTCTGTTACATAACATTCGCCATGTTCATAGGGATTCAACGTTCCCGGATCAACATTGATATACGGATCAAACTTTTGAATAGTTACACGAAGGCCACGTGCCTGGAGAAGCTTTGCAAGTGAAGCTGCAATGATTCCTTTTCCCAAACTTGATGTAACGCCACCTGTAACAAAAATATATTTAGCCATTGTTGAATGGTTGATAGTTGACAAACTTGTTTATTGTTTTTGTTCGACGATTTCCGTCTCACATATGACCGCGGAATTGGTCAAATAGAAAATTCCCAGAGGTCATGCAAACGTACAGCAAATTTTTCAGCAGAAATAAGGAATTAACAAGCTTGTGGAAAACTGCATTGGGACAAGCCTTTCAACGTTGAAACAAAGCATAAAAACAGGCGCTTCTGACCCTACTTAAACAATTTTATTTATAAGCACGATAAAAATTGCCGGCAATTATTTACTAGATCATACTCAATGCACCTTCTGAAGCTAGAGAGCTTTCTAGCTTTCGTTCTATAGCTGTGTCGTAAAGATGTTTCCAGTAAGCGATGCTATTCCAAGTCTCACCATTTACTTTTACTGTATTGTTAGTTACGACACCTAATTTTTCAAATGGAAAATCTTTTACCGATTTCTCAAAAACACCCATCATTTCTGTTTTCACTGAAACCACTACTCTGCTTTGTGCTTCGCCAAATAAATAAGCATCTTTTCTGAAAGAAGGATTGGTTTGAAGATCAAATCCAAGTTCTCGATTGAAGCTGCTTTCGCAAAGAGTTATAAACAATCCACCTTCGCTAATATCGTGTGCAGATTGTATCAGTTCTTGCTTAATCAAAGAAGCGATTTTTTGCTGCAATTCATATTCCTCTTCCAAATCAAAATAAGGTGCAGGCGAAAATTTCTCACCCATAATTTTATGTACATACTCACTAGAGGCAATATCATTTTTAGAGTGACCTAACAAATAAATTACATCACCCTCCTGTTTAAAATCCAAAGTCATTTTTTTGCTCACATCGTCTACTAATCCCACCATACCAATGGTTGGCGTTGGATACACAGGGCCATCCGGATTTTGATTATAAAAGCTAACATTGCCACCTGTAACAGGTGTGTTGAATTTCTTACAAGCTTCACCCATGCCTTTTACAGCCTGTACAAATTGATAATACACTTCAGGATCAAACGGATTACCAAAGTTTAAGCAGTTGGTTACACCCAACGGCTCACCACCGCTACACACAATATTTCGGGCTGCTTCAGCAACTGCAATCATTGCGCCTTTATATGGATCGGCATGCACATAACGACTATTGCAATCAACCGTTACAGCTAATCCTTTTCCTGTTTCTTTATGTAAGACAATTGCAGCATCAGTTGGTGAATTAGTAAATGTATTTGCAGTTCCCACCATGCTATCATATTGGTGAGCAATCCACCGTTTATTAGCAATGGAAGGCAAACCAATTAATTGCTCCGCGACTTTCTTTAAATCAGTTGGTTCTCCAATTTTATTACTATCAAATCGACTGATTTCATCAAAATATTTTGGTTCATGGTATTCACGATCATATTGCGGGGCGCCGCCGCCAAGCACTAATTCTTGCGCAGGAATTTGTGCCTCAAGATTTCCGTCAATATAAAAACTCAATAGACCATCATCCGTCACCTCGCCAATTACAGCACTTTCCAAATCCCATTTTTCAAATACTTTATTTACCTCTTCTTCTCTTCCTTTTTGAACTACTAACAACATTCTTTCCTGGCTTTCGCTTAGCAATAACTCCCAAGCTTTCATGTTTTGCTGACGAGTAGGCACCTTATCTAAATCAATACGCATTCCTACCCCACCCTTCGCACTCATTTCAGCAGTGGAACAAATAATACCCGCAGCACCCATGTCTTGCATACCAACGACAGCACCGGTCTCAATTGCTTCCAAACAAGCTTCTAATAATTTCTTTTCCTGAAATGGGTCACCCACTTGGACAGCCGGCAACTCTTGTGCACTTTCGGCATTGATATCCGCAGAAGCGAAGGATGCTCCGCCAATTCCATCTTTTCCGGTAGCACTGCCTACATACATAACTGGATTACCCTTGCCTTCCGCTGTGGCAGAAACTGTTTTTCCGACTTTCACGATACCTACGCTCATCGCATTTACCAAAGGGTTGGTGTGATAACATTCTTCAAAATAAATTTCGCCGCCAACCGTAGGCACGCCAAAGCAATTACCATAGTGACCAATGCCATGAACTACGCCTGCTAAAAGGTGCTGCGTTTTTTCTTCGTCTAAATTTCCAAAGCGCAAAGAGTTTAATGCGGCAATAGGACGAGCACCCATGGTAAAAATATCTCTATGAATACCGCCTACGCCTGTTGCCGCCCCTTGAAAAGGTTCAATGGCAGATGGATGATTATGACTTTCTATTTTAAAAACAACGCCATAGCCATCACCAATGTCCATTAAGCCTGCATTTTCCTCGCCAGCTTTTACAAGCATACGGCCACCTTCACGAGGTAACGTCTTTAACCATTTAATAGAGTTTTTGTAACTGCAATGCTCACTCCACATGCCCGAAAAAGCACATAGCTCATTGAAATTAGGAGCCCGCTCAAGCTTCTGTTTAATCAATTCAAATTCTTCTTCCGTTAACCGTAGCTGTTGCGCTGTTTTTACAGTTACTTCCATTGTTCTTTATTGAAGAGGCAAAACTACAATGCAACCGCTAAGTGAAAAATGTTTTTGTTCAAATGGTTGTGGATAATAATTTCTATTTTGCGCCGATTAAATTTTGACTGATTGGAGCACCTTCTCTTCGCTACTTATTTGATTTTATTTGCCTGGCTCGTTACCAAACTAAAATTCTTTAAAAACTCTGGACTTACCAGTACACAGTTGATCATTTTGTTTTTGGTAAAAGTAATGGCTGGCATTTTTTACGGATGGATTGGTGTTTATTATGGCCAGTTGGCGCAAATGGTTGATACATGGGCTTTTCATTACAGCAGTGTAAGAGAATATCAATTATTGATTCATTCACCCCATGACTTCTTCGCAACTATTTTTCAAAATAATTATGAACATGGATACGGTGGCTTTCTATCAAGCACTAATTCTTGGTGGAATGATCTTCACAGCAATTTATTTATTAAAATGCTGGCTGTTTTCAATGTATTAAGTTTTGAGAACTATTATATCAACGTTATTTTTTACTCTTTCATTACCATGTTTGGGCCGGTAGCGATTTACAAAATAATGTTAGATGTTTTCCCTCATAAACCACTAGAAGTTTTAATAGCAAGTTTTCTTATTCCATCATTTATCTATTGGACAAGTGGTATTCATAAGGATGGGTTGATTTTTTTAGGCTTTATCCTGATTATTTATAATGTTTATTTTGGATTAAAGAACAAACACCTTTCTTTTCGGAGTTGGATAGCTATGCTGCTTGGCTTACTAATCATTATTGGTTTTAGAAACTATCTGCTTTTGTTAATAATCCCTGCGCTCATTGCCTGGATAATTTCCGAAAAAGTAAAGACTAAACCGCTTCTTGTTTATATCACTGTTTATTTACTGTTTGCTATTTGTTTTTTTACACTCAGATACATTTCTCCAAAACTTGATTTTCCAAATAGTGTGGTGGAAAAACAGCAAGAGTTTTTAAAGTTAAAGGGTGATTCATTTGTTCTTATCAAACAATTACAATCCAGTTTTTTAAGTTTTGTTGTCAATGCACCTCAAGCATTAAACTTAACAGTGATTAGACCATATCCTTCAGATGTTCACCACTTACTTTCGTTGGCAGCAGCAGTGGAAATCAATTTGCTATTGATTTTATTTATTGTCTTTTTATTCTGGCGCACCAATGTGGTTTCGTTAACACCCTTCATTTTATTCTGCTTGTTTTTTAGTTTTTCCGGATTTCTGACTATTGGTTATACTGTAAATTTTCTTGGTGCTATAGTACGATACAGAAGTATTTTCTTCCCCTTTATTATTATTCCAATGATTGCAAAAATTAATTGGGATAAAATTAGGGGCTTGGTTTTAGGAAATATTAAAAACAAAAATAATTAATGTTTTTTTTGCCGTATTTATGTAATTTAAGTCATAGTATATTGTTTTTTTTATTTTTTTAGCGCCTTATCCTCAAAAATACTTTCATTACCATAAAATTTATTTTCTTTGACTTAAATTTAATTTATGTCTTTACGCTTTAATGCTTTAAATAGCCTGCTAAACCCCGAGCCGCCTTGTAACATTCCATCAACAAAAATTACTGCCATTTTTGCTGAAAATGTATTTACTCATCAGGTTGCCCGACAATTTTTAAGCAATGAAGCCTATAAAAGTTTGATTGGCTCCATCCGGGCAGGTCAGAAAATCGACCGTGCTATGGCTGCCCAAATTGCCAACGGTATTCGTGCCTGGGCCGAAAGTAAAGGTGTTACGCATTTTACGCACTGGTTTCAACCGTTAACCGGCACAACCGCTGAAAAGCACGATTCTTTCTTTACACTAAAAGGTGATGGAACTCCGATAGAGCAATTTGAAGGAGATGCATTAATTCAGCAAGAGCCTGACGCGTCTTCTTTCCCGAGTGGTGGTTTGCGTGCTACTTTTGAAGCTCGTGGCTATACTGCGTGGGATCCGTCTTCGCCGGCCTTTATTATGGACATTGGTTACGGAAAGACATTATGTATCCCTACCATTTTCGTTTCTTATACAGGTGAATCACTGGATTATAAAGCACCATTATTAAAAGCGTTACAGGCCATCAATGATGCTGCTGTTGATGTATGTAATTATTTTGATAGAAATGTTGAAAGAGTAACACCCACTTTAGGCTGGGAGCAAGAATATTTCGTAATTGATGAAGGCTTATTCAATGCTCGCCCTGATTTGTTGTTAACAGGCAGAACAGTATTTGGTCACAGTCCTGCCAAAGGTCAACAGTTAGAAGATCATTATTTCGGCTCTATTCCGGAAAGAGTGTATGCTTTCATGCGTGATTTTGAAAATGAGGCTTATCGTTTAGGCATTCCACTCCGTACTCGTCACAATGAGGTGGCTCCGGCGCAGTTTGAATGTGCGCCTATTTTCGAAGAAGTTAACCTTGCAGTAGATCACAACACGTTGTTGATGGATATAATGACACGAGTTGCTGCTCGTCATCGCTTAAGAGTGTTGTTACATGAAAAACCATTTGCAGGCATCAATGGTAGCGGTAAACACAACAACTGGAGTATGGTCACGGATACAGGTGTGAATTTGTTAGCGCCTGGTAAAACACCGAAGACCAACTTAATGTTCCTTACCTTTTTTGTAAACACTATCAAATCTGTTCATGATTATGCTGATTTATTGAGAGCAGCTATTGCCTCTGCCAGCAATGATTTTCGTTTAGGAGCAAATGAAGCGCCGCCTGCCATCATTTCTGTATTCATTGGTCAATACTTAACCAAAGTTTTGCAGGATGTGAAAGAAAGAGTAACGGAAAAGATGGATGAAATTGATGAAAGCATGCTCAAGATTGACATCCATAAAAATATTCCCGAACTGTTTATTGACAATACGGACCGCAATCGTACTTCGCCTTTTGCTTTTACTGGCAATAAGTTTGAATTCCGTGCAGTCGGTTCTTCAGCCAACTGCGCTAATGCTATGACTATTTTAAATACCATCATGGCTGAAACCTTAAAGAAATTTAAAGCTGATGTAGATGCTTTGATTGAAAAAGGCGAGAAAAAAGAAATTGCTATCATCCATACTATTCGTGAATACATAGTGGCAAGCGAAAATATTTTGTTCGAAGGTGACGGTTATAGCGAAGAATGGGAAAAAGAAGCAGAGCGTCGTGGATTACCGAATGTAAAAACCACTCCACTTGCTTTGGATGCAATGGTTACGGAAAAAGCAAAGCATTTATTTGAAAGCAACAATGTGTATAGTCACGTTGAGTTGGAAGCACGTCACGAGATTGAACTGGAAAAGTATATAAAAAAAGTGCAAATCGAAAGCCGTGTAATGGCTGATCTTGCTACAACGCAAATATTGCCTTCTGCTATTCGTTATCAAAATACATTAATCAATAACCTCAAAGGATTGAGAGATGCCGGCATTGCAGAAAACATGTACAATCAACGCATAGAGTTGTTGAATACTATTTCAGGGCACATAAATCAAGTAGCACAACTTTCTGATGAAATGATTGAAGCAAGAAAAAAAGCAAATACTATTGCAGACACTCATGAAAAAGCAATTGCTTATTGCAACGATGTGAAGGAACATTACTTCGATAAGCTTCGCTACCATGTTGATAAACTGGAACAATTGGTAGATGATGCCGAGTGGACATTGCCGAAGTATAGAGAATTAGTTTTCTTGAGATAAGAGAACTAGGATTTATAAAATTGAGGAGGATTAGCAGAAATGCTGATCCTTTTTTGTTGAATAAAGTTCTGAACAATAAAGGAAATGCGACGCAACACAAAATCAATCGGAGTTACTGCTGTTGTTATAAAAAAAATAGAGCCTCACTTTCATGAGACTCTATAATTTCGTTTTCTTTCGAAAACTGTAACGGTCAAATTAGATTAATATCTGCTTTTGTTGTAACCGCCGCCGCCGCTACGGTTGCCACCACCGAAACCACCGCCGTTATTGCTACGGGCTGGTCTTTCTTCTTTCGGCTTAGCTTCCATAACACGGATGTTTCTTCCTTCCACAGTAGCATTATCCAACTCAGTGATTGCTTTTTGTGCAGCTGCGTTGTCAGACATTTCTACAAAACCAAAACCACGGCTCTTACCAGTGAATTTGTCAGTGATAACTTTGGCAGAAGTTACTTCGCCATACTCTGTAAAAAATTCTCTTAAGTCTTCATCCTGTACGTTGAAGCTCAAATTGGAAACGTAAATGTTCATACTTGCTTTTTAAAAAATGGTTTTTAATAATTCGAGACGAGGCAAGTTGTTAAGGAAACTAACTGATAGCGGAAAAAACGTAGCAGATTAAGATACACTAACTAAATGCGATGCTCAAAATAACAGTGCGAAGATAAGTGTAAACTCAATGCAAACAAGCACTCATAGCAAATGTTTTTGTTAAGTTATTGTTGTGAGTATTAAAATTAAAAAGTGCCTTATTACCAAGACAGTTTTTAATTATTTATATGTACACATTATTATGCTCGTCCCATCTGTTTTAGAAACACCACATGAGAAACGATAGCCTGACGCATTTTTGGGTACTCTATATAAGGAACATTAAATTCTGCGCATGCCTGCTTAATAATCTTTCTAATTTCCGGATAATGTATGTGCGAGATCTTAGGAAAAAGATGATGTTCGATTTGATAATTCAAACCACCAATCATCCAACTAATGAATTTATTTTTCGGAGCAAAATTGGCTGTTGTTTTTAATTGATGAATAGCCCATTCATCTTCTAATTTGCCAGTTTCATCAATTGGTTGTGGAAAATGAGTATGTTCAACAGTATGTGCTAATTGAAAGACAATACTGATAACAAAGCCAGCTACCAATGCAAAAATCAAATAACCAATTAACCAATCAACAAAACCTAATAACATAATTGGTAACACAAAAAACATAAACAAGTGTACCAACTTAAACGTCCAAAAAGTAAAGTGATCAGCAAAGCTCATCTTTTTTAAAGGCATCGCTCCGATACGTTGCTTGAAATATTTCTGATAATCTAACAGAAACACCCAAAGCACATAAAGAAGTGAGTATAAAAACCAGAAATAAATATGCTGATAGCGATGCATCACCAACTTGGGTTGTGTACTGCTCATACGCATCCAAGGCTGGATGTCAATATCATCATCTACCCCATCAATATTTGTATAAGCATGATGAATAACATTGTGCTTCATGTTCCACATAAACGAACTTCCGCCTAGAATATTCAAGGTAAATGCAGCAATGCTATTGATTTTTCTGTATTTGCTAAAACTACCATGAGCACCATCGTGCATTATGTTAAAGCCAATGCCCGCAGTGGTAATGCCCAACGAAACACATTCTAAAATAGCCCATACCGTGGATGGGGTAAAAAACACTAAATGCACGTACAAAGACACAAAAACAATGATTAAAATAATTGCCTTTGTGTAAAGTTTTGTGTTTCCGGTTACAGATTTTCCTTCTTTTTCGAAGTACTGGTTAATTCTGTTCTTTAACTCTTTGTGAAAGGATTGAGAAACGTTTGGAAATTTTGGGGTCAACATCATCTAACTAAAAAATATCGATTAACAATGAATACAAAACTAAGGGAAACAACTTTAGAACATTGGTTAAAGTTTACTACAGAAGTCACTACAACTTCTGCAGTTCAGTATAATAAAATTATATAATGAGAATTAAGGCGTCTTTTTATTGATTTGCACTTCCTTCATAAAATCTCCTAAATTATCATCTGAATACAAACCATACGCATCAATCACTGTTCCTTTTCTTCCATCGCATGTTTCTATTGCATAAAGTATCGACATATCATCGGGGTCAGATATTCCTTCGTAACGATAAAAGTTTACAACCTTAATATCTTTAGGGGTATACTTTTTATTATTAGTTAAATCAAGCAATTTTCCTTTTTCTAATCTGAGTTGATCGGTATAACCTTGCTGTTCCAGTTGGTTTACATTTTTCCCCATCTCGGTCATATGGGTAGTACGATCATTGGCATCCCGATAAACAGTTGTAAGAGTATTGTTTGAGCTATTTTGCATATGTTCTTATTTATACATACTAAGGCATGTAAAATGCCAAACTCAGCTCATCAATAAAATTTTTTGAACTATTAAAAGCCGCCACGCTGATCGAAGGCAGAATTCAATGTAGTGTAGCCAACCAATTCATCTGCTCTGCTTCCAAAAGGACGATAATAAACCAAAACAGTATAAGCATTTTCTGTTCCCCAATAGTTTCCCTCTGTACTGCTTACATCTGGATAAGCATTTTGTGACTCTTTTTGTGGAAGCGTGACATATTCGTAATTGTAATATCCTTGTTTTAAAAACAACGTTTTCTCATACACACCTTTGTCCGCATTATACTCCATTTTTGCTTCGGGATCTTGTGCATAATTAGTGAGCTCTCCAAAAATGTACACGTCTTTTCCTTCATAACCTTTATTGCCTGGCGGCACAAAAGTAAAATGTACCCACCCATAATCGGCCTGCCAAAAGGGATTAATGCTATCCAATGTCTCGATTGTGTAGCGGCCATTATAATCTCTGTAGTAGAGATAGGTATGCGATTCACGGGAAGGATCGGGCTTAATGTAAACCACTGTTGAATCTTTCGTATTGTTCATTCGCTCCATCCGATCGCTTAACAAACGAAAACTGCGCAGATCGATCCAACGAAATTCTTTTCCCGCTGGCATGGTCATCTGTGCTTCGTCGCTGTATTCATAGTAATTCCCACGGTAAATAGTTGGACGATCAAGGAACAATGCCGTTCGCCAATTATAGTTTTGTAAAACAACCACTCGTAAATCTGTAGGATTTAAATTTTGTACTCGTTCATCCGTATTAATCACAATTTGCAACTTTTGCGAAGTGCGAAATAATTGTCCACTATACGGTTGTTGAATTACTGCCCCAACTTTTGTGCGATCGTCAACAATAACCATTCGTTTAGTGAAAACAATTTTACTAGTATCACCATTCAAAAAAACACGCAACAAATAATTACCCGAACGGATAGGCACACAATTACGATCAGGCAGGTTTGCCTGGTAATGTGTATAACGAGTGTAAGACAAAGACGAATTGCGGTAAGTATTTATGCGAACGGTTTGGAAGCCTCTTAAATATTCAAATGGCCGTAGAATGCTGGGCGACCAATCAGCATTACACAGTTGAAAAGAATAGTAATAGTTTTTGATGTCATCATCCAAATCATCAAACTCTAATTGCAAAGCTTCTGTAACACCTAAAGCAGTAATTGGAAAACTGGTTTGATCACCCCTACGATATAATTGCGCTGTACGAATGTTTGCTGCAGCAGCCACTTCCTGCGCATTACAAAATACAGACACGAACAAAAACAGCAATAAAAAAAGTCGTTTCATCCTACTATGAAATTAAGTTATTTGGTGCGATGTTCTATTTTTGACTAGTCGTTACTTGTAGACGAAATTTAGCACACAAGCGTTTACTCCAACAGCGACTTTATCTTTTTTTATTGTGAACGTTTCTTCTTTTATAGCTAATCGCATTGCCTTTAACCAGCAAAAATCGTTTTCGCGGTTCATTATCCGACTGTCGCTTATTGCTACCATCATCAGTGTTGTGGTAATGATTGTAACACTTTCGTTTGTTAATGGCTTTAAAGAAAAAGTAAGCGAAAAGGTTTTTTCTTTCTGGGGTCATATTCGTGTTTCGTATCGTCAGCCGGTAAAGTCGAGCATTGCGGAGGAAATTGCCATTACTAAAAACGATACTGTTTTTAATAACATAAAAAAACTACCACAGGTCCAAACAGTTCATGCGTTTGCCACTAAAAATGCCATCCTTAAATCAACAGATGAATTGGAAGGTTTGATGTTGAAGGGTCTTGATACTACTTACCAGGTAGCACACTTCAAAGAGTTTTTAAAAGAAGGAAGGTGGCTTCGTTTTAATGATAGTACTTATTCGAGAGAAATCATTATTTCCGAATACACAGCGCAACAATTAAAGTTGAAATTGAATGATAAAGTATTGATCTATTTTTTTAAGAGTGATCAAACTATTCGCCCGGATAAGTTAACGATTGTGGGCATTTACAAAACAGGAATTGAGGATTATGATAAGAACTTTGCCATTGGTGATATGAAACTGATTCAGCGACTGAACGGCTGGAAAGAGGCCGAGATTGGTGGCTATGAGATTTTTCTGAAAGACTATCAACAAATGGATGCAGTAAGCAATGCCATCTACAATGAAAAAGATTTTCCCGAGTTGTGGGAAACAAGAACGATCAAAGAAATTTACCCCAACATATTTGACTGGCTGGGTGTGATTGATAATAATGGGAGAATATTACTGATCATTATGACCATCATTGCAGGAATTAATTTCATTTCCTGTCTCATCATTTTAGTATTGGAACGTGTTCGAATGATTGGCATATTAAAAGCTGTAGGCGCATCTAATTGGACCATTCAACGAATCTTCTTATATCAATCAGGTTTAATCACCATTGTAGGTATTGTAGCAGGAACTTTATTAGCATTGGGAATTTTATTTCTTCAGATGAAAACAGGTTTTGTTCGGCTTAAAGAAGCAGAGTATTATATATCTACCGCCCATGTAAAAATTATTTGGTGGCAAGTAGCTGCAGTAGGTGGCGGCACATTGTTAATATCATTGCTTGTTCTATTAATCCCCTCTTTCATTGTTCGAAGAATACAACCTATAAGAGCTCTTCATTTTAGATAAGGTGTGATAAAATAATGCCGGTGGCTACTGCAGCATTTAATGATTCTGCTGCACCTTTTTTTGGAATCGTAATTCGTTCTGTGGCAAAAGCCAAAGTTCTGTCAGACAAACCTTTTGATTCATTGCCAATCATTAATACACCATTTGTTAATTTATTTATTTCATAAATGGAGTTCCCACCCAACGTAGCTGCATAAACAGGTGCCTGTTGTTTCGACAACCATATTCCTTCTTCGTCATAATACACATTCACACGTGCAATACTTGCCATGGTTGCTTGTACCACTTTGGAATTATAGAGATCAACACAATCACTACTACATACAATGTCTTTTATACCAAACCAATCAGCAATGCGAATGATGGTTCCTAAATTGCCGGGATCTTGTATGGTGTCTAAATACAAACAAAAGCTTTCGCCTGCGTTTGGCTCTTTTGATTCAAACTGTTTTACAACGGCAACTACCTGGTTGGTTGTTTGCAATTGTGATATACGTTCCAATTCTATATCCGAAAGTACTGTTGCGGCAACTGTTTTATTTTCTGCCACCCATTGTTCAATTGCATAAATAGTTTGGATTTGCTTTGGAGCAATTTGTATTAACTCAGATACGATCTTTGGTCCTTCTGCTACAAATAAACCAGTTTCACTTCGTGCTTTTTTATGGCTTAAACTTTGAATATCTTTGATTTCCTTTTTACTAAGCATAGACAGGCTTTACAATTTATGTTTTATTCAGTGGCAAAATTTTTACGACAGTTATCTGTACCTATTCTCTTCTTGTTGATCTATCCTTCCTGCACAACTATCAAAAACTATCCACCGAACACACCATTTGTTTACGAAACTAATATTCGTTTAACGGGCAACAATACAAAAACAGAAAAAAAAGAATTAGCTGCCCGATTGGATGAACAATTAGATGATAGTCTGCGTGTGCCTTGGGTACGCAAGTTTTTAGTAGCAAAAGTGCTGAATAAACCACCGCACTATGACAGTATTTATGCAGAAAGATCAAAAGTGTTTATGAGTGGAGCATTAAATGCTTTGGGCTATTTGCGTGATAGTATAAGCTACAATACAAAAGTTGATACAGTTGGTGATCAATACCGAATCAAAGTCAATTTTAATGTAGAAACAGGAAAGATGGTGACCATTGATTCTATCCGTTTCCAAATCACCAATGATACTGTTCCTAATAAAGCTTTGTTTGACACACTACAACAAATTACTAGTGCCAATCTTGATCAATCATTATTAAAGAAAGGCACTCCATTTTCCCGTACCAACATCTCGAATGAATTCGACAGACTGACTGATGTTTATCGTAATAATGGTTACCTGCGTTTTACAAGAGATGATTTAATAGCTGTTTGGGATACGGTTGGCATTGCCTTGCTACGACCAACCTTAGATCCTATTGAGCAAGCGCAACAGTTAGAAGCACTGCGTAGAAGAAAAGAAAATCCAACTGCAGATATTGAAGTGCGTTTACGTTCGAATGTTGACCCTTCTCATCTTATTCGCTACCACGTTGGAAATGTTACTATTTACCCGGACTTCTCAGCAGAGTCACAAGCTTTTTCAAAAGGAGATACAACACAATTGAACGGGTACACCTTAATCTCTTATGAACGCATGTTCAAACCAAAAGTGGTTGTTGAAAATGTATCGCTAAAACGTGGAGACCTTTACGATCAACGCAATTATTTGCGTACCATCAACCGTTACAATTCGATTGGCTCGTGGCGCCTGGTAAGTATTGATCAATTGTCAAGGGCCGGAACAGACAGTGTTGATTTTATTGTTCGCCTGACACCCGCAGTAAAGAATTTATTCAACGCCAGCTTGGAAGGTAGCAAGAACTGGGGCAACTATTTTACTGAAGGAAATTTACTAGGCCTTGGTGTAAACCTTGGTTTGCAGAACCGCAACTTCTTACACGGGGCTAATCTTTCCAATACCAATCTTCGTTATTCAATTGAATTGAACGCCGGTGAATCATTGATTCAAACACAACAGGTTTCTATTGCGCATAATATTTCCTTTCCACGTGCTATTCCAAAGTTTCGATTGCTACAAAAGCCAGGCATTGAAAACTTAAGAACCACCTTTGCTTTTGGTGTAGGCAATACCGACCGTAAAGATTTTTTTAATCTTACTACATTCAATACTTCATGGGGCTATGAATTTACCAAAGGCAACAAGCTTTGGGGCATACGCATTCCTAACGTTGAATATTCCTTCATCTCCAGAAAACGATTATGGGATAGTTTGATCAAGACTAACCAGTCCTATCAATACATTTTTAATTCAGGGCTGGTGATTTCGAGTATTGGAAGCCTCACTATCTCCAATGGTAACAAGAGGTTCACAGAACAAGCACTTTTTAACACAGAAGTAGCCGGAATTATTGCGGGAACAATTAGTACCAAGTTCTTACAAGACAATTTGTATCGCTTTGTAAAGTTTAATGCTGAATACAAAAGAGCTTATAAGATACGCAGGACAGAATTAGTGTTTCGTGGGTTTGCAGGTATTGGTAAAGGACTACCAAGAACAAGCATGGACAGTATCAATTATTACTTACCCTTTTTCAGAGAATATTACGCAGGCGGCGCCAACAGTATGCGTGCATGGGGTTTACGTAAGTTAGGTCCTGGTTCAACCGTGAAGTCTTTTGCGAATACGGTGGCGCCTGACCGCTTTGGGGATGTTCAACTGGAAGGCAATATAGAATACCGCTTTTACATTGGAACCGTTGCCAGTATTAAGTTGAATAGTACTTTATTCAGTGACTTTGGTAACGTGTGGTTCTTACGGCCAAATAAGGACTATCCTAACGGCGACATCCAGTTGAATAAGTTATGGACTGATTTGGCCATTGGTGTAGGTACAGGCTTGCGTGTAGACCTGGGCATTTTTGTATTGCGTGTAGATTATGCCTATAAATTGAAGAATCCCAGTCCCGATATTGCTGATGCCACTTCGCAAAATAAATGGGCTTATGATTGGCGCCTGTTAGGCGGACAATTGCAATTAGGCATTAACTATCCATTCTAAGCTTTTCTTTGGCATATTGCTCTATCTCTTCCATGTTCATTGCGTCTTTGAGTAGGAAGCTGCCAATCCTGGTTCTGCAAAGTGAGCTGAGGTAACCACCACAACCCAATGCTGCACCGAAATCGTTGGCAAGGCTACGGATGTAGGTACCCGTAGAGCACACAACTTTAAAGTGCACTACAGGCATTTCCAGTTTTGTGATACTGAATTCCTGGATGGTTATCCTTCGTGGGTCTAGCTTTACTTCCCTGCCTCTTCTTGCCAATTCATACACGCGCTTGCCAGCCTGTTTTATAGCAGAGTGAATTGGTGGTACCTGCATAATCTCACCGATAAAGTTTTTAGTGGCTTCGTATACTTGTTGCTCCGTGATGTCATCTGTGGGTTTGAAATCCTGTGGCTCGCTTTCGAGGTCGAAGGTGGGAGTAGTGGCGCCAAGAGTAATAGTGCCCGTGTACTCTTTTTCCTGTGCCATGTATTCGTTGATCTTCTTGGTGAACTTGCCAGTGCAAATAATGAGCAAGCCTGTAGCCAATGGATCCAAGGTGCCGGCATGACCTACCTTTTTTGTTTTGGTGAGATAACGCACTTTACGCACCGCATCAAAAGAAGTCCACGCCAACGGTTTGTTGATCAAGAGCACTTGCCCCCCCTCAAAAAAATTAGGCTCAGTTTGCATGCGGCGAAGGTAGGGTTTGGCGTTCAGAAGTAGGATGAGGAAAGCCGGAAGGAGGCGTGTTGGTAGTTGACAGATGACAACAGGCAGTTTTGTTTAAGTGTAATTCGAGTAATGCTTTAACAAGAGGTAGACAAGGCTTTAATCAGACATGTTTTAGAGCCGTGCTAACCTTTAGCCATCCTTTGATGAAACTGAGGTGAATCACGGGTGAACTTCAGTATAACTGTAGTATAAGCAGGTTCGATGAGCGCAATTCTTGCAATATTAAGTATTGGAAATAATGTATTTTGTCGCAAGAACATTCAGCTAATAGAATGTTAGCGGAAATTTAGTACGAACCTCATGGCCAAGTATAAAAGAAGAGACCTGAATGGCAAATATTTCTTGTTGGAAGTATTCGAGTGTCCAAAAAAAATTATTTTGTTTTCAGCACAACTGGCTTCTGATAACGTCACTATGGAAAACTTCACTCATTTCGGCAGACAGCGAGCCGAGTTTCGGTTTCAGCTTCATTCAAATGGATTGTCGTTAACTCCATCACTAACATCATTTGACCTTGATTTTTCCATTACCAAGGCCGAGTTTCTCCAATTTATTAACGTATGGGACGAGCAAGGTTGTTATGCATTGTTTCATGACATTGCTCCGCTAAAATTTAAGGTCACAGACTTGCCAGAAAGGCAGCGCTATAATGCCTTAGATAACTTCGGTTGGACGTTAGAAATAGCTATCCCTAGTTCAGCATCTGACGGTTGGGGACAAATTACTTCGCCTAACAAACAAATTATTGAGAGGATTGAAGACGAGTTAACGAACTTACGCTAACAATAGTTTGCTGCTATGCTGGCTGACGAATGAATCGTTAGCTATAAATCGCTAATCATTTTTAGTCCGGACTGACATTCATGAAATTCCAGCACATCAGCAAGCCGATAAACGTTCGTTTTGCGGATCTTATTCAATAAGTTCGACAGAAAGGTGTATCAACAAATTACATAGTCATCCTTTTCACCAATTAAATACTCTGTCTATTCTTCAACTCCAGGTATTTATTGATTGAGTTAATTGTCAGTTTTTCCGGAGTAGTGAGTACGGCGATGATGCCATTCTTCTGCAGTTCTTTTACCATTAGCCGTTTTTCGAGACTGTATTTTTCGGCAATGGTTTTAATGTAAATGTCTTCGATAGTCTCTGCTTTTGTTTCAATCAACTTCTTTAGTTCGGTATTCTCAAAAAATACTACCATCAACAGATGATAATGGGCAATGCGTTTGAGCGAAGGCAGTTCACGCTCCAGGCTTTCCATTGACTCGAAGTTGGTAAAGAGCACCAATAAGCTGCGGTGCGAAATGCTGTTGCGAATAACGGAGAAGAGCTTTTCAAAGTCTTGTTCGTGGAAGGCAGTCGTTTGCTTGTATAAGGTTTCGAGAATAAGATTTAGCTGCGTTGGCTTTTTATCGGCCGGTAAAAAAACATCGAGGTTTTCGGCAAAGGTGATGAGGCCTGCCCTATCCTGTCGCATCAAGGCCACATTGGACAAAACAAGCGAGGCATTAATGGCATAGTCCAGCAAACTCATTTCTTCAAACGGCATCTTCATTACCCTGCCCTTGTTGATGATGCAATAGATCTGCTGGCTGCGTTCGTCGGTGTAATTGTTGGTCATCAGATCGCCTTTGCGAGCCGTTGCCTTCCAATTGATGGTGCGATAATCATCGCCACGTACATATTCTTTGATCTGTTCAAATTCAAGGCTGTGCCCAATGCGGCGAATGCGCTTTACACCTGCTTCCTGCAAACGATTGGTAGCTGCCAATAATTGATAGCGACACATTTGCATGTAGGAAGGATATACTTTTACTTCCTGCTCCTGCTCAAAGCGATAACGACGGGTAACAATTTTTAAGGGGCTTTGTACATACACATTGATATCGCCAAAGCCATAAGCGCCTCTTTCCTTCGGCTGCACTATATAGTCAATACTTGCCTTGGTATTGGCATCCATTTCTGCCTGACGTTTCCATTTTCGTTCCTGGAATTGAACAGGCAGTTCGTCGATAATGGTGCAATGCAGTTTGAAACCGTATGTATTCTCCAAATCAATTACTACTTTGTTTTCATCGCCATTGCTTAACCGTGACTGCACTTTTCGATAAGCATCAAACCCTTTTTTGTTATAAAGCAATAGCGCATCCACCAACACTACGATCACAATAAACAATAAAGCAGCAATGGCTATTTGGAAAAAGGGCGGCAAGAAGTAGGAAAGAAAAAACAATACCGACACAGTAAAACCACCGTAAATGACTTTGCGGTCTAGGTAAAATGATGTTCTATCCAACCAATGTAAGAATCGCATTAGCGTGGTATGTCCATGGTTTGAATAATTTGTTTCAGCACAGTGTCTTCTGTTACGCCTTCCATTTCTTTATCCGGCGAAAGAATGATGCGGTGACGCAATACCGGCGGGATGACTTCGAGTATATCATCGGGCGTAACAAAATCAAATCCATTAATAGCAGCCATTGCCTTGGATGCATTCATGATGGCGAGTGATGCTCTTGGTGATGCGCCTAAGTAAATGGATTTATGATTGCGTGTATTGTGAATGAATTTGGCAATGAAGGCTAACAGCTTTTCATCGATGATGATCGTTTTTACCTGCTTGCGAATAGCTTCAATTTGTTCGGCACGCAAAACGGGTTGTACAGAACGCACTACGTTTTCATTGCCCCTATTGTGAAACTGTGTGAGCATTTCCAACTCCTCTGCTTCATTGGGATAAGGCACAATTACTTTGAACAAGAAACGATCGAGCTGTGCTTCGGGCAAGCGATAAGTTCCCTCCTGCTCAATGGGATTTTGCGTAGCAATGACCATGAACGGCGGTTGCATGGGATAAGTTTTACCATCGATGGTCACCTGCCGTTCTTCCATGATCTCGAACAAAGCGGACTGTGTTTTTGCGGGGGCACGATTGATCTCATCGATCAAAACAATATTACTGAATACAGGACCACGCTTAAAATCGAAAGTGCCTTCTTTGGGGTTGAACACGGGTGTTCCCAACACATCCGACGGCATCAGATCCGGCGTAAATTGGATGCGTGAAAATTGCACATCCAAACTTCTAGCGGTAAGTTTCGCTGTGAGTGTTTTGGCAACGCCAGGCACACCTTCCAACAATACATGTCCATCGGCAAGAATGGCGGTTATGATCAAGCGTACCATTTCGTCTTGCCCAACAATAATTTGCCTGATCTGGTGACGCACTGCTGCAACAGCTTCGTTCAGTTGTGTGAGGTCAGTACGTTGTTCAAAAATTTGAGATTCCATGCTCAGCTATTTTGATAAAAAGTTTCTAATTGTTTATGAAAGCGTGCCAGTTGATACTCGTTAACGGCAGCGCCGTTTTTAAGGTAGTTGATAAATGTAACAATGGTTGCTAATTCTTCTTTATCGTAAGCAGATTTAGCATGCAGAGTTGCTACAAAATCATCGTTCAATGTATGTGTGGCCAACAAATAACGCTGGCGTACATGATCTAAAAAATAAGCAGCCATTTTTTTCGCCAGGTTAGTGTGGTCCTCTTTATCGTAATACAAACGACCAATGGTTTTTACAAAGTCCAATGATTCGTTCTTAGGTTTATTGATCAAAGGCACCATGCGCTGACGGCGGCGCATGTACAGCAATGCAAATAATAAAATGGTAGTACCCGCTGTAAGCAATGCCCATTTGAACGACGGATAACGGAACAGCACTTTAAGAATGCTCGGCTCGTCGTTCTTGCTTTTGCGGAAGAGGTAATATTCGTTCCAAACAATCCTGTCAACGCTTTGCGGAATAACCGACATGGCTTGTTGATAATACTCGATGTTGTTTTTGTGCAGAATAAAATAATTGCTGAATGCCAACGGCGATAAGTGAATAGTAATGATGCCTTCGCCTGCCTTGAAATATAAGAAGTTTGGATGGCCTGCATTATTGCTACCCAAGACTAATCCCTTTGACGAATCATGCAAAGCAGTAGTGTAGGAAATTCTTTTGCCCGAATAAAGATATTTTTGATCTGATGTAAATGGCGGTACTGCTAATTGCACACCGAGGCTGTCATTGTCTTCGTTTTTAAAACCTTCGTCATCATCAATGAATGAACTGGACAGACCAAAATACTTATTAGCTTGTTCGGACAGGCTTGCCGCAATGATGAATACGTGATTGCCCCGCTTTACAAAATTTGTCAACTGTCTCAGTTCATACTCTTCCGGGTCGAAATAAGTGCAGACCATCACCACAGCCTGGTTGCCGCTATCGGTTTGAATATCATCCCACCGCAGCATCTGGCTTTTGTCAAGGCTAACGCTTGCATGGGTAAAAAGTTCTGGCAAAAGGTGATAAGCTGCATAAAAACCGTAAGGAATTTTATCCTTTGTTCGCAGCGAAAGGCGTTCGTTCATTTTACGTGGCTGTAACCTAGCCGAACCTATTAAGATAATGGCCAACGCAATCAAACCCAAGGCTCCAAGAAGGTATGGTAATGACTTTTTCAATAGGCTATCCGTTGTTTAAAGCCATTAAAATCGGTTTGGATCAACTTGAACGCTTCTTCACTGATTGGAAACTGACCGTACCATGTGTATTCGAAATGACGAGTGAGCCGGAAGAAGTCTTTGTAGTATGATGTTTTGTATAGCTGATCTACATACTCGTTGTTGGTGCGTTCATGCGTGTATTGGATCAATCCTTTTTGCGACAGCAATAATAATGTTTGCAGGTAGTACAAGCGAATAGCCATGGCGAAATTCTGATTCGCAATAACACGGTTGATCTCTTTGTTGTAATCGATCTCGAAAATATTTTCCGATAACTCTTCTTCCTGCAAGGCATTAATTACCGACGGCCTTCTTCTAAAGAGCTGAATATTGCTGGAAGCGAGAAACCAGATCAATGCTGCAATGAAACACCCAATTAATATCCACCACATCAGACGACTTAACACATCAAGCCAGGAAAGATTAGCAGGCTTGCCTGGTGCCTTTGGTTTTTGCCGATTAGGCATTGTATTAACATACCAAAAATCATCTTCGCTTTTAAGCTTGTTCAGCGTAGTGTCTGGTACCTTTCGAACTATAACCAACGGTGCTTTGACATTAGAATCCAAACTGCTTTTTTCCACTTCATCCGAAACAGTTTCTACTACCGTGGTATCAGAAATAATGAAAGACGTGGCGGTGTCGGTAATTATGCGTGAACTATCCTGTGCTTTTGCAGCAAAGCAAAACAATAACACTAGGCCGCAAAAGCTATTTTGGAAGACCTTACGCATGCAGCACTACCTCACTCTTTAAAACCTTTTGCTTCTTATGTAAACGATACGGATAAATACCATAGTACCAAACAATGAACAATCCTGACAACAGTAGCAAACTTATGCTTAAGGCCATCGGCATTTCATTGGCATAACGTGTAATAAAGCCTTCGAAGAAAGCAGCCGTCATGAATACGGGGATCAGGCTAACGACCATGATAATGCCATCTTTGGTTCCTCTTCTGAATGCATCCCAGCGCTTGATAGTGCCGGGGAAGAGCCAAGCTGTACCCATGACTACACCGGCGGCACAAGTAAGAATAATGGCCGTTAACTCCAGCATGCCATGAATGAGCATCGCTACTACTGCTTTTGCACCCAAGTTGTGAGCATAAAACATGTGCTCAAATGCGCCCAATGTAACTGACTCACGAGCCAAGGCAGTAAGACTAGGAATGCCTAAGAAAATGCCAAGAAAAAAATACCGGAAGGAAACGAAAATGTTGTTCAACATGATCATGATCCACATGTAAAACTGGTTGCCCTGCCCATACACGCCGAAGGGATTGCCTTGGTCGATGTTTCGTTCTGTCATGTTCACATAACTATCGCCCAACATTTCACGCACAAAGCCATCATCGTGCATGGATGAAAAGAAGCCTACGGAAAAAAACAAGAAGAAGATGGCAAAGGCAAACCCAATAAACTTACGGTGCCTGTACATGGTGATCGGCACGTCGTATTTCCAAAAAGTAACAATACGGCTGGATTCTTCTTTGCGGTTGCGATAAATGCCTAAATAAATCTTTGAGGCCAGTGTATTGATGTAATGCGTGACCTTACTACCTGGATAAAATGTTTTTGCGTAACCCAAATCATCTACCAGCCTGGTAAAATCTGTTGCTATTTCATCGGCACTTCGGGGTACACCTTGCTGAATACGTTCCCAGCGTTCCTTATTCTTTTTTATGAAAAGCCCTTCTCTCAGCTTAGAAATTATTTAGGCTTGTAAAATACTATTTTTTAAGTTTGATTGCCGTTACACTAGTTTGTTTTCAAAAATTATAAATAACGCTGGATGTCTGTAATCCGCATCACTACTAATTTCAACATAGACCTTGAGTTTCTGGCAGCACCATTCCATAAGCGCCTGTTTGCATGGATCATTGACACCATTCTTATTTATATCTACTTTGTCATTGGTGCCCGTATCCTGACTTCTTTTGGCGCTTTCGGCGGGGACAGCACACAGTCTTATGCCTATTTTTTTATTCTTATCCTCCCTGTTTTTTTATACCACCTTGCCTGCGAAATACTGATGAATGGACAAAGCATTGGTAAAAAACTTTTAGGGCTGAAAGTGGTGAATGAAAACGGCGGCAGACCGAGCATCAGTCAATATATCATTCGCTGGCTTATTCGCACATCAGACTATATGATTGTGGTGATCATTTTTTCAGCTGCTGCAGATGCTACTTCAGGAAGTGTTACTTATTTGTGGAAGGCGGGCATCGCCGTTGGCTTATTGCTCACTGATATTATCCTGGTGAATGCCAGCAAAAAAGGCCAGCGTTTGGGAGATATTTTAGCCCATACCTTACTGATTCAATCCAGGCAAAAAGCGTCTCTTGAAGACACCGTATTCCTACACATCAAAGACGACTATAAAGTTTCTTTCCCTGAAGTCATGCGTTTGAGCGACCGTGATATCAATGCATTAAAAGGCATCAGGGACACTGCCCGCAAATACCATGATTACGAATTAGCAGACCGCACTGCTGAAAAAATTAAAGCACACCTCAATATTCAAAACAGCATGTCGCCGTTTGATTTTTTAGAAGCGTGCCTGAAGGATTATAATTATTTATCTACGCATTAATGGCTCATAGCGCCAAAGGATATCAAAGCAATAATAGCAATCAGCACATAGATGGCTAATGCAATGATAGTAACGATACCTACATAGCGGAACAGGCGTTTCAGGTTTTGAAACGAACTGTTCAACTCATTTTGATTATTACCGTTCAATGCTGCACGCATTTGATTGCTGAAGCGTAATAAAAACAACAAAGGGAAAAACCAGATGGCACAGATGGCAATTAAATAAAAGGCCATGATAACTACAAAGCCGGTGGTGCTAAAGTTGTATGGTGTGCCTGCGGGCAAACTGAATCCCATAATAGAGGGCAAGAATGAAAATATACCCATGAAGAATAAAATCAATAATCCGAGAAAGATCATTCCAAGAATGGCTAAAAACCTGCCCCATTTGGCTGTTTCGGATAAATGCGACTTGGTGATTGGATCAATGGTTAATGAAAATAATGTTTGGTTCGATTCCATGTGTGTTGGTTTATATAAGCATCAAATCTAACAACGAAAGGCAAAAAACAAAAGCCTCCGAAACGGAAGCTTGACTCTATGAGTTGATCAATTACATTTTTTGACGTACTTCATTCCTGATCCGTGCATAATCGATGCCGTTGAAATTATAGTTAGCAACGTCCTTGTACAGCGTCATTGCCCTGTCTTTTTGGCCAGCAACCTCGTATGCTTTTGCCAGCCAGTATTTAGTGTACACGTTTAATTTGTCAGACATTTCGAAATGCTTAATGGCATTTGCATAATCTTTTTGCCGATAACTGATCTGGCCTAAGAAAAATTCGTAGCCTTCCATTTTGCGGGGATTTTGGATTGGCGTCATCATCACTTTCATTTCTTCCAGCATTGCTTTTGCTCCTTCCATGTCATTGTTGACCAATTTTACATCTGCCTTACGGCCCAGAGCTGATATCTTATTCATGATCTATGCATCCTTATCAGTCATCCATTTCAGACGTTCTTCGGTGAGTGGCTCCATCATTTGCACAATGGTTTGCAGGCTTTGTGCATCGTTAATGTGGAAGGCGGTAAATTCTGCAATGTTCATCAAATCATACATAGCAGCTGCAGACTTTGTCGCATCGCTTAAATATATGTTAAAAGCCTGGTATACTAAGTACTGCAAGCCTTGCTTATGCTTGCCTTCGTATAAGTAAGTGAAGGCAGCACTGGAAATAGAAAGCGCTTTATCATCATCCAGGGAACCATCTTTTTGATAATCGGCTCTTGCCTTTTCATAGTCGCCGAGGAATGTGAATGCATGGCCTCTTTTGTAATAAGCCACGGGATGGTTGCCATCAGTATTAACGGCTTTGATATATGCCTCTTTTGCCTTTTGCAAATTATTTTGAGCACGATACGTATCGGCCAGTAAAACATAGCCTCCGTTGGTTGGTATAAGGCTGATCACTTTATTGGTATTTTGTTACGCTTTCTTAAAATCTCTTGGCTCTTCAAACAAGTATGAATTTGCCAATTCGCGATAACCCAATGGTGAAGATGGTTCCAGAGAAATTACTTTTGTGTAATTCTTTCTTGCTTCTTCAAAATTGCTTTGTGCAGCATACGCATTGCCCAGCAGAATAAATGAACGGGCATTTTCGGGATACATAGCCACCATTTTCTGAGCGGCTTCCATCCGTTTTGTAAAATTGTTGCTCACGAAAGATTCAACAAAGTCGTAGTAAGCTTTTTCCCCAATTACCGCTTTGTGCTACAACTTCTTTTGCCTTATTCACATACATCATCATTTCCGGCTGTGAGTTAGACAATTGGGCTAAGAATAAATAAGCTGCAGTGAATTTAGGATCCTGCTGAACAGCTTTTTGAAATAAAGTTTGGGCCTTTTTTCCATCGTCGAAATCGAATGATTTTAAAGCACTGTTGAAGATGATCAGTGCTGCGTTGGAACTAGTAAATAAGCAAGCGCTGCAAATTTCTCCTGTTGCGCAGTTGCATGGAATGATACAAGCAATGACAGCATGGTTAAGAGATAACAGATACTCTTTTTCATATAAGAAGGGTTTTAGTGTAACGACCGAGGGAGGATAAGCAGGTTAGATAGAGTATTGTGGAAGATTACTTTGAAGTTAATGAAATAGAATATGCAAAAAAAGATTTATTTAATTACCAATAACAATTTTAATAGGCTCTTGCAAAGAATACTCTTTGCTTAGAAGGTTTTCTGGTTAACATGTCTTTGCCATCTTCATGCTCATTATTCAACGGAATACAGCGAATGGTTGCTTTTGTTTTGTCCTTGATTGCTTCTTCTGTTTCTGCCGTGCCATCCCAATGTGCTGCCACAAAGCCGCCTTTTTCATTCAACACTTTTTCGAACTCTTCCCAACTATCTACTTTAGTAATGTGTGAGTCGCGATAGGCTTTTGCCTTGTTGTATAAATTGCTCTGAATATCGTTCAGCAATCCTTGAATGTGTTGTGCAATACCCTCTAACGATACAGAAGATTTTTCTTTTGTATCTCTTCTGGCAACTTCTACTACATTGTTCTGTAAATCTCTTGCACCAATAGCAATACGCACCGGAACGCCTTTTAATTCGTATTCGGCAAACTTCCAACCCGGACGAGCATTGTCGTTATCATCATACTTCACCCTTATACCTAATGTTTTCAATGCATCCGTAATCTCTTTAACCTTAGCATCGATCTGTGCTTTTTGCTCGTCGCCTTTGTAAATAGGTACAATAACTACCTGTAATGGTGCAATGCGGGGAGGTAACACTAAACCATCATCATCGCTATGCGCCATTACCAATGCACCAATCAACCGTGTACTTACACCCCAACTGGTAGCCCAAACAAATTCCTGTTTGTTTTCTTTATTTAAAAACTTTACATCAAATGCTTTGGCAAAATTTTGTCCGAGAAAATGTGATGTGCCTGCCTGCAAGGCTTTTCCATCCTGCATTAATGCTTCGATACAATACGTATCGACTGCACCGGCAAAACGTTCGCTTTCCGATTTTACACCACGTATAACAGGCAATGCCATGAATTCTTCTGCGAAGGTTGCATACACTTCCAACATTTGTTCTGTTTCAGCCACCGCTTCTTCTGCGGTTGCATGTGCGGTATGTCCTTCCTGCCATAAGAATTCAGCCGTACGCAAAAACAAACGGGTACGCATTTCCCAACGAACCACATTGGCCCACTGGTTGATTAACAAAGGCAGATCACGATAGGATTGAATCCAGTCTTTATAAGTGTTCCAAATAATGGTTTCACTAGTTGGGCGAACAATTAATTCTTCTTCCAACTTAGCTTCGGGATCAACTACTACGCCGCCACCATTCGGATCATTCTTCAAACGATAATGGGTTACTACTGCACACTCTTTTGCAAAACCTTCTACGTGTGCGGCTTCCTTACTCAAGAAACTTTTTGGAATGAACAAAGGGAAATAGGCATTCACGTGTCCGGTGTCTTTAAACATTTTATCCAATGCATCACGCATGTTTTCCCAAAGTGCAAAACCATAGGGCTTGATAACCATACAACCACGAACAGCAGAATAATCAGCTAATCCGCCTTTTAAAACAAGGTCGTTGTACCACTGCGAATAGTCTTGTTCTCTCGATGTAATTTCTTTACTCATAACCTTCTATCATTTTGATTACTTGCATTTTCTTTCACTTCTTCTTCACTAATTAGTTGTAACTTAAAGAAGGAATTGCCGTTAAACAGGTAATGACAATTATCTTTTAATTAACAGCAAAATGGGCAATTTTACTGAACGATGTCAAATAATTTGGTGCGGTTGCAAATGTAACACATCCACATTAACATCTAAATCATCTGCAATGAAAACACTTCTACCTTTTCTTAGTATTGCAATAGCATTTGCAAGTTGTACTTCTGTTTATAAATCAGGGCAAACTCCCGATGATGTTTATTTTTCTCCCACTCGTCCGCAAGACGAATATGTACGTGTAGAGAAAAAAGAAGACAAACGTTATGATGAAACAACCAGCGAAGATGAATACTTACGTATGAAGGTTCGTAATCGTACACGCTGGTCTTCGATTGACTATGACGACTCGTATACCTATCGCTACGATCGTTATTGCCATTGCTCCTGCAACGATTATCGTACATCCTGGAATTATTATTACAATCCTTATGTATTTTACATTACACCAAAAACAGTTGCTTACAACAAGCCACGTGCTTTTAATTTAAACTACAACCCGCAACAAACAACGAATACTTATAATCCTAAACTTGGCAATAGAACGTATACACAAACTTCGTCTATGTCGCCAAGAAGCACGAACGATAATTACCAAAACAGCGGTTCCAATGCCGGCGACTTTTTGCGCAACGTCTTCAGAGGAGGAAGTTCCAATTCAGGTTCATCCAGTTCTTCTTCGTCAAGCACCAGTAGCAGTTCGTCAAGCAGCTCTTCATCTTCATCAGGAAGCAGTGGCAGTGCACCAGTACGACGTTTTTAATTAACGTGCAACACACTACGAACATCTAACTTTACTTGTTTTTACAGGTACAGTAATCTATTGTTCATTCTTCAAACAGCTATATGAAAAAATTTTTACTCCTTTTTTATACGCTCTTCACCATCACCTTGCTAAAAGCACAAGAGCCTGCCGATGCATTGCGTTATTCGTGGATCGTACCATCAGGTACGGCACGCCAACAAGCTATTGGTGGCGCTATGGGTTCGTTAGGTGGCGATATCACGGCTACATTCATTAATCCTGCAGGCTTAGGCTTTTACAGAACAGGTGATGTAGTACTGACGCCACAGTATATGTTTGGTAAAAACAAAGCCAACTATTTTAACAGGGATACTTTTAATAAGAATAGCCGTTTTGCATTAGGTGCATCCGGCTTTGTGATTGGTGATGGCAGTGACAGTAAAAAAATAAAGAGTACAGCGTTCAGTATTGCATTAAATAGAATGGCTGACTTCAACAGCAACATCACTTATCTTGGCACTAATAACAAAAGTTCCTTCTCACAAAAATACCTGGAGGAAATTGCTTTGAATAATGATAAGGATGCCAATGTTGTTTCCAGTAGCATTGATCCGAATGATCCTCGATTTCGTCCTAATTATGTATATGGAACCAGCCTCGCTTTTAATACTTATTGGATCGATACCATAGGAGGCAGCACTAATGGCAATTTTAAATTTCAAACACGTTCACCGATTGCTTCGGGCTTATATCAAATGAGCAACATAAATAGTAAGGGCAGCATGAACGAATTTGCTTTAGGTGTTGGGGCAAATCTGAATAATAAATTGATGATCGGCGGTTCAATTGGGATTCCATTTATTCACTACGAACGCACTACAGAATTCCTGGAAGTCAATCCTGATACAACAGGTTCAAAATTTGATTATGCACTGTTCTCTGATAAATTAGTAACGAGAGGTACGGGTATCAATCTAAAAGCTGGACTAATTTATAAACCGGCTGAGTTTTGGCGTTTAGGGTTAGCTATTCATTCGCCTTCTTTTATAAAAATGACAGATAGCTATGAAGCTGTAATTAGTGCTCGTACGAAACAGGGAAACGGATGGGGAACGCTGGTTCAGGATTCTAAATTGTTTACTAATAATGAGCCTTCTGAATATAAGTACATCATGATCACGCCTTACCGTGTTGTGGGGAGTATCTCTTATGTATTCAGAGAAATACAAGATGTAACGAAGCAGCGTGGCTTTGTTACTGCCGATATTGAATATGTAAATTATAAAGCTTCGTCTTACATAGATGATCCTGATAACAATAGTGATCAAGGTACGAAGGACTATTTAAAACAACTGAATAAAGCCATCAGCAATTATTACAGAGGCGCTTTTAACTTCCGTGTTGGTGGAGAGTTGAAGTTTACTATTATGATGGTGCGTGCCGGTGCTGCTTACTACAGCAATCCTTACCAGGACACTTATGGTGAGCATGGAAGCAAGCTCAATTTCAGTGGTGGGATAGGCTATCGCAATAAGGGAATGTTTATTGATCTAACGTATGTTCATTCAATTAATAAAGATGTAAATCTTCCGTACCGTTTGCAAAGTTCTCCTAACTATGGTGCAGCTATTGCAACTACCAATGGCACTGTGTTAGCAACTGTAGGATTTAAGTTTTAAGCACATTCACGTTATAAAAAAGGAGCTCGAAAGCTCCTTTTTTATATTTATAATTTTTGCATGGTGATCGTGGTCTTAACCGTCTGACCAAACTGCACTTGCGTCTGGCTTATTTGTAATATTTGGCCATCAAATCTGTCCAAATCAAAAACTTCATTGTCTTGTTTGAAAGTGGTTTGGGAGGGCAGGTCCCAAATTCCGGTTGCATTGCCCGGCGGGTTGCAGGTAATTCCGGCATCCATATATTCATAAGTATTATCGGAATTTAATTTAGTAATGTCATCTTTTTCACAAGCCGTTAAATAATTATCGGTAACGTTTTGCTCCGCTGATGAACCCGCTTTCATAGTGATGGAGTTCAATTTATAGCTACCTGTTAATCTTTCTTTAGTAATTGTATTATCGTCGGTGCTTTTTTTACAACTTGTAAAAAACCAAACCACAGCACCTATAAAAAGCCAATTTTTCATAGTAAGAGTTTTGACAAACATAAAATAATCTCTTTAGAAATAATATTCCATATTTATTTGATAATAACTGCTAATCTTATCTGCAGCCCTGAGTGGAAAGAATATACTGCCTTGCGGCTTTATATGAAAATGTCTCATTTCCAAATCTGAGTAAATACCTAATTCAATATTGCTCAATGTAAACTTATTTGTGGCAGTTAAGCAGTTAATGGACGTTGCAGTTGCAGCAGAATTTCTTCCTCTTCCTCTTCCTCTGCCATTGCCACTTGATTGTGCAGCGTTTGTATTCCTTGAAATATATTTTGAGGTAGTAAGAAAAGAATAATACGTATTAGTACCGGCATTGACAAACAAGGAAGGCCCTAAATCAATTGAAGAAAAAGGCCCGGCATTTTCAAAACTAAAACTGTGTTTTACTCCCACGCCTGCATTAAAATCACTTACAACTTTGTTGGTTTCATCTTGTCCCAACGCATAACCCAGTGCAACCGCAGGCCGCAGCCATGGTTTTTTATAATCGCTTGCAAAATATAATTCGTTTGTTATGGGAGAATAAGGTACACCCTTATTACCGGTAAAGAAATAATGGATGTAGCCTGTACGCACAGTAAAATTCTTACCATCATAATTTTCGTATCCCAAGGTTACGGTATGCATATATAAACCCGGTTCGATACCTGATGTGAGCAGGTAGGCTGCATAATCCAATGACAGGCCAGATTCATGCAGAATGGAAAGTGTTGGGGCAACTACTAAATGATTTTTATATGTAGTATCCTTGGTAGCAGATATTTTATAGGCTGTTGTGGTGGTCGACATTAATCCTATTCTGAATGTGAAGGCCGGATCTGCATTAGTAGAATCCTGGGCTAAAGCGAATGGTCCACTCATCAGAAACAACAGACCATAAATCAAATTTTTCATTTGCTGGTTTTTATAAAGATAGATTTTGATTAATAAAGTTTAAAATACCCGATATATCACCCGCACCAAACCAATAATATTCTTTGTCCTTCCGAAACCAAGTCAGTTGGCGTTTGGCATATTGCCTTGTATTTTGTTTGATAGAGTCAGTTGCATTTTCTAATGAAATGTCTCCTTTGAAATAAGCAAAGAGTTCTTTGTAGCCTACCGTTTGCAAAGCATTTAAATGCTGATAGGACATCAACGATTGAACTTCTGTTACCAATCCTCCTTCTATCATTTTATCAACCCGATGATTGATATTTTCATGCATTTGTTGTTTCGGAAGTTCCAATACAATTTTAATAACGTTGAATGGACGTTCTGCTTTTTCTCCTCTCCTAAAGTCAACAATTGATCTACCCGTAGCCTTCACTACTTCCAATGCACGCATCAAACGCTGAGGGTTTTGCACTTCACCTATTTCGTAAAACCTAGGATCTAACTGACGCACTTCATTTTGCAACCAGCTCAAACCATTTGTTTCGTAAGCTGCTATGATTTCATTATGGAGTACTTCCGGCACATTCGGGATTTCATCTAAGCCCTCGCAAAAAGCTTTGATATACAAACCCGTGCCACCTACCATTACGACTACATCATGCTTCTGGAACAATTCATCTGCTTTTTGCAAAGCATATTGCTCAAACGTGACAGCGTTAACTTTTTGATGGATGGAATGCGAAGCAATGAAATGATGTGGCACTTCATTTAGTTCTTCAACGGAGGGTCGTGCAACACCAATGTTCATTTCGTGGTAGCATTGACGACTATCTGCAGAAATAATCTCCGTATTAAAAGCTTTAGCTACAGCAATAGCAGCAGCAGTCTTACCAACTGCTGTTGGTCCTGCTATGATCACTATTGTTTTGGAGGGTTGCACGCAGGTAATTATTGATTATTCATTATTAATGTCTGAACCAATTAAATCAAATAATCAATAACCACATTAAAAATCTTCTTCGCCACCGCCTTCACTGCCCAGACTTTCTTCATCGGTTTCACCGCCAACATCTTCTCCTTCTTCACCAAAACCTTCTGCGCCTTTAGTAAGATCATATTTTTCTTCAATGTCAGCAAAACGATTGCCCAATAAACTCTTTGTTTCATATTGGCTCGGCGGAATACCTTCTTTGCGAGTAATGACAGGATAAGTTGTCTTCGAACTTTCTTCTTTGGTTACACCAATCAAAGCTACCTGGAAAAGCCAGTGTTTGTTGAAGTCGTATTCGTATAAAAACTTCTGGTTTGGATCTTTGATCTCCGAGCCCACTGTTGTTTCTTTCATCATCAGCGGGGGCACTTTATAAGGCTTATCGTATTGTTCCAAAGAAATTTCTCTTCCCCGGTGCCAGTTATCATTACTACGGTAAAACGTGGCGCCATGCTTATTGTCAAATTCAAAAGCCTTCAGAATGGCTTCATGCAACTCGAAAAAAGTTTGGGTATGTTTGATAGCAATGTCTCTGTACACACTATCATCCTCTTCAAAATAAGCTCTCAATTTTAATATAGCCATGCACGGTATTTACAAACAAGAATAAAACCAAAAATAATGCTTCTTCTGTAGAGTTTTACCGTTCTGACAGGCATCGCCTTATAAGAAAGTAAAAGCTTTTCGATTAAGGCGTATTTTGAACCGGGCTAATTGCAACTATTGAACTTCGGTTGCGTCGCACTCTTGTACGTTCTGGAATTCTATTCAGCAGCAAACTCTCAATCAGAAACAGTTTCGGCTTTGCCATCACCTTCGGTTTCAAGATGTGCCATGTTTTGAATTTCCTCTAAAGACTTCTTCTGCTCCAACCCGAGGTCCTTGCCTTTTTCAACCATAAACGCAAAGGCTTCCTCGAAATTATTAGGTATTACGCCATCAAGAATAGCGTCTTTAATGGCTGTTTTGATGTCGCCTACAGGCTTTGAAGGAGCGATACCAAAAGTTTCCATGACCATCTGGCCCGTAATAGGTGGCTGCCAATTGCGGACACGGTCTTTTTCCTCCACTTCCTCACAACGTTTTTTTACCAGTTCAAAATTGGCCAGGTAACGCTTTACCTTAAACTTGTTTTTAGAAGTTATATCCGATTCGCACAGGATCATCAGGTCTTCAAAATCTTCGCCGGCATCAAAGAGCAAGCGGCGCATGGCCGAATCAGTAATATCTTCTTTAGACAAACCAATGGGACGCAAATGAAGTTCTACCAGCTTCTTTACATACTTCATGTTTTCGCCCAATGGCAACTTCAACTGATTAAAAATTTTAGGCACCATGCGGGCACCAACTACTTCATGACCATGAAAAGTCCAACCTGCTTTTTCTTCGTATTTTTTTGTTGCTGGTTTTCCAATATCGTGCAAAATAGCTGCCCAGCGTAACCACAAATTCGTTGAACGTTCAGCTACATTATCGAGCACTCGCAAGGTGTGGTAAAAATTATCTTTATGACCTCTCCCATCTACAAATTCGGCACCGGCTAAATCTACCATTTGTGGGAAAATCTGATGTAATAGTTTGGTATCGTATAACAGCTCAAAACCTATAGAAGGCTTTTCGCTTAATATAATCTTGTTCAGTTCATCGGTAATGCGTTCCTGCGAGACGATTTTGATTCTTTCTGCAGCCGCTTCAATTGCATGAAATGTATCGGGGTAAATATGAAATTTTAACTGCGATGCAAAGCGAATAGCCCGCATCATGCGAAGCGGATCATCGTTAAACGTAGTGGCAGGATCAAGCGGCGTACGAATGAGTTGCTGCTTCAAGTCATCGATACCATTAAAAGGATCTACCAACTTTCCGAAATCATTTTTATTTAGAGAAATAGCCAATGCATTAATGGTAAAATCCCTGCGGTTTTGATCATCTACGATGGTGCCCGGCTCTATTTCGGGATTGCGGGAATGCGACCGATAACTTTCTTTTCTTGCACCTACAAATTCCAAATCAAAGTCGTCTATTTTGAATTGTGCCGTACCAAAGTTTTTAAAGTAATTCACTTTGGGATGCGGGTTAAAAAGTGTTGCTGCTTTCTTTGCCAATTCCAATCCATCGCCTACACAAACAAAGTCGGCATCTTTTGTTGGACGATCCAACAATTTATCTCGCACAAAACCACCAATTAAATAGCAAGGCATCTCTAATTCATCTGCAGCTTTTGCTATTTTTTTAAACACGAATAATTCTTTCTGTGTGCACTGTATCTCCATCAGGCGGCAAAGATAACCGCAGATTGCTTGGATTGTGACGGATGAACATGATTAGTTAAGAACGAATGATGACTTGTGTTCCGTCGTTATTCCATTTAATGATTTGCGATGGTTGCGACGGTGTGTTATCATCTTGTCGCCATTGTACAGTGTAATCAACCGCAGCTTTTATTTCATCATTTATTTCGGCAAATGTTTTTGCGGTGACAGTGCCACTTATATTGGCAGAGGTAGAAACAATTGGTTTGCGGAAGCGCTTGATCAGATGACGACAAAACTCATCCTGAACCAAACGTATAGCGATGGAGCCATCTGCTGCAATCAAATTTTCAGGTAGGCCTATGGCATGTTCGAAAATAATGGTAGTGGGCCGTGTTTGCTGTTCTAAAAAATCAAAAACCAAAAGATCAGGTGCAGCTACGTATTGCAACACGTCCTTTTCATCTGCCATTAAAATGATCATGCTTTTTCTATCATCACGCCTTTTGATATCGTAGATCCTTTTCACTGCAGTTGCGTTTGTTGCATCGCAGCCCAATCCCCAAACAGTGTCCGTCGGGTATAAAATAACACCACCACTCTTTAATACTTCCAGGCATTGAATGATATCTTTTTCGAAAGCGGTCATTGAACTATTTTTTGATAAACATTCATTACACTATCGGTGCATTTTTGCAAGGTAAAGTTTTGTGCATGTTGCCAGCCTTTTTCAATCAGTTCGTTGCACAACTGTTTTTCTTCATAAATACGCTTCATGCCTATTGCTATTTGCTCTGCACTATCCGGATCAACATAATAAGCACCATTGCCGCCTGTTTCAGGCAAGCAAGAAACGTTTGATGTGATCACTGGCAATTTACTCCATAATGCCTCCAGAACAGGAATACCAAAGCCTTCGAAAAAAGATGGATAAATCATGGCGATTGCCATTTGATAAATAGCAGCAAAGGTTTGGGGCGATTGAAAACTTTTATCTTCTTTTACGGCACCTTGTTCGGATAAGAAAATGATCTTGCTCTGTAACGAATGTTGTGTAATGTAGGCTTTTACTTTTTCTTTATAAGCACCACCTTCACCTATTACAACCAGAGGAATGTTGCTATCAAGTAATTGTAGTGCTTTGACGATGTTCAGTAAATTCTTTCGTTCGATAATAGAACCAACTGATAAAAAGAATTCGTTGGGCAGATCATATTTTTTGCGAATGACTTCTTTGCTCTCTTCATCGATCTTTTGCGCAAATACAGGATTACAACTTTGATAGCACACATCAATCTTGTCTTCATCTATTTTGTACAAATCAATAAGATCTCGTTTTGTCTGTTGACTAATTGCAATAATGCGAGTGGCATGCTCGCAAGCATTCAAATACTTTTTTCGGTAGAGAGAAACATCGATGCTAGAAAACTGTTCAGGGTAACGTTCGGAAATTAAATCATGCATGGTTACGACAGAACGAATGCCTGTTTTTTGAATACCTAATGGTATTTCATGACTCAATCCATGATACAAGTCAATTCCTAATTTCTGCAAATCATTCTTTACCCAACTACTGCGCCATGCAGCAGAAAATTTTTTATGCAAGAAAGACGAAGGCAAAACCTCATGCACATTTTCTGATGCCCATTTTGCATACTTATCCGAAGGTTTAGGATTCAATAAATAATATTGATGTTGCGGGTAATAAGTGGCAAGCCCTTCTATTAGGGTTCGACTGTAATTACCCAGACCGGTAGTATTGTGAAAATAACGTTTGGCATCAAATCCGATGTTCATTCTTATAGCTCCAATGGAATTAAACCAGTTCGTTTATGTTTGCAAAAAAATTCGCAATGAAGTTAAGAGAGTCTATTGAACAAGCGTGGCAAAACCGTGAAATGCTTAGCTATCAAGCTTTCCAGGAAGATGTACGAAAGGTGATTGAAGAAGTGGACAAGGGCAGATTGCGTGTAGCAGAGCCAACAGAAAATGGCTGGGTAGTAAACGAATGGGTGAAACAAGCCATCCTATTATACTTTTCCATTCAGCCCATGCAGACGTGGGATGTAGCGCCGTTTGAGTTTTACGATAAAATATTGTTGAAGAAGAATTATAAAGAATTGGGCGTACGGGCTGTGCCACATGCAGTAGCACGTTATGGTGCTTACCTGGCAAAGAATGTAGTGTTGATGCCTTCATATGTAAATATTGGTGCTTATGTAGATGAAGGAACGATGGTAGATACCTGGGCAACGGTGGGAAGTTGTGCTCAGATTGGCAAAGGAGTACACTTAAGTGGTGGTGTAGGTATTGGTGGTGTGTTAGAACCTTTACAAGCTTCACCAGTCATTATTGAAGATGGGTGTTTTATTGGTTCGCGCTGTATTGTAGTAGAGGGTGTTCGGGTAGAAAAAGAAGCGGTTCTTGGCGCTAACGTAGTATTGACTCAATCAACAAAGATCATTGATGTAAGCGGCAACGAGCCTAAAGAGTATAAAGGTTTAGTGCCTGCGAGAAGCGTTGTTATTCCGGGCAGTTATAATAAGAAGTTTTCTGCCGGTGAGTACAATGTAAGTTGTGCTCTGATCATTGGTCAGCGAAAAGCAAGTACCGATTTAAAAACAAGCTTAAACGATGCTTTGAGAGATTTTAATGTGGCAGTGTAACAGTTTCCATCTCACAACTTGTTTTTATAAATAGCAAAAAGCCTCCAGATTATCTGGAAGCTTTTTAAAATTCTATTTAAAACATAATACTACCTCCCCTAAAGTGCCACTATCCTGCCTTGAAAGTGGGGTGAAAGCGCCTTAAACCATTCTTCAAGTACGAAGGATGAACATTCTCTTTACAAATCATCGAGCTTCTTTTGCGTTTTCAGCTTTGCGAATTACAGACTTATAAAATGTGTCCCAACTTATTCTTTTTAGTTTCGAGATAGCGTTCATTATGTGGGTTAGGTTCGATCTTTATTGGCAAGCTATCTACAATTTCCAGCCCGTAACCAATAAGCCCCACACGTTTTTTAGGATTGTTTGAAATGAGACGAAGCTTGGTTATACCCAAATAGCGAAGGATCTGAGCACCGACGCCATAGTCCCGCTGATCCATTTGGAAACCGAGGTGCAGATTGGCTTCTACCGTATCTAAGCCTTGCTCCTGTAAATGGTAGGCCTTCAGTTTATTGAGCAAGCCAATGCCCCGGCCCTCTTGGTTCATATACAGAATAACACCTTTGCCTTCTGCTTCCACCATTTGCATGGCTTTGTGCAACTGTTCACCGCAATCGCAACGAAGTGAACCCAGTATATCACCTGTGAAGCAAGAAGAATGTACCCGTACCATCACCGGCTCATTCGGCTCCCATGTGCCTTTTATTAAGGCTAAATGTTCGTTGGTTGAATTCTTTTCCTGGAAGGCAATGAGTTTAAAATCCCCAAACTGCGTTGGCATATCTACCCGCACAATTTCTTCAATCAGTGAATCACGCTTAATGCGGTACTCAATCAGGTCTTTTATGGAGATAATCTTGAAGTCAAACTTTTTAGCGATCTCTTTTAACTCCGGTAAACGGGCCATAGAGCCGTCGTCGTTCATAATTTCTACCAATACGCCAGCCGGCTCAAAGCCTGCAAGACGAGCCAAGTCAATGGTTGCCTCTGTGTGTCCGGCCCTTCTCAGAACGCCACCTTTCTTTGCCCGTAAAGGGAAAATATGGCCTGGGCGGCCTAAATCTTCCGGTCTTGTAGCCGGATCAATCAGTGCCTGAATGGTTTTGGAACGATCGTGGGCCGAGATACCCGTGGTACATCCATGGCCTAGTAAATCAATAGAAACAGTAAAGGCTGTTTCGTGCAAAGAGGTGTTGTTATTCACCATCATGGGCAGAGCAAGTTCGTCGCAACGTTCTTCCAAAAGCGGAACACATATCAATCCCCTGCCATATTTGCTCATGAAGTTTACTACCTCGGGGGTTACATGTCGGGCAGCTGTAATAAAATCTCCCTCATTTTCGCGGTCCTCATCGTCTACCACAATCACCAATTTACCGTTCATAATATCTTCTATAGCGCTTTCGATTGTATCTAACATGAAGCTATTTTTTGCAAAGGTAGCTAGCAATATTTAATTAATTTGTTGAAATGCAGCATTGTAAAGCATTTGACTGTCTGCTTGCTGAACTACAGCGGGTAACAAATTGTTAATATTTGTGCACTACTTGTTGGTAAATTATCATTTTCTTTGCACTCGAAAAATTATATTCTTTATGCTTAAGAGATTATCGTTACTGTTTTCGTGTACGCTGTTAGTGATGCAGCTTTTTGCACAAACGACGACCAGTAGTATGACAGGATTTGTGAACGGCAATAACAATGAGCCACTGATTGGCGCAACTGTTACAGCCACACACGTTCCAACTGGTACTGTGTACAGAACACAAACTAGGGCCGGTGGTAAGTTTGACATCAATAACATGAACCCTGGTGGTCCTTACACCGTTACTGTTACATATGTAAATTTTGAAGCTATTACCAGACAAGACATTTATTTAACGCTTGGTGAAAGTTCGAAACAGGACTTTCGAATGGCAAATCGTGCTGCTGAATTGACTACGGTGGTGGTAAGCGCTAACCGTGGCGCACAAAAACAAGGCGTTGAGACCAATATTGGTAGCGATCGTGTACAAAACCTGCCGTCTGTGGGTAGAAATATTACCGACTTGCTTAAAGCGGTGCCGCAAGCTAAACTAGGTACTACTGAAGGCTCTATTTCAATTGCTGGACAAAACAATCGTTATAATGCATTTTATATTGATGGTGCATTGAACAATGACGTATTTGGTTTGTCGGCTTCTGGCACCAATGGCGGACAGGCAAATATTCCTCCTATTTCTTTGGATGCCATTGATCAGATCAGTGTTGTTATTTCTCCTTACGATGCTTCGTTAAGTGGTTTTACAGGTGGTGGCATCAATGCCATTACCCGTTCTGGTACCAACAACTTTACAGGCTCTGCTTATTACCTATTCCGTAACCAAGAGTTAGCAGGCAAAACACCAACAGGCGACAAGTCTACTGCTATAAAATTGCCTGATTTCCAAAATAAAACCTATGGTTTCCGTTTTGGTGGTCCAATCATTAAAAACAAATTATTTTTCTTCTTAAACGGAGAAATTCAAAAAGATATTCGTCCACAATTTCTGGATACGTCTAGATACCAAGGAAATACAAGACCTTATCAAATTTTTGCTTTAGCAGACACTCTGCGCACAAAATATGGTTATGACCCCGGCGGATTCATCAACAATCCTGAAGAAGTAAATGCCAGAAGAGGTGTGGCTAAATTTGACTGGAATGTAAACGAGAAAAATAAGGTGTCTATTAGCTATCGTTATACGTATGGCGAACGTTACAACACTGCTGCCAGTTCAGCAACAACCATTAACTTCTACAATAATGGTTACCGCTTCCCTTCAACCACTAACACGGTTTCAACAGAATGGCGCAGCCAGTTTACCAGAAGCGCAAGCAATCGTTTGTTGCTGACCTACACAAATGTTAGAGACGACCGCAGTATAATCGGTTCTCCTTTCCCAAGAGTTCGTATCAATGACGGTTCTGGTTCTATTATATTCGGACCAGATAATAGTTCAACCATCAACTTATTGACGCAGAAGAATTATAATTTATTAGACATCTTCCGTTTCACAGTTGGAAAGCATAGCTTATCATTTGGTGTTGAAGGCGAATTGAACGATGTTTATAATGCCTTTATTCAAAACACTTATGGTAATTATACTTACGCAAATATCACTGACTTCTACACGAATGCTAAACCTAGCGCATACAGTGTAGGTTACCCGTTGATTGATAATAAGAATGATGAAACTACAGCAGCTGCCGCTAAATTTAAAACATCACGCTATGCAGCTTTCATTAATGACGAATTCAGACCAAACGATCGTTTGACGTTGAACTTTGGTATTCGTGCTGACAAATTTCAATTTCTTACTACTCCAGCAGAAGATACATTTACTAACAAAATTGCTATTCCAATTTTCGCACAGTACTACGATCTTCAAGGAGCTCGTTCTGGTTTGAAACCAAAAATTCCTGTTTCCATTTCTCCAAGATTCGGTTTGACTTACCGGATTCCTGATGAAAATGTAACGATCCGTTTTGGCGGTGGTTTATTTACAGGACGTATTCCTTTGGTATGGCCTGCCGGCATTTATAATAACAATGGCTTATATGTTGGTGGCTTTACTGCAAGTGCAAATGATTTAAATACTATCCGTTTCAGATCTGACCCATTCAATCAATGGAGGGCTAGTGATTTAGGTGCGTCTATAACAAAAGGACCTTTAAATTTAATTTCAAGCACATTCAAGCTGCCTAAAATATTCCGCGTTTCATTAGGCTTTGATAAGCAATTAGGTAATGGTTGGACCGCTACTTTGGAAGGCTTTTATACCAAAAACATAAATGAAACTGGTTATACTAATATCGCATTGTTACCTCCTACTAGTAGTTCTAATGGCCCTGGTAGCAGATTAGTTTATGCTTCTCCAGCTACTATACCAATTCAAGGTTCTACGAGAGTATATGACAATGCTATCTTATTATCTAATTCAAATGGTGATAAGGGCTTCTCTTACAATTTTACAGCCGGTATCGACAAGCGTTTCAATAAAGGTTTTGCATTTAGCATCAACTATAACTATGGAGAGTCAATTGTTGCGCATGAACCTACCAGCTCTGTGAACTTCTCTCAATGGCGTTTTATAGAGTCAGTAAACGGCAGAAACTATTTACCACTTACTATCTCTGACTTTTCATTAGGTCACAAAATTTTTGCTTATATCAGCAAGCGTTTTGAGTATGCAAATAAGGCTTTGGCTACCACTGTCACATTAACTTATACTGGTCAGTCTGGAAATCCATTCAGCTATGTATATCAAGGTGCGGCAGTACGTGATGATCCATCAGGCGGTAATGATTTAGTTTATATTCCTACTGCTACTGAGTTGCAAAGCATGATTTTCTTAAACAATACATTGACTGTAAATGGTCAAAGCGTAATTTACACACCGCAGCAGCAGAAAGATGCTTTGGAAACATATATCCAAAACAACAAATACCTGAACTCACACCGTGGACAGTTTGCTGAAAGAAATGGTGACCGTATGCCATTCACACATGATATTGACTTATCATTGAAACAAGATTTCTACATGAAAGTTGGTAGCAAGCGTGTAGGACTTCAGTTAACATGGGATGTATTCAACTTCACCAATATGATTAACAGAAATTGGGGGAGAAGATACTTTATCGCCAACGATCAGTTATCAGTTATTTCATTTGCAGGTTATGTTTCTGCGACTAACTTAACGCCACAATATCGTTTCAATCCGAATTTAAAACAGCCGCAATCGGAAAACTTTGTGAGTAATAGTGTAGCTCCAAGTTTTGCTTCTCGTTGGGTAAGCCAACTTGGTGTTCGCATCAACTTCTAATTTTAGAAAACAAATAAATAAAAAAGCTCCGAGTAATTCGGAGCTTTTTTATTTACGGGAAGAATATTATTTACTAAATGCCCATAGCAAAAAATAAGGCATTGCTCTGCCCCATGTGGCTACATCATGCTTACCATCTTCGAAATTCATATACTTCACTTCATACTCAGAAATATAACCATGTTTATTCAATTCCTCAATCAATGACATAGTATCATCAATAGAATCGATAATTCCGTTGTTGTTCCGATCATCTGTTTCGTCTAAAGAACCTGTAGTAAAAAAGAAGCGCTGTCCTGGATGATAGCTACCTTCTTTAATTTGCTGATTCATGATGCGATCTGTTTCTTCATTATAATCATCATCTAAACTTTTGGTGCGCCACCAGAGTGAACCAGAGAATATACCTGCCACAGAAAATACTTCGGGATAATTCCATGTCATATCAAGAGCAGTTAACCCTCCTAGCGAAAAACCAGCAAATGCTTTTTGCTCAAATTGATCAACACAATAAGTAGTATGTATGTAAGGCAATAATTCTCCCAAAATAAATTGATTGTAGGCTTTTGCCTTTGCACCTCGTCCTGCAAAGTCCAAAACATTTGCTGTGCCATACTCATTTTTTCGATCTGCACCAGCATGTATACCTATGCATACAACTGGTTTGATCCCATTGCTATCAATCAGTTGATCGAGCATTTCATCGAAAGGCATTTTGGAAAGATCTTGTCCATCATTGATCAACAACAAAGAGAGTTCGGATGGATGAATATTTTTAGGCAGATAAAAATCAACCGTCACTGTTCGTTTCAGAAAATTGGATTTTAATAGCTTTTGCTCCACCAGCAAAGTTTTCAGGTCTTCATTCACCATAGCTCCCA
>PSMG01000044.1:0-15000 GCA_040290035.1 Chitinophagaceae bacterium
AAAATGCCACTGCATTCAGGAACGACTTTTGAAACAATAAAGGAAAATTATTCAGCGATGAAATACCAAACCGTAATTAGATGGATGAGTTTATTTTTTGTAGTCGTGATCTTCTGTTGCAGCAGCTCCAAGAACATTGTACCTGTTTAGTCTGGTTAGGAATTATTAGGTGATCAAAAAGTTGATTTTATCAGAGATAAAGATATCATTGTGGTATCGAGTAATACTTTGTTTACAGCTATTCGCTTTCGGGTAACGGATCAAGATGTTCGCATCAGTGATATGAAGATTCAATTTTTCAACGGCGATAAATTAGAGCCAAGCATTGATGAAGTAGTTGCAAAAGATCAATTCAGTAAAACAATCGAACTAGGCAGCGATGGCAGACGTATTAGTCGCATTGAATTCAAATACAGAACAACCGGCAGTATTTTAAAAGGCAGAGCAGATGTTTTAGTATTTGGTCAGAAAGCATATTGGCAATAAGCATTGCTAACTTTAATTAACAAACATTCACGCAGCAGATTTGTATTTTGGTTAAAAAATTCTTCATGAAACCAATCCTTGTCTGTTTTTTCACTATTCTTTTCGCTGCAACTAATGTGGATGTACAAAATATAGTAGGTATCTGGAAAGGTACTTCCATTTGCCAGGTAAAGAGTTCACCCTGTCATGATGAAGTGGTGGTGTATCATATAAAAGCTTCGGGTAAGCCGAATGAGTTTTCTATGCAGATGAATAAAATTGTAAATGGTGCAGAAGAAGACATGGCTACGCTGCCAGCCGTATAAGATCCCTTAAATAAAAAGTTTACTGCCATTATGAAAAGTAAACCAGTGTGAAAATAAAAGGTAGAAGATGAGGTAATGAAAGGAAGACTTGTTTTGGAAGAGGGGACGCTTTATCGCATTATTCATGTGGAAAAGCAGAAAACGAAGACTGAATAAAGTCATATTTTAAAAACACCGAACTTAGGAAAACAGCTTTTCCTCACAACTATTTTTACACCAGCAAAGACAAATTTCTCATAGGCGAAAGTCTTTTTTTCATATGTGTTTAATTTATCGAGCCCGGTTCTCTACCGGGCTTTCTGTTTGCGGCATATTATTTTAAGCTTATTTCTAAAAGCAATTATGAAAAAGTGAAACTGCCATTTAATGGTAAGGGCAAAGAAATCAATTATACTGTAGAAACGATTGATTTAAGCATGACGTCAATGCAGTTTTTGAACGTGTACTCCGTTTTTATTGATGACCCAGAGCTACAAGCAATCATCGGTAATCATTTTACTATTTTGCATAATCACATGCAAACAGTAAAGCCTTGTTATGAAATTAAAAGCTAACAAAATTTTGACGAAGTGAATCTGAAGAAGGAAATTGCACAACAAATAATGAATAATCAAACGGAATAAATGCTTGCTTATGAAAAAACACAACATAAAAAAGAGCACGGAGAAGAAACCGAAGAAAGAGGTGCAGAAAGACTATTGGGATCGCATAGCCGATGATGTGGCTACAGGCTATGGTGCTGACGATTTAACCACAGAAGAAGAAAGCGATAAAGAAAAAACAACGGGTCATGACCCTACAGACCACGAACGTGGAGATGCTTAAGCACTTTCAATTTGTACATTCCACCGATTACGAACGATATAGGTGCGAATAATATTCTTTACATCATCGGTTGATAATTGCAAGGCCAAACCAATAGTTGCCAGAGGTTCGGCAAAAGCATCATTCCACCTGCCCTGTGCCATAGCTGTTTCGCAGCACATGCAAAAAACAGTATCAGCAAAGTCTTCACTGACCAAAGCAGCATAGTAAATGATCATATCGTTGCGTGAGCTTTCTTTATAAATGTTGAACACTTTTGCAAATGCAACGTTCATATCCTGATCTCTTAGTCTTGTGCATAATACCAAAATCTTTGAGATGTTTTCTAAGTGTGGTTGTGATAATTGCTGCTGGCCGTTAGGAATACTACATAAAAGAAGACCAATTGTTGCTTTTGCTTCAGTGGAAATATCTGTGTACACTATAATGGTTTGGGTGAAAAATGTTGCACTAAAATAAGAGTTAATTGAAAGGGAAGGATTCGGCAGGAATAGAATTGTCTAATTTCTTCTTTAATACATTACTTCAATACTTAATCCCTTTATGTTATTTAACATAATAAAGACACGGGCTGAGTCGAACTAAGTACGGGTGTGATATGGGTGTTCTATAGGTGGGGTATAAGGGTGCTATTACTGTAAAATAAAGCGCTATGCAGTTTTTAACAAACCGCATAGTGCTACTATTATTGTCCAATTATTTTAATCAATGTTCCTGAAGCTACACGATCATTCAAATTCATGCCATTTAATATGGCTAATTCTTCCAAGCGTTTACTATCGGTAACACCATAGTTATGCAATACCTGGTCTAAGGTGCCTGCTCTATTTACCGAACGTACATGAATGCGTTCTGGTTTGCGATTTAATTTAGAAGCATCCGTTAATGATCTAAAGCCCTGCATCATTGACGCAAAGGTGTTTTCATAGGGAGCAAAATCGGTAATTGTTGATACGCCGATCATGTGATAAATATTGCCACCATACTGAATAAAATACGAGAGTGTACGCAATGATGCAGCACCTTGCTGTTGTGCAGGTTGATCTGCAACTACTGTTAATGCAGGATTGCCATTTACCGTAACACTTCTGCTGTCAACTAGCGTTAGTTTGTATTTCAGTAATGCAGTATTCGCTGCGTCTTGCAAAGAAGAACCTGGCGCCAGCATAAACATGAACAAAGCCTTACCATCTTGTGGTGCGGCTTGCACTTGTTGCGGCGTATTCTGGTACTTCCAATCTGATGGAATTGGGAATTGGAATTTCAATCCTGGATGATAAAAAACACCATTTTCCAAAAAGCCTTCTCTTGGATCTTCCCCATAGATCAATCCTTCTACCCGACGCAAATATTCATCACGCATTATTTTAGGATTGGTCAAATTCGTTTTTTGCTGCCATTCTGTTGCTAACTGATTTACGGTTGTATTCCGTTCGCCCGGATCAGGGTGTGTAGATAAAAATGGAGGAAGGGTTGAGCCGCCGCCTTGCGTTTCTTGTCGCTTTAATGTATTGAAAAAAGCTGCCATTTGGTGGGCATCATAACCAGCCTTGGTAGAATATTTCACACCTAATTGATCTGCCTGGCGTTCATCGTCGCGACTATTTTTTAGTAACAACAATCCTACACCTTGGGAAGCAATGTCGGCAAACTGGGCGAGGTTTGGTGCTACAATCATTCCAGCCAGCAAACCAATCTGTCCTAATAGTTGATTTCGCTGCTGAGCTACTGAGTGTCGCGCCGCAATATGACCAATTTCGTGTCCAAGTACGCCTTCAAATTGCGCCTCATTATTGAAATATGCCATGATGCCACGGGTGAAATAAACGTAACCCGGAATAGCAAAGGCGTTCACTACATTGGAATTCAATACCCTGAATTGATAGGTGATATTAGGACGATCTGACAAGGCTGCCAATTGTTCGCCTTTGGTACGCATGTAGCGCTGAATGACTGAGTCTTCATACAAACCATATTGGGCAATTACCTGGGGATCAGCTTCCTGGCCCATAGCTAATTCCTGTTTTTCAGACATTAACACTACTTGGTTTTTACCCGTAACCGGATTTCGGGCACATTTGTCAAAAACAAATACGATAGCTGCTAAACAGAGAATGCGCAAAAGATTTTTCATATTGATGTGTTTAATGCTAATAATTGAGTTCTTTAGTTGTTGCAACCTTAATGCCACGGTTCTACTTATCTTTTTTCGGTACTACTACGGTTAAAAATTCCGTATTACTACGGTTGTTTAAAAAAATAGTGCTGACCATATTTGTATTAGAAAAAGCGGACGTTGCCAACCTTACACACAGCAACGATGATTCTCTCATGGAGTTTTGTTATGAGCCGTATTTTCTAATACGGCTCTATTTATTCCTTCGCCTAAATTTTACCGAGAATTCATACTTGTGCTTGCAGTTGTTAGTTTAATCGTTCAATTTTGCGGTCATTTTACACGCCATGGCAACATCCAAGAAAGCAGCGATCGGGTTTATTTTCATCACACTATTGATTGACGTAACGGGTTTGGGTATCATTATTCCTATTCTTCCAGACCTGATCAAAAGTTTGATACATGGCAATATCAGTAAGGTGTCGCAGTGGGGCGGCTTACTAACCAGCGTGTATGGTTTGATGCAGTTTCTTTTTGCGCCGGTGATTGGTAACCTTAGCGATAAATATGGCCGCCGACCTGTGTTGCTTTTTTCGCTTTTGGGTTTTGGAATTGATTATTTGTTTCTGGCTCTTGCACCAAGTATTGGTTGGTTGTTCGTAGGAAGAATTATTGCCGGTATCACTGGTGCTAGTTTCACTACGGCTTCTGCCTACATAGCTGATATTAGCAATGATGAAAACCGTGCTCAGAATTTTGGAATGATAGGCGCAGCATTTGGGTTAGGATTTATTATTGGCCCAACCTTAGGCGGTTTGTTGGGAAGCATTGGTTTGCGCCTGCCGTTTTATGTTGCCGCTGCGTTGAGTTTGGGTAATGCCCTGTATGGTTATTTTATCCTGCCGGAATCGTTGGATAAAGAACATCGTAGATCATTCGAATGGCGGAGAGCAAACCCTTTGGGCTCGTTGCTTCAATTGAAAAGATATCCTTCTGCTGCCGGTTTAATTGGTTCACTGGTGTTGGTTTACCTGGCTGCTAATGCTGTACAAAGCACATGGACCTATTTCAATATTGAAAAATTTCATTGGTCCGAAAAAATGAATGGCGTCTCTTTGGGAGTGGTTGGTTTGTTAGTAGGATTGGTTCAAGGCGTATTGATTCGCCATATTAATCCAAAACTGGGAAATGAGCGAAGTGTTTACGTCGGCTTATTGCTTTATTCCATAGGCTTGTTTTTATTCTCTGCCGCTACACAAGGATGGATGATGTTTGTGTTCTTAATTCCTTATTGCCTCGGCGGTATTGCCGTTCCTGCCTTGCAATCCATAATTACCGGACAATTTCCAAGAAATGAGCAAGGCGAGTTGCAAGGTGCGATTACTAGTATGATCAGTTTAACGGGAATCATTGGTCCGCTTATGATGACCAACTTGTTTGCCTACTTCACTAAGCCGGGCAATCCAGTTCATTTTGCCGGCGCTCCTTTTCTCTTAGGAGGCATATTAATGCTGGGCAGTGCGTGGATTGCTTATTATGTATTGCACCACAACAAGAAGACTGTTGCCATTGCAGAATAAAAGAATTGATAAAGTGAATGTTTTGATTGGCTTACATTCCTTTTACAAATATCTTCGGCCCTCGAAACACAAGACACATGAAGGTTTACATCATTTTAATCGGGGCTTTGCTTATTACTGCCTGCAACAACGCACAGGTGAAAGGAGATAAGACAACCAGCAAAGATTCAACTACAGCAAACGCAAAGAACGAAAACGAAAATCCAGCCTTACCGCAACGTACCGGCACATTGGACACAGCCAAGTACGACCAGTTGATGAAGTATATAGCCAACGGCGATACGACTGGTAAATGGCCGGTGAAAAATGCACCTTACCCTGTTTCGGGGGCTGTGTTGCCATTTCATAGAGTAGTAGCTTATTACGGTAATCTATATTCGAATAAAATGGGTGCTTTGGGCAAGTGGCCCAAGGCGCAAATGATTCCTAACCTTTTGGCAGAAGTAAAAAAATGGAATGATGCTGATAGTGTAATCAAAGCTATTCCTGCATTGCATTATATAGCTGTAACAGCACAAGGTGCACCGGGTAAAGATGGTAAATGGAGAAATCGCATGCCCTTGTCGCAAATTGATACTATTTTAAATTGGGCAAAAGAAATTAATGCTTTAGTGTTTATTGATGTGCAGATTGGCCTAAGTGATCTAAAGAATGAAATTCCTTTGTTTGAGAAATACTTGTCCTTGCCGAACGTTCACTTGGGCATTGATCCTGAATTTGCGATGAATGGCAAAGGCGGCAAACGTCCCGGTAGTGTGATCGGTACGTTGGACGCCAGCGAAATAAACTGGGTGGGTGATTACCTTACCAATATTGTGAAGAAGAATAATTTGCCTCCCAAAATTTTTGTGGTGCATCGCTTTACAAAAGGTATGGTGTCTAATGCCAATCAAATTAAACTGCATCCTGAATTGCAAATAGTGATGGATATGGATGGCTGGGGACCGCCAGATTTAAAATTAGGCAGCTACCGCGATTGGATACAAAATCAGCCCGTTCAGTTTACCGGCTTTAAGTTGTTTTATGTGAATGACACAGAGAAGTCGCATCAAAAAGAGATGATGTCGTGTCAGCAGGTATTAAGCTTGCGACCTAAACCGATTTATATACAATATCAATAATTATTTATTGAAATAGTTTAAAAGCTGCGATTACTATTCGCAGCTTTTTTATTTGTGGAGCATCTTATGTAAAATAAAGTAGCTGATGATGATCAGGGAAAGAATAACAATAACTGATATGATGACAGACGGGTCTAACTTAAGTTGTCGTTTTCTTTTAAAGGCAGCCTTTTTTTGCGTTTTCTTTTCCAGGTCTTTATTGAGCTGCTCTACCAGTTGCAGCATCTTTTGTTTGTCTTTAATATTTTGTAATCCTTCCACAGCATCGGATGCAAATTCATCCTCCAACATTTGTTCTTCCAGCTCATGTTGCTTTTCGGCAGAGAGATGTCCCTGCAAATACTCCAAGAGTTTTTGCTGATCTACATCTGTTGATAAACCGCTTAATATGTCTTTCAGATTTTCGTTCACTTTCCCTTTTCTTTTTGCGCTAATTTTTTTTCGAGTATTAGTTTTAAGTTTCGTTTGCCATTCTGTAAATAACTTTTTACCTGCATTGTATTAAAACCTGTTAGCTCACTTATTTCGGTATAGCTTTTCTTTTGAACATAAAACAAAAGTACGCATTGCCTTTGCTCCTGGTTTAGTTCTTCTATCGACTCTTCCAAAAGCGAATAGGTCTTTTCGTTTTCAACCGCTTCGTGTTTGTTTATCTCCTGTGCAGGCAAATTGTATTCGGTTATCTCTTTTACACCTTTCACTTCCTTATCTCTTAGCTTCATCAGGCAATGGTTTTTGGTAACCATATAGAGCCACGATTTGAAATAATCGATCTTGTATTTAGAAACCTCAGTCAATACTTTCAGGAAAATTTGTTGCACGCTATCTTTTGCTTCTTCTTCATTCTTTAAATATTTCATACAAACACCCAACAGCAGCAGCGTGTAACGTTCCAATAAAATACCAATCCATTGTTGGTCTTTGTCTGCATAATAGCGTTGCAGAAGTTCGTTGTCGGTAATATGGTCGTAGCGAGATGACTTCACAAATTTGATGATACGAATTAAAGCTAATTACCCGAATTATTTTCTTTAAGATGCGATGGCTGTTCAATTCCATAAATGTGCTTTTGCTTTTTGTCTAATTCGCCATAATTCAGGTAATTCGTACTTATGAATTATGTTATCTGCACCGTGTCTGCAGCACCTGTTCGGAAAGAAGATGCACATCGAAGTGAAATGACCAGCCAATTATTATTTGGCGAAGTGATGGAAGTACTCGAAGAAAAAGGTGATTGGGTACGCATTAAATCCTTGTATGATGGCTATGAAGGCTGGTTGACTTATCATTTGATTGAAGCAGTAGGCGAATCAATTGCTCTTGCTCCTAATTCATTTGTAGCAACGGGTTTGATTAATCCGGTGACATTACCTAACGAATTGATCAATCTTCCTATGGGTTCGTCTTTGACCGGGCTTGATATTGAAACAAGATTGCTGTGGGATGAACAACACAGATATCACGGCACGTATAGAGATACACGAGAATCGTATGACCTTGACCTACTTTGGCGAACCGTGCATGCGTGGATGAATGCTCCTTATCTATGGGGTGGAAGAACATTTATGGGCGTTGACTGCAGCGGCTTTGTGCAGGTTGTTTTTAAAATAATGGGCGTGCCCTTATTGCGAGATGCTTACCAGCAAGCTACGCAAGGAGATGCGGTAGAAAGTTTAACTGATGCTAAAGCAGGCGATGTTGCTTTCTTTCATAATGAGGCTGGAAAAATAATTCACGTGGGAATTTTATTAAATCCCGATGAAATTATCCATGCTTCGGGTAAAGTAAGGATTGATAAGATTGATACAACAGGAATTATTAATAGTACCAATGGAAAGAGAACGCACCAATTGACGTGCATTCGAAGGTTCTTATCTTTTTAAATTATTTGCTGCGTAGATAATTAATGATCGCTGCATCCCAACCAAGCATTTTAAAAGCGGTATAAAAAAGAATCACCGCAAAGATGCGTTTCAACATTACTTCGGAAAGCGTTAGTGAAAGTTTGCTGCCCAGCCAACCGCCAAGGATAAAGGCAACGGCCATGATACCAACCATTTTTATATCAATCAATCCCTTCTTATAATAATTCATCACAGACAAAATACCTACCGGTGGTAATAAAAGTCCAAGCGAGGTGCCTTGTGCCTGGTGCTGGCTGAACCCTAAAAAATAAATGAGTGCCGGCACGATCACAATACCGCCGCCAATGCCAATAAGTCCGCTAAGCATGCCTGCAAATAGCCCAATCATGGCTAAGATGAAAATTACTTGTGCTGTCATTTTTCCGGATTGATTAAAGTTGTTAAGGGATGATTTCATATCATTTGCTAAACTTCTTTTTGTAATAATCGATAGCTTCTTCAATAATGCTATAAGCGGTTTCTTTTGTTTGAAATTCTTCTATGCGAACCTGCTTATTCTCTAAGACTTTATATTGCTCAAAAAAATTGCGCAGTTCACTGATGAAGTGTTTCGGCAATTCGTCAATACTGGTAATGTGATTTACAGAAGGATCTTTAGTGGCTACGGCAATGATCTTATCATCTTTCTCGCCATTGTCAATCATTTGCATGTTGCAAATCACGGTTGCTTCCACAATACAAAGCGGCACTATGGATTGGGAACACAAAACCAAAATATCTAAGGGATCGTTATCGTATCCTAATGTTTGCGGGATAAAACCATAGTTAATCGGGTAGTGAAAAGAAGAGTAAATTATTCTATCAACCCTAAGCAATCCTGTTTCTTTATCAATCTCGTATTTGGTTCTGGAACCTTCCGGAATTTCAATCAATGCATTTACTATTTGTGGTGCTGTATCGCCACTGCTTACTCCATGCCATGGATGCAAAACATTCGTCGTTCTCATGTGCTATGCTGTTTTTTATACTCTGCAAAGGTGGCTAATAATCCGCCAACAACACTCAAAAGGGTATAAAAAATAAACGGCAGCCAACGAGACTGTTGCAGCATCGCAATGCCTTCAAACGTAAATGTAGAGAAGGTAGTGAAGCCACCGCAAAAGCCCATCGCCAAAAGCAGGCGCAAGTTTTCATTGATATGTTTGGCAAAATAGCCCCACAACAAACCAATGATAAGACAACCTAAAATATTTACAAGGAGTGTACCGTAAGGAAAATAATGTTCATTTAAAGCACGGCCGCAAAGGAAACGAAGTATGCTGCCCAATGCACCACCAAGTGCTACTAATAAAAGATTATTGACCATGATGCGTAGTATCTAAAGCAGGCATGAAGGAATACTTCAAATCGATGAGCCATTTATTGTTTTCACGAACTACTTTAAGTGAGTCTTTTTTATTCTTGAATGAATTTGCGTAGATAATAATGCTTACACTGTCTGTCAATTTTCGAGTATCGTAAATACGAATAGAAGCGTTCTTATACTTGACATTTTCGCCTTTGGAAAGATTAGCCCTGCTTTGTTTGGCTAAATCCAAATATTGATTGTTGATAGAATCGGAAATAACGTACATCCTTGCTTTTTCGAAATCATTATCCAACGCAGCTCTTATAAAATTACGAGCCGCATCCACATCATTTTCGGCTGTTTCGGTATTGGCATCGGAACGATTGGTACAGGCTCCAAAAATTTGCAGTAATAAAAACCCGATGAATAAAAGCCTTTTCATTGATGCAAATATAGGTTAGTCAAAATAGTTTGAAAGTTCCGTCCATCATTAAATTTAAAGCCTCACATTTGTGAGGCTTTAAATTTAATGACAGGAGTTTTTTAGAATCCCTTTGTTGCTTTTAATTTGCTCTCTATATACTCGGCTTGATCTTTTTGGTCCTTTGCTTCTTTTGCCCTTTGCAGATTTTGCAACAGGTTATTGACGAAAGGAGCTACCTGTCCTTTGAATGATTCAGGTATTTCGTCTTCGAACTTTAGAATATCATTTACGCCTCTTTTGAAAATATCAGGTGATTGAACTTTGGTTAAGAAATCAATCATTGGCAGTAAGGCTTCAAACTTGGCCTGGCCTAAAGGCATGTCTTCAAAGTTTTTCAAGATCACATTTGCAGATGATTCGTCACCAAAGCGAATCATTGTTTTTGTGATAACGCTAGCTAATTTACCTTTTGCTGTTTGGTTAGATAAACGTTTTGCTTCGTTATAAGCACCTATGCTGTCAATTTTGCCCAAAGCTTCCAATGCATTACCTGCAACAGTGTAAGATGAATCGCTAATAGACGATTTAAACAGTGACGCGTATTTTGCGTTTTTATAATCGCCTAATTTTAAAATAGCTGCTGCTTTAGCAGGGCGATTATTGTCTTTCTGGGCAATGTTTGCCAAGGTATTTTCTACCGCTGACTTAATGTTTTCTTTACGCAAATCAAGCTTGCCAATTACATAAGTTCTTAATGGTGCGAACTTATCACTCATAGCAAGAGTCAGTATTTCAACTGCTTTAGCGTCATCTTGTTTTCTGCCGGCAGCATCAATTGCTTCCCTACGATCAACGTACTTAGCAGCATATTTATATTGATTCAAGTATTCGTCTAATGACTTGTTTTCTGTTTTCTGAGCTACCAGAATTTTATCGCCATCAAAGTTGATCAAATCAGGCTTTGTAGCAGCAGCAAATGAGAAGGTATCGATTTTGTTTTTTACCCAAACATTGTGACGTGTTTTATTAGCTCCGTTGTATATATCAATCGCTACAGGCAGTTGAAATACTTTATCGCCTGTTTGTGTTTGCTCTACGATCACCTGTGCTTGCTTAGCGTCGTTGTTGTAACTATAAGTGATGTTTAATTTTGGATGACCACTTCCGTAATACCATTGATTCCAGAACCAGTTCAAGTCTTTACCAGTTACTTCTTCAAAAGCCAAACGCAGTTGTTGGGCCTCGGCCGATTTGAATTTGTTGGTATTTAAATAAAGATTCAAAGATTTGAAGAAGGCACTGTCGCCAACAAAATTTCTAAGCATTTGCAAAATGCCACCACCTTTATTGTAGCTCACCGCGTCAAACACATCTTCCTTATCATTATAATAAAAACGAACAAGGTCTTTTTTGTCACTGCCGCTCATTAGATATTGCTGAACAGAGTTGTAGCGTTCATGATCAGCAGCATCTTTACCATGATGAAATTCATTCCACAATTGCGATCCAATGGTTGCGAATGATTCGTTTAAGGTGATGTTGCTCCAGCTTTCCGCGGTTACATAATCGCCAAACCATTGGTGAAACAATTCATGCGCAATTACTTCTTCCCAACGATTGCCGTCTGTTAATTCGCGTGCATCTTGCTGTGCTGATTCCTGGTGTAAGGTGGCGGTAGTATTTTCCATTGCTCCACTTACATAATCTCTACCAACAATTTGATCATACTTTGCCCAAGGATAATCAACGCCAGTTAAGTGAGAGAAAAGAGCAATCATCTGCGGGGTTTCACCAAAAATTCTTCTTGCTACCGGGGCATATTCTTTCTCTACATAATAGGCTACTTCTTTTCCTTTATAATCATCTTTCACCACAGCAAAATCACCCGCACCCATGAAGAACAAATAAGGTGAGTGTGGCAAATCCATTCTCCATGTATCCTTTCTTGTTCCGTCACTGTTTGCTTTTTGGCCAACTAATTTTCCATTGCTCAACGAAACCCATTTAGACGGGATGGTCATAGAGATTTCGTCTGTTGTTTTTTGGTTTGGCTTATCAATGGTTGGAACCCAAACGGAAGTTCCTTCTGTTTCACCCTGTGTCCAGATTTGTTGCGGCTTGCCTTTTTCGTCTCCTTTTGGATTAATGAAATACAAACCCTTTGCATCAGTGATTGCTGCACTGCCTTTTATTTTCAACTCGTTTGGCTTGGCAGTATAATCGACATACACTACATACTCTTCGTTATTCTTGTATGTTCTATCCAGGTTGATGTCTAATATCCAGCCATCGTATTTGTATGTCAATGGCGTATTCTTTCCATTTTTTACAATGGCTACTTGCTTGATGTCCATTCCTTTTGCATCCAGCGAAAGAGAATCGGTAGGGTAGAAGTGCGGCTTCAAAGTGATCCACACCTTGCCGTACATGTAAGCTTTAGGAATATCAAAGCGGGCATCGATCTTGGTATGCACTAGGTCGTTGATTCTTTCCGCTGTTGACCTGTAAATTTTAGATACTTCCTTTTGTGGCTGCTGTTGGGCAAAGCCAATGCCTGCTGTTAGTAAGGTAATAAGAAATAAGAGTTGTCGTTTCATATTTAGATTTTGAGTGTTGCAAATCTATACGAATGTTAACAAGGCTTTGCCAAATCTTTGATGAGTGGCGGGTAAAAATCTGAAACTATTTATGTTATTTTTGAACGTGATGAAAAGATTAATGCTTTTGGGAATCCTTTTCTGCACTGCATTTTTAGCCAAAGCGCAGAAGGTTTATTTTATATACTTACAGACAGAAGATGCCTCGCCGTTTTTTGTGAAGATGAATAACAAAGTGTATAGCTCAAACTATTCGGGCTATCTCATTCTTTCTAATTTAGTTGACAGCACTTATAGTTTTTCTGTTGGCCCTGTGCCGAAGGGAAGCAAGGAGCCGCTATTTTCTATTGCTTTAAATGGAAACGATAAAGGCTACCTGATTAAGAATTTAAAAGAGTATACAGGCTTGTTTGATCTGCAGTCTTTAAATATTGTAAAACCTGTTAACCAGGAAGCAAAAGCTATGAGCCAGGTAAATTTAGCTCCCCGAACAGATGCTTTTACCGTGATGTTGGCTACATCCGCTGGCGATTCTTCTTTACTGTACTCGCAAGCAGTTGCCAAAACAGAAGTACCAAAACTGGTAGAAGAAAAAAAGGATGTTGTAAGGACTGAACAAAAAGACTCGGCAAAGGATGTTGCTATTAACACTGCTCCTGCTGCTACCCTTAAAGAAGAATCAAAGCAAATTGTGCCGGAAGCAAAATCAATAGCGGCAACTGATACAGTAACTAATAAGGAAACAATAGTTAAAACAGAACAACCTAAGGTAGCTAATGATTCTGTTTCTGTTGTTACCACCGAAGCAATAAACACAGTAGATATTACTTTAAAGCCGCCTACCCAAGCTGTTGAACCCACAGCAAAGGCCGATGCACCTGTAGAAGAATACAAAAGATCAATTGTCGTTCGACATGCAGAAAGTTCGACCACTGAAGGTTTTGGTTTGGTTTTCTTTGATAAGAAAGGCGAGGAGACTGATACCATTCGCTTATTAATTCCAAATCCAAAATATAATCTGGCAACATCTACTGCAACAACTCAAGCAGAGGAAGTAAAAGCACCAACCGATACTTCGATTGCTAAAAATGTGGAACCTGTAGCCATTAAACAAGAAGAAGCTATGGTGCAAGTAACAGAAGCACCTAAAGACAAGGTGGATAGTGTTGTTGCTCTGAAGCAAAATGTAACCGTTGTAGAAGAACCACAAAAATCAAATGATTCAACCATTGCCGTAACCGTGAAAGTAGCAGTGAAGTCTTCCCAAAATTTGTCTTGTAAAGCTTCTGCATCTGATAATGATTTTTTCAAACTCCGTAAGAACATGGCAGCAAAGGAAAGTGACGATGATATGATTGGTGAAGCCAAAAAGTCGTTCAAAAAATATTGCTTCACAACAGAGCAAATAAGAAACCTCAGTGCTTTATTTCTTACCCCTTCGGGCAAATACCAATTTTTTGATGCTGCTTATACCCACGTTTCTGATCCGCAGCGCTTTGCTGACCTCGAGTCAGAAATAAAAGATGATTACAATCTTAAACGCTTTAAAGCCTTAATCGGCGAATAGTATGTCGAGGTATTTTATTGAAGTTGCCTACAAAGGCACTAATTACAGCGGCTTCCAGGTGCAGGAAAATGCCAACACTATACAAGCGGAAATTGAAAAAGCTTTTGCCGTTCTTCACCGTACCAATGTAGTATTAACCGGTTCCTCTAGAACCGACGCCGGCGTTCATGCCTTACAAAACTATTTTCATTTTGATTTTGAGCCGGACGTAAACAAGGCCTTCCTATATAAGATGAACGCCATTCTTCCTCAGGATATCGTTATTAAAGCGATTCACCCAATGCCTGAAGGCGCTCATAGTCGGTTCGATGCTACAAGCCGATCCTATATATATAGGATACACCAGTTCAAAAATCCTTTCTTGCAAGACTCGTCTTTTTATTATCCATTTAAACTTAATCTCCAATTATTGCAGGAAGCTGCTGCTCTGGTGAAAACAAAAACCAATTTTTTCGCATTTTGTAAGACCAATACACAAGTCAATAATTTTAATTGTGTTATTAAGAGGAGTGAGTGGGAGGTAGAGGGCAGCGAATTGACTTATACTATTGAAGGAAATCGGTTCTTAAGAGGAATGGTACGGCTGTTAGTAGGTTCGCTACTGAAGGTGGGAAGGGAGAAATTGACACTGCTGGATCTAGAATCATTGTTCCAGTCCAACACAAAATCAGGCTACGCTGCACCAGCACAAGGCCTATTTTTAGAAGGAGTGCATTATCCCGAAAATTATTTTCCCGCTACGGACGTGCATTTCACACGCTTTTAG
>PSMG01000045.1:0-16294 GCA_040290035.1 Chitinophagaceae bacterium
CCTGCATAGCAGAGCTTATTCATATAATCCTCCAGCAATTTATTTTCCTTTTATACCTAACAGCTCAATCTCAAAGATCAATACAGAACCAGGAGGAATAGGTCCTGCGTTTTGCAAACCATAACCTAACTGGTAAGGAATATAAAATTTATACTTTGATCCTACCGGCATCAATTGAACGCCTTCTGTCCAGCCTTTGATAACACCATTTAAAGGAAAAGAAATAGATTGACCACGCTTGTATGAGTTATCAAATTCAGTTCCGTTAACCAATGTACCTACATAGTTTACAGTTACTGTATCGGTAGCTTTTGGTTTAGGTCCGGTTCCTTCCGTTACAACTTCGTACTGTAAGCCGGAAGCAGTTGTTTTTACGCCAGCTTTCTTCGCATTCTCAGCTAAGAATTTTTCGCCTGCTTCAATAGTTGGTTTTGCTTTAATTGACTGCTCTTTCATTTCTACTTCTTGTCTTTTAGAAATGAATTGCATCATGCACTTGTTTACATCATCATCTTTCATCACTGCTTTTTTATTGTTCACATCAGCAATGGCTTTTGCAATCAAAGCAGGGTTTAGTTGCTTAAAATCCTGGCCGTTATAGTAATTAGCTACGCTTACACCAATAGCATAGTTCATGGAGTCGTTAAAGTTTTTCAAGGCACTTGCTTTAGGCTTTGCAGCAGCAACTGGCTTTTTCTGCGCCTGTGCTGTTAGTACCAAAAAAGAAAGCGGAACAATAAAATATTTCTTCATACTAGGTTTTTAATAAGCTCCAAAAATAATGGAACAATTGTAAGTGGATGCAATCGGCGATTTAATTTAGCAAATGCTTCAGGCTTCGGTACAATTATATCGCAATGCATACAGTGGTCTCTCCAAATCTATTTGGTGGCTGGCATTGGTGATGTTTGTAAATAGAAGTGGCACCATGGTTATTCCTTTCCTAACTGTTTATTTGGTGGAGAAAGGTTATACGTTGGCACAGGCTGGTTTTGTAATGGGAACATTTGGCTTAGGTGCTATTTTGGGTGGGTTTATTGGTGGAAAGCTGACGGATAAATACGGCTTTTTCTTTGTGCAATTTGCAAGTTTGTTATTTAACGGTATTATGTTTTTTGTTTTAGGACAAATGCATAGTCTGTGGCAAATTGCGACCTGTGTGTTTTTATTAAGTTCACTGGGAGAAGCATTCCGTCCTGCAAATGCTGCTGCTATTGTCGCTTATAGCAATGACCATAATCGTACAAGATGTTATTCTTTGAATCGCCTGGCAATAAACCTCGGTTGGAGTATTGGACCAGCCATCGGCGGTATTTTAGCAAGCATTAGTTACTCCTGGCTGTTTGTGGCAGATGGTTCTACTTGTATCGTTGCTGCGTTTTTACTGTACATTTTTTTGTGGCCACAAAAAAAGCAGAACAAGGTTGTAAAGCATAAAGAAGTGATCACGCATAATTCTGCTTATCATGACAAATATTTCCTGACCGGAATGTTTTTAATGTTTCTCATCAGCCTTTGCTTTTTTCAAATGTTTAGTGTGATCCCCGTGTTTTACAAACAGGAAATGCTATTGTCTAAAGCAACGATAGGATTGATGTTAGCATTAAATGGTTTATTGATCGCATTGATCGAAATGGTGCTGGTGTACAAATTAGAGAACCGTAGAAATCATATTCATTATGTGATTGCCGGTGCCGCTCTTATGGGTGCTTCGTTTTTGTGTTTGGTAATTCCTGGTTATATATGGGTTGCCTTGCTAAGCATTTTAATTATCACCTTCGATGAGATGTTCCTGTTTCCTTTTATGAATAGCTTTTGGGTGAGCCGGAGCAATCAACACAATAGGGGAGAATATGCAGCTGTTTATGCAATGAGCTTTTCCTTAGCACAAGTAATAGCGCCAACGGCTGCATCGCAAGTTGCCCTGCATTTTGGCTTTTCAACTTTATTCACCGCTGACTTTTTATTATGCGGCTTGGCAGCTTTTGGCTTTTATCTTTTAGAAAAAAATCAACTAAATTATGAACCAGTACAATCGTGAGATACAAATCAGGTGGTCTGATCTCGACCCTAATTTTCATATTCGTCATTCCGTTTATTATGATTGGGGTGCTTGGTGCAGAATTGGATTTTTAGATGCTCATGGCTTAACGGCTGAAGTAATGCATCTTTTGCACATTGGGCCCATCTTGTTTCGGGAAGAATGTGTTTTTAGAAAAGAAATTCGTTTAGGTGATGTGGTAACGATTAATCTTAAAGTGTTAAAGGCAAGAAAAGATTATTCTCGCTGGAGCTTCCAACATCAAATCGTCAAAGGTGATGTTGTTGCAGCCACGTTACAGGTAGATGGCGCTTGGATGAATGTGATGGAAAGAAAATTGACTACACCGCCACACGAAGTGTTTGATGTGTTTGATCAAATGCCCAAGGCTGAAATCTTTGAATGGATCTAACTAAAAGGGCTACCAATTGGTAGCCCTTTTTATATGTTCTCGATAGGAATTAATATGGATAAACTGTTCTGAAAGCAGTTAGGTCATAGTTAGTAAAACCAACCCAGCTTAAACAAACAGAATTCATTACCGAACTTGGATCAACATCTGGTGTACCGGCAATAAGGTTACCATACGTTTGATCAGTGTGTGTAAAACCAACAATGTGACCTAATTCATGTGTCAACGCAAACACTCTGTAAGAAGAACTTAAATAAGTGTAATGCAGGTTGATGTTAATTTGGTTACCAGGTGCACCGGTTGACAAAGGATAATAGGCTTGTGCAATAGTGCTGGTCGTATTATCATTGAATGAGTTCGCAACCACGTCAGCACTTATTGTCGTTGTTGTGGTAGTAGAACCATTTTTCTTTCTACCACCGCCACCACTGGTGGTGGTAGTAGTTGACTGAGAAGTTACTCTTGTAAAATGTACAGCACTTCCTGTCGCATTCCAATTAGCAATGGCTTGGTCCATAATAGAAATCCAATCAGATGGAACAGATGCATCGCAATACAAAGTGATGTTTCTAACTTTTGTGCTGTTAACAGTGTACATGTTTACACGCTGGCTGGTACGCTCAGTGCTTGGTGCACCTTGTATTGGTTGCACTTTGAAATAATTTTCAGCATCTGCTAAAGACAATTTTGCATCTTTAGAAACCGTAAATGTTTTGGTAGCTGCAGAATAATCAATTTGAGAAACAGGTGCTCCGGTTGTGCTGGCAATGGATGCTTTCAACTCGGCAAGATGCGCTTCTGTAATGGGTGTTTCTGTTGCTTGTAAATCTGCTGACTTCTGGCAAGATTGTGTAAGAACTGCTAAAGCTAAAGCAGTCCATGCGGCTTTCGTAAAGCCAAAGATGGTGCTTGAACGCATAGGTGAATGGTGTGCTTGTTAGGTTAAAAATTAATGACGCACAATTTTACCTTACCTCGTTTAGCGCAGAAGTCATTAATCGACGAGCAGGGAAAAAATCGGGGTGAAAGGGTTAAATTATTGTGATAGTTGATAATGATCAATCCTTGTAGAATACCACCTGGTGGCCGTTTTGCACCAAATGCTGTTGAATGAGATGTTGAATCACCGAATTATCCTTATAAGGACGAATCGAAGACTTAATAATGTCCTTCTCTGTATAACTAGCTGTTCTCGGTATATAGCCCATGCCATAAAACTTGCCGTTCTCAATCATAATGCATGACTGCTCTTCTTCCTTTAAACCTCTGTCAACAATAATATAAGAAGGCTGGCTGTTTAGCGAACGGATAGCGTTCACTACACGTTCATTGTACACTACAGGTGATTCTCTCTTTTCACAAGCGCCGTTGCAATATTGTTCGTGCACACCTACACAAGGTTCATTGTCAATTTGTATATAGGAAAGCTTAGGGCAAAGCTTATGCTCTTTCAATAATCGTTTTAATAGCTGGTGACCTTCTATCTTTTTCGTGAAGCTGTACAACGGCGTGCTATGTCTTCTTTTTTTATCGATCACCAAACGCATATAACCACTTTGGTCTTCATAGAGAAAAATGCCATACACATCTTCCTGTGTTTTTTGCGCTTGGTTATAGTCAGGCCACAAACGTTTTATTTCCGATGCTTCTAAAATAGAGGCCATTAATTCAGTGGCGCAAGGTTCAAAGTCGATGGAGTAGATATGACGTATAAAATCCTGCTTTTGTCTGCGTGCCGAATTATTACTGAAATGACTATTCACACGCTTCTTAATATTCTTTGCCTTACCCACATAAATGATCTTTCCCTTTTGATCTAAAAAATAATAAACACCTGGGCAAGATGGCAAGCGTTCAAAGCATTCCTTCGGAACGTTCGGTGGTAAAGCCTGCTCTTTGGAGTTTTTTTTTAAGCTCGTAGCAATTACATTCCTGGCATCTGCTTGCAACATGCGCTGAAACAAAACAACTGTGGCAGCAGCATCACCACCTGCACGGTGACGATCACTGTGACGAATGTCTAATGAATCGCAAAGCTTACCTAAGCTATAAGATGGCAATCCAGGAAATATTTGTCTGGCCAATCGAAGGCTACACAATTTCCTGGAACTAAGATTATATCCGTAATAGTCGAGGTGATTTTTTACAAACGAATAATCAAAATTCACATTATGAGCAACAAACACAGAGCCTTGAAGCAGCGTATAAATTTTTTCGGAAACTTCTTCAAAGGGAGGTGCATCGGCAACCATGTCATCCGTAATACCCGTTAAGCCTTGTATGTAACTAGGAATAGATTGAAAAGGATTGATCAGTGTTTCAAAAGTCTCTACCACTTTTTCGCCATCAAAAACGTGAATGGCAATCTCAATAATGCCGTTTGCTGCTGCATAGCCGCCGGTGGTCTCAATATCTACAATTGCATATATCACTGTGGAGTACTTTTGAACATTGGAAAGGACGTCGAAGTTCTAAAAAAATTAGTAATGGAACAATCTTTTGGCAAATTTTTAATGTTTGAGAACAGGCTGCGCAAAGTATATAAGCATTTGGCGAAACAGGCGCAAAGGCAGTCTGTGACTTGCTTTCGCATTTACGATCATGATTTGCCTGAGTTTCCGTTCATAATTGAACAGTATGAAGACAAGCTTTATGTTTCAGAATATAAACGCCAGCATAAATTAAGCGAAGCAGAACATGAGCAATGGCTGGAAGAATGCAAAAAGACTATGTCGTTGGTCATCGGCGTACCAACTTCAACTATTTTTTTAAAGCTGCGCAAGCGAAAAGAGAATAGACAAGATCAATATCAAAAGCTGGAAGAGGAGCGAAAAGAATTTATTGTTGGAGAAAATGGATTGAAGTTTATTGTAAACCTGAGTGATTATTTAGATACCGGTCTTTTTTTAGATCATCGAATCACAAGACAAATGGTGAAAGAGCTGTCACGAGGAAAAAAAGTTCTAAACCTGTTTTGTTATACAGGCTCTTTTTCCGTTTATGCAGCGGCAGGAGGTGCAGATAAAACGGTGTCAGTCGATCTTTCAAAGACTTATTTATCGTGGGCAGAACGCAATGCGAAGGAGAATAATCAATCTATTGACAAACATGAATTCATTCATGCGGATGTAAAGCAGTATTTGGCAAAGTTGCGGGATGGTTCTTTCGACATCATTGTGATGGATCCACCAACCTTTAGCAATAGTAAGCGCATGGATGACATCCTGGACATTCAACGAGATCATGTTTCACTCATTAATGAATGTATGCGTATTCTTTCTAAGGAAGGCCTGTTGTTTTTTAGTACCAATTACACAAAGTTTCAGTTAGCTGTCGATGCTATTCACGCGTCAACGATAAAGGATATTACAAATGCAACTACACCTTTTGATTTTACTGGAAAACTGCATAGGCAATGCTTCAAATTAACAAAATAAAAGCCGCTTGGTAGCGGCTTTAAGGTTGATTTTGGTTTTTAATAAACATATGCTAAAGCAAATTTATCATTAGCATTAAAAGGACGATTTACATTGCTGCCCACGCAAGCCAGCATCAATGAATCTGGATCGCCACCACTTGGTGTGCCCGGAATGTACACCGCACCAACACCGGTATTAGCCTGCCCTTCATTTTGTTTTCTGTCACCACAGCTATAAGCTCTGTTCATGTAATCGGTGTGACGGAAACCGATACAATGGCCAATCTCATGCGCCATAATTGTACCGATATAGTTAACATTAGTAGCGTCTGTGCCACCGCTATACCAATACGTGTTCATCTGAACCTCATTATATGGATCGCCAATACTGTTAGGGAAACCAGCTGATCCAAGTGTGTTGCTCACTTCATAAAAAGCTACCATGGTGATGTCAGGACTTTGCGAAGGAGATACACGAGTGAAATTTACGGTAAGACCTTCAGTATTGTAACGGCGAATAGCTTCATCCAAAGCTGCTGTCAATGCACTAAAAGCGTTGATCAATGACCTGGATGTATCACTTAAATTATCCAATCAATCTTGGCTGCCCTGGGTATTGAATCCAAAACAAAATAGAGACTCATTATTATTACCGGCACAAAGAAAATATTATTAAAAAAATGAATACTACTCCTGAAAAGGAAATTGTTACATTTACTGCCGAAGAAACTACTTTCATTGTGAAACAGTGGGTTGAAGAAAAGTGGAAAAAGCCTGTTGTAGAGGCAAAACCTTATCACTATATTCAAGAAGATAAAGACAAAGTTGGCTTTAAAGTCATCTTTTAAAATCTTTAGTTAATAAAGGTTATGAAGACACTAGTAATTCATCCGGACGACCGTAGTACTGATTTTTTGAAACCAATTTATGCTGGTATTGAATGTACGGTCATAACAAGTAAACCAAAAGATAGTGAATTAAGAAATTTGATTAGGACTCACGACCGTGTAATGATGATGGGTCATGGAGACAATAATGGTTTATGGAATGTGGTTGATGGTATGATGTGTGATTATTTTATTGATAAAACACATGCCCCTTTACTAAAACAAAAGAAAGAAAATTTCTATATATGGTGTTTTGCAAATATGTTTGTTGAACGCTATAAATTACCAGGTTTTTATACCGGTATGTTTATTTCGGAAGTAAGTGAAGCTAAAATGTTAGGAATAAAAGTTACCCAAGAAGAAGTTGATTATTCAAACAACTTATTTGCCGAAAATTTAGGTAGAATTGTGAATAATGGGCCTAGTTTGCTGAATGAAATAAAAAGTGTATATTCACACGAAAATTGTCCTGTAATTAGTTATAATAATTTTAGACTTAAGTACGCATAAATATGATATGAAAAATATAAATTACCTTTTAATTGGAATAATAGCGTTTTTGATTGGGTTTTCATTATCCTCTATTGATAGTAAAGCAAAACTAAGTAAAGAAAATACTGAATTGCGCCACCAAAAAGTATTGATACTTTAAACGACGTAGAGCAAATAACGATTGATAATCCTGCCGCCGGCAATTATTCTACTGAAGTAAAAGGCACAAAAGTGACAACAGCCAGCCAGTCATTTGCTATTGCTTACCAATTTGACACAGCTTCAGTCTTCAAATGGACTTTTCCAACAAACACAGATCCTCTATTGTCAGGAAGAACACACACATTACGATGGGAAACAACCTTCACTGGCGCTGCACAACTAAGCTATGCAGCAAACGGCAGCAATTGGCGAAGTATAAGAACGGTTGCAGATCTTTCCAAAAGCTATTTTAAATGGACATTGCCCGATACTATTACTACAGCGGTCTTACGAATGACAGTTAGCGCAAATGATTTTCTTTCAGATACATTTACCATTAGTAAACAACCATTAGTACAGGTAGGTTTTGATTGTGTTGATTCGTTTTTGTTGTATTGGAATAGGGCAGGTGTAACTAGTTTCCAATTGTACGAATTAGGTGCAAAATACCTGCAGCCTTTTACGCAAACAGTTGATACTTCCATTCTCCTAAGAAAAGCACAGCATCCTTCTATTTATTATGCGGTAGCGCTGATCATCAATAACAAACTCGGTTTTAGAAGTTATACGTTGAATTATACCAGTGCAGGTAACAGTTGTTATTTGCGCAGTTGTTATTTGCAAGCACAAACACCAACAACGGCCCTTTTCTTTGCAGAAATTGGCAGCCTCTATAATGTAGCAGAAGTAGATTTTGAAAAAGAAACACCAGCAGGTTATACATCGTTGAAAACAATCGGCAATCCTGTAACACTAACATTCATCCTTACATCGAGGAAAGAACAGGTATCGTTTTAGAATAAAACTAAATAATGGAACAATCATTTACAGTCCTGTTGAAGTCGTTTATTTTACTTCAGGAAACGAACCGGTAATTGTTTATCCAAATCCTGTTGCGCAAAGCAGTCCTGCCAAAATCATTGCTACGGAAAGCGGACGTTATTCGATAAGAATTTTTGATGCAACCGGGAAAACCGTTTTTACCCAAATATTGAATAGCACATTTTCTTACTTAACTACTGATCAATTATAGAAGGGAATCTATTTCGTACAAATAATAGATAAGGACGGCAGTACACGAACACAAAAACTGGTTGTCTATTAAACAAAAAAGCTGTAAGTTTTACTTGCAGCTTTTTAAGTGCTTATCGCTTTTTATAACGTCTTCAATACATCGTTCATATTACGAACCGCATCTGCACTCTTATTGAAAAGTGCTTGCTCATCGTCGTTCAACTTATAATCAACAATTCTTTCCCAACCATTCTTGCCAACTACTACAGGCACACCAAGGCAAATATCTTTTTGACCATATTCACCTTCTAAGGATACGCAGCAAGAGAACAAACGTTTCTGATCACGCACAAGGCTTTCTACCAAAGCTGCTCCTGCAGCACCTGGTGCATACCACGCAGACGTACCGATCAACTTAGTTAAGGTAGCACCGCCAACCATTGTATCGGCTACTATTTGCTTTTGTTGCTCTTCGTTTAATAAGCTACTTACCGGTGTACTATTCCACGTTGCATAGCGAATCAACGGAATCATCGTTGTATCACCATGGCCACCAATTACAGTTGCGTTTAAATCGTTTGGTGAACAACCTAGTGCCAAACTCAAATAGCACTTAAAGCGGGCACTATCCAAAATACCACCCATACCAATGATGCGGTTCTTCGGCAGACCAGTTGCTTGTAAGGTCAGGTAAGTCATGGTATCCATCGGGTTGCTGATCACAACAATGATAGCATCTGGAGAATGTTGCAAAATATTTTGCGCTACACCTTTTACAATGTTTGCGTTTGTACCAATCAATTCTTCACGGGTCATGCCTGGCTTACGTGGAATACCGGAAGTAATTACTACTACGCTTGATCCTGCAGTTTTGCTGTAATCATTGGTGCTGCCAGTGATCTTTGTATCAAAGCCAAGCAGGGCAGCTGTTTGGGTCATATCCAAAGCCTTGCCTTCAGCCAAACCTTCTTTAATATCCAACAACACTAATTCTTCACACAGTTCTTTGCGAGCAATATTATCTGCCGTGGTTGCACCAACTGCACCGGCTCCGACAACTGTAATTTTCATTGATGATTGATTTATAGGTATGAATAATTATTTGCGCTGCAAAAGTAGGAGAATGTTTGCTTGTTTGCTTAGGATTATTGGCTTACTGTTGTGAGGTCGTTAACAGGATTTTCCTTTATTTTGAGTCATGAAAGCATTTTTTCTTTCCTGTTTGCTGGTAGTTGCCGGGGCTGCTTTTGCGCAAGAAGATACGCTTGCTCCGTACAAACGTTATCCTATTGTTCCTGCTTTTCAGTTGCTGTTGAGCGATAGTACCACCATGTACAAAAAAGCCGACCTGCCTAAGAATAAACCCACCTTGATCATGTTATTCAGTCCCGAGTGTAGCCATTGCAAACACACGGCGGAAGAAATGACCAGGCTGAAAGACAGTTTGCAGGACATCCAAATCATTATGGCTACTATGTATCCCTTATGGGAGATGAATGCATTTGCACAAAGACATGGCCTAAATGAATGGAAGAATGTGGTTTTTGGTAAAGACATCTATTACATCCTTCCCAGCTTTTACCAAATACACAACCTGCCCTACATGGCTTTATATGATAAGAAAGGTAATCTCATTGCAGCCGAAGAGGGTTCGCTGCCTATTCCTAAAGTGCTGGAATTATTTAGAAACAGTAAATAGAAAGTCTCTGCTTCTTTGCATAACTGTTTGACCATTTTACCCCAGCGGTGGTTCCTGTTTAATGCAAATCGGTACATTTACCCATAAAATTGTTGTACATGAGAAGCATTCTATTGCTATTATTTTTTCTTCCCCTATTTACGATAGCACAGAAAAAACAAATCACACTTGAAGACATTTACAAAAAAGGAACATTCCGTGGCGAATACGTTCCGGGCTTTGCCAGCGAAAACATCGATAGCCTGGTAAATGCATCTTCTTTGAAAGACGAAGAGGGCAAACAAATTAGCACGCAGGATTTTCAACTAAGTGCAGACAAAAAGCGCATCCTGTTCTTTAACGGACGGGAGCCTATCTATCGTCGCTCATCAAAGGCAACAGCTTATGTATACGATGTAGCTTCTAAAAAGGCAATCCCCTTAGCAAAAGGAAAGGTGTTGCATGCTACTTTCTCACCTAATGGTAATAAAGTGGCTTATGTGATGGATAACAATCTTTATGTTTATGATATTCCATCTGGTAAAACAACTTCTGTTACCACCGACGGTAAATGGAATCACATCATCAATGGAAATTGTGATTGGGTATATGAAGAAGAGTTTAGTTTCTCACGAGCTTTTGATTGGAGTGCAAACGGCAACTACATTGCTTACTACAAGTTTGACGAAAGAAATGTGAAAGAATATGAGTTCACTGTTTTTGACAATGGTTACAACAAGCAATACAGCTATAAATATCCCAAGGCTGGAGAAGCAAATTCTAAAGTAGAGATCCACATCTACAATATAGCAAACGGTAAAGATGTAAAAGCAGCTTATGACCAAGGCAATATTTACATTCCTCGCATCAAATGGACACAGGCCGACAACAAACTCGTAGTGTTTTGGATGAACCGTCACCAGGATAATTTGCGTTTGTTATTGACAGATGCTGCAACCGGTGCCGCCACACCTATGTATGAAGAGAAGAATAAGTATTACATCGATATTGATGACAACTGGTGGTTCCTAAAAGATGGTAAGAATTTTATGTTCACCAGCGAAATGAACGGCAATAATCAATTGTATTTGTACAGCATTGATGGTAAAACCAAAACCCAGATCAGTAAGATTAAGGCTGATATCGCTGATATTAACGGTGTAGATGAAAAAAATCGTTTGGTGTATTATACGTTGGCTTTTCCAACACCAATGGACCGCAATCTATTCGTGAGTGATTTTGACGGGAAAAGAACTATGCAGCTAACGCAAGGCACAGGCTGGCATCGCATCGAAATGAATAATGATTACACACAGTTCTATGATTATTATTCTAACATCAACACACCGCAAACAGTTACCTTGTTTTCTATTGCAAATAATAAAGGTGCAGTTGCGGCAGTAAAAAATAAAGTAGTAGGTGAGAACAATAAGCTGAAGAATGTGTTAGGTCAATATGATATTGCACAAGCAGAGTTCATTCGGGTGCCTAATGCAAAAGGTGACACTTTGAATGGTTGGATGTTACGTCCTTCCAATTTTAATCCTTCACAAAAATACCCGGTGCTATTCTGCAACTATGGTGGCCCTGGTTCACAACAGGTAGCCAACCGTTTTGGTGCAGTAAGTATGTGGCATCAGTTGATGGCGGAAAACGGATTCATTATTGTTTCGATTGATAACACAGGTACGGGCTTTCGTGGCGAAGAATTCAAGAAGAAAACTTACTTGCAATTAGGTAAATATGAAATAGAAGATCAGATTAATGCTGCTAAATATTTAACTACCCTTCCTTACGTAGATAAAGATCGAATTGGTCACTGGGGTTGGAGCTTTGGTGGTTTCATGAGTTCATTGGCTATTACAAAAGGTAGTGATGTGTTTAAAGCGGCAGTAGCCGTTGCGCCTGTTACCTCTTGGCGTTTTTATGATAACATTTATACCGAACGTTACATGCGTACACCGCAGGAAAACAAAAGCGGATATGATGAAAACGCACCGTTAAATTTTGTAGATCGCATCAAAGGAAAGTTTTTGATCATTCACGGAACGGCCGATGACAACGTGCATTTTCAAAACAGTGTTCAAATGGTAGAGGCTATGGTGCAAAAAGGGATTGATTTCGAAAGCGCTTATTATCCAAATCGTAACCACAGCATTTCCGGTGGTAATACCACCTTCCATATTTGGAGTAAAATGACCAATTGGTTAGTAGAAAATTTAAGAGATAATACAACACCCATTGATCAGATGAAGGCCTGCGTACAAAAGAGCTTTTAAGCTCAATAATAAATAATAGTTCAAAGCCACTCATAAAGGGTGGCTTTCTTATTTACGTGTAATTGAAATTCAAATCACAATTGTAACAAGTATATCTTGTAAAGCGTACTCATCGGCTTATTATCCCAGAACAATTCAAAATCTTCTAAACCGGCTGTTTCGTAGTCACTTTTAATAGTTTGCAGGTTAAGTGCAGTAGGGTTGGAAACAGATAGGCGGGGCAAGAGTTGCAGCAGCCACTTCCCTTTTTGTGGTTCAAGGTTAATAGTATGTGTACCTTTCTTTGTCGGGAAAGACAATGTCATTACTTCCCATTGAGCTCCCTTTTTTGACTTGGTAATAATTTCTGTAGTAGGTTGTTTGCCCAACCAGATCACTTTGCTGTTTAAGTTGAAAGGCAAGATTTGCTCTTCCAATACATTCCTGATATGGTCCGCCGCAATAGCGGTTTTTGGTACTTTAAAATCAAACCATTTTTGCAGGGGATAATCAAAGCAGGCACCGTGCATATAATTCAGCAAAGCCTTTTTCAAACCAAAGCCAAAGCTTTCATGATCAGCACCCGTTGCATCAATATGCTCAATATCATTATTAGCAAAGGTGCCAACGGTTTCCAGCTTCTTTTGTACAGAAAATTTTTGAGGTGCTAATCCAATCGGACTATGTGCCGTCATGGTAAACAGGTGCCAGAAAGCAGATTGCAACACTCCTGCTTGAAATAGTTGCCGCACTATTTCCAATGAATCAATCGTTTCCTGTTCCGTCTGTGTTGGAAAGCCATACATTAAATACGCATGCACCATAATGCCTGCTTCTGTCAAATGCTTGCACACACGGGCTACCTGTGCTACTGTAATACCTTTTTGAATCAGGTGAAGCAATCGGTCAGACGCTACTTCCAGCCCGCCACTTACCGCAATGCAACCCGATGCCTTCAACAACAAGCAAAGATCTCTTGTAAAGCTTTTTTCAAACCGCACATTGGCCCACCAACTTACAACCAGTTTACGACGAATGATTTCAATAGCCAATGCCTTCATTAGTGCAGGCGGTGCAGCTTCATCTACAAAATGAAATCCGTTTTGCCCTGTTTGTGCAATCATATCTTCCATCCGGTCCACCAACAGCGAAGCAGTTATTGGTTCATAGTTTTTAATGTAGTCCAACGATATATCGCAAAACGTACACTTACCCCAGTAGCAGCCATGTGCCATCGTGAGTTTGTTCCATCGGCCATCGCTCCAAAAGCTATGCATCTGGTTAATGATCTCAATGGCAGAAATATATTTATCTAAGTAAAAATCGCTGTAATCAGGTGTGCCTACTTGCCCTTGTTTATAATCAGCACAGGATGTATTGTTGATGTAATGAACCGTTCCATCAACCAACGTGAACGTACGTTTCAATTCATTCAGCTTCCTTCTTCCTTCCACATGTTCAATCAACAATTCCAATGGCGCCTCGCCATCGTCCAGCGTAATGAAATCGTAGAATTTAAAAACCCTTGCTTCGGATAAAGAACGTAGCTCAGTGTTGGCAAAGCCACCACCCATGGCCACTTTGATGTGCGGATGATTTTCTTTGATCCATTGTCCAATCCGTAGTGATGTATACAGGTTTCCGGGAAAAGGAACAGACAGAGCTACTAGCTTCGGTTGTATTTGTGCTATTTTTTCTTTTAAAAGATCGATGAGAATGCTGTCCAGGTAAGTATAGGGTTGTTGCAAGGCTTCGTACAAAGCATCAAACGAATTGGCAGAGCGTCCAAGGCTTTCTGCATAGCGGCTAAAGCCGAAATGTTCGTCTACTGTTTCCTTCACAAGATCACTCAGGTCTTCAAGATACATAGTAGCAAGGTGCTTTGCCATGTCTTGTGTACCCATGCTACCAAAGGCCCAATGTAGGTCATCTAATTGCGCAAACCGGCTTGCCTCAGGTAAAAAATCACGTTTGCAGATTAAATGGGCTAGGGTAGGCCGCTTGCCTTGTAAAAACAGTACCACATCATCTATGGTATTAATGTAATCGTCGTGCAAAGCGATGATGCGCTGTGCATTTGGAGAAAGTTCTCGCTCCTTAGCTGAAATAGCAGCAAAAAGCCTGGTTAAACCAGCTTTACAAAAAAGCGCTAATGTTACTTCAATTCCCAAATCGGCCTGATAGGATGCAATGCCTTTTGTATTCAAAAAGCCCTTTAGGTAAGCCGTCGCCGGATAAGGCGTATTGAGTTGTGTAAAAGGAGAAGTAAGCAAAAGAAGGGGTGCTGGCAAAACGGCTGATTTAATGGGCAAAAATACACCTTCGCTCAGGCAACAGTTTAAACAAACTTGTAAAACTTGCAATGGGTAATATTAATTAGTGGAGAGAATTGCTTATTTATGCAAAGGCTCTTTGATAAACTGGTGTTACTATCCCTTTGGGATGATGCCGGGAAGAAACTACTCTGCTGGAATGGGCTATAGGTATGGGTTTAATGGTAAAGAGAATGATAATGAAGCGAAAGATGAGGGTAATGAACAGGACTATGGCATGCGCATCTATGATCCACGGATTGGTAGGTTTTTGAGTATGGATCCGCTGACGAAGAGTTATCCTGAACTAACTCCGTACTAATTTGCCAGTAACAGACCTATTGATGGAGTAGATTTAGATAGATTAGAATACGCAGGAATGGTTATGTATCTTCAAATGCAGCAAAGGATTGCAATTCAGAGAAGAATTGGTAAGGATAAGCCATTAATTATTATTAAAACTCAGAGCTCTGCTTGTTATGGTGCAGGTAATCCCAATTTTAGTATCCAACATAACCCTGCCCCGCCAATTTGGAGATGAATTGAAAGCCACTTTGGGCCAGGCAACGAAGGTTACTCCGATAGAGGTGGTATAAACGAGGTTTCCGAATCTGGACAAGGAACTCAAGCGGGCATTAAAGGAAGACCAGATGGCGACCTGGTTAATGTAGATTTGGTAACCCTTGCTGCTGGTGCTAGTGTCAAAATTTCTAACCCCATTGAGCACCAAAATAGAATGGGAAGATGGAAGATATTAAGGAGTTTGTTGAAAAATCGCTTGAAGTTGCAAATATGAAATCTGAAAAGAAACAAGCGGAAAAAAGTCACAAGTGGCTTTCCCTTACCTGGCAGCGGCCAACTGCGTTAAACAGTGGAAGCGGTTGGAGAACAGGCTGGACAGAAGTGATTGGGAAGAGGCGAACTAAAAACGGAATGGTACATGACAGCGAATGATCTTGGTAGCCTCAGCAGGTTCATGGTAGCTAGCTGTTCTTTTACTATCGTTGACAATTCCTCATTCAAAAAGTCAACCTTTACTCTTTCCAGCCATCTGTTCACTCTCCCCCCAAAAAAAACTTCTTTTCTTCCCTCCCTTTAAACCACTCCTTCATCAGTGCCTGAAAGAGTCCCTTGGGTCTACGCAGCCGCCTTCTTTTCTCTTCCTTAAGTGCAGAATGGCTGTACACTTTTTGTGCATACAACACTGCCCTTTTAAACAGCCTTCTTCCTGCCTTTTGTTTTTCAGAAGCTATGATTCCTTTCATATCAGGATACTTCGTGACTACTACCTTTCCTCCCTTGTAATGCTTTACACAATACTTCTTTCCAATGCTTCCTCTGATCATTCTTAGATGCAAGGGTAGTTTGCCAGAAAACAACATAAGTAAATGGTTTAAGCAAGCAAACCTACAATCATTCAAAAGGGTAAGGTTCGCTTAGGGCACTATAAGGAACGGTAGGGAACAAAAATGCATTAATAATAAAGCTCTTTTATCATTTTAAGTCCTCAAAGGCTGACGGGCAGCAAACCTCCGACTTCCGATCTCTGACCTCCTACCACCTAAAACCCTCCTCCAGCAC
>PSMG01000046.1:0-16245 GCA_040290035.1 Chitinophagaceae bacterium
AACCATTTAAACGGTAACAAATTAACTCAAATCAAACATGCTTTGAGTTTTTAATAGCACAACACATTAATTATACCATCAGTAAGTCAATCCGCCTAAAACTCAGCTATTATAGCTTCATATCCTTTACAATAGTTTCAATTTTATTCATGAGTTGCTGCTGCACATTTTCGTATTGATCTGCAGACGCCAAAGGCGCACTCACGCTGAAGTAAAACTTGATCTTTGGTTCAGTGCCGGACGGACGGGCAGAAATCTTGCTTCCGTCTTCCAAAATAAATTGCAAAACGTTTGATTTGGGCAGTGTAATAGGTTCAGTATTGCCGCTTTGTAAATCTGTTTTTATTTGCTTTTGATAATCGAGTAATTCAATTACCTTACTTCCAGCCAATGTCTGTGGCGGATTGCTGCGGAAACGTTCCATCATATCTGCAATTTCCTGCTGACCGTTCATTCCTTTTTTGGTAATAGAGATCAAATGCTCCTGGTAGCAGTTGTATTGCACATAGAGGTCTAACAATTTTTCATACAAGCTTCTTCCCTTTTCTTTTTCATACGCAGCCATTTCACTCATAATGGCAACTGCTGAAATGGAGTCCTTATCACGAATCTTTGAACCGATCATCAATCCAAAACTTTCCTCACCACCAATGATGTAGTTTTCTTTGCCTTCTTTTTCCTTAATCAGTTCAGCAATCCATTTAAAACCTGTCAGCACATTATAACAATGCACACCGTTGCGTTCTGCAATCACGTCGATCATATTGGTAGTTACGATGGTCTTAATGACCATATCGTTTGGCTCTGCAATGCCTTTTGCTTTTCTTGCTTCAATCAAATAATTAAAAGCAAGTACTGCAGTTTGGTTTCCGTTTAGTATGATCCATTTGCCATTATTATCTTTTACGCCAACGCCAATACGATCAGCATCAGGGTCAGTTCCAAACAAAATATCTGCATTTAGTTCCTCGGCCTTTTTCAAACCAATGCTCATGGTTTCTCTTTCTTCCGGGTTTGGATAATTAACCGTTGGAAAATTGCCATTAGGCGTGGCTTGTTCCTGTACAATATTTACATTGGTAAACCCATAAGCTTCCAACACCAGCGGAACAAGTTTGATTCCCGTACCATGAATAGGCGTGTAAACGATCTTCAGATCCTTCTGCTTTTGAATGACTTCGGGATACACGCTCAGGCTTTTCACCATATCAATATAAGCCGCATCAATTTCTTTGCCGATAATAGTAATATTGGCTTCATCACCACTCCATTTTACATCAGTTACGTCATGGATTTTCTCTACCTCTTTGATTACGTTTTTATCATGCGGTGGTACTAATTGTCCGCCATCATCCCAATAAGCTTTGTAACCATTGTATTCTTTTGGATTATGCGAAGCAGTACACACCACACCACCTTTACATTTTAAATACCGAATAGCAAAGGACAATTCAGGCGTAGGACGCATATCTTCAAACAAAAAAACTTTGATGCCGTTTGCAGCAAATACATTGGCTGTTGTTTCTGCAAAAAAGCGACTATTATTTCTACTGTCGTGTGCAATAGCTACACGAACTTCTTCATTAGGAAAACTTTGCTTCAAATAGTTTGCATAGCCTTGCGTAGCCATACCCACGGTGTATTTGTTCATGCGATTGGTACCCACTCCCATAATGCCCCGTAAGCCACCGGTACCAAATTCAAGGTCACGATAAAAAGCATCGGCTAATTCATCTTCATTGCTCTGCTGTAAATCACGAATCTGCTTTTTCACATCTTCATCAAAAGCACCATTGAGCCACTTATCTACTTTTTGTTGAATTGCTGCATCCATAGTTTAAAATTTCGCTTGATTTTGAGCGGTTGAAGTTATTGCATTTATGGCTAAGAGGAAAAGGTGTAAAAAGAGAAAAAGAGATTTGAAATTTTCGTAGTGATTTTCCTCCTTGGTAATATATATTTTATTGCAACGAACGAGTTGTACTAATAAAAAGGAGTAAAAGAAAAACAATCTGCGAGATCTGCGCATCAATTCAATTCATATGCGATTATCTTTACAACCATGTTTCAGCAGCAAGGATTTATTTACCGGTTTTTTTTAGGTTTTGCTTTTTTTCTCATTGTTCAAAACAGTACGGCACAATTTGCATTGGAGCCTTCCCCTGTTTATCGTCCCGATCGACTGAAAGGTGTTGTTATCGGCGAAGCAGCATTGGCTGCAGTTGCCTCGGTTGGTTTGTATTATTTGTGGTATAAAAAATTTCCCCGCAGTCGGTTTCATTTTTTTAATGACAATAAAGAATGGTTGCAAATTGATAAGGTCGGCCATATGACAACAGCTTACAATATTGCAGTAATACAACATGACCTAATGCGCTGGTGTGGTGTAAAGCCTAATGAAAGTATTATCATTGGAGCCGGTACTGCTTTGACTTATATGTCCATCATTGAAGTGCTTGATGGCTTTTCTACTCATTGGGGTTTTTCGAAAGGCGATATGCTAGCAAACATCACAGGCACAGCACTATTTGCTATGCAACAACGTTTTTGGAATGAACAAAGGGCTACGCTTAAATTTTCATTTCATACAACGCCTTTTGCCAAATACAATCCCGGTGAATTAGGCAACAACTGGAAATCCCAATTATTAAAAGATTACAATGGACAAACCTATTGGCTTTCATTCAACATCAAATCATTTTTAGGAAGCAATAGCACTGTTCCTAAGTGGACAAATGTGGCAGTTGGGTATGGCGGAAAGGGCATGCTTGCGGCTAATGATAATCCTAAAGACAAGAATGGAATTGCTTTACCCGAGTTTAAACGCTACCGACAATTTTATTTAGCACCCGATGCCGATTTTTTTCGCATTAAATCGAACACACCTTTGGTTAATAATATAAGTTACCTCGCAAGGTTTATTAAAGTGCCGGCACCAACATTGGAATTATCACAAAAGAAACTGATCTTCCACCCACTCTATTTTTAAGAGTAATAAATGTGAATAAAGTTTCGTGTCCTTATCATTCATAACTGACAACTCACTATCCTAGGTAAGCACCCAAAATCTTATCACCACTTACTTCTACTGAAATATATTCTTGAAGTGTAGTGGCAATGGTCAATCCTACATAATCTGCTTGAACGGGAAAGAGTTTATGGCTGCGTTCCACCAATACCAAAGCCTGAATTTTTTTTGGTTTAAATGAGAGAAAAGGCTTTAAGGCATACGCCATTGTTTTGCCACTATTGGCAACATCATCCACTATGATGATGATTTTGTTATTGAAATCTATTTTCGGTTCAACACTTACTTCTAAGGGATCTTTTTTATTGAGTTTGATGGTTGCAATGTCAACAGAAATAGGCAGAATTTTGTTTAACTCCTGTTGAATGCATTTAACTACCACTTCACCGTTACCATTAATGCCTGCTAAAATGAGTGCAGTTTCGGCTTCATTATTTTCGGCAATTTCTAGGGCAATTCTTCGCAGTTTGCGGCCCACCATTTCGGCAGATAAAATTGTATTGGTTGCTGTGGTATTCATCGCCTATTTTTACAGAGTTAATAAGCAAATCTAATCCACGTATGCAGTTGCTACAACAAATTTTATTTATTGCATTAACGGCCCTTGCCATTTTTATTTTCGTTCGAAAAGTAAAATTCATCAGCAGAAACATTAAGTTGGGAAGAGATGAAAAAATGGAGCCTAGCCCTGAACGTTGGAAGAATGTTTTGCTAATGGCCTTCGGACAAAAGCGCATGTTTGATAAACCTGTGGTGGCCTTACTGCATTTGTTTGTGTATGTCGGCTTTGTGATTATTAACGTAGAAATTTTAGAAATTATTTTAGATGGCATCTTTGGTACACACCGCTTGTTTGCTCCCATTTTAGGTGGCGCTTATTCGTTTGTTATTAATTTTTTTGAAATACTTGCCTTTCTTGTATTAGTTGGTGTAATTGTTTTTTTATTGAGAAGAAATGTAGTGAAATTGCCGCGACTAAACTGGAAGGAATTAAATGGCTGGCCTAAAAGGGATGCGAATTATATCCTCGTTTTTGAAATTATTTTGATGTCTCTTTTCCTGATTATGAATGCATCTGACAAGGCATTGCAATTAAAAGAATATGGGCACTATGCACATGTTCATACCAATTTTTTAATCTCGGGAGTTATAACTCCACTGTTTCAAAATTTTAGTCCGGCTACCTTGGTTGCCATTGAACGAATAGCCTGGTGGTTGCACATTGCGGGAATCTTTTTCTTTTTGAACTACCTGCCCTACTCAAAACATTTACATATTATCCTCGCTTTTCCAAATACGTACTATGCAAGATTAGAGCCGCAAGCACAAATGCCTAACATGCCAGAGATTCAACAAGAAGTTTTATATGCCATGCAGCCAGAATTGATTCCGGCAGATGCACTTGTTGAAGAACACAAAAAGTTTGGCGCCAATGATGTATTCAGTTTGAGCTGGAAAAATTTAATGGATGCATACACTTGCACTGAGTGTGGTCGTTGCACAGAAGACTGCCCTGCTAATCAAACTGGTAAAAAGTTATCCCCTCGCAAGATTATGATGGATACTCGTGACCGCATGGAAGAAGTGGGCTATAACATTGATAAAAACGGAAGCTTTGCCGATGATGGCAAACAATTGTTACATGATTATATTACAGCCGAAGAATTACTAGCTTGTACCTCCTGCCAGGCATGTGTTCAGGCTTGTCCTGTATTGATTCATCCATTGAATATCATTAATCAATTGAGGCGATACATGGTGTTGGAAGAAAGCAAAGCTCCCAGCGAATGGAATGGCATGTTCAGTAATATAGAGAACAATTTTGCACCATGGAAGTTTAGTCCTGATGAAAGAGATCAATGGGCTCTGGAGATGAATCAGGGATGACATTATCAGCTATTACAACCTTTATCATTTCCACAACAACAAATACTTTGTTCCGCCCTGCTTTTTCCTATCTTCGCCGGCTCAAATAGTTCTTAGGATGATTAGCAGAAGGAATATAAGAGTAAAAGTGATGCAGACCTTGTATACATTGGCTACTCTTGAGCAGGAAGTGAAGCCCGGTGAGCCAGTTAAGTTATTACAAAAGCATTTTGACGATTCGAAAGAATTGTTGGTTTACCTCATCTATTTTTTTACCGAAGTAACATCTTACGCAGAAACCGATTCATATGTACGTGCCTCCAAGCACTTACCTTCTGTGCAAGATCTGAACGTTAATACAAAGATTGCCGGCAACGAAATTATCTGGAAAATTAAAGAAGACGCCTCTTTGATTGAGCAGTTAAACAAATTGAAACCACAACACCTTATTGATAAGGAACTGGTACGTAAGATTTACATACAGCTAACCGACACGAACGAATACAAAGGCTACATTGCCATTGACGAACGATCTACAAAATCCGAAAAAGAAATTTTAGAATTTTTGTTTGAACAATTGTTATTGCAAAACGAACTATTCATCAATCATCTTGAAGAAAATTTTATGAATTGGGATGATGATTCGGATATGGCTGTTCAATTATTTCGTCAATATTTACAAAAACCCGGTAGCTATAATTTCAAGGAGATTATCAGCAATGATAAGTGGCAGTTTGCTAAGTCATTATTGACAACAGTTTTAGAAAAGAATGAACACTTAGAGGGTTTTATTGTTCCAAAGTTAAAAAACTGGGACCCGGAACGCATAGCCCAGTTGGATATGATCATTATGAAAATGGGTGTTGGTGAATTTCTATTTTTCGAAACCATCCCGCCCAAAGTAACTATCAACGAATACATTGACATAGCCAAAGAATACAGCACACAACACAGCGGTCAGTTTGTGAACGGTATTTTAGATGGTATTCACAAAGAATTAGTTCAACAAAACAAACTGCACAAAACCGATTTTAAGAAAGCTTAGAAATGCTACTTTTGCACAGCTTAAAAACAAGAGCATGAAATATATTTTCTTAGCACTTCTTTCTGGTTTATTATTGATTGCCTGTAATACTAACGACAAAAAAGCAGAAGGCAGAAGTAACAAAATGAATGATTCACTAGCGCAAAAAGCGATGAGTGATTCGACCAACTTCACTACTATTCAATGGTTGGATTCTACCACACAGGATTTGGGAAAAATCAATGAAGGACAAATGGTGGAAATTAGCTGGCGGTTTAGAAACACAGGTAATAAGCCTTTGATCATTGCAAATGTTTCTCCAGGCTGTGGTTGCACTGTTGCCGACAAACCCGAAGAGCCAATTGCCCCCGGCAATGAAGGAGTGATTAAAGCAAGGTTTGATAGCAAAGGCCATCCCGGACAAGCAACAAAAAATGTAAATGTTCGGGCCAATACAAAAGATAACGTCACTACTCTTTTATTTAGAGTGTATGTAACTAAACAACAATAACATTAACGATTAATTTTTATACAATGTATTTATTACAAGCAGCTCCAGGCGGAGGCGGATTTCAGTTCATTTTTATTGGAATGATGATTTTGGTTTTTTGGTTGTTTTTCATTCGTCCACAAGCCAAGAAAGCAAAACAACAAAAAATATTTACTGAAGGATTACAAAAAGGCGATAAGATTGTAACAATTGCCGGCATTCATGGTACAGTCAATAAAGTCAACGAAGATGGTACCATTAACCTTGAGATTAGTCCAGGCAGTTATATCAAAATGGAAAAAAGTGCTATTTCTATGGAGATGACTGCAGCGTTGAATAAACCTGTAGCCGCTGCAGAGAAAAAATAACAATAATCAAGAAATAACAACAAAAAATCCGAAGCAAATCTTCGAATTTTTTGTTGTTATTTTTAGAAAATAGAATCTAAGTTTCATGCTGAAAATTGGTTTAACCGGGGGTATTGGTTCGGGAAAATCAACAGTGGCTAAAATATTTGCGTTACTCGGCGTGCCTGTTTACTATGCTGATATTGCATCGAAAAAATTATATCATACTGATCGGGAATTAATGACTTCTTTGAAAAAACATTTCGGAGAAGATATTTACACCAACCAGCAATTAAATAGAGCAAAACTGGCAGCTATTGTTTTTGGCGATGAACAAAAACTTTCCCTGCTGAATGAATTGGTTCACCCGCTTACTATTCGTGATGCTCAGCAATGGATGGCAAAACAAACAACACCGTATGTGATCAAAGAAGCTGCTCTCATTTTTGAAAGTGGTTTTGCGGCTGATTTAGACTATGTGATTGGTGTAAGTGCACCGCAACACCTACGTATTAAACGTGTAATGGAAAGAGATAACATCGATCGTGAAGATGTGCTCAACCGCATGAAACGACAAATAGATGAAAGGTTGAAAATGCGCTTGTGCGATTTCATCATTGAAAACAACGAACAGCAATTAGTTATTCCGCAAGTAATAGAATTACACGAGAAATTATTACAATTGACAAAGATCTGATTATTTCAACTTACTCAGTGCTTCCGAAATTCTTTTGAAGCCTTCTTCAATTTTTCCCATACCGGTAGCGTAAGAAAGACGCAAACATTTATCATTACCGAACGCAGAACCAGTAACTGTGGAGACGTGTGCTTTTGTAAGTAAGTACATAGAAAGATCATCTGCGTCCTTGATCACTTCTTCTCCATTTTTCTTTCCAAAATATGAGTCAACACAAGGAAAAGCGTAGAAAGCGCCATCGGGTTGGGCAAACTCAAACCCTGGAATCGTATGCATTAACTGCATAACACGGGTTCTTCTTCGGGCAAACTCTTTTACCATTTCATAGGTTGCATCAAGTGGAGATGTTAATGCAGTAATAGCTGCCCGCTGCGTGACGGCATTTGCACCACTGGTGAATTGTCCCTGGAGTTTATCACAAGCTTTGGCAATCTCTAAAGGAGCAGACATATACCCTAAACGCCAGCCGGTCATTGCAAAACCTTTGCTCAAACCGTTGATGATAACGGTGCGATGCTTCATGTCGTCAAACTGAGCAATGCTTTCCGGCATGCCCTTGTAATTGATGTATTCGTAAATTTCATCAGAAATAACAATTACCTGCGGGTAGCGTTGAAACACATCTGCCAAGGCTCTAAGTTCATCCTTAGTATAAACAGCACCGCTTGGGTTACAAGGCGAAGAAAAAATAAAGAGCTTCGTCCTAGCCGTAATTGCATTGTCCAACTGCTCTGGAGTGATTTTATAGCTATGTTCAAGTGTGGTTGCAATCACTTTCACGATGCCTTCGCTCAACTGCACTAAAGCGGCGTACGTTACCCAGAAAGGTGCAGGGATAATAACTTCATCACCTTTATCCACGATGCTCAATATTGCATTAGCTAAACTTTGCTTGGCCCCTGTGGAAACAACAATATTATCTGGCTTATACTCTAGATTGTTGTCACGCTTAAACTTATGACAAACGGCTTCACGCAAATCCAAATAACCAGCTACCGGCGTATAATGACTCCAGTTATCATCAATCGCTTTTTTAGCAGCGTCTTTAATGTGTTGCGGAGTATCGAAATCTGGTTCGCCTAAGCTTAAATCGATAATATCATGACCTTCTGCCCGAAGTGCCCGGCCAAGTTTAGCCATGCGTAATGTTTCGGGTTCATTAAATAGCAGCAATCGTGAAGCAAGTTTCATAGTAAAGAATGAAAGCAGCAAATGTAGGAATGAGTGCTGAATAATGAGTACTAAATACTAACTTGGCTTGAGGTTACATCAATAGTTTTGAAACTTGTGAAGTTTCTACTTATGATAAAAACTCAGCCAATAACAGCAGAAGAAAGCAAGGATTCATAATAAGACTCCTGTGGTAGACTAATAACAGATCTAAATGAAGGAATGTACTGGAATTTTGATGATTTCATTCATTATTGATCATCCAATACTGCCTGTACGACAAAAACAAAGCAGCCCTGATCTTAAGACCAAGGCTGCTCAAAAACCCATCAATTTGCTTCTTTAGCCCAAATAGGCTTTTAATGCATTGCTGTAACGAGCTTTCTGTAAACGTTTGATTGCTCTTTCTTTTATCTGGCGGATACGTTCTTTTGTCAAGTCGTATTTCTGACCAATTTGTTCAATAGTAACACCATTCTCACCGTCCAGGCCAAAATATGCATTTACGATTTCAGCTTCTCTTGGCGATAATGATTTTAATACACGACGGATCTCGTTTCGCAAAGAATCCTTCATCACATCATCGTCGGTATCATCACTGCCTTCCAACAAATCACCCATAGCCACATCTTCAGCTTCGTGTACCGGAGCATCTAATGATGTATGACGTGTATTGCTTTGAAAGATATTGTTGATCTCAGTTTCACTCATTTCGAGGATATCTGCTAACTCTTCTGTACTCGGCTCTCTTTCGTGTTCCTGCTCAAATGCCATGTAGGCTTTATTGGCTTTATTGTAAGTACCAATCTTATTTTGAGGTAAACGAACGAGACGACCTTGCTCAGCTAAAGCTTGTAAGATAGACTGTCGAATCCACCATACAGCATAAGAAATAAACTTAAAACCTTTGGTCTCATCAAAACGCTGAGCCGCTTTTATCAGACCTAGGTTTCCTTCATTGATCAAATCACTCAAGGATAAACCCTGGTGTTGATACTGTTTTGCTACCGATACTACGAAACGTAAGTTCGCCTGCACTAATTTGTCTAAAGCCCGCTGATCACCCATCTTAATGCGTTGCGCCAAAGTGGTTTCTTCTTCAGGCGTGATCATGGGGATTTTAGAGATTTCCTGCAGGTACTTCTCAACGGCTTGAGAGTCTCTGTTAGTAATCTGGGTAGCAATTTTGAGCTGCCTCATAATTTAATTCCTAATATTTAGTGTAAAACAAATAATTGACCGTTCTGTTCTGCGGAAAGTTGCAAAGGGTAAGTTAAACTCAACCAGCGCAGTCTGCAAAAATAAATTACAATCTTTAAAGATTATAATCTTTACAAGACAAATCTTTATCTACAAAAACTGTACTACACACAGCTAGGCTAAAAGTCTTGCTGGTTAAGCGTTTGCTAAGAATTAAAGAAATGACAAAATGTAGATATTTACACTATTTCAGGCTGGTACGATATTTATTATTAAGGAAAATCCAAATACCAATGCCAGTTATTACTAAGCCTACAGCAATGACTTCGGCTTGCGTTGGTTGAAGTCCGAAAAGATCCATTTTATTATTAACCCTTATCTGTTCAATCAGAAAACGTTCTATTCCATTAACGATCAAATACAAGGCAAATAAAGTCCCTGGGACTTTTAATCTCTTCCTAAATACCCAAAGCAAGAAAAACAACCCGGTGCACATGATTGTCTCGTAAAAAGGCGTTGGAAAAACAGGTGCGGGAAGGTGATTGCAATATTTGGGCTCGTCGCAGCCATTTAGCCGAACACCAACATCATTTACATTGTGCGGATAGTCGTACGCCTGAAGCCATTTAGGCAAAAAGCTTACTGAAAAAGATTTATGTGGAATCTCATTAACATTTCTGTAGTGAGTACCAAACCAATCGGCGTGGGTTAAAACCGTTTTATAAAAAGGCTGAATGGTTTGGGTTATTTCATGATTGTCGTCTACTTGAAAAGCACTATTATAAATGCCCCAATCGCCGTCACCTGCCACCTGGCAGCCAATTCTGCCAATAGCATAAGCGATCATTAACGGTGGAGCAATGGCATCTGCCAAATGTCCGAGAGGAATTTTATACTTCCTAGCATAAACAACAATTGCTATTGTAGCTAATATTAAACCTCCATAAAAAGTCAATCCTCCGCCTGAAAGAATATATTCCGAAGGACGCTGTAAAAAATCGCTCCAGTTTTCAAAAATATCAAACAGTTTTGCTCCAACTAAACCAAAGACAAGAGCCAACACAGTGAATTCTCCCACCCTATCATGTGGCCAAAGGCGAACTTTTCTTTTTTCTGGTTTGTCTAATTTCTCTTTGCCCTTTTCATGCCATTTCCAATAAGCAAGCCCGGTACCTAAAAGTAACCCTAACAGCCAGTTTCCCTTGCCAGAAAAAATATAAGCCTGTGGGTCGGCTGTAGCGGATGAATCCAGAAAGAACAGGGCAAGCACTTTGTATCCCAATACAAATCCCAATATAAAATTGCTAACAAGATCAGCTATGCTAGCTGGTTCGCCTACCGTAATTTCTGTTTCCGTGGGTTGCAATAAGCCTTGCTGGCTCTTGCGCTTGAGTTCTTTTGCTAATAAAGAGGCCGCTACCAAAAATGAGATGGCAACAAAAAAACCAAACGAGTTTATAAATTTAAGAAACGGCAATTCCAGTCTAAACCAATCCTTAAAAACATAGTATAAATTGGGATACATACAGGGTAAAGTTCAAGGTTTTCGGGATTAAAGTGCAAAGTTTTTTTCAAAAAAAACAAAAATGAGTGAAGACAAGTCTTTGCAAAAAAAAGGTCTAAAATTCAAGCGGCACTTAAACTTTAGACTTCAATTCAAAAACTTGATTTTAATTAATTGCAATATTGATTGAAAGCATTGATCAAATTATTCGCAATCATCTGGGCAGAACGTCCTTCAATCTGATGACGCTCAATAAAATGAACCAATTCGCCATTTTTAAACAAAGCAATGGCAGGAGAAGAAGGCGGATAAGGCATAAGGTGCTGACGTAAAGTTTGCACAGCCTCTGTATCAAATCCCGCAAAAGAAGTAGCCAAATAATCAGGCTTTGTTTCCGCATTGGCTACTGCCATTAAAACACCTGGACGTGCTGTGCCCGCTGAGCAACCACAAACAGAGTTGATCATTACTAATGTGGTTCCGTCTTTCTTTAGTTGATTCTCTACTTCTTCTTTGGTCAATAATTCATTGAACCCATTCTCGGTTAGCTCTTCTTTCATGGGTTGTACTATTTCTACTGGATACATATTTTTTTTTAAGCCACAAAGGTACAGAACAGCAGAATTAGAATTTCTATTTCAGAAATAATGTCGGAACATCGTCAAATAAACTGACTAAATGGCTGACAAAATACATCGGTCTAACCTTTGAGTAATAGCTAGCAGATTTTAATTGCATTAGTAACCAAAAAAATAATTGAATTATGACACTCGTAAAATTTAAAAATGGAAACAATCATCCTGGTTTTAACAATTTGATGGACGACTTTTTTGCAACTATGCCGTCTTTATTCAAAGAAAATTTCAGTGCTGAACAATTGAACAATTTTGTACCCATTAATGTTAAAGAAGTAGACAATGGTTATGAATTAGAAGTTGTGGCACCAGGTTTGAATAAAGAAGATTTCAAGATTAATTTAGACAAGAACCTGTTGACGATTGAAGTTGAAAAGAAAAGTGAAAGTGAAGAAAAATGCCAAAAATTTTTACGCCGCGAATACAAAAAGCAAGCATTTAAACGCTCTTTTACAGTAGACGAAAATATAGACACAGAGCGCATTTCAGCAAAATATGTTAATGGTATTCTGGCGTTAAACCTTCCTAAGAAGGAAGAGGTCAAAGAAGTAAGTAAACAAATTACAATAGAGTAAACTCTTATAATTTTTTTCTCATAAGCAGTTGGTTTTGGTTTAACGGCCCCTGTTTCTACAGGGGCTTTTCTTTTGAAGAAATTTTAAGCTGCTTAATTGCCTAAATCAATTTTCAAGTAAGTCATTTACATGAAAAGAAAGGAACTGTTAATAGCAGGAAAAAGATTTCCTAATACTTATTGCGAGCAAAAGAATGGCTGTGTTTTTGCGTCTAACAATATAAATGCATTCACTATGAAGAACACAAACTTTTTATTGGTGGCAATGATAGCGGTCCTTTCTGTTATCACTATTAGCTGTACACCTGCGCAGCAAATTGCAGATTACGATCAAAGGCCTGTTTATAATTCGAACCCATATGGTAGCAATGTGATTGTTGTTGAAAGAGATCCCTACACCGGAAGATATTACCAAGTAAATCCCAATGGTGTTTATTTGAATGACCCATATTATAACACTAATCGTTATTATGATCCGTATTCTCGTGGTTACGATAGCCGATACTACAATCACAGAAACTATGATCGTGGTAGAGTTTACGGCAATACGAATACGAACACAAATACTAACGTAAACTCACAACCAACACAAGACGAAAAGGAAAGAGCAAAAGACAAAGTGTTTGGTAGACGAAATTAATGTAAAATCCCCGCCAGAATCGGAGATTTTGCTATTTGATATATCCTAGTATTTTCAACATGCTTTGAGCGGATTGCTCTTTGGCATAAAGCCAGTCAATCAATTTCCCGTTCTTATCGTATTCAATAATGACGTGTTTAGGCGAAGGAATTAAACAGTGCTTGATCCCACCATATCCGCTAATTTGATCTTGGTAAGCACCAGTATGAAAAAAGCCTATGTAAAGCGGTTCCTCACCATTTGGCTTTGGTAAGAATACCTCATTTATGTGCTCTTCAGAATCATAATAATCATGGCTATCACAGGTAATTCCGCCAAGAACGACACGCTGGTATTCTTCTTCCCACTTATTGATCGGCAGCATTAAAAACTTCTCACCTATTCCCCATGTATCAGGTAAAGTGGTTATGAAAGATGAATCAATCATATACCATGTTTCGCGGTCGTTCTGCGCTTTGGTGCCGATGACGCTGTAAATATGCGCCATGCTTTCACCAACAGTGTAACTACCGAATTCAGTAAAGATGTTCGGCATAGGCACTTTGGCTTTCTTACAAGCTGCTTTTATATTACCTACAATTTCATTAATCATGAACTGGTAATCGTATTCAAAACCCAAGGAGTGCTTAATTGGGAAACCACCACCAATGTTGATGGAATCTAATTCAGGACAAATCTTTTTTAATTGGCAATAAAGATTGATGATTTTATTTAACTCTGACCAATAATAGATGTCATCCTTTATGCCCTTGTTCAAAAAGATATGGAGCATTTTCAACTGAAACTTATCTTCATATCCTTCAATATTATCTACGTAAAATTCAAGGATGTCTTTTGCACGAATGCCTAAACGAGAGGTATAAAAAGGAAACGTTGGCTCCTCTTCCGCAGCTACTCTAATTCCTAATTTAAAAGAGTGCTTTACGGAACGTTTATAAGCAAGCAATTCGTCCTTGTTATCTAAAACCGGAATTACATTTTTAAACCCACTATTAATCAATTGCGCAATACGACGTGTGTAGCCCTTTTGCTTAAAGCCATTACAAATGATATGAATGTCCTTTGTGATCTTCCGCTTCTCATGCAACTTCTTAATGATCTCAATATCATAAGCATAAGAAGTTTCCAAGTGAATATCATGCTGCAACGCTTCTTCTACCACAAATGAAAAGTGAGAGCTTTTCGTACAATAACAATAGTAATATTGTCCTTCGTACTTATGCTTTTTTATAGCTTTGGCAAACATGTCTTTTACCTTATTGATCTGCATTCCAATCTTAGGTAAATAACTAACCTTCATGGGCGTGCCGTACTTATCAATAAGGGCCTTAATATCTAAGCCATTAAACTGTAAGTATCCGTCTTTTACTTCTAAACCCTCCTGGGGAAAATTGAATGTTTGCTGTACGAGGTCGTGATAGGAATTGTTCATTGAATAGATAAAATGGGTTGTTCAGTGAACCTAAAAATTTTTACAAAAGTATACAACTAAGGCTATAAGGATTAAAAGGATTTTTAAGCCCAATAAAAAGAGCCCTGCTGTTGCAAGACTCTTTATCTATAAATCAGTTTAACCAAGTAAATTTTAGTTCTACTTAACCTGAGCAACCAATGCTTTGAAGCTTTCTGGGTTATTCATTGCTAAGTCAGCTAGCACTTTGCGATCCAGACCAATTCCTTTTGTATTCAACGCGTTCATGAATTGAGAGTAAGTCATTCCTTCAGCACGGACTGCAGCGTTGATACGTGCAATCCACAAACGACGGTATTCTCTTTTCTTCAACTTACGACCTACATAAGAATAGGTCATACCTTTTTCCACAACGTTTTTGGCAACAGTATATACGTTTTTACGTTTGCCATAGAAGCCTTTGGCCTGCTTTAAAATTCTTTTTCTGCGTGCTCTTGAAGCAACGGCGTTTACTGAACGAGGCATATCTTAAAAAGTTTGAGTTTAATTTAAAAATGAAGTTTACTTAAGTCTCAACAAGCGTTTTACAAAATCCATGTGTGATTGTGCAACTTCGCCGTCTTTTCTAAGATTGCGCTTACGTTTTTTTGATTTTTTTGTCAGGATGTGACGTTTGAAAGACTTCTGGTGAGTGATCTTTCCTGTGCCTGTTACTTTAAAACGTTTTTTGGCACTGGAGTTTGTTTTAACCTTTGGCATTCCAGTTAATTATTATTCGAGTTAAACCCTTGAGGCGTTCTTCACCGGAAGAAACTTATGGGGCCTCTTTAGGCAATTCCGTTTGAAACGGGTCGCAAAAGTAAGGATGTTCTGCCAAAATGGGAAAAGTACGGTTCAGATTTTTGTTAAGCCGCTGTTGAAAGTGAGTGATTCTGTACGCCTACACATGGCCTCATATCAGAAAATATAATTTTATATCTAAAGAATGAAACCACGTGTCTACCAACTGCTCAACATCAAGGTTTCTGAATCAAGATATGTTTTTGATCTTTTACGCATTCAGCTATTCATCGGGAATGCTAATTCTTTTATAAACATTACTGCCTTTACTTATTTTATTTATCGCTTCTCGATTACTGGTTTGCCCTATGCCTATCTGGCCATTGCTGGCAGTTTGCTTTTAATGACTACTGGTCACGAAAAATTAGAAAATAAACATTCTCCGCTCCAACTCTTGAGGCTTATAGTAGCAGCCCCAGCTAGTATTGTATTTCTTTTTTGGGTAGGATTACTGGCATGGGATTTAAAAACGGTGGTTTTTCTACTAGCAGTATGGAGCATGCTGTTCTATATGGTAACTGGTTATGCGTATTGGGGATTAGTTTCTTTATTATTCAACGTTCGTTAAAGCAAACGTGTTTTTTTCAATTATAGACGCAGGTGACATTCCTGCAAAACTTATTGGTTATTTATCTGCCCCATTAATTATAAAATTTCTTGGCCTTAATCACCTGTTTTTGTTTTCACTTGCAGCACTAGTCATTAGTTTTTTGTTGATACAAAAATTGATACGTAATAAAAGTATGAATGCAGTTCATGTACACCACCTGTAAATCTTCAGCTTAAAGTGTACCATTAATATACTAATTTAAGAGAGTG
>PSMG01000047.1:0-16005 GCA_040290035.1 Chitinophagaceae bacterium
CTTGATGTTGCTAACTCTAAAATCAACTGGCTGAATTTTGGGGAAGCCTACAGTTTAACCATCCAATTTTTGGAATGAGTAATTGGCTAAAGCCAATAATTAATCCAATAGTTACTAATAGCTATCTTTCTTTTATAATATCATGGAGCATTATAATATTTGAATTAATATTGGCAGCAGCAATTTTAATGCAAAAAAAATATTATCAACTACTATTTAAAACTGCTGTAGCTTTTCATTTTTTGATTATTATAGTTCATGGCTTATTTAGCTTCTTTTTTGCAATGACGGGAGCTCTGTGTATGTATTTCTTAATTGAGTATTCTGAATTAAAACAAAATAAATTATGAAATTTAAATTAACTTCAATAATAACTGTTATTACAATTATACTATTACCTCTTATAATTATACTTGGCATATGGAAAACTAATTTAGCAATATCAACGGGCAATTCGTTTATATTTAGTGATATTTGGGTAGCCCCAATTTTATCACTGTTTCTTTTTATTCTCTTAACTTATTTTATTAACAATCCTAAATTTTTAGTAAAAAAAACTTTAGCTGAAATAGAAAATCAAAATCACCAATCAGGCGATGCGATTCAAAAATGGAAGATTATTTATTATTACTTGCGTCTTATACTAATAGTTTTTATAGGAGTCCTATATTTAATGAAATAGTTTCCAAAGGACAAGGAGAAGGGCTACTTACAACAAAAGTATTTGCAAAAGGCAGGGCTGGACATTGAAACATCAGCTATGTGCAAGCATCAGCAGCGGTTCGGGCTGACATTTATAAATTTGGCTTTTAGTTCTTAACTTCAACTTTATATTTTGAAGTAGGCATTTGTACCGAGCTTGACATTATAAAATTCCCTGCCTTCGCAAATACTCAACGTTATAGGCAACCCTACCAGCAGACATTACATCGTTGGGCTTGACACAAAATACTTCAACAACCTAACGCACATTTTGGCACATTTGCAGGGCACACAAAGCCAACACACAAAAGCCAACCTTGCAAAGAGCTGCAATTGCCAACACACGGCAAACATCCTTCAATTCGGCAATTATTTTTGACACACTTTTGTTCTTTCAAATCTTTATCGTAATATTGCAATATTAAACTTACAAACATGGGCGCAACTAAGACAGACCATTTTACAGACAAACAAAATGCTATTGCGACACTTGCCAAGGCTTTAGGACACCCTGCAAGAATTGCAATAATTGAGTATCTGCTAAAAGTGGACACTTGCATTTGTGGCGACATAGTAAATGAATTGCCTTTGGCACAACCGACAGTTTCCCAACACCTCAAAGAATTAAAAAACGCAGGACTTATCAAAGGCGAAATTGAAGGCAACTCTATTTGCTATTGCATTGACGAAAAAGCATTTCAAAAGCTGCAAACTTATTTCACTAACATTTTAACCAAAGCAGAAAACAAAAAATCAAATTGTTGTTAATAAAAAAAACTAATTCAAATGAAATTATCAGAAATTAAAAAACATCTTGCTACAGCCGAAGCTGTAAATTTCAAATTGCCAACAGGTGATTATGTTCCAGAGCATTTTCACGTTACAGAAGTTGGACTTGTTACCAAACATTTTATTGATTGCGGTGGTGTTGAACGCCTTGAAAAAGTTGTAAACTTCCAACTTTGGGATGCCAACGATTTTGAACATCGTTTAAAACCACAAAAATTATCCAACATCATTGCATTGTCTGAAACCAAATTGGGAATTGGCGATTTAGAAATTGAAGTAGAATATCAATCAGACACAATTGGCAAATACGGGTTGCATTTCAACGGAAAAGATTTTGTACTTGTTCCAAAACAAACTGCTTGTTTGGCAAGCGATGCTTGCGGTATTCCACCAGCAAAACAAAAAGTTCAATTAAATACATTACAAACAGCCAATGAAAGTGGCTGCACACCAGGTGGCGGATGCTGCTAATTTTTAAAAATATTTCAAATAAATATTTAGACAAATGAAAATTGCATTATTCAGCGACATTCATGCAAACCTTCCAGCGTTACAAGCATTTTTTAAAGATGTTGACAGCCGAAACACTGATGCTATCTATTGCTTAGGCGATTTAGTGGGGTATAACATTTGGGCAAACGAAGTAGTGAACGAAATTAAAAACAGAAAAATCCCAACCATTGCAGGTAACTATGATTTTGGCATTGGGCGTATGAGCAACGAATGTGGTTGTGCTTACAAAACCGACCATGAAAAAGACAACGGTAAAATTTCTATTTCTTTCACCAATTCAATAATGAATGATGAAGAAAGAAAATATTTGCGTACACTTCCAGCACACATCAAAGTTGAGTTTCAACTCCACGAAGACAAATTGAATTTGCTTTTGGTGCATGGCAGTCCACGAAAAATAAACGAATATCTTTTTGAAGACAGAGAAGAAAAAAGTATGCTTCGTATTATGGAGCAGGCAGACGCAGACATTATGTGTTTTGGGCATACACACAAACCATATCATCGTATTATAAATTCAGGCGTTGACGGACAAAACCATTTTCGCCATGCTATAAATATTGGTTCAGTTGGCAAACCAAAAGACAGCAACCCACAAGGCGGTTATGTAATGCTTACAATTAACGACAACAGTTCTATACTTGACAAAGACAGCATTCAAGTTGAATTTATCCGCTTTAATTACGATATAGAAACAGCCGCAAAAGCAGTTGAAGAAAGTCCTTTGCCAAATGAATTTGCTGATATGTTACGAAATGGAGCTTAACAAAATCAAAAAATTACAATCATGAACTTTCCCGAGGACTTAAAATATTCCAAAGAGCATACATGGTTACGCATCAGTGATAACATAGGCACAATAGGCATTACAGAGTTTGCCCAAAGTGAATTGGGTGAAATTTTTTATGCCGACTTACCCAATGACGGTTACAGTTTTGAGCAGGACAAAGTATTTGGTTCAGTAGAAGCTATCAAAACCGTAAGCGATTTATTTATGCCAGTTTCAGGTAAAGTAATTGAGACTAACAAAAAGCTATTGTAGACACCTACGTTTATAAATGATGAACCTTATGGCGAAGGTTGGATGATGAAAATTGAAATAACCAACCCAGCAGAAATTGAAAACCTTTTAGATGCAACAGCTTACCATCAGCTAACAGGCAATTAAGCAAATGAAAAAATACATTGCCGAACTCATCGGAACTTTTGCATTGGTTTTTTGTGGTACAGGTGCAATCATTATTGACCAGCAAACCAACGGACAAGTTGGGCATATTGGCGTTGCTATTACTTTTGGGCTTATCGTTACTGCAATGATTTATGCTTTTGGCGACAAGTCGGGAGCACATTTTAATCCAGCAGTTACCATTGCTTTTTCATTGGCAAACCTTTTTCCTAAAAAAGAAATATTGCCTTACCTCGTTTCACAAATCGTTGGAGCATTTATAGCATCAGCCATTTTAAAATTGTTGTTTCCAACAAACCTAAATTTAGGTGCGACAATTCCAGCAGGTTCAAATTTGCAATCCTTCGTTTTGGAAATTGTGCTGACATTTATTTTAATGCTTACCATTTTATCTACTTCACAAGGTTCAAAGGAAACAGGAACAATGGCAGGACTTGCAATTGGTGGCGTTGTACTTTTAGAAGCAATGTTTGCAGGACCAATTTGCGGAGCATCCATGAACCCAGTTAGAAGTTTGTCACCAGCAATAGTATCAGGTAACATCACGACACTTTGGATTTATTTAACTGCACCAGTTTTAGGTGCGACACTTGCTACATTTGTTTGGCGGTTCACAAAGTAGAGAGACATAATGCAACACTCTAACAAGCCGACGCTGCAAGTCAGGCACATTTGCAGGCGCACAAAACCCACCGCACAGAAGCCAACCTGCAAAAGAGCTGCAATTTTGCCAACGCTTCCGCCAGCAGCAGAATTTCTATTGAGCGAGAGTACAAAACATCAACACATACACATTACGGAGCAACCCACATTTTCACCAACCTTATCCTTTGACTATTGATAAAAAGCATTAGTACCTTTGCAGAGCTTAACAATGTAAAATGACAAAGCTTTTATTAATAGAAGACGACCATCGGCTTGCCGAACTCACTCAAAGAGGATTGGAAGAACAAGGCTTTGCCATTACCCTTGCTTATGATGGTGAGATGGGTAAAAAGTTAGCTTTCAATAACGATTACGACATTATTATTACCGACATTATTTTGCCCAAGATAAATGGGGTTGACCTTTGTAAACAAATTAGCCGGACTAAGCCCGACATTCCCATTATAATGCTCACGGCATTGGGTACAACAGACGACAAAGTGGAAGGATTTGATGCAGGGGCAGATGATTATTTGGTAAAGCCTTTTGAATTGAGGGAACTGTTGGTACGCATCAGGGCATTACTGAAACGCAACAGTAAAAATGCAAATACCTCCGGTTTCATTTTAAAGTTTGCCGACCTTGAAATGAACCTGCATACCAAAATTGTGAAGCGAAACAAAACAGAAATTAATCTCACCCCCAAAGAATTTAATCTATTGGAATACATGATGCAAAATCCTGAACGGGTTTTGTCAAGAGTGGAAATTGCTGATAAGGTTTGGAACACCCATTTTGACACAGGTACTAATTTTATTGATGTGTACATCAACTACCTCCGCAAGAAAATTGATAAAGACTTTGAAAAAAAACTCATTCACACAAAATCAGGCATGGGTTTTATATTGAAAGCAGAATGAAAGTAAGGCCACGCCTCACCATATTATTTACAATAATTACCGCAACCATCCTGCTGCTGTTTGCTCTTGTAATTTATTTAGACGCAAAAAATAATCGTGAAAAAGATTTTTATACTTCACTTAAAAAAGAAGCTATCACCAAAGCCAACCTATTTTTTAATGCAAACGTTGAGGCAGGCACTTTGCAAAACATTTACCGCAGCAACAGAAAAATATTAAATGAAGTGGAAGTAGCTATTTACGACACTTCGTTTCACTTACTTTACCATGATGCTGTGGATATTGATGTTGTGAAGGAAACAAAACAGATGATTGATGAAATCTATCAAAAAGGTGAAATTAAATTTTACCAGCAGGATTGGCAGGTAATAGGGCTAAAGTATCCTTTTCAAAATAAAAATTACATCATTACCGCAGCCGCTTACGACCAGTATGGATACAGTAAATTAAACAACTTGCTTAAAAGCAGCGTTGTTGTTTTCATCATTTCCATTTTATTTATCTATATCGCAGGAAGGTTCTTTTCAAAAAAAGCATTTGAACCTGTAAAGGAAATGCTCAACCGTTTGGAAAATTCTTTTGATGCTCAAAAGCAATTTGTATCTAATATCTCACATGAGTTGCGAACACCTTTGGCTGTCATCATTTCAGAACTGGAACTGGCAACTTACAAAGAACGAAGTATTCAGGAGTATAAAGAAGTTATAGTGCTTGCTTTACAGGATGCAAAACGACTGGCAAGGTTAGCTAATGGTTTACTTGACTTTGCAAAAGCAAATTATGACCAAACGGAAATTACGTTTAAAGAAGTACGCCTTGATGAAGTATTGCTTGATGCAAGGCAGCAGGTTATAAAATCAAATCCGGGTTATAAAATCCAAATTGAATTTACAGACGAAGAAGCAGAAGATGATGGTTATATTTCGGTAAATGGAAACGAATACTTATTGAAAGTTGCTTTTGTAAACCTGATGGAAAATGGATGCAAGTTTTCGCCGGATAATACTTGCACAGTTATCATTTCACATCAACATCCCCTGGCAGTACTGCAATTTGTTGATAATGGCATCGGCATTTCCACAGTAGATTTACCAAATATTTTTACCCCTTTTTATCGTGGCTCAAACAAACAATATACAGATGGCCACGGCATTGGTTTATCACTCACACAAAAGATAATTAAGTTGCATAAAGGCAATATTGCTGTTGAATCAAAAGAAAATATCGAAACTACATTCACCATCGAATTTGTACACGTTTAATGCTTCTAATGATTTTCTAATAACATTCTAAAGCATCCCTAACAGATCCTTCAAATGGGCTGTTTTACTTTCGCCCAACAAAAATAAAAACCATCTAAAATGGATGCAGGTCCCGGTCATACAAAAACAAATTTTCTCTTATAACTGCACAGTTTTTTTAAACTGTACAGTTAGGAAAACTAATTGTCCAACAGTTTAAAAAAATCAATAATGACTATTTTACATTTTACTTCACGGCTTGGCATTGCACTTTTATTAGGTGCATTTATTGGTATTGAACGCCAGTGGCGGCAAAAGAGTGCGGGGCTTCGCACCAACACATTGGTATCAATGGGTTCGGCTGCTTTCATTTTACTTTCAGTTTCACTTACAGGTAACACAGGCGACCCAAGCCGTGTAGCATCTCAAATTGTTACAGGTATTGGTTTTTTGGGTGCCGGTGTTATTATGAAAGACGGTATGAGTGTACAGGGCTTAAATACCGCTGCTACTATTTGGTGTTCGGCTGCAGTTGGCTCATTGGCAGGGGTAGGCTTATTTACCGAAGCAACTGTGGTTACCATATCTATTATGGTTACACATTTAATACTTCGCCCATTGGGTAATAGGTTAAGCAAGCTGCCTTTCATAAAATCTGATACTGCTCAAACAGAATATTTATTTACCATCAAGTGCAAAGAAAAAGTAGAGAACCATATCCGTGTTTTGCTCATACAGCATTTAGGAAATGATGATAAACTAATGATGCGTTCGCTATCAAGCAGCGACAATGGAGACCCCAACAATGCTATCATTACCGCAGAAATAACATCTATTTCACCACAAGATTTATTAATGGAAAAAATTGCCGGCAGATTAACGATAGAACACGATGTAATGAAAGTAAAATGGGAAATAACAGGAACACAAACCGATGTTTAAAATTTAAAGAATGAAAATAAATATCAATTGGCTTAGTGCCATTTTAATTTTGGCAGTAGCAGTTTATTTAATAGACCTGAATGTTAGTTGGTATCGCAATCCAAATAACACAATACCAATATTAAAGTATAGCATTATTGCTTTATCCCTCATCCTTTTTATAATAGTAGCAAACATTCTATTTCAAAAAAAGAAAAAAAAATTGAAATGCTAAAAGTAACAGCACAAAAATTGAAAAAGAGTTTCTCAACTGATACTGCTTCTAATGGCTTTAATACCAACACAGAAATAAAACTAAAAAATGCTGCAAAAGGTGATAAAGACTTTTACCTGGCAATGTTGAATAGTAAAGAAACAGGCTTATCCATTAATGAAGTGCACAACAAACAAAAACAATTTGGGCTTAATGAAATTGTACATGAAAAAGCACCGGCCTGGTACTTGCAATTCCTGCAGGCATTTTTAAACCCTTTTATTGGGGTATTAATTGTTATTGCCATTATTTCTTTGGTAACTGATGTACTGATAGCCTCACCTGAAGAACGGGATTTTAAAACCATTACAGTGGTTTCAATTATGGTTTTCCTTAGTTCTTTTTTGAGGTTCTGGCAAGAGTTCAGAAGCAATAAAGCCGCCGAGCAATTAAAAAGTATGGTAAAAACAACTGCTTTGGTTTTGCGTGAAAAAATAGGCAAAAAAGAAATAGATATTAAGGAAATAGTTCCCGGAGATATTGTTTTTTTATCTGCCGGGGATATGATACCTGCCGACTGCAGAATTATACAATCAAAGGATTTGTTTGTTAGCCAGTCTATGCTTACGGGCGAAGCATTACCGGTGGAAAAAAGTGAATTTAAGATTGATAATGCAGATACAAAGTCACCGTTAGAATTAGAGAACATTTGTTTTTTGGGAACAAATGTGGTGAGTGGTTCGGCTATGGCTATTGCAGTTTTAACAGGCAACCAAACCTACTTTGGCTCAATCAGTAAATCATTAACAGGCAAACGGGCAGAAACGAGTTTTGATAAAGGAGTGAATAGTGTAAGCTGGTTACTCATTCGGTTTATGCTGGTAATGGTGCCGCTTATCTTTTTAATCAATGGCTTTATAAAACACGATTGGTTAGAGGCATTGCTTTTTGCCATAGCTGTTGCAGTAGGCTTAACACCCGAAATGTTGCCTATGATTGTTACTGCCAACCTTGCCAAAGGTGCATTGAATATGAGCAAAAGAAAAGTGATTGTAAAACGCTTAAATGCCATTCAAAATATTGGTGCAATGGATATTTTGTGTACCGATAAAACGGGTACACTTACCTTGGATAAAATTGTGCTGGAAAGGCACCTCAACATTTTTGGCGACCAAGATGAAGAAGTGCTTAAATGGGCTTACTTGAACAGCTATCATCAAACAGGGTTAAAAAATTTATTAGATGTTGCAGTTTTAGAACATATAGAAGTACACGAACACTTAAAAGTAGAAGAATATTTTTTAAAGGTGGATGAGATACCATTCGATTTTCAACGCCGGCGAATGTCTGTTATCTTAAAACAACGCAATGGCAAGCATTTATTAATCTGCAAAGGTGCGGTGGAAGAAATGCTGGACTTATGTAGTTATGCTTTTGACCCGGGCGAAGATAAAGAACTACATATTGAGACTGATAAGGTAATTCCGATGAATGAAAAAATGTGGAACATTATTTTAAATACTTCAAAAAAATTAAATGAAGAAGGTTTGCGAGTATTGCTTGTAGCTATTAAAGAATTTGATAACCGTGCCTTAACCTATTCCGTTGCCGATGAAAGCGATATGGTATTAACAGGATTTATCGGCTTTTTAGACCCTGCAAAACCATCTGCAAAACCATCTATTGAAGCATTGCACAAATTAGGGGTTGAGTTAAAAGTATTGACAGGCGATAACGAAATTGTAACCAAAAAAATATGCAAGGATGTGGGCATACCTATCAACAACATAATGATAGGTAATGAACTGGAAAAATTAACCGATGAAGAGTTAACACAACAAATTGACGACATCAGCATATTTGCCAAACTAAGCCCTGCACAAAAAAGCCGTGTGGTAAAAGTCTTACAGGCAAAAGGACACACAGTTGGTTTTATGGGCGATGGTATAAACGATGCAGGTGCTTTGCGTGATGCAGATGTGGGTATTAGTGTTGATACTGCTACAGACATTGCCAAAGAAAGTGCCGATATCATTTTGCTGGAAAAAGATTTAATGGTATTGCGCAAGGGGGTTATTTATGGCAGAAGAACCTTTGGAAACATCATTAAGTATATTAAAATGACTGCCAGCAGCAACTTTGGCAATATGTTTAGTATGTTGGGGGCAAGTGCTTTCTTGCCATTCCTACCAATGTTGCCTATACAATTGCTGGTTCAAAATCTTCTGTACGACATTTCGCAAACATCCATACCCTGGGATAGTATGGATGCAGAATATTTAGAACAACCTAAAAAATGGGATGCCGGGGGTATTGCAAAATTTATGGTATTCATTGGTCCCATTAGTTCAATATTCGACTATGCTACTTTCTTTTTAATGTTCTATTTCTTTAAAGCAAATAGCCCGGAGCACCAATCACTATTTCAAAGCGGATGGTTTATTGAAGGCTTATTATCACAAACATTGATTGTGCACATGATACGTACCCGCAAAATCCCTTTTATCCAAAGCTGGGCTACCGCACCGGTGGTGGCGCTTACGTCGTTAATAATGACAATAGGTATTTTTATTCCATTTTCACCATTGGCAGTTGCGCTAAAAATGCAACCGCTACCACTAATCTATTTTCCTTTCTTAATAGCCATATTAGTAAGTTATTGTGTGCTAACGCAATTAATAAAAACATGGTACATCAAAAAGTACAACCAATGGTTATAACCCATTTTAAAAACAAATTAATAAATAATTAAAAAAAATTACGATGAAAAAAATTTTAGTGACAGCAATAGCTTTCATGGCTTTTATACAATCTACGCTTGCACAAAATACTGCGGACACAACAATCAAAACAAAATGGACAAATCATTTTCAAATGACTGTTATTTCTCAAAAACATTTAGGTTTTAAATCTCTATATAGCGGCACAAACAGTTTGGCAGACAGTGTAGAGCCAACAGCAATAAGTTTAACGGCTACTTTATTTCTTGGTAGAAAGTTATGGAAAGGAGCAGCCTTTTATTTTAATCCGGAAATTTCAGGAGGCAAAGGTTTAAGTTTTGCAACAGGCGTAGCCGGGGCATTAAATGGTGAAACGTATCGTGTTGGGGCGGTAGAGCCGCAGGTATTTATAGCGCGGGCATATTTGCAACAGCATTTTGCTTTACCCAATACCACTTATGAGTATGCTGCCGATGATGTAAACCAGGTTGCAAGCAACATACCCACCAGCAGAATTACTATTAGTGCAGGCAAATTTGCCATCAGCGATTTTTATGATAACAATAAATACAGCAAAGATCCCCGTTCACAATTTTTTAATTGGTCTATATGGGCAAATGGCGCATGGGATTATCCTGCCAACACCAGAGGTTATACATATGGTGTAGTGGCAGAATTGATTAAGCCTGATTGGGCAATTCGTTTATCAAGTGTAGCAGTGCCACGCATTGCTAACTTTAGCTTAATGGAATATAAGTTTTCAAAAGCACATTCTGAAACGTTTGAGTTTGAACATAAATTTTCTATAATGAAACGCCCTGGTAATTTCAGGTTTATCATTAGCAATACTTATTCAAAAGCCCCTTCCTATAGCGATGGATTAAAAGCCATATCAACTGGTAATACAAATTTATTAGATGTTATTCAGGGCAATATAGAAGGCAAAAACTATTGTGGCAAAAAGTTAGGTGTAGGATTGAATGTAGAACAAGAATTAACAAATGAAATTGGTTTTTTCAGCAGGCTCGGCTGGAACGATGGCAAATATGCAACCTGGGCATTTACAGAAATAGATAAAACATTAAATGCAGGCTTCTCAATAAAAGGCACAAAATGGAAAAGAACAAATGATTTAGTTGGAATTGCCACAGTGTTTAATGGTATTTCTAAAGACCATCAAAAATTTTTAAAAGCTGGTGGCTATGGTTTTATTATAGGTGATGGCAACTTGAACTATGGCAGCGAAAACATCATCGAATGTTTTTACAATACTAAACTATCAAAATTTTTCTGGCTTACTTTCGACTACCAGTTTGTAAATCATCCTGCTTATAATAAAGACAGAGGACCTGTTCATGTGTTTGGTATAAGGGGGCATATTGAGTTTTAACTGCATTCATGTCTGTTATTTCAATTTCTATTTTATTTATTGCTATAGGCATTGCATCAGACAACTTGTTGTTTGCAGCTTTATATGGCAAGAACTTTCAGTTAACAAAAAATATAAACCTAAAAAGTTCATTAGGAAATTTTCTTTTCTGTTACTATTATTGTTTTGGCATACATGCCTATTCTGTTAATGACAAGGGTGGAAAGCAAACTGTTTTCACCAATGGCTTTAACACTGGCTTTTGCAGTAATCGGTTCTATGCTGGCAGCATTAACTTTTATTCCGGTGCTTATTTCATTTGTTTTTCAAAAGAAGTTATTGAGTTATGGGGACAATAGATTATTTAGTTCAAAATAAAGTTTTTGGCAGCGGTTTGATTTTTTGAAATCGCTTGAAAATAAATATGCTAAGGCACTGAATAACTTAATAACCAATTTCCGTATAACTGTCATCACTGGCTTTTCAATTGTTGCTGTACTTATTTTATTTGGATTGAAATTGGGCAGCGAATTTTTACCCGAATTAGATGAAGGCTCCATTTTTCTTCGTGGAAATTTTCCTGCGGGTATTACCATTCAGGAAAACGCCAAGTATGCACCTAAAATCAGGGAAACCATTGCAAAGTATCCGCAAATTTCTTATGTCATCACTCAAACAGGACGAAACGATGACGGCACAGACCCTTTCCCTTCAAATAGAAATGAAATACTGGTTGGTTTGAAAGATTACAAATTGTGGAGTGATACTATTTCAAAAAAAGAACTGGTAAAACAAATCAGAACTGATTTAGAAACTGCAATGCCGAGTGTGAGGTTTTCATCAGGGCAACCTATTATTGACCAGGTAATGGAAATTGTAACAGGCAGTGCAGCCGACCTTACCGTATCTGTTGTGGGTGATGATTTGGTATTGATGAGAAATAAATCGGATAGCATTGCAGCAATCATGAAATCCCTGAAAGGAAGCGAAGCAGTAAATATTGAACAGGAAGGTCCATAGGAACAACTGGCAATAAATATAAACAGGGAATATGCAGCCCGTTACGGCATCAATGTTTCCGACATTCAGAATATGATAGAAGCTGCCATCGGTGGTAAAGCAATTTCTGTTTTATATTATGGCACTAAGCGTTATGATATTGTAGTCCGATATTTGCCGCAGTTCAGAAATAATATTGATGAAATTAAAAACCTTTTAGTGCCTTCTTCCAATGGTTCACTTATTCCTATGAGCCAGTTGAACCAACATCGCCTTTCATGCGCTGAATTCTCGTAGTTTCCTACCTTGTAGTTTATTTTTTTCATTTTAAAACTATAAGATCATGGAAAAAAACGTTAAGTCCGCAAGCTGTTGCGGCATTGGAAAGAACCAATCAGTTTTTAGCAATGGGGCATTACAGTCCGCTCACCATGCGCAATTATCTCTCAGAGCTACGTTATCTGTTTGTTTATTACGCTGATGTAAATCCGCACCATTTTACTGAAGATATGGTGATGCAGTATTTATTGTATCTGTCAAAAACACCTGGATGCAACCGTGTAAAATGTAAGATGGCAGCACAAAGTATTTCATTTTTCTTTCGCCATGTGCTCAAGCAGCTGTATGTAATCCCCTCCGTTATTTATCCACGAAAAAGTTCAACGCTTCCTGCTGTTATGTCTGCATCAGAAATAAAAACACTTATTGACGGAGTAAAAAAACATCAAGCACCGTACAATTATCATGATGCACTACAGCTCCGGCATGCGTCTTGCCGAAATAGCTGCACTGAAGATTACTGATATTGACAGCAAAAACATGCGCATCAAAGTAGTGCAGGGCAAAGGCACCAAAGACCGCTACACGATTTTATCTGAACAGGTGCTGCAGGAACTCAGAGCTTATTATATTATTTACAAACCCAAAATATATTTATTCAATGGCAGCAGACCCGGCAGCCCCATGAGTATGCGCAACATTCAGCACCTGGTACAAAAAGCATTGGCACAGAGGCTGGGCTTCACAGTAAACAGTATACCGTGCACACCATTCGCCATAGCTTTGCCACACACCTGGTAGATAATGGCACCGACCTCCATACAGTAAAAAACTGTTGGGCCATCGTAATCTGCAAACCACATTGCGCTATCTGCATCTTACTTCCACACGTATACAGAGGGCATTGTAAATCCGTATGATAATTTACCAGGCGGCAAAAAAAATCAGCGAACAATATCATTAAAACAATAAAATAAAAATGATGTTACTATGGTATCATATACAGCGCCAAAGGCTACCGTGCAACAAATGTTGCAGAAGTATCATTCATCACAAGGCACATCCGCTAACCTGCATGTGCAAAAGGTACTCAATCGTTTAAAAATATGCCGCACCGCTTCGTTGGACTATCATGTGTATGGCTGTGGCAATGATGGATGTGGACAAATAAACTATCAATATCACAGTTGCAGAGACAGGCATTGTCCTAATTGCGGCGCACGAAAAAAACAAAAATGGACAGAGGCCCGAACGCAGGAACTGCTTCCGGTAAAATATTATCATGTCGTTTTTACATTATCCTCATGAGCTGAACAGTTTGGTCATGGGTCATCGAAAAGATTTGTTTAAACCGCTCTTTGATGCTTCGGCGCAGACACTGCTCAGTTTTGCCAAAAATGAAAAATATCCCGGCGCAGTACCGGGTATCATCAGCGTATTGCATACATGGGGACAGCAACTCAGCTTCCATCCGCATATTCATTGTATCGTAAGCGGTGGAGGTATTGCAAATGATACTACATGGAAAAATGCTAAAAAAAACGATTACCGCTTTTTGTTTCCTGTTAAAGCAATGAGCATTGTGTACCGGGCAAAATTTTTAGCAGCATTGCAGCAAATGATCACAAAAGCAGAAGTGATAGTGCCTGATGCGACAGATGTAAAACAACTGTTCAATGCCCTCTATCAAAAAGACCGGGTCGTTTATGCCAAAGCTCCTTTTGGAGAACCACACGCAGTTATTGAGTACCTGAGCCGTTATACACATAAAGTTGCTATCAGTAATCACAGGTTATGCAATATTGATGAGCAAGAAGAAACCGTAACTTTTAAGTACAAAGATTATGGATAGGATGATAAGCAAAAACAAATGACACTGAATGCTACAGAATTTATCCGTCGTTTTGAACAGCATATACTACCAGCAAGATTTACCAAAATACGACCGTATGGCTATCTGGCAAACAGGAACAGGCATCGTCGTATCAATGAAGTGCTAAAGAACAGGAAGCTTCCCTTACATAAGGGACTCATAAAAATACCACTTGCCTTACATATGACAGAGCAATATGGTATAGACTTAACACTGTGCCCCTGCTGCAAACAGCAAACGATGCAGTTGCTCAAAATATATTATCCCTGTCCCCGGCTTCCTGTGAACAAGCGGGTGGATGATGGCTGATAAAAGAAAACCGGCAAACATGTAAACCACGCAAAGGCAACGTTAACCGACGTAATGGCAGAAGTATGCCCGTATAAATAAATCACAGCTCAACATAGCAGATGAAAAACAAAAATGATTAATTTAAAAACCCAGCCTAAAGTTATTTTGCCAACCAATGAAACAGATTTGATCAAACAATAAACAAATTTTAAAAAAAAGCAACAATATGAAAAGAACATGACCGATTCTTTCTCCCTAATGGCAACATTAAGGCGAGGTCGGTCAACCTAAAACTATACCGCAATGCCACGCAACAGCCTTCTGATACGAAGCTTTAAATGGCGGCTTTGCGTATACTTTTCTAATTGTTTAGCTGCAACCCTGCCGAAACACCACGACAAATTAAAACTACCTTTGAAATATGAAAGAAGAAAAATTAAATACTCATCACGAACAAAACAAAATGGAGCATAAATCAAACGATGCAACATTAAAGCGTTCAAAAGGAGAACGCATTTTAAATGCACCTTTGGTAGAAATGAATTTGAATGAGACGATTAACCAGATAAAAAGTGAAAGAACCTGGACAGAAAGCGACCGAAATTCAGTTACACTTTTCAAATCGGAAACAATGAGAATTGTGCTAATTGGACTACACGAAAACGCAGAACTAAAACCGCATAAAGCAAATGGAGTGATAAGTGTTCAAGTGGTACAAGGCAAAATAGAATTCACTGCAGAACAACAAAAGACTTATTTAGAAAAAGGACAAATGTTAGCATTACATGAAAATATTGTTCATAGTGTAAAAGCATTGACAGAAAGTTTTTTTCTATTAACACTTACAATGAACAACAAATAGAACTTAAGAAAGAAGGGCAGCAGCTAACATGGGGTTTTGCAATATTGGGCTTGACTTTGTAATCTTCATCATCAGCAACATGGCAGCAGTTGTTTGTGCAGGACAATCATCGGTGGGCTTTTGGTTGTAATCTTGTACATTTGTTTTTCAAATCCTACAACATCGCAAAGCCCTGTTCATTGTACGCAACCCTATTTGGACACAGCCTTCAGGAGTGGATAACCAAAATATAAATTCATAGTTAAGAGGTTCAAAAGATAATATTCAATTAACGATTTGCAGTAGAAATATATCTAACTTATTTAAAACTCAATTTATGCCAGTCAATTCAGGAGAAATGCACAATGCGGCATTGGAATATTACAAAAATGCTTCCCCACTTGGAACAACTCCGGGTGAAAGCTTGCCTAAGGACTTGTGCGGTCTTTCGGTGTTATAATCTGCTCGCCATTCCTCACTCATTCTTCTTACTTCGGTTAAA
>PSMG01000012.1:0-85631 GCA_040290035.1 Chitinophagaceae bacterium
CAATCTGTCCTTTATGAAAAACAAGATCAATAGCATCTGCATGATCTTTTACATACAGCCAGTCGCGAGTATATAAACCATCTCCATACACAGGCAAAGGCTTTTTGTTAAGCACATTATTGATCATTAACGGGATCAACTTCTCGGGGAAATGATTAGGCCCGTAGTTATTGGAACAATTCGTAATTACTACCGGTAATCCATAAGTATCATGATAAGCCCGTACAAAATGATCACTGGAGGCCTTTGAAGCCGAATAAGGCGAGTGCGGATCGTATGGCGTTTCTTCGGTAAAGAAACCGGTATCACCTAAAGCCCCATACACCTCATCCGTGGACACATGGTAAAACAGCTTTCCCTTAAAAACTTCGTCAGTGGACTGTAGACCGTTGACTGTGGACCAATGCTTTTTTGCCGCATTCAACAAATTCACCGTACCCACCACATTAGTATACACAAAATCAAGCGGCGAAAGAATTGAACGGTCCACATGAGACTCTGCTGCTAGGTGAATAACACCGTCAGGTTGATATTGGTCAAATACACGTTCCAATGCAGTTGCATCCAGCAAGTTTACTTTTTCAAACACATAATTAGGTGCAGCTTCAATGTCTTTTAAATTTTCCAGGTTGCCTGCATAAGTCAGCGCATCCAGGTTAATGATTTGATACTCGGGGTATTTTGTTACAAACAAGCGTACTACATGCGAGCCAATAAAGCCTGCACCGCCTGTAATGAGGATGGTTTTGTCAGCCATGAAATTAAGTTGAATAAGAGAAATGATGGAGCTTGCGATACCATTCAAAAGCGATCTTTAAACCCTCATGTACACTGTATTCAGGTTGGTAGCCTAGCAATGTTTTAGCTTTTGAAATATCAGCCAGACTATGTTTAATATCGCCTGCCCGTTCTGGTCCGTATCTAGGTGCCAGATCACTGCCGGCAATAGATTTAATAGATTCAAACAATTCGTTCAGCGTAGTGCGTTCCCCAAAGGCAATGTTATACACTTGGTTAACCGCTTCTTTGCTATCGGTAAAGAGGGCTAATTCGTTTGCTTGCACAGCATTGGCCACAAAGGTAAAGTCGCGACTGATTTCCCCATCGCCGTTGATAACTGGAGCCTCATTATTAAGCACTGCTTTCATGAAAAGAGGAATTACCGCTGCGTAAGCGCCATTCGGATCTTGGTTAGGGCCAAACACGTTAAAATAACGTAGTCCGATACTTTCTAATCCATAAACATCGGCATATACACGGGCATAAAGCTCGTTTACGTACTTGGTTACAGCGTATGGTGAAAGTGGTCTTCCAATTTTCTCCTCCGTCTTTGGCAGTCCGACGTGGTCCCCGTAGGTAGAAGAAGAGGCAGCATATACAACACGTGTCACGCCTTGCTCTTTCGCGGCTGTAAAAATATTCAGCGTTCCTGTAATGTTTACTTCGTTTGTGGTAATCGGGTCTTTAATAGAGCGGGGCACCGAACCAAGGGCTGCTTGGTGGGAAATAAGATCAATGCCTTCACAGGCTTTAAGGCAGGTTTCACAATTACGGATATCGCCTTCTACAAATTCAAACTTGCTATTCGATTGAAAAGCGTCTAGGTTCTTGGTAAAGCCGGTAGCCAGGTTATCCAACACACGTACTAAACTTACCTCTTCCTTCTCCAGCAATCGGGCTACAAGGTTAGAACCTATAAAGCCTGCCCCTCCTGTCACTAATACCTTCATCTTAAATAGTAGTCTTTTTTCTTTTTTTCTTTCCGTTCTTCGAAAAACCCATCCAGCCAAACCACTCTTGCATTAGGGTTGGCGCAGGAGCGTCTTCTTGGAAATAACTGGATCCATAGCCATAGCCATAGCCATAGCCATAGCCATAATAACCATAGCCCGCTCGCAGTTTCACATCATTTAATACAATTGAAATACGCGGTAGCTTTCCTGATTGATAATATTCATCAATTAATCCAATCTGACGTTTGAAGGTGCGGCCCTGGCGAACAATATATAGAGAAGCATCGGCAAACTTACTTAAGGTCATCGCATCACTTACCATGCCTACAGGCGCTGTATCAATAATAACTGTATCAAAATTTTGCTTCAGATAGCTGAAAAGGTCAGTGATCTTTTCGTCTAGCAACATCTCCGAAGGATTAGGAGGTACGGGCCCGCAAGGAAGTACAAAAAGATTATCCGTATCTGGTACAGGTATCACCAGGTCTTTTAGTTCTGCCTTCCCCAAGAGGTAATTGATTACCCCAGGCTTCTTCGGCATTCCGAGATGGGATAATAGCTTAGGCTTACGAATATCAAATTCCAGGATTATGGTTTTCTTACCTGCCAATGCCATCACCGAACCTAAATTGGTACTAACAAACGATTTACCTTCTCCGCTAAAAGAAGAAGTAACCAGGATCACAGGTTTATTGATATGGTTCAGTACATATTCCAGGTTGGATCGAATAATACGAAATTGTTCTGCTACAACACTTCTATTACCATTGATAGCTACAAGAGGTGAATCAGAATAAGAGTGCCCTATTTCGCCAAGTATGGTAGCCTGGGTAATGCGTTCAATATCATAACGCGTAGTTACCTTGTCATTCAGCATTTCCAGTATAAAAATGAACAGTGCAGGAAGCAATAATCCAATAACAATAGCAAGTAACTGAACAGTACGTCGATTAGGTTTAATAGGGATAGCATTTGCTATGGCTAAATCAAGAATTTTAGAATTGGATATGTTGGCAGCAATAGCCAACTCCGATTCTTCTCTTTTTTCCATTAAAAAATTGTACAGGGCTAGCTTGCTGGCTTGTTGCCGTTTGATGTTTTCTAACACCTGCATTTGCGCTGGCAAAGCCCTTATCTTACTTTGAACAATCGAACCTTCTGATTCAGCATGTTGGATTGTGGTTACAATTGAATTTTTTACATTACGAAGGCTTTCTAAAATATTTTGCCGCAGCTTTTCAATCTGATCTTCTTTTTGCCTGATCAACACGTTCCCACGTGGCGTGCCGCCATCGAGCAAAGCCTTGCGTTCCATTTGGGCAACATTGTAGGCTGCTATCATGTTGGCTAATGTGGCATCGGCCAAGCTTAAGGCAGAAGGAACAGGTGTGTAAGAATTTTGCTTGTCGCTTAAATAACCACTAATACTTTGTGCAATGTCTAATCTGACCCGCTGCTCGTTAGTTACCTGATCGGCAGCAGTTAGCTTATTAAAATAGTTAGCTCCTTGAGCTTCAGCATCTACAATATTATGCTCACGCATATAGTTAAGTCGAACAGTATTAATACTGTCAATTTCGTGAGACACTACGCGTAAACGGCCATCAATAAATGCCTTCGATTGTTTATTGGTAATATTTTTTTGCTCTAAAGTATAATCAGCGTATTCATTCATTAATTGGTTGATAACGTCTGCGGCTAACTGTGTATTAGTAGATTCTAAAGTAAGAAGTATGGTATTGGTACCTTGTGTTTTAGGAGCCACTATAATAGAATTAACTAGCTCAGAAGCCACTTGGTAGGTATTGCTATAACTAACACGGTATTGAGCACCTGCAGATGCATCACCTTGCTTATTTAAACAAAAAACGCCGTAAGCATTCTTAAATACTTGGCCGAAAGTGATGGGGGTACTGCCACCATCGACATGGAAAGTGTTGGCCGAGATAAAATTGATGATCAAGTTAAAAGGAAGCGAAGAGTCTTTTAATTGGAAGGCTTCCACAGTAAAAGGGGCGCTTTTATAAACATTCATTTCCTTGATTTTCCCCTTTGCGTAATAAGAATAATTAAGGTTGAGACCCGAAACCACCCGTTGCATTAGTGGTTTCGATTTTAGGACCTCTATTTCATTTTGAATGTTCTTGGTACCACTTTGGGTAAGCACTTGGTCAAACTTGTCATTACCACTAGACGGCTTCTTGCTATCATCTTCAATAATCAGAGCACCTGTCGATTGATAAACGGGCGTAGCATAACGCAAATAGATATAGGCTACAAAAAGGGCAAGCGCTACCGAAATAATGAATAGAGGTAGAAAGCTAACATATTTAAAAAATAGGTCCTTGGCGTTAAGCTTATTCAGCTCACTCTTGGTATCTTGTACTACTATTTCCTCCATGAAGGGGGGCGGCTATTTAAAGATATTATATAATAGGGCAATACTGGTAATGATGCTTAAAGCGAAACCAAGTTGTTGCGAGATCCGAGTCTGTTCTGTCTGTCTTAATTTATAGCGGGTTTTATCCACCATAATCACATCATTCTGTTGTAGTTGATAATAAGGTGAAGAAAACAAGTCTTTAGAAGTTAGGTCCAAAATTCCTAATTGGCGTACACCGTTGGTTTCACGCAACACACGTACCTCCTTTACTTTGCCATATTCCGTAACCCCTCCTGCCAAACCTATTGCTTCTAATATGGTTACTCGTTCAGAAGGGATGTTGATTTTTCCCTGTGTCCCTACTTCACCCAATACAGTTACACTGAAATTTAAGAAGCGAATAAAAACCGTAGGGTTGGTTAATTGACCCGTCAATTTGCCTTTGATCACCTCAGTAAGTTCACTTTTAGTTAATCCTTCTGCATGCACTAAACCTATTCTTGGGTATTCAATATTACCCTGCTGATCCACTAAAAAACCTTGCAGTTGCGTATTACTTTGAGACGCAGAATTCTGCACTGGCAAATTATACAATTGATCCACCTTAGGATCAATGGCCGCACTATAAATCTGGATAGACAACAGGTCAGCTTTCTGAATAATAGGCTCGGCCGAATACACATTTTTTTTAAATGAAGTATCCTTTATATCTTCTAAATAATTATGATTACTCTCAGCTTTTCGTTGCGTTAAACAAGATGTAAGAACAAAACCCAGCAAAGCCACAAATAAAAATGATCGCATTAAAGTGGTGGTTGTTTAAATTATCAGCGTCCCGAAATTAATTTACTTCTGTCAATATGTGCAATAAGTTGGTAGCCTAAACTTTCAATTAACACTTTCGCCACCTTCTTTTTTACTTCCAGTACCACCCCTTTTTGATCCATCAGCGGCCCTGCATTCACCAGTACTGGATCTCCCTCTTTGATAGGTGCTAATTGCACATTTTTATATTCATCCAAAAACTTTCTAATAACCAGTATTTCTTTATCCTTTACAATAGCTGGCTTCCCATTCCAATAAACAAAATTGATCACTCCCTGAACCATGCGTACATCAGTGCGCTGGCTGTCATCAATCTTTACAAATACATAAGACTTAAAAAGTGGTTCTTCTACCAGCTTTATACGGTCGCTCCATTTGCGGCGTACCTTATTCAGTGGACAATAGCTCTCAATACCCTTTCGCAAGAGTAAGGTGTTTACCTTTTTTTCCCACCGGGGACTTGTATAGATAGCATACCACTTGGCACTCACTGTAAAACCTATAGGTATTGAAAAGATTAGTTTAGAACATCGAACCTTACACTTCGAACGCTGTTCGCATAGCTTCGCAACCTCAGTCACACCTTCTTTTTTGCAACTGATCAGTTTATTGTAGAAATCGGCGCAAATATAGCCTTTGCTTGTGACTAAAAAATTGGTAAAAGCCACAGAAAAAAAGTTATTCTACAAAAAGCACAGCAATAACACTGTGCAAATCTAACTTGATCATTTCCTGACTACTAAACAAACATTGGTATGATCGGGTAAAAATAGAAGCCTGCACCCTGATTCCTGTTGAATTCGGCTTCTGGTTAAAACAACACCATTCTAAATTCAGTCAATTCATAGAGTCCAATGCGCCTATGATGCATATTTTGTGCCGCTTAGCCAAGGACAACTGGTTTCTATAATTCAACAACTCAATAACCCTTGAACATGTTATACTATACTTATACTATACTTATACTGAAGTTCACCCAACTATTCCGGCAGTTTCACAAAAGGATGGCAGCAGTGTGACAGCAAGGAGAGACCACCTTCAGCCTGGTTTACTGTGTGTAAACCCAACCCTTGTCTACCTCTTGTTGCAGCACCACTCGAATGACACCTAAACAAAACGGTCATCGGTCAACTATCTAACATTTCTACCTCTTACCTCATACTTCTCTCCTCCAAATTCAAACACTTCCTTCATCCTTCACATCCTTTTCTTACTTTTAAATACAAATCTTCCCGAGTGAATCAACGTTACTACTCCCTCGATGTTTTCCGTGGTGCTACGGTTTGTTTAATGATCTTGGTAAATAACCCCGGCTCGTGGTCTCACATCTACGGTCCGCTGGAACATGCCAAGTGGCATGGCCTCACCCCTACCGATCTTGTGTTTCCATTTTTTCTTTTTGCAGTGGGTAATGCCATGGCCTTTGTCATGCCCCGCTTTGAAGAAAAAGGCGACGCCTATTTCTGGAAGAAGATCATCAAGCGAAGTCTATTGATCTATGGAATTGGTTTATTTCTCAACTGGTGGCCTTTTGTTCGTTGGCAGAGCGACCACTTGGTAGCTAACGGCTGGACATGGGTAAATGCCGAAGGAAAAGTGGTCGGCATCAGGGTACTGGGCGTGTTGCAACGCATTGCCATCTGTTACTTCTTCGGCTCTATCATTGTCTACTACCTGAAAGTAAGAGGTGCTTTCTTAACAGGTTTGATCCTTTTGCTAGTGTATTGGGCACTCGTCTTTTCCTTGGGAGACCCTTCCGATCCATACAGCAAGGCTGGCTTCTTTGGCAACAGCATTGACGAACGCATACTTACATGGCCACATATGTATGGAGGTGAGCCCTATACACTCAATGGCGTAGTACACCCCTTTGATCCGGAAGGCTTAATGAGTACTATTCCGGCCATTGTCAATGTACTCTTTGGCTTCCTCGTAGGTGATTACATCCGCAAAAGAGGCAAACATGTGCAGCAAATGGAAGACAGCGCTGTAAAGGGTTTTGAGATCTATCAAACACTCACTGTTTTGTTTGTAGCAGCAATTGGTTTTATGGTTGCAGGATATATTTGGGATTTAAGCTTCCCTGTAAACAAACGCATCTGGACAAGTTCTTATGTGGTACTTACTACTGGCATGGCTACGGCTATTCTTGCCACCATGGTCTATGCTATTGAGATAAGAGGTGTCCGCAACGCGGTTACCCGCTTCTTTGATGTATTTGGTAAGAATGCCTTGTTTGTATTTGCACTCAGTGCTTTTCTTCCTCGTGGCCTTCGCCTCATACGCATACCCAACGGTGTTGATGCCAAAGGACAGCCTGCCTACATCAGTCCATGGAACTTTATCTACGAACGTGGCTACAAACTTATCCCCGGCGACCCACGCATTGGCTCTTTACTTTTTGCACTAACTGTCATTCTTTTTATGTGGGCCATTTGTTATTGGTTAGATAAGAAGAAAATTTACATAAAAGTCTAGACTAAGATCTACCTCTTAATAGATTTAGCTTATAAATAAAAAGAGTCTTTAAAGGCTCTTTTTATTACGGTGCTGTATGCTATGGAATTGTACTAAAGGAGTAAATCCTGGTGCTGCTACTCTCCTATTAATCCTCCATCCAGTAAATCCCGGTTCTTCTTTTTCTTCCACTGCTTCAGTACTGCACCATCCATCTTTACAATCTTGGGATAAAACAGCCAAACCGTTGCACCAGATGCTTCTGTGCGTTCATCACTTCACGAATACCCTTGTAAGCAAATGGCGCTTCATCCACAAACCACCGCCTAGCAACTTCACCCCGTGCTTTGCTAATTCATCATTGAGTTGAGAATGAATGATGGATTTAATGGCAGATGTTCTGCTCATCTTTCTTCCCGCACTTCCAAAAAAGCGTTGCTTCATTCAGCTTTCTTGTAAAATAATGTTCTCTTTGTGCTAATTCTTTTGGATAAATATAAAAAATGGAAAGACACATTCTGCATCCAATGTCCACGCCAACACCATAAGGTATTACTGCATTTTCTGTTGCCAACACCCCAACAATAGGCAAACCATAACCCGCAGATGCATCAGGCATCAAAGCACCTGCAACAGCAATGGGCAGTTCGGCCGCTGTGTACATTTGGTGCAAAGCACTTTGTTCAATGCCTTCGCTTCCAAATACATTGAATCGTATACCTGATTCATTCAACTAAACCTCAGCACCTTCTCCAGTTGCCAATTGCTTAGGTAGCAATGCTTCTGCATTTTTTTCAAACACGCCATCTTGTGCATATTGATTTGGACTTTGCAAAATGCTGCTCAATATTTCCAATGCATCTGCTTAAGGCAGATGTTTGAAATTCTTTTCCATTATGTTCATAGCAATCGAGATCGCGGGCCCTTCAGGATAACCGAGAGCTCTTAATTGCCTTCCTGTTAATTTTAACTTAGGCATGAAAAGCGAAAAGCAAAAACTTATCCAATTAAAATAATTTACCCTGTTCACCCGGCCTTTTGAATATACTTGTATCCAACTCCCATCGCTCAGCATTCATACCATACAGCTTTCCATATTTTTTATATTGCTGCGCTACTATTTGTGCAATATTTCCTTCTCCTCTCATGCGTACGCCCCAGCGACTGTCATTTACTTTTCCATCATGACTTGCTTCTATTAAATGCCAGACCTTATCTGCACGATCAGGAAAATTTTTATACAACCAATCATGAAACAATAATTTAACAGCACCATTCAATCGAATAAAAGTATAGGCCGTAAAAGTTGCGCCTGCATCCCTTGCTGCTTTCATGATGAGTTGCATTTCATGTTCATTCAATCCGGGTATCATGGGTCCCATCATAATTCCCATGCGTACACCTGCACTACTCAATTCTTCAATCACTTTCAACCGTTGTTTGGCGGTTACAGTCCTTGGCTCCATTACTCTTCGCACTTTATCGTCAAATGAAGTGATGGAAACCATCGCAGATAAAATTTTCTTCTTCGCCATTTCCTGCAGTATGTCTTTGTCTTTAATGATCCAGGCATTTTTGGTAAGAATACCTACTGGCTGATTAAATTCATTGCATACTTCCAGTAACTTTCTGGTGATGCGAAACTTTTGTTCGGCAGGTTGATAGCAATCAGTGTTACCACTCAACATAATCGGCGTTGCATCCCATTTTGGATGCATTAAAAACTTTCTTAGTAATTCAGGTGCGTTCTTCTTCACTAGTATTTTGGTTTCAAAATCCAATCCTGCACTATAACCCCAATACTCAAAAGAGTTTCGGGCATAGCAATAAATACAACCATGTTCACAACCCTGGTAAGGGTTCATGCTGTACATCATGCCTACATCAGGGCTTTCCACCTTGTTCACAATACTCTTAGGAAATACGTCTATGTATTGTGTAGATACTTCTTTTTCTTTCCAATCGTCAATGGCTTCTATATGTTCTTTTGATGTAAATGTTTTATCAAACTTGTTGGGTGTATTGAATTGTGCGCCCCTGCCTTTTTTATAGGTATTAATTGGTTGTTGGTTTTCGTTTTGTTGCATAAAATGGATTGATAAGTTAGTAATTACTGTTGCATATTGCTTAATAGAATTGATGCGGTACAAGTGTGCGACGCAATAGGTGTTTCGTAGTAGTAATGCAGATGATTACATAAATAAACTTCCCTGCTTTGTACTAACAGGTAAGTTTTGAAACTCGAAGCGTTGCACTATTTGATACTTGCCACCTGTGAGTGGCCGTTTGAGCCACAACATGCTGTCAGCAATAAAAAGACCCGTAAAATATGAATGTGAGTACTCCAGCCAACCGCTTTCAAACTGCCATGGTTTTAATTTTCTTGCAATAGTTAAATGCGGCTCTTCGATAAAATGAGGTTTCAAGTCTTTAGTTACTTTCATAAAGCTTTGTGCCTGCTTTATTTCACGCACCAAATTCTGTATGGGCAACTTAGTAGTTACATTAACGTAAATAGTATGCGTAGGAAAACAGCCATAATCGTTGAGTTCTACTTTAAAAGGAGCAACACTCATTGCAATGCGATGCAGCCGGTTGCCTATTTTTTCTTCCATCATTCTCGACGTAATGAACTTTACCACCGTAATATATACTTTGCTTTGCGCAGCAAATGGCATCTTGTAATCTGCAGCAAACTTTTCTTTAATCTTCTTAATACGTTCGTGAAGATCAGTGTGTGGCGATAAAATGAGCAGGTATTCATAACAGCCCAAACGACTTACAACTTCGGTAGCATCTACTAACATGGTTTTGGATTTTATATGGTTAATTAAACAGGTTGCGTTCGGGTGGAAGTATAAATACAGTTACACGTTCCCATTTCTTATAGCGACTACTTCGTTTCAACAGGACCAGTTTATTCAGTGTAAATAATTCATAAAATGTCTTCTGTGCATAAGCCGAAATAGCTTTGTTATACACCTCTTCTGAAAGTTGACGTGCAATGGTCATGTGCGGTTTATTCACTAATTGCAATGGCGGGCATTGATTGTCTTTAATAAAATGTTCCAAAGCTTTTAAACCATTTGTTAACTGTTTAAAGGGTTGTTGGTTTTGAATCCTGATGTAAATAGCATGTGAAGGAAAACCACTGTAATTGTTAAGTGTTACTTTAAAACTTTGTTGATTATCACAAATGCGTTGTATCCAACGACAAAGTGTTTCTTCCATCATCTCCTTAGCCAAAAAATTGACAATGGTAATGTGCGGTTCTGTTTTAATAGCAATCTCTGTTTTGTATTCATTGTAAAAAGATTGTTTTTCCTCTTTTACTTTTTGCTTCACTACATCGTCAGGATTCGCCACCAGCATATATTCCCACAGATCAAGTTCGTTCCAATCGGGTAGTACAATATTTTTTGTTGGTTCTGTTTTCATCTTGGTTAAAATATTTAGCATAAATTTACTAAATATTTTAGTAAACCAAAATCATTTTTATGGATCAGGATTTATTTAATGCATCAAATTATAATGGTTCGAAAGATTTTAATCAATGGAGTGTGCGTACAGCAAATGCCACGGGCTTTGGTGCTGCTGCAGATGATTATGCAGAACGAGGTATTGATTTGAATGAACAATTAATTAAAAATAAACCTGCTACTTTTTTTTTCCGGGTAAATAGTAATGCTATGTTAGATGCAGGCATTCACAAAGGCGATGTCGTGATTGTTGATCGCTCCTTAGAACCTAAAAATGGAAGTGTCATTATTGCTGTATTAAATGGTGAAATGCTGATTCGCAGAATGCAGTTGCAAAATGCTAAAGTACGCTTGCTTCCTGAAACAAAACGACTTAGTGCTATTGAAGTAGATGCCGTTTCCAATTTTAGCGTGTGGGGAGTAGTGACGTATGTGATTCATAGTGTATGAACTAATAAGCATGAAAGCTCTTGTTGATTGCAACTCGTTTTATTGTTCCTGCGAAAGGGTATTCAAACCACATTTAGCCGAAAAGCCGGTTGTTGTGTTAAGCAACAATGATGGTTGTATTATTTCCAGAAGTGATGAGGCAAAAGCAATTGGTGTAGGCATGGCTGACCCTTATTATTTAGCAAAGCCTCTGATCGAGCAATACGGCGTAGAAGTCTTTTCTTCTAATTATAATTTGTATGGCGACATGAGCTGGCGAGTGATGGATACATTAGGAGTTTTGTTTGGTGCTGATAACGTAGAAGTTTATTCTGTTGATGAATGTTTTATCGACCTGCAAGGTTTCACTAATGAACAATTGCTTAAAGCAGCGGAAGAAGCAAAAACAACAGTAGAAAAATGGACTGGCGTGAAAGTATCCGTAGGTATTGCACCAACAAAAACATTAGCCAAGCTCGCAAACAAGATTGCCAAAAAAAATAAAGAGCAAACAAAATGCGTACATGTTTTGGCAGATGATGAAACTATCATTCCTGCCCTGCAAAAAACAGCAGTTGGCGATCTGTGGGGTGTAGGCCGGCGCTTTGCACAAAAGCTAAATGATTATGGCATTTACACGGCCTGGGACTTACGTAATTTATCTGAAGAATGGATGCGCAAAAACTTAGGTGGTGTGGTAGGTGTTCGTTTATCAAAAGAATTGAAAGGCGAAGAAAGCATTGTGATGCACGATGAATTAGTCAATAAGAAAATGATTGCCACCACACGTATGTTCGGTAATCCTGTTACAGAGCTAAATGATATTAAGGAAGCCATTGCTACATACACTACTCGTGCTGCTGAGAAATTGCGCCGGCAAAAAAGCGCAGCCAGCGTCATTAGCGCTTTTATTGTACCCAAAGAACAAAAAGCCATTGGCGAACGTTTTCGACATGGACCAACCATTAGCGCCTACACTATTTTAAATAGGCCTACTTCACTCACCAATGAATTAATAAAACCTGCCGTTGCAATGGCTGAACGATTATTTAAGCAAGGAGAACGATATCAAAAAGCAGGCATTACATTAAGTGGTTTGGTACCCGATCATTCTATCCAGGGAAATTTATTTGAACCAAGACAAAGCATTGGACGCTTTTTAATGGAGATGATTGATAATATTAATTTCAGTATGCGTGATGATAAAGTAAAATTCGCATCCTCAGGAACGAAGCGTAATTGGAAGATGCGGCAAGATTTTCATTCACCAAGATATACTACACGTTGGAACGAATTATGCGAGGTAAAATAACCTTGACATAATTAAAGCAACCATTCTACTTCGCCAACACTAAACAATGCTTCAATACCATTATTGGTGATCAATTCACCGGATGCATTCACACCTTTTACAATAGTGCTGAACACCCGGTTTTCTTTCTTCAAGCGCACTTCTGCATCTTTCATAAACAGATGCTGATGATAATAATGCACGACAGCTTCTTCATGCCGCATTAGCAATCCTATACCCCATTCCAAATGACCGCAAAGCTCTTTCGCTAATAAAAGCACATCATAATCTCTTCCTGTAATTTGTTTCAGCGAAACTGCTTTTGTAACGATTGCTGCAAAATCAGTTTGATTGATGTTAATACCAATGCCAACCACGCTATATTTCCATTCGCCATTTTGAATAATATTTTCAATAAGTATACCCCCTGCCTTTCTGTCACGCCAGTACAAATCGTTTGGCCATTTAATGGTTACATCGTCCGGCACATGATTGTTAAAAAAGCGATGTACACCCGCAGCCACAGCCATGCTGAATAAAAACATTTTTTCTAAACCTCGGTCCGGCGTAATAAGAACACTCATAGTAATATTGCCGCTACCTTTGGTATTCCAGCTTTTGCTGCGCTGTCCTCTGCCCTTTGTTTGTTCATGCGCCAGCACTACAGTTCCACTTTGTGCCATACCTGCACGCACTAGTGCGGTGGCATAGTTGTTGGTACTGTCCACCTGTTGTAGTTCTATGAATGGTATTCCTATTTTAAGATTTTGCACAAGCTTTTAATAAGTATTTTTGGCAAAGAAACAGAACCAAATTAAATTGGTTCGTACCATTCTATCGAACCCATTCAAAATTGGTCAATTCATTTAAACGATTAAGTATTTGGAACAATTAGAACTCTTGACAAACCGCAAAAGAAAAAACACAGGACGTTTAACCCGAAACTCCAAAATCTTCAAGGCCATCATTAAAGCCATCCAGGATAAAAAAGGCGAAAACATTGTATCGCTAGACCTACGAAAAGTAGATGAAGCGGTAGCCAATTTCTTTGTTATTTGCGAAGTAAGCAATCCGCATCAGGTTCGGGCCATTGCCGACAATGTAGAAGACTTGGTGAAGAAACAAACAGGCGAGTCGCCATATCACCACGAAGGCAAACAAGCCCTGCAATGGGTATTGATTGATTACGTAAACATTGTAGTACACGTAATGCTTTCCGAAAGACGGAAGTTTTATAAGTTGGAAGAAATGTGGAGCGATGCACCCTTGGAAGAGCACAACAGTTAATCGTGCCGTTTGTTACTAATTTAGCGGCATAGGTTTTATAGCTTTAATTCAATAGAAAACAGTAAAGAAAACAATGGCACAAGATCCATATAAACAAAACAGACGACTTCCAAAATTCAATAGGCAATCATCGGACGAAGGTGACAATGCACCTCGCAAAGAGCCTAAGTTCAGCATCTATTGGGTTTACCTCATCATTTTTGCAGTGCTCATGGTATTCCAGTTCTCCAATTTTGGAACGAGTGCTGCCAAAACAGATATCAACAACTTCAAGCGCATGGTAGCGCAGGGCGATGTACAAAAGTTTCAGATCGTTTCAAATAGCAATACCGTCCGCGTCTTTTTAAAAGATTCCAGCATACCAAAATATGCTACCAATGGACCTAACAGTAAATTATATACAGGTAAACTAGGTGATGAAGCGCCGCAACTGGGCTTTACTATTACCACACCTGAGGACTTTAATAAAGAGATACAGGCTTTTTACGCCGATAACCATATTCCTCTTGATCAGCAACCAATTAAGGAAGTAGTTAAGGACAGAGATATTTTTACACCTTTCATTAATGTTCTTCTTCCCTTCCTCATCTTTATCGGTCTTTGGATCTTATTAATGCGCAAGATGGGTGGCGGCGCAGGTAGCGGTGGTGGTCCCGGCGGTATTTTTAATATTGGAAAATCAAAAGCTACTTTGTTTGATAAAGGTACTCGTGTAAACATAAACTTTGGTGATGTTGCGGGACTGGATGAAGCGAAAGTGGAAGTAATGGAAATTGTTGACTTCTTAAAAAGTCCTAAAAAATATACTTCACTTGGTGGTAAAATTCCGAAAGGTGCGCTGTTGATTGGTCCTCCGGGAACTGGTAAAACATTGTTGGCAAAGGCAATGGCCGGCGAAGCACAAGTTCCTTTCTTTAGTTTAAGCGGTTCCGATTTCGTAGAAATGTTTGTAGGTGTAGGTGCTAGCCGTGTTCGTGATTTGTTCAAACAAGCTCGTGAAAAAGCACCTTGTATCATTTTCATTGATGAGATTGATGCCATTGGCCGGGCCCGTGGCAAGAACATGATGATGAGCAATGATGAGCGTGAAAGCACCTTGAACCAGTTACTGGTTGAGATGGATGGTTTTAGTGGTGAAAGTGGAATCATTGTATTAGCCGCAACCAACCGTCCCGATGTATTAGATACAGCGTTGTTACGTCCCGGTCGTTTTGATAGACAGATCACTATTGATAAGCCGGATGTAAAAGGTCGTGAGGCAATTTTCAAAGTGCATTTAAAACCAATCAAGGTTTCCGAAAAAGTAGACATTCATAAAATGGCAGAACAAACGCCAGGTTTTGCCGGTGCAGATATTGCCAATGTTTGTAACGAAGCGGCTTTGATTGCTGCACGTAAAGGAAAGAGTGGTGTAGAAATGGAAGACTTCCAGGATGCGGTTGACCGTGTGATTGGTGGTTTGGAGAAAAAGAATAAGATCATTTCTCCGGAAGAAAAAAAGATCATCGCCTACCACGAAGCAGGTCACGCTATCTGCGGATGGTTTTTAGAGCATGCCTATCCATTGTTGAAAGTAACCATCGTTCCACGTGGTACAGCGGCGTTAGGCTATGCGCAATACACACCGAAAGAGCAATACTTATACAACACCGATCAGTTAACCGATCAGATTTGTATGACGCTTGGCGGACGTGCTTCTGAACAGATCTTCTTTGGAAAAATTTCTACCGGTGCACAAAACGATTTACAGCAGATCACTCGTACGGCCTATGCCATGGTAAGTGTATATGGTATGAACCACAAAGTAGGTAACATCAGCTTCTATGATCCGCAACAGGAGAATTCTTTCCAAAAGCCTTATTCAGACGAAACAGCTCGTTTGATTGATGAAGAAGTGCGTATCATAATTGATGAAGCTTACCGAAGAACGATCACATTACTTACTAATAAAAAAGCGGAAGTAAAAAAATTAGCCGAAGCTTTATTAGATAGAGAAGTATTATTTCAAAGTGATGTGGAGCAATTGATTGGCAAACGTCCGTTTGAAGAAAAGAAAGCATTAGGCATTGAAGATGACAAACATCACGATGGCGGTATTAGCGAAGGTGTTCCACCTTACGATCCTGATGTGATCAACCATGCACCGGGGGTATGAGTACAGCAAAAAACAACATTCTAAAAAAAATACGTACGGCGTTGGCACACCCAACGCCTTTACCTTTTCCTAAAAGTGAAGGCGTTGCCATTCCGGTTCAACCCTTGCAGCAAGATTTGGTAGTAGAATTTGCAGAACAATTTTCAGCACTACAAGGCAAGTTTATTTTTTGTGTAGATGAAGCAGAATTAAAAGAGAGTTTTGATAAGCTTTGCTACCAAAATACATGGACGAAAGTTTTCTGCATTGATGCAAAAATAAAAAACCTGCTACAGCAAAAAGAATGGTACACGGATATTGAAAGCTGCGAAGTTTCAGTAACCGATTGCGAAGCGCTTGTTGCTCGCACAGGCAGTTTGGTTTTATCGCCCAACAACAGCGGCCGTACCACAAGCGTATATGCACCGGTGCATGTCTGCATTGCATACACATCACAATTGGTGTACGATATCAAAGATGCTATTGACATACTTAACAAAAAATACAAACAAGCTTTTCCTTCATTGATAACTTTAGCTACAGGCCCAAGCCGTACCGCTGATATCGAAAAAACATTGGTAGTTGGCGTACATGGCCCAAAAGAAGTATATTGTTTTGTGATCGATGATAGCCGAAACGTTTAATCACGTAGCAGTATCTTGCACATACAATTGTGTCATTAGCAATGCAAGTTCCACCAGGTAAAAAAATTTATTTTCTTTCCGACTTCCATTTGGGTGCACCTAATGCAGAAAAAAGTTTGCAGCGGGAGAAACTGATCGTTCAATTTCTGGAAGAGATCAGAAAAAACGCTGCTATCATTTTCATCGTTGGTGACTTGTTTGACTTTTGGTACGAGTACCGAACTGTTGTTCCTCGTGGTTATACTCGTTTATTAGGCAAGTTGGCAGAGCTTACCGATGCAGGAATTGTCATTCATTTTTTTGTAGGCAACCACGACATGTGGATGAAGGATTATTTTCAAAAAGAATTCAACATCCCGGTTTATTTCGAAGCACAGAACTTTGTTTTCAACAATTGTAGTTTTCATATTGCACATGGCGATGGTTTAGGCCCTGGCGACCATGGTTATAAGCGGTTGAAGAAAATATTTCGTAATCCGGTTTGTCAATGGCTCTTTGGCATTTTGCCACCGGCAATTGGCATGGGCATAGCCAATTATTTCAGTCAAAAAAGCCGTGCAAAAACCGGAACGATTGAAGAAGTTTTCTTAGGCGAAGACAAAGAATGGTTGATCATCTACTCCAAAGAAAAAATGCAAACGCAAAAGTTTAATTTTTTTGTGTTTGGACATAGACACTTGCCTATTGATTTTCGTCTGTCTAATGACAGCCGCTATATCAACCTGGGAGATTGGATCACTTTTTATACCTATGCCGTGTTTGATGGAAGCGAGTTGCAGTTGCTATCTTACCAAGGACAGGAAGCAAAAATTGTCAAAAACTGGTGAAACATTTTACAAGCATAGCATTTGTCTTACTTTGTGCATTTACCTCATTTGCACAAAGAGATAGTTCGTTTCGCCTAGTAAAGACCTTCCCGGTAAATGCTGTTGATTTTGCAGTAGACAACTTAGATAATATTTACTTCATCACTTCTTCTGATCAATTAAGAAAACTAAATGCCGCTGGCGATTCGATGGAAGCGTACAACAATGTAAAACGCTTTGGAAAATTATCGGCCATCGATGTTTCCAATCCTTTGCGTGTGTTATTGTTCTATAAAGATTTTGCAACCATTGCTATACTTGATCGCTTTCTTACACTGCGCAGCTCTTTGGACCTGCGTAAGCAAAACATACCGCAAGTAAGTGCCATTGGTTTGGCCTATGACAATAATATTTGGGTGTTTGACGAATACAACAATAAGCTGAAGAAGATAGATGAAGACGGAAATACGCAATTGGAAACACCTGATTTTAGAATGCTGTTCAACGAATCAATTGTACCTACGCAGATCATAGATAAAAACAACTTTGTTTATTTATATGATCCTAACCGTGGTGTATATCTGTTCGACAGGTATGGAACGTACAAAAAAAAATTACCGATCACCGGTTGGAAAAATATTGCGGTGATCAACCAATACATTACAGGCATCCAAGCAAACTCATTAGCTATTTACAACACAGCTACCCTCCTGCAAACCTCTCTTTCTCTGCCTTTCGAGTTTAAAAACTCTTTCAGCAATTATATTATTGGCAATACCAAGTTATTTGGATTAAATAAAGAAGGCATCAAATCTTATTCGATCCCTTATTAAAACAAAAAATGCAGGCTTTAGGCCTGCACTCGTAAATTATTTCAGATACTTATTTCCGGAACGCTTTGGCAATCACTTCGCCTACTTCTTTATCAGGCAAACCATAACTACCATATTCCACTACCCGACCAACTTCTTTACCATTTTTCATAATAATGAACGTGGGAACATTAGTGATATTAAAAGCCTCTGATAAGTTTTGAATGGTCTTCTTACTTCTGTCAACACCAATCAAAGTAATACGTTCCTGCGAAAAACCCGCTGCATCTGCAATGGCATAAAACTGAGGCAGAATATGCTTTGTATCGCCACACCATGTACCGCCAAAAGCAATAATGTTTACCGAATCTTTGTATTGGCGAAACGCTTGCACCGCATCAGCGTTAGGCGTATAACCTTTCTGATTTTCAGCAAACCATTTGAATGAGGTATCGGTCACTAAATCTTTCTTGGTTAAAAATCCTTTTACAACCTTGGTTCCGTCTTTTTCAAACGTTACTTCATTATTTTGAGCAAAAGCAATAGAAGCAATCAAAAAACAAATTCCAATGGATAAACTTTTTTTCATACAAACTGATTAGAAATCAAATTTAGAAGGTGTTACTATGCAGATGAACAGCGCTGTGTTAAAGTTGTATCAAAGACTTGCTTTCAACTCCATTAAAAAATTACGCATGCGTTGCAATGATTGAATCATGGCATATTTCTCATTAGCCTGCTTATTCTTTTTCAAAAAATCTTTAGCACCCGGAATCGTCATTTTACGCCTTCTGATCAAGTCATAAACCAGCTGCAATGTTTTTACATCTGTTGGCTTAAAATAACGATCGCCTTTTTTGTTAGTCCGTAAATCAAATTGAAACTCCCTTGCCCAGTGCCGGATCATTGATTGGTTTAAACCAAACATTTCAGACACTTCACCCATAGAGTAATATTGTTTCTTAAACAATTCTTCATCCTCAGGCACCTGCACATGATGAAGCTCATCATCTGTAGCCTTAAGCGATTTCCTGCCCCTTGTACTCTTCTTCTTTACAGCAGGCTTTTCAATAGGCTTGCCTGAAAGAAACTCCTGGCTTTCTGCACCCGAAAAATCAAATGTTATTTGCGTTAACTCTTTCGCCATCTTCTATTTCAAAAATAACAACATTGCACCACGATTACTAGCATACACAAACTTTAGGAGAAGATTAGGTACTAAACAGAAGTACCCTGGTGCAAATGCCTTTCAGTTCAGTCTATACAGCAACAGCTATAAGCTAAATAAAAATTGCAGGGATTTTAATCAAAGCTTTGGTTCGATCGGGAAGCACGTTTCAATACCTGGTCAAATTGCTGCGGTGTAAGATCATTGTAGAAGAAGTAAACCGGATCTAACTTTTGCCCGTTCTTATGCACTTCATAATGGCAGTGCGGGCCTGTAGACTTACCCGTCGAACCTACATAACCAATCACCTCACCCCGCTTTACAGGCTGGCCTGATCTTGCTTTCACCCGCACCATATGTCCATACAAGGTTTCATAGCCATAGCCATGGTTGATCACTACATGATTACCATAACCATTGGCTGTATTGCCTGCTGTAGTTACTACACCGTCGGCCGTTGCATAAATAGGCGTTCCTTGTGGTGCTGTAAAATCAAGCCCTGCATGCATCTTCACTGTCTTATAAATAGGATCAATACGATAGCCAAAACCCGATGCAATGCGATCCAGGTCTTTATCACTTACAGGTTGAATGGCCGGCGTTGCAGCTAATAATTTTTCTTTACTGTTTATCAGCGACGTAATTTCTTTATAAGAGCTCTTTTCTACGTCAATGCGATTTTTCAGATCATTGATCGTTTTCTCAATAGAAGCAATCAATTGCCTACCTTCCATACTTTCTACCTTTGCTATTTCCTGTTGCTGCTCCAGCTTTCGTGCACGGGCACTATCAGGAATAGGCGTTGCTTCAAATATGCTTCGGTAAATATTGTTGTCCCGTTTCTCCAACTCACTCATCTGCTCTTTCAATCCTTTCACTTCATCATTTAATTGCTGGTAACGGTCCAATAAACGTTCGTTGTCGGCACGTAGTTTCTTTTCATAAGGCGATCCTACAAACCGGAAAGCAAAATAAGTGATGATCGCCGCTGTAACCAACGCGGTTGCTAAAAATGCAAATACCCGCAGCAACTTCACCCGCAAAGGCGTTTCCAGCTTTTCGTAGCGAAGTGTATGCGTATTATAGTAGTACTTGATTTTTTTCATGAAAGAAAATGTGGCAATCTGACGATATGAAAATGTGTCAATGCAGAAGAACAAAAATTAGCTTTAATCCTAATTGTCACATCCGCATATTGTCTCATTGACTAATTGTCCATTGCTTACCTTTGCGTCCCGCCTTAGTAGGGCGGGAAACAAATATACAGGCATAAAATAAAAACCGCTATTTCTTGTGATCATGATGACCGCAGCAGCCATTCGCAATGCATTCCTCGACTTCTTTCAATCAAAGGGGCATCACATTGTTCCCTCTGCTCCTATTGTTGTTAAAAACGATCCTACACTGATGTTCACCAACGCAGGCATGAACCAGTTTAAAGATTATTTTTTGGGCAACAAGCAATCACCTTATCCTCGCATTGCCGATACACAAAAATGTTTGCGGGTAAGCGGTAAGCACAACGATTTGGAAGAAGTAGGTGTGGATACCTATCACCACACGATGTTCGAAATGCTGGGCAACTGGAGCTTTGGTGATTATTTCAAGAAAGAAGCCATTGAATGGAGTTGGGATTTGTTGACCAACGTTCTACAGATTCCAAAAGACCGTTTGTATGTAACCGTGTTTGAGGGAAGCGAAGCAGAAGGTATTACAAAAGACACAGAGGCAATTGACGAATGGAAAAAATGGATAGCTGCCGATCGCATTCTGGAGTTTGGCAAAAAAGATAATTTCTGGGAGATGGGTGATACCGGCCCTTGCGGACCCTGTACAGAAATACATGTGGACACTAGACCCGATGAAGAAAGAAAAAAGATAGACGGCAAAACATTGGTAAATGCTGATGATCCCTTGGTCATTGAAATTTGGAACAATGTATTTATTCAATACAACCGTTTAAAAGATGGAAGCCTGCAACAGCTGCCAGCCAGGCATGTGGACACAGGTATGGGTTTTGAACGCTTAACAAGAGTCATTCAAGGCAAAACGTCTAACTACGACACTGATGTTTTTACCGGATTGATTGGTAAAATTGTTGAACTAACCAATGTTGCCTACAAAGGCACAATGGAGAAAAGCGACATTGCTATTCGGGTGAATGCGGATCATATCCGTGCTATCTCTTTTACTATTGCTGATGGACAATTGCCTTCCAATACAGGTGCTGGTTATGTGATCCGAAGAATTCTTCGCCGTGCGATTCGGTATTATTATTCTTATCTGAATTATCAACAGCCGTTGTTATACCAACTAGTTCCCGTGTTGGCTGATGAATTTGCAGAGGTATTTCCTGAATTGAAACAGCAAGAAGCATTCGTTACCAAAGTAATCCGTGAAGAAGAGGATTCTTTCTTAAGAACATTAGAAAAAGGCTTACGCAGAATTGAAGACATTTTCTCTGAAACAAAGACAGGTGTTATCGCAGGTAAAGATGCATTTGAATTGTACGACACGTATGGTTTCCCAATTGATCTAACAAGATTAATTGCATCAGAACGAAATATAACAGTAGACGAAGAAGCTTTCAATGCAGAAATGCAAAAGCAAAAAGATCGTTCCCGTGCTGCAACTGCTATTGATACCGGCGATTGGGTGATCATGGACGGTGCTTCACAAACAGAATTTATTGGTTACGATTCGTTGGAAACAAAAACGGCTGTCCTTCGCTATAGAAAAGTAAAAGCTAAAGGCAAAGAATTATACCAGGTAGTTTTAGATAAGACTCCTTTCTATGCAGAAGGTGGTGGTCAAGTAGGTGATACAGGAACATTGGTCATTAATAATGAAGAGGTAAAAGTGGTTGATACCAAAAAAGAAAATGACCTCATTATTCATTTCCTCGAACAACTTCCTGCTGATTTAAATGGTGATGTAGTTGCAAAAGTGGATGCTACCAAACGCAGCCGAACAGCCTGGCATCACAGTGCTACTCATTTAATGCATGCGGCATTACGTACGGTGTTAGGCACGCATGTGGCACAAAAAGGTTCATTGGTAAATGATCAATACCTCCGTTTCGACTTTTCGCATTTCGCTAAAATGACGGATGAAGAAATAAGAAAAGTAGAAGAGGCAGTGAATCAAAAAATAAGAGAAAATATTCCCGTGGTCATTCGCTATATGCCAAAAGAAGAAGCAGTGCAAACCGGCGCTATGGCATTGTTTGGCGAAAAATATGGTGATGTGGTGCGTGTAGTTACTATGGATCCTTCCTACTCTATTGAACTTTGCGGAGGAACACACGTAGGTGCTACAGGTGAGATCGGTTTCTTCAAAATAACTTCAGAGGGTACCGTGGCTGCAGGTGTTCGTCGTGTGGAAGCAGTATGCGGTTTGGCAGCAGAACAATTTGTGAACGATCAGTTAGACGCCTTACAAACTATTCGCAAAGCGCTAAAAAATCCAAAAGATATTGCCAGAGCTATTGCTTCATTACAAGAAGAAAATACAGCCTTGAAAAAGCAGGTAGAAAAGTTTGAACAGGCACAACTGATTAACCTTAAACATGAATTACTCAATAAAAAAGAGCTGGTAAATAACATCACCTTCATTGGCCAGGTAGTACAGGTAGGTAGCGCCGATGCGTTAAAGAAACTGGCATTCGATCTGAAAGCTAATCTTTCTAACTATGCGGTAGTATTGGTGGCGAACATTGACGGTAAGGCCAGCGTTGCTATTTCATTTGATGATGCGTTAGTGGCTGAGAAAGGTTTGGATGCTGGCCAGATGATCAAGCAAAAGATTGCCCCTATTATCAAAGGCGGCGGCGGCGGGCAAAAAAACCTGGCAACGGCTGGCGGACAAGATGTTTCTGCCCTTCATCAGGTCATAGAAACCGTAAAAACGGCTTTATAAACCACTCAGCATTTTAACACTTCCGAAAAACTTCGTAATACCAAAAACTTTCTATATTTGATCTACGAAATTTAACGTAGTAAAATATATTATCGTATGCAACAAGTAATTAAAATAGGTTTAGTGGCTACAACTGTGGCACTATTAACCGTACCATCAGCCTTCGCTCAAAAAAAAAATGTTAAAGAGAAAACGGATGCTGGCATTCAGCAGATCATTATCACACGTAAAGGTGATCCATCAACCAAAACAACCATTGAAGTAGATGGCGATAAAGTAAAAGTGAATGGTAAAGAGGTAACTGACTCAAAGGACGGCGATATTACAGTTCATGTAAACAAATTCAAAACGTTTAAGAACTTGGCATCGGTGTATGCACCGGGCGGCCGCAACTGGATTTACAATTTCAACGACAATAACGGCGCTTCTTTTTTCAGCGTAGATAGTAATCGTGCAATGTTAGGCGTAGTTACTGATGCTGATGATAAAGGTGCAAAGGTTTCGACCATAACAAAAAATAGTAGCGCAGAAAAAGCAGGTTTGAAAAAAGGCGATGTGATTACCAGGATAGATGGCAAGAAGGTGGAGGATGCAGAAGATGTATCTGAAATTGTACGTGCACATAAGCCTGGCGATAAGATCAGCATTACTTATTTGCGGGATGGCAAAGAAGAAAAAGCAACAGCGGAATTAGGCTGTTGGGAAGGCATTCGAATGAATAACATTCGGATCAATAATATGAATTTGCCTAAAGAATGGATGAATATTGATACGTATCGCAAACTAATTGCTCCCATTACACCAATACCTCCGGGTTTCGAAGATAACGGCTTTGTATTCAATACAGGTCGTCCAAAATTGGGTTTATCTATCCAGGATACTAATGATGGTGTAGGCGCTAAAGTATTGGAAGTAGAATCCGATAGCAATGCCGGCAAAGCAGGTATTCAAAAAGATGATGTCATTGTGGGTATTGATGATCATGAGATCAGGGGAACAGATGATGTGACAAAAATCATCAGAAGTAACAGAGATAAAAGCAGCTTCATGTTCCGGGTGATGCGTGGAGGCAAAACACAAAATATTGAAGTGAAAATTCCAAAGAAATTGAAAACCGCTGATCTTTAATTGCTCAATGTGTCGTTTCATTAGTCCCGCTTCGGCGGGATTTTTTGTTTTAACAGGATACTGCATTCAAATCGTCTATTTTTGTTTGCTGCGTGACAAACATTCACGCAGTTAATTAGTTTATTCAAGAAAATATTGTTCGATGAAGAGACATTCACAGCTGCTCACTGGTGCTAGTGTGTTGCTTTTGCTTAGTGCATGTAAAAACAAACAAGCCGATGGATTTGAAGTAACAGGGCACATAAAAAATGCTACTGCTAAAACAGTTTATTTAGAAGAAACATCACTTATCAACTTTCAACCTCTTATTGTTGATTCTGCCGTTTTAGGTAAAGATGGTTCGTTCGATGTGAAAGTCATGCCTAAGGAAGAAACCGTTTATTCCCTCCGCCTAAATAATCGCCGCATCCCTTTGCTATCGGTAATTAATGACAGTAAAAAAGTAACAGTTGAAGCAGATGAAACCAGTACACAGCCTTACGCCTATAGCGTGTCAGGCTCAGAGGCTAGCAGCCAATTGAAAGAATACATGACGGCAAGTAATACTAAGATTCAGCAGTTTGTGCAGGCTACTAATACCGAAGACAGTTTAAGCAGATTCAAGGCTAAGGACAGCTTGGTTAATGCGGCAGCCGCCAATCGAAAAAATACAGCTGCAGATCTTAAAAACTACACTATTGATTTCATTTATAAAAGCAATCATCCTGCTTTATCTCTTTTTGTATTAGGTGCTTATCAAAGTCTGTCTTCACAATATGGCTTTGCTACTTTTTCAGAAGGAGAGGTTACTACATTCATTAACAACGCTTCATCCAAATTTCCGCAACACAAAAGTCTGGCAGATATCAAAGCCATGATGAAGCCAAAATCGGCTCCGGATTTTACTCTACCCGATACAAGCGGCAAACCAGTTGCTCTTTCATCATTTAAAGGCAAATATGTATTGGTTGATTTCTGGGCAAGCTGGTGTCAGCCATGCCGTATGGAAAACCCTAACGTGGTAAAAGCTTATAATCAATACAAGGATAAAAACTTTACAGTACTAGGTGTGTCTTTGGACAAACAAAAAGATGCTTGGGTAGCAGCTATCAAACAAGATAGTTTAGCTTGGACACACGTAAGTGATTTGCAGTTCTGGAACAGTGCAGTGGTACCACTTTATAGCATCGAATCCATCCCCTACAATGTTTTACTTGATCCTAACGGTATGATTATTGGGAGGGGCCTGCGGGGAGAGGAGTTAGACAATAAACTAAAAGAAGTGCTGAAATAAAATAAAAAGCCCTCTAGTAAGAGGGCTTTTTATTAATCTCAATAAATTATCTTCTCAAAATAGATACGTGAGTGTAGTTAATTCCATTACCTGCATATCGTACAGTACATGTAATTCTGAATATTTGATCACATGAAGAAAAAGTTCCTGTACCGGTAATTGTTGACATACCGCTTCCATCATTGAAATAATTCTGTGTCGGAATAATAACGGTAGTGTTACTTATATTACTCCAATCCAATTTAGCAGTCAAACCTGGATTTATTGCAGGGTCTGTAGGGTAGAAAGGTCCCCAGCCATTATCAGATGTAGCACCTAGGTTTTTAATAATAACCGTTGCAGAAGTAGCACTTGTAGCTGTCCAGTTCGAAATATTAGCTGTATAATTTGGATTTGAACTTGGATTATTATTATACAAATCAGTGCTGTTCGCATAATTACCAATCAAATTGGTAGAAACTACAGGGCAAAACTGCTGCATGTATACACGAATACGTTTATTATAGGTAGCTGCTGGTACATCACCACCATCAACAATAGAAATAATAAGTGTATCCTTTCTTCCATTTGCCAAACCTGCAAACAAGCCTTTTATTTCAAGAGAATCTACTGCTTTACCGGCAGGTATTGTAATTGTTGTAGGCAGTGCTTGGTATTGAACACCAGCCGTAGCTCTTGAGGTTACTGTGATGGCAACCTTTCTATCAACATTAGAAATATTAGTGATACCAACTGGAACCTTTAAAGTATTACCAGTACTCATAACCGAATAGTTATAAACGGTGTCACCAGCATTAAATAGGTTAAATTTTGCGAAAGCTGGAGCCGTTATAGAAGTGTCTGCTTTCTTACAGGCTACAATACTGAAAAGTATTGTAGCTGTAAGCATAATTATAGAAAATAAACTTATCTTTCTCATTTTTGCTTCAATTTATTAAAGATTATGGATTTTGATCCGCAGGGGTCATTTTCGTATTTGCATCTAATTCTGCCTGAGGAATTCTCATCAAGAACTTAGGATCAGCATCAGGTAATGTATATACTATAGGGTTCAAAGTTGTAGTATTATGGTTACCTGCACCTGTTGGACGGTTCAAACCAGTATGCAAACGTTTGATATCTATTAATGACCAACCTTCTCCCCATAGTTCTATTCTTCTTTGCAACAAGATTTCATTCAACAAGGCAGTACCGCTTAAAGTTCCTGCATTATAAGAGGGATCTCTTGTTACAATTAATGACTGGAGTACAGCACGTGCAGGAGCGTCTTGACCTTGACGAGCAAGAGCTTCAGCTTCAATTAGGTACATTTCAGCAGCACGCATGTACAGGTAATCTGCTGCCCATGAACCTGGTGTGGGTACTCTGAATTTTAATTGGTTGTAATCGGGGTTAGTTGAGGTACCAGTACCTGGTGCTTTGAATACTGATTTTCTTACGTCTGTAGCTGGAATCAAATCATATAATGCTTTAGTTATTTTCTTCTGGCCACCTAAGTAAGCATAACCTTGCGTATTGATATCCATGTGAGAGAAAAAAGACGCATAGATAGTTGCCTGATCAGCAGGGATTTGTGCACCCCACATCCATTCAGGATTTGAAATTGTAGAAAAGCCACCTTGATATTGTGATGCAGACATAGGTGCATAACCAGTGCGAGCCTTATTAGCGTATGTAGCAGCAGTTGCCCAATCTTCCATCAATAAGGCTGTTCTTGCTCTGAAGCCTTGTACGGCTCGAACATCCATAAGCGTTTTCGTGCTTACAGTTTTGCCGGTTAATAAGGTTTCTGCTTTAGTTAAATCTGCAACAATTTGGTTATATACATCCTGCACAGTTCCTCTGCCGTTGCCCTCGGTAGCATTTACTGTATATAAAGGCACACCAGGCTTACTTTCGTTGCCTTTATAAGTTTGCTGATAATAATTGATAAGGTAGAAGTAGCAATAAGCTCTTAAGCCTAGAGCCTGACCTTTGATAGTCTCTTTTTGAGTTTGACTGGCATCTGCAACCGCATCAACGTTAGCAATGATGGTATTTGCTTGTTTAATAATATTATAGTAATAAACCCAAGCATTATATGAATGGCGATTATTGGTAGCAACTTGCCATTCGTTATATTGATATGCGGCATTGTACCAGCCATAACCAGCTGATTGTACTACCATATCGTTACCCATGAGGTCATTAGCCAAATCATAAGACTTTTGGCCGTAATTATCATGTCTTCCGTTAGGACCTAATTTGAATGTAGACTGATATGCTCCGTTTAATGCCGAAGTAACAGTAGCTACTTTTGAAAAGATTTGTTGTTCAGAAACAGCCGTTGCTGGTGTTGTTTCTAAATAGTCTTTTTTACAACCAGCTAATGCTATTAACAAAAGGGTGGCTGCACCTAAAGATTTTAATTTATATATCATTTCCTTCGTTTTTTATGTTTAGAAATTAGCGCTTACACCAAAAGTAATAGTTCTGAATGGTGGATAAGATTGAGATGATACACCACTGAAAGATACTTGTGGGTCCATACCCTTTCTTCTGGAGAACAACCATGCATTATCTACGTTAGCAAACACTGAAAGGTTACTTATCTTAACTCTGGTTAACACCGATTTAGGAATGTTGTACGCTAAAGTTACGTTTTTTATATTTAAATAGGAAGCATCAATCAACCATCTGGTTGATGCTCCGTCCTGTGTTGAGCTAATGCCATTTTGTAATCTTGGAACATCGGTCACATCACCTGGCTTCTGCCATCTTCTAAAAATATCTGTTGACCAGGCAGCACCGTAATCGCCTCTATGCATCAAACCAGCATAGTTACCATCATAGAACTTACCGCCCTTAGCAAAGGTCATTAGTACAGATAAGCTGAAGCTTTTGTAACGGAAGCTGTTGGTCAAACCGCCTAAAACATCAGGGATAGCGCTTCCTTCCCAATAGAAAGTAGCATTATTGATGTTATTAGTTACGGTACGACCTGTTACTTTACCGTTTGTATCTAATACATCTCTATAATATAAAGCATCCCCGTTAGCAGCATCTACACCTGCGTACTCTCTTAACCAATAATCATAGATACCATGTCCTTCAAACAACTTCTTAGTTCCTGTAACAGCACCTTTTGCAGCAATTTCTGATGGCAACTTTGTAATCTTATTTTTATAATGAGTTAAGTTCAAATCAATTCTCCAGTCAAAATTAGCGGCACGTACTGCATTGTAACCCAACTGTAATTCCCATCCTTTATTTTCCATCCTACCTACATTCTTAAATACAGATAAGTTACCGGTAGAAATAGGAAGAGGCACATCAAACAACAAATTGTCGGAACCTCTTTCAAAGTATTCGATTGTACCTTGAACACGATTCTTTAAGATGCTGAAATCAAGACCTAGGTTAAAGATTTTATTAGTTTCCCACTTCAAGTCTGGATTAGCTGGTCTTGATGGAGGATTATATGTTCCGGTGCCGCTTGCATAATAATAAGGAACGTATGCATAATAGATAGAAGCGCCGGTAGTAGGATCAACCAAACCCTCATTTCCATTTTCACCATAACTGGCTCTAAGTTTTAGCTCGTTGATCCAGTTGATATTCTTGATAAAGTTTTCTTGAGAAACTCTCCAACCGGCACCTACAGAGTAGAAATTACCCCAACGAACAGAAGGAGCGAAACGAGAAGAACCATCGGTACGATAGCTACCAGAAAGTAAATACTTTTGATCGAAATCATAGTTCACGTTAGCAAAATAACTTTCAATTCTAAGATTGTCTTCGTCAGAAGTTGGTGGACTTACAATAGTTGCACCGTTATTTAACTCAGTTTGACCGTAGAATTGGAAGCCAGTTTTATTTGCAGATATATAGTTGTACTTATACTTATAGTTTTCGTGACCAACTAAAGCACGTACAGAATGTCTGCCGTAAGTATTGTTCCAGCTAAGTACTTGGTTGAAAGTATAAGAAATTTGTCTGTCTTCTGTCTTATAAGATCTACCAGCATTAGCTGCAGCATCACCATATAAAGGATTCTGATAAGTAGTACTTAAAGAATTATAATAGTTGATACCAAACGTTGGCTTGAAAGAAAAGTGGTTCAGGAACTTAACATCAACATAAGCACTGGCATTGCCGTTAAATGCTTGCGTAAAGCGTTTGTCCAATTCCAGGGCGCCAAGTGGATTTACTAGACCTAAATAAGGACGAGTACCCATTTGGTTTACCGTACCAAAATCCCAAAGATGTTGACCATTAGAGGAATCAACAAAAGCACCAGTAGTTAAGTTACGCTGGTAAACTGGGTAAATAGGGCCAATATTTCTGGAGAAAAAGAATGCGCTACTGCCGGCAGTACCTCCAGTCTCTCCAATTGCTTGTTGTCTGTCTGAGTAAGCACCATCAATTTGCAAACCGGAAGTCAACCAAGGAGTTGGATTGTTATTAACGTTTACACGTGCGTTATAACGCTTATAGCCTGTATATTTTACAGTACCTTCCTCATTCAGATAACCTAAAGAGACATAATAATCGTTTTTGTCAGCGGCACCGGATAAGCTCAGATTATAGTTGGAACGAGAAGCGGTGCGGTATAAGGCATCTTCCCATGAATCATTCCACAACAATTGTGCATTAGGATTCAAAGTACCTGTAACAGAATCTACTAAACTGGCAGCAGGAACGTTATAAGCATTATACACCAAGTTGTTGATCAATGTACGGGAGGCTAATCCACCCGCAGTAGCACGTGTTTGAGTTGAGCCAACAGCATACAAATACGTGTTTCTCAAATTTTCCCATTGCAACTCATAATATTCTTTAGGTCCTACACGGTCATATTCAGGAATACCGCGAGTCATGAAACCTTGACGGATATTCAAACCCACAGCAGGTGCACCTCTTCTACCTTTCTTGGTAGTAATCATGATTACACCATTAGCAGCACGGGAACCATATAAAGAAGCTGCAGCAGCATCTTTCAACACAGTTACAGACTCAATATCATCTGTAGAAATAGAAGAAATAGATCCATCATAAATAACTCCATTCAATACATACAATGGAGCAGCATTAGCATTGATAGAACCAATACCACGAATGCGAATATCCGCATTGGTACCTGGTCTACCGCCACCATTAGTTACCTGGATACCAGGCGTAGTACCTTCCAAAGCTCTGGTTACAGAAGTCACCTGTTGCTTTTGAATGGTCGCAGCGCTGATAGTGTTTTCAGAGCCGGTAAAGGCAGTTTTTTTCACGGTACCATAAGGCACTTGTACTACAACCTCTCTTAACTCACCGGCTGCAGTATTTAATTGCACATTTACAGTGTTTCCTGTAATAGCAACTTGTTTGGTTTCGAAACCTACGGAAGAAATTACTAGAGTTCTTGCATTTTCAGGAACTGATAAAGTAAAAGCACCGGCAGCATTGGTAGTAGTACCCAGCTTGGTTCCTTTTACTACAACGGACACATTGGACTGAGGAGCACCGGTAGCGTCAGTTACCACGCCGGTAATAGTCCTGTTTTGTGCCAGAAGTTGCACACTAAAGCACAATACTCCTAGCAGAGCTAACATCAATTTTCTCATAGATAAACCTCTGTTTTGTCGTTTGTTATTAAAAAATGAAAATTTTGGTCAAAAAATAAGAAAGACAGCCCTTTTTAACAAAAGGCTGCATTCTCATAAAAATTCTATCAGTCGCCAAATATAAATGAGGAAAGGGAAAATTGTGGATTAGGTGTGGGTTTTCTTTTGAATTTCTTTCAAATTGTTCATTTTCAGGAGTTTTAGGAGTAATGAAGAAATAGGTAGCCTCGCTTAAAGCGAAAAAGCAAAAAAATATTGTCTAGAACCGTCAAAATATTTTTAACAACGCAAAATAAAAAACCCGCCAATGGGCGGGTTTTCAAAAATCAAAAAGATTAATTATCAGTGATTAATTATCAGTCATTAAATTATTGAGTGATAACTCGGAAGCTGCTATCGGCCAAATATAGCCCTGATCTGTAGGGGCCTTGGCTGGAGCTGAACCCTTTGCTGGTATCGTCTGCAACAAACGCATCAAATCGTTATTGCGCAAACCTTCACCTAAAAGTTCAATTCTGCGTTCACGCAAAATGATATCTATCAACTGTTGTTGTGTGGTTGCAACTAAAATAGTAGTAGGATCCGAACGCTGACGAACGGCATTTACTAAAGTCAAAGCTCTGGCATCCACACTGGTATTAGTTCTGGCAAGTGCCTCCGCTAGATTTAATAAAACCTCTGACCAGCGCATTACAGGAACCCAATCAGTATAAGGTGATGGAGTTTTGTACTTTGCAATGAATTTTTTACCACCGGCATTAGTAAATATAAGGCTCTTTCTGGCATCTGTAGCCGTCCACAAAGGGTCAGCAATAATACCATTTGGATTTAATGAAAATTCTGCACTACCCGGCGTACTACCATTCTGGTAAAAATAATAACCTAACTGATTCTGAGTACCAGGGTTATCGCCTGCACTCGAACTCATAGGCATAGATAAAATGGACTCATTAGTGGTATAATTCGTAAACACGTTTGCAATGTTAGCCTGCAAGGCATGTGGTACACCAGAGGTTGCCACAAAAGGTGCCGTTTGCGGAACAATTTTATTTGCTTCAGTGATCACTTTTGCATAATTAGCCATGCTTAGATAAACGCGGGTTTTAAAAGCAATAGCAGTATTGCGGTGTGCCCTGGTTACATTAAGTGTGGCATTATTGTAAGTGAGCGGTAGGTTTGCTTCTGCAAAATCCAGGTCAGCAATGATTTGATTATATACTTCACCAACGGTAGCTCTTGCCAAATTGGTTGATCCTGAACCGGTAATACCAGTCAAACGCAACGGGATGCCAGGTTTAGAGCCATTACCATCTGTGTACGGACGGGCATAAAACTGTAACAGTGTGTAATAAGATATTGCTCGTACCAGGCGTGCTTCTGCAATATAATTATTAGCCAAAGTTTGTCCCACTACCGAAGTGCCTTTTGCGTTCATACCATCAATAAAAATATTGGCGTTGTTAATGGCATAATAACCTGCACGCCAAACATTCTCTACAAATGAAGTAGAGCCTTGGGGATTCAGGTTCCAAACATCCGAGCCGGTTACCAGGTTACTGGTTTCATTTAAAAAATCTTCTCCCCTGATGTCGCCGGCAACTACTGCTCGGCCACCATAGAAGCCCCCCGCTTTAAAGGCAGAATAAACACCGTTAATAGAGTTAAGGATTCGGGATGGGCTGTCGAAAGCCGTAACATTAGAGATGGTGGTTTGAGGCACGGCATTCAAATACTCTCTCTTACACGAAGAAAAGAAAGCGCACAATCCTAATACTAATGCTATTTTGATTTTATATGTCATTGTTCAATTTTTAAAATTTAGAAAACTACATTAAGACCTACTGTAAAAGTTCTGGCATTAGGTACTGTATTTCTATCTACGCCTTGGTTCGTTGTACCATTTCCGTTCGAAGAAACCTCCGGATCAGGACCAGGGTATTTGGTAATGATAGCCAGGTTCTGCCCACTTACGTAAAAACGAACTGAGTTGATCTTAACTCTTCCCAACACACTTTGAGGTAAGGTATAACCCAATGTTACAGTCTTAAGCTTAATAAAATCACCTTTGAACACATTAATATCCAGTGGAATAGCAGAACCATTCGACACATTATCACCAAATACCGGTTTTGGATAAGAGGCCTGATCTCCCGCTTTACTCCATGCACTTAGCATTTCAGTTGAATTATTCCAAAAACGCTGATCATGCAAACCTGCATTGGTTCCGTAATAGACGTAGAAGCCTGTTTGAAAGGTTGTCAATACATCCAGATCAAATCCCATGTAACGGAACGTATTGTTCCAGCCACCATAGGTTTTAGGTAATACATTCGCATACATTACTGCATCAGCAGCTTGAGTGATAGTGCTGCTTCTTGGACCTGCATAACGGGTTCCGTCAGGATTTGACCAGTTGAATTGACCCGTAGGTGCATAAAACTGGTAAAGCACCTGGTCGCCTTGTTGGTTAACAAAGATCCGTCTTCCGCTAGCAGGGTCTACACCAGCAGTCCGTACCACCCATAAATAACCCAGCGGGTAACCCACTGCAGTTCTGTTAACTGTTTCAAGGCTAGAGGTTGAAGTCAGGATTTCTTTTAAACCCGGTGCTAGTGCAGTAACTTCATTTTTGTTGGTAGATACGTTAAAGGATGTATTCCAGTTAAACGCTTTCCCTTGTACTACAGCAGCATTCAGGCTTACTTCAATTCCCTTATTGTACATGGTTCCTACGTTAGCCGGAATAGAGTTAGGTAATCCCGTAGATGGCGATTGAGGAACAAACAAGATCAGGTTGTCAATGTCATTTTTATAATAGGAAAAGTCTCCTGTGATACGATCTTTAAACAAACCAAAAGAGAAACCTACATCAAGTTTTTTACTGGTTTCCCAGGTCAGATTTGGATTACCGGCACTTGAAAACACTTGCGTAGCAAGGCCGCCATACAAACCAGAACCAAATTGCGAATAAATTTGGTAATCGCCTATACCGGAAATGTTACCCACTTTCCCGTAGCTTCCGCGTAGTTTAAAGCTGCTAAAGGTTCTGTCAAGACCTGCACTGTTCCAAAAGTTTTCTCTGGCTATTTCCCAACCTGCACTGAATCCCCAGAATATACCTTTCTTTACACCAAGTGCAGAATATTCGTCTTGGCGAACATTACCGCTCAGGAAATACTTTCTGTTGAAGTTATAATTTAAACGTCCGAAAGCAGAAAGAAGGTAATTCTCTCCGTATCCAAGACCAGAAGGGTTATTCGTGGTAAAGCCGGCTTGAATAACATTAAAGCTTTGATCGGTCAAAGTTTGACGATTAAGGCCATAAGCTCTCGATGTTCTTCTGTCTTGCTCCTGGCCAATCAACAAATCAAAATTGTGCTTGGAAGCAAAAGTGTAATTAACTTGGGCTGTATTAGTCCAAAGCCATCTTTTATAATTTCCTTGTACGGATGAAGCATTGCCACTGGCAGAAAAACCATCACCATGCACAGGGCTTTGGAACAAATCATTATCTACCAATAAATAATCAATTCCAAATTGGGAACGTAGAGTGATCCAATTCAATGGCTTTAATTGCAGATAAATATTTGATTGGATATGATTCACCTCGCTGTTAGAACGATTTAAATCCAAAATCGGCTGAGGGTTGTAAAAACCAACTTGTGAATTGGAAGGCGTAGTGTTCAATACATTATTCCCTGGGCCAACAATGTTGTTCGGGGTAATATTATAGCTGCCATCATTCTTATATACACCTACATTCGGAGCATTTACCAGGGCTAATCGTCCAAAGCCCGCAGTGTTAAATGCCTCTCCAGGTAATGAACCAGAAGAACTTGCAGATAGGTTGCGTTCGTTAGAGTAAGAAAGTTTACCACCTGCAGAAAATAATTTACTGATGCGGCTATCTAAATTAAATAAAGCGTTACCTCTGATAAAATCATTCCTACGAATAATACCCTGTTGGTTGGTATAACCGGCAGAAAAATAATAAGTAGTGTTATCATTACCGCCAGAAACACTCATAGAAGTATTGTATTGAAGGCCTGTACGGTAAATAACATCACTCCAATTGGTGTTGATGGTTTTCCCAGAAGTATCTTGAGCCAAAGCAAATTTAAAGGCGGGGTTTTGGCTTGGGTTATTAGCCAGGGCTTTATTTTTATAATCGGTGTATTGGTAAGCATCCATCACCTTGGGCTGGCGAAATGGTTTAGTCCAACCAGTCCATACATCAATACTTACTCTCGGTTTACCGGCTCTTCCCTTTTTTGTAGTGATGAAAACCACGCCATTGGCGGCGCGGCTTCCATAAATAGCAGCAGCAGCCGCATCTTTAGCAATATCAATACTCTCAATATCATTTGGATTGATGCTTGCTAATGGATTTGCAGCAGCATTAGTTGAACTGAAGTCGCCTGTAGGGCTTACTATTCCGTCAACAACTATTAATGGGTAAGAACTCAATGAGATTGAATTGGTACCTCTGATTCTGAATACCGGAGGGTTATTTACTACACCATTTGGAACAGTAATTTGTACACCCGCAGCTCTTCCGGCAAGCGCCTGGTCAAAGCTTTGTACTGGCTTTTCAGCAACAGATTGACCTTTCACAGTCGAAACACTTGCGGTAATGTCTCTTCTCCTTTGCGTACCATATCCAACCACTACAACTTCCTGCAAGCTCCTGTCGGAGCCCTTCAACGCAGTAGTAATGGATGTTCTGTTACCAATACTTATTTCCTCACTGCCAATTTCAGCAGCAGAAATAACCAATGTACGTCCGTTGGCTGGTACATTGATAGAGTAATTACCTAGAGCATCGGTCACGGTACCAACCGAGGTACCTTTTACCTGAACTGAAGCGTTGGGGATAGGATTCCCTTTGTCATCAGTGACAGTTCCCGTCACTTTCTTTTGTGCAAATGCTGAGGATGCAAATAACACAAATGCTAAGCAAAAGCATAGAAATTTTCTCATGTGCATTGTTTTGTGTTTAAAAGTCTTAATAATTCAATGCTTTAAATTGAAGGAGTTAATTTATATAACCGAAAAATTTCGATGGATAAGCGGTTCTGACCGATGAAATAGACAAAAAAAATTTAAAAAAAGCTACATAGATTGTTTTTTGATTAAAACATTAACGTGTAACAATTACACGTTAATGAGCCTGATTCGTCTAATCAATCCCTTCACATCCATAGCACCTTCATATCACATCCGCAGATCACCCGTATTACACCCGTATTTAGTTCGACTTACTCCCATTCTTTATTATTTTAAGTAGGTTCTCCAACCTCCAACTTCTTACTTCATTCTTCGTAGCTAAAGAATACTCTAAAGCACTTTCACTCCACTTTCAAGGCAGGATAGTGGCACTTTAAGGCACATTACATTATGTTAAGTACACTTTCTGCCTGCTTACATCCTGCTTCCCGCTTCTTACGTCAAACCAATTTTTCACAGATCCATACACGGCTTCCCAGCTATATTCAGCTACATTTGCTGCATGATTGCCATTGACAATGTTTTGTTGAGCGATGATGTGATACAGGCCCGTTTTGTCTGCGACTTGCACAAGTGCAAAGGCGGCTGCTGCGAAGACGGCGATGCTGGTGCTCCTTTGGAAAAAGAAGAGAAAAAGCACATCGACGATTTCTACGAAACAGTCAAGCCATACCTCACACCAGAGAGCATCGAAGTAGTGGAGCGGCAGGGCAAGTATAGCTATGATAAAGAGTTTGGTTGGGTCACACCAACCGTGAACGGTGCTATTTGCGCTTATGGCTACCGCGATGATCAGGGCGTCATCAAATGTGCTTTTGAGCAAGCCTACAATGATGGCAAGATCGGTTGGAAGAAACCCATTTCCTGTCATCTTTTTCCCATTCGTTTATCCAAAAGCCGCGAATACATCATGGCCAACTACGAACCACGGCCCGATCTCTGTAAGGCTGCCTGTTCCTTAGGCAAAAAATTAAAAGTTCCTGTGTATCAATTCCTCAAAGAGCCCTTAATTCGTAAGTTTGGTACTGATTTCTACAACGCTTTGCACCACATTGCAAAACATCAATTAGAAGAACAGAAATAATAATGAGCGAACAAGCATCCACCTTTAAAGCAAAGAGTACGGTTAAAGCTGAAGATAAAGAACACCGTCGTAAGATTAACTTTAATATAGCTCGTTATAATGCAGTGGTACCAGCAGGCAAAAGCCAGTTTACGGATGTGCACCTGGCAAGAGAAATGGCCAAAAATCGCAAGTGGAAAGCCATTGAGACGTTAGACAAACAACTCGAAACCTTTGAAACAAATATTACAAAACGCGGCGCCAAAGTGTTATGGGCAGAAACGACAAACGAAGCATTAGCCCAGATACTCAATATCTGTAAGGAAAAAAATTGCTCCACCATTGTTAAGAGTAAAAGCATGGTGACCGAAGAATTGCACCTCAATAAATTCCTGGAACAAAATGGCATTGAAAGTGTAGAGACTGACTTAGGTGAATACATTCAACAGTTGGATGAAGAGCCGCCTTACCACATTGTTACACCGGCCATGCATAAAAGCAAGGAAGATGTAGCTAAACTATTCGCAGATAAATTAGGCACACCTCGCAACCTTACACCAAGTGAACTCACGCTGGTGGCAAGAGAAAAGCTCAGAGAAAAATACCGCAAGGCAGAAATAGGTGTTACAGGCGCCAACTTCATTGTTGCAGATATTGGCGGCATTGCAGTTACAGAGAATGAAGGTAATGGACGTTTGAGCTGTGCATTCCCTAAAACGCATATTGTAATTGTAGGCATTGAAAAAGTGATTCCTTCTATTAATGATTTGGCTTTGTTCTGGCCCCTGCTGGCAACTTATGGCACGGGCCAAAAAGTAACGGTGTACAACACCTTAGTTACCGGGCCAAAACAAAGCAATGAAGCAGATGGACCAGAAGAAATGTATGTGATCTTGTTAGACAATGGCCGCACTAATATTCTGGCTAATGAAAAAATAAGAGAGTCTTTATACTGCATACGCTGCGGCGCTTGTTTAAATGCTTGTCCTGTATATAAAAATATTGGCGGTCATGCGTACGGTACTACCTACAGTGGGCCCATTGGTTCTGTTATTACACCACATTTAAAAGAGTTGGATGAATGGAAGCATTTAAGCTATGCCTCATCGCTTTGTGGCAACTGTACTGAAGTATGCGCTGTGAAGATTAATCTTCATGAACTATTGTTGGAAAACAGACACGAGGCAGTAGAAGAAGGTGATTCGTCCTTTGCTGAACGCACTGCCTGGAAGTTTTGGAAGATGGCGATGTTGAAACGTGGATTGATGAACAGTGCAAATGGCAAGATGAAAAGTTGGGTAGTCAACAACTTTGTAAAAAACTGGAGCAAGCATCGTGAAGAGTTGCAGTTTCCGGCAAAGTCCTTCAATCAGCTCTGGAAAGAACGACAAAACACAAAGTAATTTAGCAATACAAACCAGGTTGCTTTTGATCATTTACTCCCATAGTATCACACCTCGTTTACAGTATGTTATTGACTTTATAAGTGCATATTACAATCACGCTTTTATACTTACTGTTAACAGAGAAAAATACCTGGCTTCCGAAAGCACCAAAATCAATTATTCGCACGAGTCACTAAGTGAAGGTGAGATTTACATCCATCCACATAGCTTGTTGTTTGAAACAAGCATAAGACCTATACAATCTGAATGTTCCGTACATAACAACATCGTTTTCTTCAAGACTGAAGGCAGCTTGGGTTTTGATTTATTCGCTGCAATCTTTTTCTTATTAAGCCGCTATGAAGAATACTTACCAAATGAAAAAGATATGTACGGACGGTACGATTACAAAAATTCATTAGCATATAAAGGAGGTTTTCTCCATCAGCCTCTGATCAATATCTGGCTGGAAGACTTTCGCAACGTTTTAAAACAAAAAAAAGCATCGTTCCCCACTCACCAATCATCATTTACATGTATACCAACTTACGATATTGATATTGCCTGGAGTTATTTAAACAAGGGTAAGAAGCGTACAATTGGCGGCTTTTTCAGAGACGCATTAAAAGGACAATGGTGGTATGTAAAAAAACGGTGGCAAGTGCTGCGCAAAAAAGAACAAGACCCGTTCGATACATATGAATGGCTGAATGAATTACACAAAGAAAAAGGCCTGCGACCTGTTTACTTTTTTCCCTTGGCAGACAAAGTAGCGAAGTATGATAAGAACACTGCTCCTCAAAATAAGAACTACCAGAACTTAATCCGGCAACACGCCGCAAAATATAAAATAGGTTTGCACCCTTCTTGGCAATCAGGTGATAAACCAGATTTGTTACGCAAGGAGTTAAACGCAATCAATAACATTACCCAACAAACAATTACTTTATCCCGTCAGCATTTTATTCGTTTTACTTTACCTGGTACCTATCGGAGATTGATTGATTTAGGTATTAAGGAAGAATATTCAATGGGTTATGGCAGCAGCAATGGTTTCAGGGCTTCCATTGCTTCTCCTTTCTATTGGTATGATTTAGAAAGAGAGGAAAAAACATCGCTACTAATCCATCCATTCTGCTATATGGATGCCAATGCTTTCTTCGAGCAAAAACTTTCTCCTCAAGCTGCATTAGAGGAGGCCATGCATTACTACAACGTAGTAAAAAAAGTTAATGGACAATTGATCATCATTAGTCATACTCCATTCCTCGGAACAGATAAATTATTTGCTGGTTGGAAAGAAGTGTACGAGCAGTTGATTGGAACAATCACAGCTTGAGTTTTCGCACTGCTTTATTTACAAGGAATACGCCATACAATGTAATTAACACGCCAACAATAATAAAAGGCGTCAATGTTTCTCCAAACATTATCCAACCCAACAATACAGCCACAACAGGATTAATATAAGCATAAATGGAAACCTGCTCGGTTGGTAATCTTTGCAAGGCATAGATATAAGCAATGAAAGAGAATACCGATCCAAAAACGACCAGGTATGCAATAGCTGCCCATGACTGCCAAGGCACCTGGGTAATTGGAATCGCAATATCAGCAACATGTGTAATGGAAAACAAAGTAGCACCAGAGATTACCATTTGCAAGCCTAATCCAAAATAAGGATTGAAATGCACCGCATGCTTTTTAGTATACAATGTTCCAAATGCCCACGACCAGGTTGATGCTACCGATAACAGGATACCAAAACGAAAAGCAGGATTAAAAAAATCATGTAAGTGCTCATAAAATACAACACATATACCTGCAAATCCCAACAGCAAACCAATAATTGCTTTAGAAGAAGAATTAGATTTAGAGGAGAACAATCCGATTACTACTAACCATAAGGGAAAGATAGCGCCAATGATAGAGCCCAAACCTGCTGAAACATATTTTACACCCCAGGTAGATAAACCATTACTCAACATGAAATTTAAAAAACTCAATATCAAAATACCTGTCCACTCTTTCCCTTTTGGAAGTTTGGCACCCTTCAACATAAAATAAATAACATAACAAGAGCCGCCAAGAAATTGACGGATGCCCGCCAGTTGCAAAGCAGGCATATATTGTACTCCTTGATGCGAAGCAATCCAGGTTGTGCCCCAAAAAAAACAAACCATTGCAAGTGCAAAAAAAGCCTTTACCCTCTTGCCACGTTTGTGAATTTGCAATGGATTTAAATAGGAAATGTAACGCACCGCAACATTCAGACTGCTTTGTGCATCAGAGCTAAACGATTTCTGTAGGTTAGGGTCGTTATTCATGTTGTGAATGATGATTGATGAATTGTGAGTTGAAGTCATTAACCACTCACAACTGACTACCAGTACTTAATGTTTAAAATGTCGCATGCCCGTAAGCACCATAGCCAGATTATGCGCTTTACAATAATCGATGCTGTCTTTGTCCCTAATTGATCCGCCGGGCTGAATGAATGCTTTGATACCAACCGCATGTCCCATTTGCACACAATCATTAAACGGAAAAAAAGCATCACTTGCTAACACGGCATCATTCAAATCAAAATTGAACTGCTTTGCCTTTTCAATAGCATGGCGCAATGCATCAACACGACTCGTTTGGCCGCAACCTTTACCAACCAATTGCTTGTCTTTTACCAATGCAATGGCATTCGATTTTAGGTGCTTGCAAACAATATTGGCAAAAATGAGATTCGCTTTCTCTTCTTCAGTTGTTTGTCTTCCACCAACCTCGTCCCACTTTTTGTAATTGCCAGTATCCTTTCCTTGTTGCAAGGTTCCATTTACTGCATTTTTATAAATCGTTGACGTAGTGTTCGTATGCTTTAATTGAAGCAAAATGCGATTTTTCTTGCTCTTTAAAATAGCCAATGCGTTTTCCTCAAAGCCAGTTGCTATCAATACTTCAAAAAATAATTCGTTAATGGCTTCTGCTGATTGCTGATCGATTTTTTCATTGCATACTAACACGCCACCAAATGCACTTTCAGGGTCCCCTGACAATGCAGTTTTCCAGGAATCCAAAACAGTTGTTCTCGTAGCAATACCGCAAGGATTGGTGTGCTTGATAATAGCAAACGTTGTCTCTTCAAATTCTTTTATCAACTCAATCGCTGCATCAATATCTACTAAATTGTTGTAGGAAATTTCCTTACCGTGTAATTGTTCAAAACATTCGTTCCAATTGCCAAAAAAGGCCGCTTGCTGATGTGGATTTTCACCATAGCGCAATGGCGTTTGCTCCCCTCCGCCAATAACGCTTAAAGGGGTTTGTGGATTGAAGTAATTATTGATAGCAATATCATAATCCGCAACTACAGAGAATGCTTTTGCAGCAAAGGCTTTCCGCTGCTCCAACGTTGTTTCACCTGATTGTTGCTCCAATAAGTCGACCAATATTTGATAATCATTTTTAGAAGCCAGCACTATTACATCGGTGAAGTTTTTTGCTGCCCCACGAATCATAGAAGGGCCACCAATGTCTATCTTCTCAACAATCTGTTTTTCATCCTTTGTATTTGCAACTGTTTCCTGAAAGGGGTACAAATCCACCACCACTAAATCAATTTCAGGAATATTGTATTGCTTCATTTCCTGCAAATCCGTTTCATTATTCCTTCTTCCTAATATGCCACCAAACACAGACGGGTGAAGCGTTTTTACACGTCCGCTTAAAATGGACGGATACGTTGTCAGGTTTTCAACAGGCACTACTTCTATTCCCAATCCTTCAATAAAACTTTGTGTACCACCTGTTGAATAAATAGTAACGCCTAGTTCTTTTAGCTTCCGAACCAAAGGTTCCAATCCATCTTTATAAAAAACAGAAATAAGTGCAGCAGAAATTTTTTTGTTCATGAGAAAGGGTTGCAAAAGTGATTGAGAAGCCGCAAAGGTAACGGCTATAGATTCATCACAAAAGCGCCTTCTTCAGTTACATCATAACAGGGTATGTGTAAAGAATCGCAATCATGTTTCCAATACTTTGCTTTCCATGCGGGAACAGAAGCATCAATCACAATTTGCTTAATAGCTGCTGTTTTGGCCAATTGTGAGATATATAATTTTGGATTTTTGGAAAGTATAACAACATCAATAGGCTTGTTTATAGAATCAGTTAATTGAATAGCACTATTGATGAGTAAGAAATTTTTATTATGAAAGCAAAAAGCAGGCGGAATAACGTTTTCTTTATTAGTGCTGTTAATTCGATGTAAGATGCGTGAAGGTTGTAAATAAAAGTTGCGCAAGAAATCATCTTCTAACAATTCGGGATCGCCAATAAAACGGTAGCTTCTACCATCAATCAAATCAATTGCTCTGTGCTTCGGAACGTTATAAACAATTAATTTTTGTTGCCTTTCTGCATGAATAAATGAAATAGATCGCAACAAAGCAAAGATTAACAATGAAAGGAGCGATACCCCTAAAGCAAACCTTTTCTTTTGGAGTAAGAAATAACTTAAGGCTGCAATAAAGCACAAAAGGAAAACAGTTTGCGTAAACGTAATGTATAACCCATCCCAAAGTGCAATGGAAACATTATTCATACGCTGGATATAATCATTTAAGCATCGGATCATAAATTCATCAGCGATGCCAATATATTTTGCAAAAATCGGAATAGCAGAAAAAGCCAGCAATACAATAGCTCCATAAAGCACGAAGCCTGAAAGTGGAACAGCAATAATATTGGTCAGTAAAAACAAGTTTGGGAACTGATGAAAATGAAAAATGCTGATTGGTGTTGTAAGTATCTGTGCTGATAAGGTAACAGCCATTAATTGCCAGATAAGATCCATTGCCTTATTTCTAAAGTATACCAATTTATAAATTGGTTTCATAAACAAAACAATACTTAAAACAGCTGAATAAGAAAGTTGAAAGCCTACATCCCATAACCAAAACGGATTGTAACATAGTAGCAGGAAAGCTGATAACGCAAGTGTATTTAAAATAGATGTTTTACGATGGAAAACTTCGGCTCCGATGATACCAGTAAACATTACGGCAGAGCGAATAATAGACGCTTGCGCTCCGGCTAAAATACTGAACAGCCAAAGTGATGCAATGATGATCAAAATGCGAAGAAGATTTAATCGTCTTATGCGCTTTAATGGTTTTGTTACAAGTAAAAGCAAACCATAAATAAGTGCTAGGTGCAAACCCGAAATAGCAATGATGTGTACCACGCCTGTATTGGTATATGACTGCACAAGATTCTTATCTAAATCATCTTTATAACCTATCAACATAGCTTCAATCAAGCCTTGTTCCCGCGGTGTATGAATATACTTTTTTAACGTACTGACTATTCTTTGAACGGCAGTGTAGGTAAATTGTGTAAACCAGTTTTTATCGATTAGAGAAAGAGTGATAAAATGATTTGAAGTCAAATATACCTGGTGTGTAATTCCATTGAACAAACAATAACGCTGATAATCAAAAGTGCCCGGGTTACCTGAATTTTTTATGGATTGCAATGATTTATGAAACAGCAGCAATGAACCATAGCTTAATGTTTGTATGGAGCTATCTTTTTTGAAATAAATAATTAGTTTGCCCGACGTAGCACGACCGTTATCTTGTAATACGGTCGCAATCGCTTTGTACGAATTAGCTTTCTCTACCAGCGGCTCTTCTAATCGCACAACCAGATAATCACCTTCTTTATATCGGTTACCAAACCATGCTGGACTATGTTTGATGTTATTTATATAAATCAATAGCGCCCCAATAGATGCTATCAATAAATGTAAAACAATGCCGTTAGCTACTGCAAATTTGTATTTCAAGGATATTGAGAGAAATGAATAGCAACTTATTACTACAATACTGCTTATCAACAACAACCACAGCCATTGCGGCGCCAAGTCAAACTGCCATTGCAACAAAATACCCGCAATCAATGGTAGGATAAGCCGAAGAAAAGGAGCTTTATGCCATACATAAACTCTTGCGCTCTGCATAGCATTAAAATACTATATGAACTTTATAAAACAAAGAAGGCGATGAGCAAACATCGCCTAGTGTATATCATAGGTTAACAAATATCTTAATTACGTCTATTTTCATAATACTTATAAACGTGCCAAACTAAGAATTAGTCTTTTGTAAAAGCAATCTTGAAATAAAGAGCCGCTATTAAAGCGACAATAGCTGTAACAAGAAACGGAGCAGTATTATTAATACGGCTCCAAAGCAAACCTGCAATAGCACTTGCCAGCAAACTGCAAATGCTTTGACACGAAGTGTAGAAACCAATAGCTGTTGCCGTATTTTGATTATGTGCGGTGTTGGTGATCCATGCCTTGGAAATACCTTCCGTTGCAGCTCCATACAAACCATAAATAAAAAAAGCAGTGAGTAATAAAACAATATTTCCGCTGAATGCAAACAAAAAATATACGGCACTAAACAACAGTAATCCCGTAACAAATATTTTCTTTATTCCAAACTTATCTGCCAACACACCCATTTGGTAAGAAGCGCCTGCATAGACTAAGTTGTAAAAGATATAGGCAATAATGGTTATGGTATCACTGCCCGTAACTTCTCTTGTTTTTAATAAAAGAAAAATATCAGAGCTGTTGAATAAAGCAAAGAGTAAAAGCCCAATGACTAATTTTTTAAACTCAGGTGTTGCTACGTTCCAATACTTGAAGAACGAAAAGAAAGATCCTTTACGTATTGTTGATTCTGGTGCTCTTTTTTCTTTCAATAAAAAAATAAGTGCAACGGAAAGCAGCCCCGGAATAAATGCCCAATAAAATATGCTCCTGTATTGCTGCGGATGAAAATACAAATACAACAATGCAAGCGAAGGTCCGAATACAGCACCCATTGTATCCATTCCACGATGAAAACCAAACACTCTCGCTTTTGTTTCTTTTGTTGCGTTTTGCGAAAGCAATGCATCTCGTGCAGCGGTTCGCAAGCCCTTACCCAGCCTATCTATTGTTCGTGCAAAAAAGATCCAAAACGGGTAAATAAAAAACGCCATCATTGGTTTGGAAATGCTGCTTAAAAAATAACCGCCCTTTATAAAAGGCAGGCGCAATCCCTGCTCATCACTCTTTTTTCCAAAATAACCTTTGCTGATGCCTGCTGTAAATTCTGCCAAACCTTCTAGCACGCCAATCAGGAAAACAGAAAAACCAATTTGCTTTAGGTAAACCGGAACAATGGGGTAAAGCATTTCGCTTGCCACATCGGCAAACAAACTCACCAGAGACAAAATCCAAACGGTGCGATTGATGATCTTCACCGAACAAAAGTAGACGTAAGTTGCGACGTCATACCTTATTTTATTTTGAAGCGAAAGCCTCCATAAAACTGCCGTCCATTAATAGGCCCCCAAATCATTGATGCATCAAAACGATTAGAGAACGGCATGTCAGCAGCAATGATGGCGTTTTGTTGCATGTAATTGGTAAGATTTTCGCCACCGATATAAAAGTCCCAGGCCCCCTTCTTATCAAGGGTTTTGCTCACCTGTGCATTCATGGTTGTATATACAGGAGAATAGCTGCTTTTTATAACCTCCATACTGCTGTTCATAGAAGCAGGAATTCTTTTTTGTCCAACCAAATTGAATGTATAATCCAGCTTCCATCCGTTCAGATCATAAGCAAGATTGGTAAAGGCTCTATGTTTTGCTGTAAGTGGTTTATCAAGCAAGCCGTTAATATAATCAGTCTTCACATCAAAATATCGATAAGCCAAACGAACATCAAACTTATTCAAAGGGGTGAAATTGAATTCAGCTTGTAAACTGTTTGAATAAGATTGCCCTTTAAAATTATAGAACATTAATTGCATTGGGCTTTCTACATCTATCACAACCTGGTTGATGAAATCATTGCGATAAAAATCCACAGCAAAATTTGCATCATGACTGAACAATCTAAGTTTTTGATCAACGCTAATGCCCTTGTTCCATGCAACCTCAGGTCGCAAACCATACGCATTGCTATTATCACCATTATTCAACACAAATACATTTCTTGAACTCACGAGATAACCCATATTCTCTGCAAAAATGTTTGCAGTTCGTTGTCCTCTTCCCGTACTTAATCGAATGGTCGTTCCGTTGATTGGCTCATAACGAATGTTCAATCTCGGTGTAGCAAACCAACCAAACAAATTGTTATGATCAACACGCAAACCGGTCACTACATCGAGTTTGTTTTTGTATTTGAAGGTATATTCAGCAAAAGCACCAGGCACTACTTCTGTTCGCTTATAATTAGCTGCATTCAATTGTTCGTTGTAATGATCATACAAGAAGCTTAAGCCTGTTTTGATATTATGTGCTTCACTTTTAATTTGTGTAGCATAAATCAGATTGCCATAAATGTTATTTTGCTTTGCATCGTAAGTTGTCAAACCAAAGTAAGCATCTTGTTGATGGTTGAACACTGATGCTTCAAAGCCAATACTCTTGTACATTTTATCGGGAAACACATAGCCAATTTTACCAAACACTTCATAACGTTTTGAATTAATGCCGAGGCCATAATGAGTGGTTGTTATTTTATCAGCAGAAGGATTGTACGCCACTTCACCGCCAACCTTATCATCCAACATTAATTTCACACCAAACTGCGACATCAATCCATGCTCGCCTAAATACTGCCAACGATGAACAGCGCTGAATTGATTGCCTGTTGGTAAGTCTCTGAAGCCATCATTATTTTGATCGACTTTGTTGTACAAAAAATCATCATGCAGTAAAATGCCCGTTGACCATTTATCATTTAGCTTATGTGCAAGATTTAAGTTGACATCTGTCTTACCCATACTGTTTACATAGCCGTTCAAATACAACTTATCTGTCTCACGAGGCTTTTTTAATTCAACATTTATTTGTCCAGCAATACTTTCGAAGCCATTAACTACAGAACCAGAACCTTTGATCAATTGAATGCTTTCAACCCAAGGACCTGCAATACTATTCAAGCCTAAAGGTGTGGCAATACCTCGCGGACCAGGCAAATTTTCAACAGTGAGTTGAGTATAATTTCCTGCTAAACCCAATAACTGAATTTGTTTTGAACCTGTTACTGCATCGTTGTATGAAACATCAACAGAGGGGTTAGTCTCAAAGCTTTCGCTAAGATTGCAACAAGCTGCTTTCAACAATTCTTTTTTGGTGATAGTTGTTATACGAAAAGGGTTGTTCACATCAACATAGGTAGTTTTCTTTCGAGCAGTTACGACGACAGCAGTAAGATTTTCCTTGTGCGATAAACTGATCTCAACCTCTTTCAAATCACCGATTGTAACCGTATCTGTTTTGAAACCGGCATAGCTTACAACCAGCTTATTCGTTTCGTTTGATTTCGAAAGAAGGAACTCGCCATGATCATTGCTTCTCACGCCAATGTTTGTTCCCGCCCACAAAATACTTGCACCTGCAAGGGGATGATTAACGCCATTTTTTGTTTCCACTACAATACCTCTTATCTGGTTAATCGTATCAACAGTTTCAGCAGCTTCATCATCATGCGATTCCGTCATTTCGCGATAGTGACAGCAATCAGGTAATGCCTGGTACACACCATCTTTTGCTTTTCCCAATTCGGTATCATGACCAGCCGATGCTATGCGCTGGTGAATTTTTTGCAAAGGAATAATTGAAGGAGTGTATGTCACGTTCAGCATTTTTGTTTCAGCGCTCCACTGTGCCGATTTGATACCTTTTATTTTAAGTGTTTTTTCTATTCTTTGTTTACATTGAACACAAACACCAAACACTTTAAATGAAGTGCTGCTGTCTGTAGTTTGTGCTTGCACTAAAATGCTTTGCAACAGTAGTACAATAATTATAATTCGTCTGATGTATTTCATAATTGTATGTTTCGAAAGTTTAGGTAATAACAATACTTGTGTACTGTTGTCTAAATTCGATACACGCAATTCATGATGAAAATGGGAGTTGATAATTGCGGAGGCGGCGCAAAAGCATCAGGAAAAAGTTGTCTGCTGATGTATTGTTCGTGAACAAGTACAAAAGAAACCGTACGTGCTTCTGAAATGCTCTTAAAATATTTAAATGAAGATGTGTGTTCTGCCTTCTGATCGCCTTTTACTTTTAATTCAACTGCTTTGTTTTCGCAGCATTTTTTGTTCTTCATTTTGTGCATGCCGTGCTTGCATGCGGTTTGTTCAACAGGTTTGAACTCGATCTTCTTCAACTTGCCGCAGCAGTAATGAAATTGCACGGTCGTTCCTGAAGAGGAAAGTCCATACACCATTAACAATAATATGAGAAGAAATTTTTTCACGAACACTGCAAAGATAGTTTTCCTGTTAGTTAAGAACAATGAGGGGTGTAAGAACTCTGATAAAATTGCTTAATAGCAGTTTACAGATGAACGGATTGCGACGCAACGAGAGTTAAAGCACGGAGCAATAGTTCGTATCCGATCATTTATCCGGCTCATAATCGTAAGGTAACTGGTCGGCCAAATTCTTCCAGCTCCAATATCCTTGATTCACCCAATTTTTCTGATCGGTAAAATAGCCATTTGGCTGAATCACAATTCCGTCTTTTAAATCCACATAAGATACTTGCACTTTCACATCAGAAGGCAATTTGTATTGTTGCAAATATTCTGCTTCGGGAGCTTTTTTATTATAAATAATTGTTGCTTTCGCAGGCAAAAAAACTTCTGCGGTATTAGCCGTATCATTGAAGTAGTAATAACTTGTGTCGTAAGGATTGATACGTGAAAACTTCACCTTGCTTCTTTCATTAGGCAGATCAATAGTAAAACCGTCTTGGGTTAACGTGCTATCGTAATATGACCTAAGAAACTGCAGGCGCGAGCCTTCATAAATCTTTGCCCTGTTTGCTTTCCAAACAGTTTGCTGTTCGGTCGTACTATCCATTTGCTGATACAAACAAGTACCGCGGTAAGCGCTTAGATCTGTTTTGTAATAATAAACAAATGAGTCTAATGTATAGCGAAGCGTATAACCCAATGCATAGTTATCAATCACCAAAGGTTCTGTAGCCAATACTTTCAATTTATCGCTGCGTTTGTAATAATAAAACTTCACGGCATCCGGATTTTTCAACTCGCATTGTACAGCGAAAGGTGTGGCTCCGATAAAATGATCTTTGAAAAATGAACCATATTTCTCCCATCCATCTTTCACTTCATTACTGGCCTGGATCACTACTTCACCTAGGCTTTTGTCTTCTTTGCTCAATTCAAAATTGATCGTTTGATTTCCTGTTGCTTCTACATTCTGGCGTTTACTTTTGTAACCGGTGTAACTAATGATCAATTCATAACCACCTTTGTTAAGCGATACTTTGTAGCCACCTTCTTTGTTGGTTACAGCACCAATTGTAGTATTTTGACAAAACACAGATGCACCTTCTAACGGAAGTTTAGTGTCTGCATCTATAACCTGTCCGCTAATAATAGACTGTGCTAGTAAAGAAGTAGCAGAAAAAAGAATGACGATAGTAGTGAGTAGTAGCTTTTTCATAAGATAAAACACGAATGAAACCAATTGCACTAATTACACGAATTAGTTGTTTCAAACATGTAGGCTAAAATAAAAATCTAAGGTGACAATTCACCTTTTTCTACAGCATTTAGGTATTTTTTACAAGCTGTTGCAATGACTGTTTGTAATGGTGTGTAGGAAAAATGAGGTAGGGTTTGTAATAATGCGCTATTGTCAAACGAAGTTCTGCTATGCGCTACTCGTGCAGTTTCTTTTGTAAGCAATGGTTTTTTCCCATTGAACATTGACTTAACTGCTTCTAACTGCCAGGCAATACTTCCTAAAAAAGGTGTGGCCTCAAGATGTGGATGTTTTTTCCCGAAACCATCACAAATAGAATTAAACAAATTTTGAAAGCTCCAGTTTTCTGCATTGATGATAAAACGCTTTGCATTAATATCAGAGAAATATAATTGTACGATGGCTTCTGCTGCATCTTCTACTCCTACAAAACCATTAACACCGGTTGTGTACCATGGAAACCCATTGTAAGCGTTTTTAAAAATGGTACAACTGGAATTGTGCCAATCGCCAAAGCCCAAAATAGTGCTTGGGTTTACGGTAGCGCCTTCCAGACCTTCCGCAAAGGCTCGCCACACATGCATTTCTGCCGCATGCTTTGACTTTGCATAATACGTGTTGTTTTTATTGATCTCCCACTTCTTTTCTTCTGTTATTAATTCTTGCCTGCTTGTTCTGCCCAACGCCGCCACTGAGCTTACATGAATCATGCGACGAATGCCATTTTCCAATGCAGTATTTACTACGTTAGCAGTGCCTTCAACATTTGTTTCGTAGAGTTGGTGCCGGTCTTTTTTGTGAAAAGAAACTATGGCTGCTGCATGAATAATTCCGTCCACACCTTGCATCGCATTATGTAACGACACAAGATCCAATACATCGCCTTCCATCCATTCCACTTTGTTCCATATTTCCTGAGAAATATAAAAAGGGGTTTTAATAGTACGGCGAATGGCACGAACAGCATGTCCTTTCTCAACGAGATTTTTAATGATGTATGCGCCTAAAAAACCTGTTCCGCCGGTAACTAAAACCATTTCTTGTTTAAGATTGTAAGTACTCAATAACTGTAATACCCTTTGCTTGTTTTCTTTCCTAATTCACCCCTTTCCACTTTTTCTTTTTGAATGTAAGAAGGTTTTAATCTTTCGGGTTGTTGTAATTGTTCGTACACCGAACAACTTACTGCATAGTTCACATCATTGCCTATTAGATCCATCAATTTGAAAGGACCCATTTTAAAACCTTTGCTTTCCAGCAATGCATCAATCGTTTCAAAATCCGAAATACCTTCCTCTGCTAAACGCAATGCTTCAATATAATAGGGACGAGCCACACGATTAACAATAAAACCAGGAGCGTCTTTACACACAACAGGTGTTTTGCCAAGTTGCTTTGTTAATGCAACTAAGGTTTTAATTACTTCATCACTCGTTTGTTCGCCTCTTACTACTTCTACTAATTTCATCAATGGTGCAGGGTTAAAAAAATGCAAGCCGGCCACACGTTCCGGATGCGGAATGTGCTTGCCTAATTCAGAAATAGAAAGCGAAGAGGTATTAGATGCAAAAATGGTTAGTGTATGATTGATCTGGGCTAAACTATTAAATAAGGACGTTTTTATTTTAGGTTTTTCTACAATTGCTTCAACTATTAAATCGGCAACACATTCAGAGACTTTTGAGGTAAAATGAATACGATTGAAGATAGCAGTGCTTTGTTCGGCAGTCAGTTTTTGTTTGTCAACTAACTTTTGCAGATCCGTTTGGAGTTTCGTTTTTGCTTTCTGCAATACTTCTTCATTCAACTCATACAAAATCGTTGCACAACCTGCAGTTGCTGCTACCTGCGCAATACCGCTGCCCATTGTACCCGCACCACAAACACAAATGGTTTGAATGTTCATGCCCTAAAATTAGGTGCAACGGAACAGAAATTGCAGTAACTTATCAGAATCATCCTTTAAATGCTGATCATGCAAAAGAAAAACATCATTTTATTATCTATTGCCGGTATTGCTGCCGCAGGTGCAACCTTCCTTGGTATCAAAAAATATCGTTGGAGCAGAGGAGGCAAGCCGCCACGCAAAGCACCGCAACTCAATATTCAAAATCCCGGGACACAGGATGAATTTCCTACACAGCCGAACGAAAGCAGTATGATGAAATAATTATACGGTGCTAGTAAACTGTTTCAGGAAGCGAATATCATTCTCACTGAACAGGCGTAAGTCATTGATTTGATAAAGCAACATCGCAATGCGTTCTATACCCATACCAAATGCATAGCCTGTGTATTTGTTGCTATCAATGCTGCAGTTGTCCAACACTTTTGGATGCACCATACCGCAACCTAAGATTTCTACCCAACCCGTGTGCTTGCATACACGGCAACCCTCGCCATCGCAGATTAAACAACTAATGTCCATTTCGGCACTGGGTTCAGTGAACGGAAAATAAGAGGGGCGAAAACGAATCTTTACCTCTTTGCCAAACAATTCCTGTACGAAGAAATAAAGCGTTTGCTTCAGGTCGGCAAAACTTACGTGTTCATCAATATATAAACCTTCTACCTGGTGAAAAAAGCAGTGCGCCCGGGCACTGATGGTTTCATTGCGATATACACGACCAGGACAAATAATGCGTATCGGCAATTGCCCTTTTTCCATCTCACGTATCTGCACATTACTGGTATGCGTACGCAGTAAGTAATCGGGCTTTTGATTGATATAAAATGTATCCTGCATGTCACGTGCAGGGTGATTTTCGGGAAGATTTAATGCGGTGAAGTTATGCCAGTCATCTTCAATCTCGGGACCATCTGCAACAGCAAAACCAAGACGGTGAAAAATATCAATGATGCGCTTGCGTACCAAATTAATAGGGTGACGAGCACCAATAGCAATTGGATCGCCGGGCAAGGTTAAATCCAATTCTTCTTGTGATGACGGCTGGCTGCTGGCAGTTGACTTTTTTGCTTCATCGTATTTTCCTTCTGCAAATTGTTTGAAGTCGTTTAGTATTTGACCAAACTCTTTTTTGCGTTCGTTTGGCACATTACGCATTTCGCCAAAAAGGTTCTTTACAATTCCTTTTGTTCCCAGGAATTTAATACGGTATTCCTCCGCTTGTTGTGCATTGGTAATAGCAAATGCCTCAATCTCTTTACGATAGGCCTCAATCTGCTGCAAAACTTCTTCCATGCGGCAAAGATAAAGTTCTGGGGCTCTGAATTATTCGCTAAAACTTAATCCGTGCAGAAAGGTTAATTACCCTGCCATCTATTGGCGCCCAAAGCTGTGCGAAGGTTGGGTAGCTGGTGGACCCGTACACAATAGGTTCTACTTTGCTTTGACGGTAATCCAACACATTTTCGCAGTTTAGCACAAAGGCTAGTTTTTTAAAATCGTAACGAAGCATGGCAGCTGTAAACCAGTATGAAGGTGTTTTTCTTCCATTGTCTAAATATTGCGGACCGGTAAGCGCCGCTTCAATGCCTGCTTTAAAATGCTCATTAAACTCATAACCCAGTACGGAAGCAAACTTGTCATGAGCACTGAGCTCTATGTGTGGTTGTGCGGGATCGTATTGTTTGATGGCGTCTGTCAACGTATAGCCAAGGTAAAGCTCGGTTTCATCAATCTTTACACGAACATACGTTTCTATGCCTTTCGTTAGGATGCCTTTACCTGCATTTTGAAAGGTGTATTCGGAGCCATTGTAAAGTGTCAGTAAAGGATCGTTGATCTGCGTGAGGTAAAACGATTGATTGATGGTGATGTCTGTTTCATCAATGCGTTTGTGAAAATTAACATCCCAATTGACACCCACACTTTTTTCCGCCGTTACATTTTGCAGCGGTGCTATGTTGACATAATCTCTTTCATCAATTTCGCTATCAAATATGCTCGGCACTTTATAACCAAAGCCCCCGCCTAAACGAGTAGTAAACGCATTACTGATCTTATACAACAAGGAAAGCCGTGGCAGAAAGAAGGTGCCGTATGTATTGTGAAAATCAGTGCGCAAGCCACTTTCCACGGTGAGCTTTGGATGAATGCGCCAGTCGTCCTGCGCAAATAAGCCAACAGTCGTGTAATTAAAATCGTACAGGCCGCCACCCCCGGCAGGTGCTTTCTTATGAAAGCGTTCGCCGTTGAAGTTGACACCAAACACTACATCATTGCTCTTTGTTTTGAACACATAGGACGCTTCGCTGTAGTAAGAGAATTGCCGGCCTTTAACCGCATTGATGTCCGTGGTAATGTCTCTATTAAACAAACTACCAATAGCTTTTAAGGTAAACTTTTGCGTATTGGTTAACCGGTTTTCCCATTGCAGATCTACCGTGTGACGCTTTAAATTATTCTCGATAAAGAATTGGTGTGCCCCTTCAGTCTTGCCATCTAACACTTGCATGTCGCCGCCTTTACGATTCTCGAACACACCATTGTAACCTAAAGAAATTGTGTTGTTGTTGTTTGGATAGACAAACAACGTTGGATGAATAAAGAAGGAATTGAACTTGGGTACATCGCTAAAGCCATCGCTGTTCACATCCTTTGCTTGTTGATTAGTATTCCCGGTGAAGAAGGTAAATCCAACATGTTCATCCCTATTAGCCAGGTATAAGTTTACATTGGCTTCATTCAGGCTAGAGTAATTGAGCAGTAAGGTCTTTTCAAACTGGTGCAGCTGGGGCTTTTTAGTAATGACGTTGATCATACCGGCTATAGCACCACCGCCATACAGTGTGGAGCTGGCACCTTTTATGATCTCTATCTGCTTTAGATCCAATGGTGGAATTTGCAGCAGACTAAAGCCGCCGGCAAACTCTCCAAACAAAGGCATGCCATCCCGCAACAGTTGAGTGTATTTACCGGGCAAGCCCTGTATTCTTAGTTCCGTATTACCAGTAATTGCTGAAGTTTGTTGTGTTTGAATGCCTGCCACATCGCCTAACAAAGAAGCAACATTGGATGGCTTAATGCCTGTTTCTTCATCTACTTCTTCAGAGCCCAATACTTCCACCTTGGTTGGCAGGTTTTCAATACGTGTATCGGTGCGTGATGAAGAAACAATAACCGCAGCAAGGGTGTGCTCCGTTGGTTGTAATAATACGGCAAGTACTGTTGGAATAGTATCGGAGAGAGTGATTGCTTTTTCTTTATATCCTACCCTGCTAAAAGAAATAGTTGCAGGTGGTATAAAAGATAATTGAACCGTTCCCAATGAATCGGTTCGCCATTTTTTATTATTCATGCTCACGGTTGTTCCGGGCAAAGGTTCCGAGGTGGCCGAATCCTTCACCACAACTGTTTTATACTTTTGTCCCCATCCAATAAAACTAAGCAACAATACTGCTGCGGTAAACCATTTTTTCATTAACTACTGTTTTTCTTAAAGCAATATTAATGGGTGCAAAGCTATGTCTGCTTTCTTATTATGTTTGCCAAAATTGTGTGCATGTCTGATTTTTTGAACATTTCCGATTTTCTGGTGCCCCTAAACAGTAGCATGATCTCGAACGATACTGGTTACAGAGAAGGGCAGATAGGAAGTGTGATCAAACTGTATGAAGAAGAGTTTCCGGATATTGAAGGAGCCAATATTGTGCTGGTAGGGTGCAATGAACAACGTGGTGCCGGTTTGATGACCGAAGGCACAGCGGCTGATGCTATTCGTAGCGAGTTCTATAATTTATACTACTGGCACCCGGATATTAAGCTGGCCGACGTAGGCAATATCCGTTCAGGTAAAAATATAGGTGATACACATACGGCACTAAAAGTTGTGCTTAAAGAATTGATGGAGGCGGGGAAAATGGTAGTGATACTGGGAGGCTCCCATGACCTAACGCTTGCGCAGTACCATGCCTTTGCTGCTAAAAAACAATTGATTGATGCAGCAGGGGTAGATGCAATTGTAGACATTAATATTGATTCTCCTTTTCGTGCCGATAATTACCTGATGGAGATACTGACCGCAGAACCAAACTACATGCGGCACTATAATCACCTTGCATTCCAAAGCTATTTTATTCACCCACGCATGTTGGAGACTATGGATAAACTACGCTTTGATTGCTTTCGGGTGGGTCATGTCAAGGAGAACATCGAGGAGATGGAGCCAGTGTTGCGCAACTGCCATATTCTTTCGTTTGATATTAGTGCGATAGCGCATGCTTTTGCACCTGCGAATACCGCTTCGCCAAATGGGTTGAATGGTGAAGAGGCTTGCGTGCTGATGCAGTATGCGGGATTAAGCTCACATATGCGCAGCATCGGTATTTATGGTTATAAACCAGAGCAGGACAAGGAAGCGCTTACGGCCAAACAGATCTCGCACATGCTTTGGTACCTGATTGATGGTCGCAGTAAATCGATGCGGGAGGCGCTAATCACGGAACGTGAACTATTTAATGAATACCATACCCGCTTTGCAGAAGTGGAGACTTTGTTTTTGCAAAGTAAGAAGACAGGCCGCTGGTGGATGCAATTGCCTGACCAAAACTTTATTGCCTGCTCGTACAAAGATTATGTAACCGCCAGCAATAATGATTTCCCGGAACGGTGGTTACGGGCACAGGAGCGGATGTAAGCAACCCTGTTGTGAAAGTTATATGCCAGCAGAGTTGTGCCGGTACTTAAACAAGGATGGATAGAGCATTGCTTTAATCCGCTGTAAATACTACGTATCCTTTAGCCATCCTTTGGTAAAACTGGAGTGAAACACGGGTGAACTTAAGTATAAGTATAGTATAAGGGGTTGGTTAGTCCCTTAGATGATTTGGATATTTAGCTTTGTTCATAAAGCCACCCAAGTGCAACAAAAAAGTGAACAAGTTAGCTTTGATTTTCAATAAATACCGCACTTTAGATGTAACGATTTGTTCATATACTTATGTGTTAGCGGTAATGCAGCAAAATCTTCTTATGTTGACAGAGTGGATTATTTTATTCTTGCTAATTAGTCTGCCCATCGTTGCTGCTGTTAAGGGAAAACGTGCTAAAGCGAAACAACCGACAAACAAGTTTCGGTTCTACTTAAAAGACATTATTGCAAGTATTATTTTGCTACTTATTTTCTTGGTTCTTAAACCATCTATTTATTACCCGCTTGACTTCTTGAATATTGACAAGGGGATAATAATAAACGAAGAAGTTTTGTCAGACAAAACAAATATTCAACAAGCCGTTTTTAAAATCAAAGGAATGACTTGCGAAAGTTGCACCCAACACGTAAACAGCGAAATTTCAAAAGTGAAAGGAATTATTTCATTTCAAACTTCTTATGAAAATGCAAATAGCGCTGTAAAGTTTGACAATAGCAAAACTTCTGTTGACAGTATTGCGGCAGCAATTAACAGCACAGGATACAAAGTAGTTTCACAAACAGTAACAAACAACTAATGGAAAAAACAATTACACTTCAATCAATAATTACTTGTCCTGTTTGTGGACACAGACAAGAAGAAACAATGCCCACAGATGCTTGCCAATATTTTTATGAGTGTACAAATTGCAAGACACGACTTAAACCAAATCAAGGCGACTGTTGTGTTTATTGTAGTTATGGCTCTGTAAAATGTCCACCAATACAAATGGGAACTTCCTGCTGTTCGTAGCGAAGAAGGGTATGACTACAACATGGGCTTTGCTGCTATAGTTTTCTATGACACACAAAACATTCCTTTGATTATTTTTTTAAATGCTTATGCGCATTGCCCGATGCATTACCATTTACCATTATCGCAGAGTGCACTGCAGCATTAATTACCAAATACCACACCTGGTTCACAGCAAAAAAGGACCGCAGGATAAACGATGGAAAAACTATAATGAATAAAAAAGAGGTACTTATTAAAGCAACCTAAAGCCAGCGCACAAAAAAATCTTAAGCTCTAGAGGCTACGATTTTTTTGCCCGACGCACCTGCGCCACTAAAAAACGTCAACCTCATTCAGGACGTTTTATCTTTGTCAACCTACAACCGGATTAATTAACCAATCTGTCAACTCTTTTCAGGACGAGTCATATTGAAGGACAAAAGAAGGCCCGTGAGCTCGCCCACAAAAAGAACGTGGTTATTAACTATGAGCTTGGCGAATTAGCGGAGCTGAATTACCAGGATGAGCAATTTGATGCCATTGCGCTGATCTATACACACACTTTCCCGCGGAAATAAAATCACAGATACATAAGGCCCTTGACCAGTATCTGCGAAAGGGCGGGACCATCATCTTTGAAGCCTTCAGTAAGAGCCACATTGACTATTTAGCCAGAGACGAAAAAGTGGGTGGACCTAAGGATATTGGCTCCCTTTTCTCTATAGACGAAATTAGGGCTGATTTTACAAACTACTATTTTATAGAGCTGGAAGAAACAGAGGTTAACCTGAGCGAGGGACTCTACCATAATGGACAAGGTTCTGTTATTAGGTTCGTGGGAAAGAAAAAATGAAGACAAACAACAAGGCGCTTAATTAATAATTATATTGAAACCTTTCAGGCAGACAAAATCCGGAAAGACCTGGGAATGCTCCTAACAAATTTATTGACTATATTAACCGTTTGAAAGACATAACTAGTACTGCTATTGTAGCATTAAACCAAACTAATATACTACTATGAAAAAAGTAACAGGTATCGGCGGCATATTTTTCAAATGCAAGGACCGTAATGGATTAAAAGAGTGGTACAAAAACCATCTTGGAATAGATGTTGGTCCTTATGGCGCTTCGTTTACTTGGTACGAAGATGCAGAAGGCAAGAAGAAAGGTATTACGCAATGGAACCTTAATACCGAAACAGCAAAACTGTATGAGCCTTCTGAAAAGGATTTTATGATCAACTACCGGGTTGAAAACCTGAAGGCATTGTGGTAGCCCAACTTAAAGAAGAAGGCGTGACGATACTGGATGAAATAGCCAGCTATGTTTTTGGCAAGTTTGTACACATCATGGGTACGGAAGGAAATAAGATACAGTTGTGGTAGCCAATGGGTGAATAACAGCTTGTACTAAACAGCTTCTACGGATGGAAAGCTTTGTCTTATAACACTTATCATATAATTTATTTGCCAAAGAATTGCTGATAACTATTCTTGTTGATTAACTACTTCCTTATTGTTCCTAATTTTGACCGTTATTAGGAATAAGTATGGAGACCGATTTTTTAGTTATTGGTTCAGGCATTGCCGGATTGACCTATGCGTTGAAAGTAGCACAACATTATCCCGATAAACAAGTAACCATCATTACCAAGACGTCGGTAGATGAAACCAATACCAAGTATGCGCAAGGTGGTATAGCTGTGGTGAATGATCTTGAAAACGATTCCTTTGAAAAACATATTGAAGACACGCTGATTGCCGGTGATGGCCTGTGCAATGAAGAAGTGGTAGAAATAGTAGTGAAGGAAGGACCTGCCCGAGTGCAGGAAATCATTGATTGGGGTGCACAATTTGACAAAGACCCTGAAGGTGATTTTAAATTAGGCAAAGAAGGCGGTCACTCGCAGTTTCGCATCCTGCACCATAAAGATGTAACGGGCAAAGAAATGGAACGTGCCCTGGTGGAAGCCATCAAACGTTTGCCCAATATTACTGTTATTCATCACTGCTTCGTCATTGACATTATCACACAACACCATTTGGGTTATTTAGTCACTAAATCCACTCCGGATATTTATTGCTATGGGGTGTATATATTGAATGCGAAAAACAACCGTATAGAAAAGATCCTTTCTAAAATAACCTTATTGGCAACAGGCGGTAATGGGCAAGTGTACCGCACTACTACCAATCCCTACATTGCTACCGGTGATGGTGTAGCCATGGTATATAGAGCAAAGGGAAGAATTGAGAACATGGAGTTCATTCAATTTCACCCAACAGCCTTGTATGAAGCAGGCAAACGAGGACAAGCGTTTTTAATAACCGAAGCTGTACGTGGTGATGGTGGCATTTTACGCAATGCAAGCGGCGAAGCTTTTATGGAAAGCTATGATGCCCGCAAGGATTTGGCCCCCCGTGATATTGTAGCAAGAGCTATTGATAACGAAATGAAGATTGGCGGTACGGAGCATGTGTGGCTGGATTGTCGCCACATGGATCTAGAAAAATTTAAAGAGCATTTTCCGAATATTTATGAGAAATGTTTATCAATAGGTATTGATATAGCGAAGCAGATGATACCCGTGGCACCGGCTGCACATTATAGTTGCGGTGGTATTAAAACCGATAAATGGGGACGCAGCTCGATAAACTATTTGTATGCCTGCGGCGAATGTGCTTCTACCGGTTTGCACGGCGCTAATCGCTTAGCATCTAATTCGCTTTTAGAAGCCATGGTGTTTGCACACCGCTGTTATGTAAATGCGGTAAGTACTATTGAACAAATCAAAGACCTTCCTCCTATTCCGGATTGGAATGCGCAAGGCACTTCTGAACCCAAAGAGATGATCTTAATTACACAAAGCCTGAAGGAGTTGCAACAAGTGATGAGTGATTATGTAGGTATTGTTCGCAACAATGTGCGTTTACAAAGAGCTATGAAGCGCATTGATCTGTTGTTTGATGAAACAGAAGAACTGTATCAATCCACCACTGTATCGCCGCAGCTTTTAGAGCTACGCAATATGATCACCGTTGGTTACCTGATTACCAAAGGTGCTTCGTTTAGAAAAGAAAGCCGTGGCTTGCATTACAATACCGACTATCCAAACAAATCTGATATTACAGAGAATATTGTGTTGTGAGTGGTGAGATTGTACTATTCACAATTAGAATGACTTACTATTTGTTTGCTCTGTGGCAGCCAACGTTTTCAGTCGTTCCTGCACGGTGTTTAAACGAATGGCCAGTACATCGGAGGTTTTACTATAGTTATATAAGTCTTCCAAATCTTTAAGCGAGCTTTCTAATTGTTTGAGGTTAATGCCGGGGCCAAGGGCTTTGGTATCTAGCAGTATGCTTCTGATTTGTGTATAGTTATCGTTGTAAACTTTTTGGTAATCGGCAAAAATTTTTTGCAGGGCAGCAGCTATGTCTTTAGCACCTTTAATACCGTCTGTTGGATAAATACTGTTGATGGTTTCTTCTTCTATTTTTTCTTTATCCAGGTATTTTAAAAACAGTTCTTCGCTGGTATAGTTCTTAAGCAAAATACGCTGCACGTTTTTGTTGAGAATACACACCATATCCAGTTCGTATTCCCGGAGGTCGTATTGCAAGTCTTTTAGCTTGAGGGTAATGCAATCGATGTTTTGGTCTAAGACAAGATTGCAGCCATTAAGCCGCTGGTATTGCACAAAATATTTGGAAGTGGCGTTGATAAACGAATCAAGATCTTCTTTAGTGATGCGTTTTTCGGTAACGGTTAAATTACCTACCAGCCCAAGCAGGGTTGAGAACACAGGACTAAAGCCTGCACTTAGCTTAGACCCTGTGGTAAAGGTTTTGAATGAACTGCTGACCAGCGAAGAAAAAACCTCTGTGTTGTTTTTAAAGTTGTAATCCTAATCTTCTGAGCTTATATTTTCTTTCGCAATAGTTAGAACAAGTTCTCCTTGATCATTTTTTACAAAGAAGGCAGGAATTTCACTTCCAGTTTTGCCACCGACTGATACATGCACATAGCATAAGCCATTTCGAATGCAATTATATAGCACTCCGTTAATTACATCACTATGCCCCATTTGAACGTCAACGTCTAAAGTTCCAATTAAACCCAGACCTACTGCCCACCAAGGTTTCTTTTTTTCAGTTTGCGCAAATGAGTTAGTGCATACTGACAATCCTAATAAAAGCCTAATAAAAGGAATAATGTAAAAACAAGTGACTTTTTCATGGTTTTAAAATATTATCCCTACTCTTTACCAGCGGCTTTTCGGGTTTACTCCGCACAATCGATTGATCCTACAAACCTAAAATCACTATTAGCGATTTCCTTGTGTTTTTCCCCAATAGCACCGCTATTTTCCCCGCTAAGCTCTAGTCTTTTTCCCAATCCTGTGCGTGAAAAATCCCAACTGAAGCGGGATTTTTCCCACTACTATTTTTCTAAAAAAAGGGTGAAAAACTTTTTTTTCTTTGATAGGTTGTCCTATTTTTTCCATTAAATTATTTATTACTATATGGAAACGCCAGGCACACCCATCCAAATTGCTATTCTAGATGACCATGGCACCTTTAGAGATGCGCTGTCTATTACCTTTCAACAATATAGTGACTGCAAAGTGGTATTAAAAGCACCCAATGGAAAATCATTTATAGAGCAATTGAATAAACAGCCGCATATTGATTTGGTGTTTCTGGATGTAAACATGCCGGTAATTGACGGTTACGAAACGGCAGTCTGGTTACATGAACACCGGCCTGATATACATATTGTTGTTGTAAGAATGCACAACTCCCCTTTTATGATGATGCAGATGCTGAAGCATGGTGTAAAAAGCTTTATTGGCAAAGGCGAAGATTTAGCTGAGGTGTATAAGGCTGTAAAATATGTATGGGAGCACCGCCTTTATTATCCAAACCCTATTATGCGCAAACTAATGGTGATGCAGCAGTCTGACAATAATGAATATACCCTTACCCAACAAGAATTGCAGTTTTTACAGCTTAGCTGCACCCAAGACACATATAAGCAAATGGCGGACAAAATGGGCACTAAAGAACGCAGCATTGATTATATACGGGAACAACTGTTTGATCGCTTTGGCCTGCAAAACCGGGCATCATTAGCGATTGAAGCCTACCGGGCCGGCTTAGCTACCTTAGATACCCATCACGTTTGGTAGTTAGCCTTTCCAGCTTTCTCTTTAAGCCTGCTTTCTGCCTTCGCTTATCTTCGCAATCATGGACCGAATTGTGTATGGTTTTTTTTATGTTGTATCCTTATTGCCACTGAGGCTGCTGTACCTGTTTTCCGACCTTGCGTATTTCATCATTTATCATATAGTTGGTTACAGAAAAGATATTGTAGCACAAAATCTATTAATCGCTTTTCCTGAAAAAACCAATGCTGAGCGGAAGGCAATAGCCAAACAGTTCTATAAAAACTTTTGCGACAGCTTTATTGAAACATTGAAGGCTTTCAGTGCGGATAAAGATTATATACTAAAGCATTTTAATGGTGACTATTCCATTTTTGACGAGCTGAAGGCGATGGGGCATCAAAAAATACAGTTACACTCGGGTCATTTTTTTAACTGGGAATGGGCAAACTTAAGTACTCCGATACAATTGCCTTATTTATTTCTTTCGGTTTACATGCCCATCAACAATACCCTGTTTGATAAAATATTCATCCGGCTTCGTTCTAAGACAGGTGCTGCCTTAGCAGATGCCCGCAACCTGCGTACACAAGTGATCCCTTACCGACATACGCCGCATGTGATTGCTTTGATAGCCGATCAGAATCCGGCAGAACCTACCAGGGGGTTATGGGTGAATTTTTTTACAAAACCTGCTCCTTTTCTTAAAGCACCTGAGAGTGGTGCGAGAAGAGGTAATATACCGGTGGTGTTCACCCATTTTACTAAGAAAAAAAGAGGCTACTATACCATTCATTTTACACTTGCAAATGAAACGCCTATCAATACAAAGCAAGGCGAACTAACAGTTCAGTATGCCCGTTATTTGGAAGAAGCCATCCGGGAACAACCTGCGAACTGGCTTTGGAGCCACCGGCGGTGGAAGATGGAATGGAGGCCGGAGTATGGAGATATACTTAGTTAAGAAAAATCCCGCCGAAGCAGGATTCATTATTTAGTTAAGTACACTTTTTTCTTTCTCGGTCTCTATCTTTTTTTGCTCTCTTATTTTACCCCAACCACCCAATACGTTGCGAAGGTTATGAATGCCTTGACGTTTTAATAATGAGGCTGCAATAACACTACGATAACCACCAGCACAATGTACATAGATGTTTTGCTCTTCTTCCAAATCGCCCATACTGGCGGGATCTGTCATTTCATTAAGGGGAATGTTCTTTGCTCCCTTTACATGGCCATCTGCATATTCTGTTTCGCGGCGAACATCCACTATCACCAAATTAGGATCGAATGGAAGATCCATCGCTAATTCGTCGGCTTCTACATCAATGATCATGTCTATTTCTTCGCCGGCGGCTTTCCATGCTTCAAACCCACCATCCACATAACCAATGACTTTACTAAAGCCTACACGAGCCAAACGGATAACCGTTTCTTTTTCTTTGCCCGCTTCGGTAACCAATATCATTGGCTGATCGAATGGCAATAAGCTACCTGCCCACTCTGCAAAGCGACCTTCCAGTCCGATAAAAACAGAGCCCGGAATAAAGCCTTGCGTAAATTCTGCAGCTGTACGGGTATCGAGCAATAAGGTATCTTTTGCCAATTCTTTTTTTACGTCGCTAATAGATAAAGATGTTAATCCTTTTTCCAAAATGGCATCGATGCTATCGTATCCTTCTTTGTTGATCTTTGCATTAATAGGAAAATATTGTGGAGGAGCAGCCAGACCTTGTGTTACTTCTTTAACGAAGGCTTCTTTTGTTTCGGCCTTCAATGCATAGTTGCTTTCTTTTTCTTTACCAATAGTGCTGAATGTTTCAGGACCCAGATTTTTACCACAAGCACTACCTGCACCATGTGCAGGGTAAACGATCACATCGTCGCCAAGTGTAGTGATTTTACTGTGCAGGCTATCGTACATCATTCCTGCCAGGTCTTCCATTGTAAGCTCCGCACCTTTTTGTGCCAAATCCGGACGACCAACATCTCCTACAAACAAGGTATCTCCGGTAAACACTGCATAGTCTTTCCCTTCTTCGTTCTTTAATAAATAACAGGTGGACTCTAAGGTATGCCCGGGTGTGTGTAGGACTTCAATAGCTACCTCTCCCAACTGAAAACGTTCGCCATCTTTGGCTACATACACCTTCATGGCTGTTTCGGTATTAGGACCATAAACAATGGTAGCACCTGTGGCTTTAGCAAGATCTAAGTGCCCGCTTACAAAGTCGGCGTGGAAATGTGTTTCGAAAATATATTTAATGGTAGCTTTTCGTTCTTTAGCCAGTTGGAGGTATTCTTCAATATCACGAAGCGGATCTACAATGGCCGCTTCGCCGTTGCTTTCGATGTAGTAAGCTGCTTCGCTTAAGCAGCCGGTATATAGTTGTTGTACAAACATAAAATCCCTTTAGGTGCAAAAATAATCCTTTGCACCTAAAGGGATTTGTTATATAAGATGAGCAATTACTTATTCAACTCGTTTGTTACTTTATGTAATTGATCTAAGCGATCCTGATTAACGGAATAATAAATAAACTTTCCATCTCTTGTAGTATTCACCAAGCCGGCTTTACGCAAAATAGCCAAGTGCTGCGAAGCAACGGATTGCTCCAGGCGCAGCTTTACATAGATTTCTGTAACGGTAATTTTTGCGTGCTGATGAATTAGCCTCATCATCTGTTGACGAAGCTTGTGATTAATGGCACGAAAAATTAAGGCCACTTTTTTCAATTGCACCACATCAATTTTTAATTCCCCGTTTGCTGCTGAAGCAGCTTTTTCTGACAGTATGCTGTTCATAATGACTTGAGATTGCTTACGCAAGTTTTAGATTAACAAAAAAACGTTTAGTCTCTTATGCTTGTGGTTTTGTCGGTGTATAAAAGTCTTTTCCATAGTTCGGCTCACTGTAAGCCAAGTCAGCAAATTGCTGACGTAAATATAAATCATTTGTTAGCAAACACATATACCTTGCATCAAATTGTAAGTTTATAAACCTTGCATTTTTTGAAGTAATAAGGGTTTCTACTTTGCCGGCACCGTTCCCAAAAAAAGTAATGCAATGTTGCTCCAGAAGTTTGCTAAAACTCGTAGCATCCACTACCCTATTGGCTTGTGGCACTATTTCTATCAAGTGTTTATCAAAGACTGCAGTGAATACTTCCATCCTTCGGGCATCGATCATAGGGCATAAAAGATCGGTTGGCTGGCCGATAGCAGCCACGGCCATCGTTTTCAAAGTATTGACCGCAATCAACGGAATTTTTAAGGCATAACACAAACCTTTAGCTGTGGATAGCCCTACCCGCAACCCTGTATAAGAGCCGGGACCATTGCTTACTGCCACAGCACATAACTGTTTCAGACTAAAATTATGTGCTTGCATCAATTGTTGAATAGCAGGCTGGATCCATGAAGCACTGTCTTTTTGAGAAGGATTATTGACAATACCAATTAATTCATCACCATTAGCTAAACAAATGGAAGCGCCTTCGATTGCTGTATCAATATTTAAGATCAGATTCACGAGGGCAAATTACTGCATCTCTATTTCACCTCGGCCATTTTATTGCAATCCACCTTTACAAAAGGCGGCATTGCATTGTACTGCAACGTGTCCTTGCTTACATAAATATTTTTGCCGGTACGTTCATCACGCTTGCCAACCGCTTCGTACAGTTGATTGTTCTTTGCTTTAAAAATAATTTCACGAACTGAAGTCATGCCTTCGGAACGAAACGTATAATCAACAATAAGCAAACTATCACGCAACACGCCTTTGAAGGAGCCAATATTGCCATCTTTCTGAAAACGGTTGTACCGTAAATAACCTGAGATGATACTGTCTTTCATTTCTAACCGCATATCGGCTGTATCTTTTTTCAATACCTGCTGGTAACAGCCCGCCTCGATAACCGGCTGTGAAAAAGAAGAAGTAGTGGCATTGTTATGTGGTGTTTGGCTGGAACTAGTTGTGTCTTTAACCGTGGTGGTGCCTGATGAATTATTGCAAGCCACTATTGTTGTCAAAAGAATCAAATAATATAATCGCATCATCATAATTTATTCTATTGGTGTTCGTGCATCGTCTTTAGTAGTGCGAATAAGACCAATACCTGTAAAAAAGAAAACAGCACCCAAGATAGCTTAAACAATCAATACCTTAACCTGTTTGGAAGAGCCGCCTGCATTTACAAATAACACTGCTGCATAAATGATCCCAAAAATGCCTAGCAAAGTGAGGATGACGCCAAAAACTCTTTTTAAATTCATACTTACTGTTTGCACTAGTTTTTGCAAAAAAGTTGCCATTGGCGCAAAGATGAGTTGCTGAAGATGGCAGAGAAATTGAAGTAGGTGTAGCGGATTTATTTAAATGATTAGTTATGAAACAGATGATTTCAGTACTGGCAATTGCACTGAGCCTGGCAGCATGTAACGGAGCCGGAGACAGATAACACGATATGCCTACGGTAACAGATAGTGTATCTTACCTAACACCAAGAGATACCCATATTCATAAAAATGATACAACGCCTACTACGAACAACAACGCTTACAATACCGATAGCACTATGGCTACAGGTGCCAATGGCAGAGATACAGCTACTAAAAACCAAATGAGCAATAAAGGCAAAAAGCAATGAAACAACTACTGATCATTGGATGTATGGTACTGGTATTGGCGTGCAACAACAGTTCTTCCAACACAAACGATACAACCACGCCGGTTACTACAGCAAGGCCTGACACCACATTAGATTCGATGTATACGCAAATGAAGCGGCTGGATTCTATCAACCGACCTGATCATGTTAAAAACAATGATACGCTACACACAGTGCACTATACTATAGATAACGACGGTAGAGTGTGTAGAGAATCTTGCGATCAGCTTCGGTTAAGCTGCTGCTCTTGTCGACGCCTTCGAAGTGACGTTTGAATGTGCTGATGGCGGCTACACTATCTTTTACATCATATCCGATAATACGTAAGGCTTGAAGATTATTAAAGTCTTGTGGCACCTGTACACCTGTCGTATCTGTCCACCAAAGGCCGAAACCTTTATCGGCTAAATTTTTCCATGGAAAGGTTACGTTTGGATCTACTTTACGACCGGGTGCAATGTCTTCGTGGCCAATAAAATTGGCAGTTGGAATAGCATACTTTTTCTTCAATGTATCCAACACAACAAGCAGACTATTGATCTGCTGATCGGTGAACGATTCGAAGCCATTATTATCTATCTCAATACCAATAGATGAAGAGTTAATGTCGGTGTTATTTCCCCATTTGGCAACACCACCATGCCACGCACGCAAGTAATCGTTGAGCATGTGGTGCACCGTTCCATCTTTACAAATAACATAATGAGCACTCACCTGTGACTTAGGTGTGGTGAATGTTTTCAAGGTTTGATCGCAACTGTTTTGTGCTGTATGATGAATGATCACAAAGTTGGGCTTGCGCATGTTGAAATTGGTAGTACCTACCCAACTGCTTGCTGTAGCTACGCTTTGCTCAGCAGGGGATTGGCTCAATTGCTTTGCATATTCTTTTACCTGTTGTTTATACGATTTGTTAGTAGCGGCATACAGACCTTTGTTACAGCCGATCATTGAACTCAACAACACAACAGCTAAGCAAAAAGCACAAACAGGTTTCATTGATTTGATTTTGTTGGGGGTTGAAAGTAGCAATAAGTTTTATTCATTGAACAAAAAAAGTTTTAACCTCTCGTGGCTTTGTTTTTGTGACAATGATGTCTTTAAAAGTTTATGTTATGGCAAGAAATGTTGAAGGAAAAAAGGTAGCAATTATTACCGAAAACGGATTTGAAGAAGTAGAGCTTACCAGCCCGAAGAAGGCACTGGAAGAAGCTGGTGTAACTGTGCATATCCTCTCTGCACAAAAGGACAAAGTAAAAGCATGGGATAAAGATCATTGGAGCATTGAACTGCCTGTAGATAAGGCATTAACTGATGCAAAGATTGATGACTATGATATGCTGTTGATACCCGGTGGTGTGATCAACCCGGACAAGATGCGTATAGATGATAATTATGTATACTTTGCACAACAATTTTTAGAAAGTGGTAAACCAGTGGCTGCTTTTTGTCATGGACCGCAGCTATTGATTGAAACAGGGATGATCGCTAATCGTAAGATGACCTCTTATCCTTCTATAAAATCCGATTTAATTAATGCCGGTGCACAATGGGAAGATAAAGAAGTGGTGGTGGATAATGGATTGGTTGCCAGCAGAAGTCCAAAGGATCTTGAAGCATTTAATAATAAAGTGCTAGAAGAATTGAGCGAAGGGCAACATGCTACCACTGCACAATTTACACAGGCATTGCAACGTTCTTAGGCTGTAAGTTCTGAGCTTACCAACCTCCGGCTGTTCCAATTATTTGGGACGGCCTTTTTTTATGTGGCGCATTGTTTGAATAGATGAAATTTATGATCGGACTGCAGATGTACTAAATGAGAGCTGGGATGCTAAGGCAGCCAGAAAGAAACTAAAGGTAATACCGGATACCTTGGTAAACGATGCCTTGCTGGACCAGGAAATATTTTCCGGCGTGGGCAACATTATTAAGAACGAAGTATTGTACCGCATTGAAGTGCACCCACTTTCTACCATAGGTGCACTGCCTCTACGGAAGCTTACCAAGTTTGTGGAAGAAGCAAGAAATTATACTTATAATTTTTTGCATTGGAAAAGAGAATACACACTACGCAAGCATTGGCTGGTGCACACTAAGAAAATTTGTCAACATGATAACTGCGTTATCAAAAAAGATTACCTGGGTTAAACAAATAGAAGAACCTTCTTCTGTGACTGCTGTCAAAAGCTGTATACGTAATCAATGAATGTGTGTTAAAAAAATTTGCACGCCTGCCTTCCATTGATCCGGATCGACACGCACAAATGATTCGTGATTGGCATCGGGATAGACCAATAATTTTTTTTTGGCGCTGGCAAGACAATTAAAAATTTCGTCTGTTTCTTTCCGCTTTACATACACATCTTTTTCGCCCCACTCCTGCAATACAGGACAATGAATATGTTTAGCATAATTACATGCCTTGAACGTGTAGGGGTTAAAGCCCTGCTCAATACCAATCCATGTACTGATCAAAAAAGCAAAGGGCTGCGATGGGAAACCCAAAATCTGTGCTCTTGATTTAAAATGATCTTGCAGTGAACCGAAAGGCATGTCCGTAATGATGGCTGCAGGTTGCAGATTGTTTTCACTCACTGATTTTAACACAGCCATAGAACCCATTGATACACCGTATAAAATAATGTTCTGGTTTCCTTTTGCTTTTGCAAATGCAAATGCTTTAGCTACTTCTTCGCTCTCTTTATTTCCAAAAGAAGAGTAGACTCCTTCGCTGTTTCCATGGCCTCTAAAATCGAACAATAAAACATTATAACCCCAAGCTCTGAATTGTGCTGCCTCATCCAATAAAGAAGATTTATCGACTGTATAACCATGACATAGAATTACACAAGCGTTTGCCGAATCTGAATCACTATACCAACCATTAATATTTATTGAATCGTTTGTGGCGAAATGAATTTCTTCTACCGGAAAAGCAGGTGCGGCTGTCGCCGGGAGCTTATAGACATCCGGACCAACAAACAGTTTCCAGGTTTTTGTAAAAATGTTCTTGTGTGTATATGGCGGTGGTGGCCCTTGTTTGAAGTGTGTAAACTTGTAAGCATAACTCGCCGCACTGATGTTTGCTAATACCAACTGCACGACAACGATCCAAAAGACCCATACGAGGATATTGCGAACAGTAGCTTTGGTTTTCATCATACGATAAGCAGCAAATGTATAGAGAAATATCTGTAGTTACTAATGGCTACAGCTTTCCTTTGGCTATTTCCCCCACCACATTTGGATCGAGCAAAGTAGTAGTATCGCCCAGGTTTGTAGTTTCACCTTCTGCAATCTTTCGCAAAATGCGGCGCATGATTTTTCCGCTGCGTGTTTTTGGCAAACCAGAAACAAATTGAATCTTATCAGGCTTAGCTATTGGTCCAATGATGCGTGACACGGTTTGAATAATGTCTTGTCGTGTTCGTTCTTCATCACCATGAAAATGGCTGCAAATGACATAAGCATAAATGCCTTGTCCTTTTATATCATGCGGATAACCAACCACTGCACTCTCTACAACATCACTGTGCATGTTGATGGCATTTTCCACTTCGGCGGTACCAATACGGTGACCACTCACATTCAATACATCATCTACTCTGCCAGTAATTCTGTAATTGCCTTCTTCATCACGCAAGGCGCCATCACCGGTAAAATATAGGTTGTAATAAGTAGAAAAATAATTCAATCGGCAACGTTCGTGATCGCCATAGGTTGTGCGTAAAATGCCAGGCCATGGCGCTTTAATGCATAAGTTGCCTGATGCAGGATTGCCTTCAATTTCATGGCCATTCTCATCTACCAAAATTGGCTGTACACCTGGTAGTGGTAATGTAGCAAATGAAGGTTTAGCTGGTGTGACACCAGCGAGGTTGGAAATTAAGATACCGCCGGTTTCGGTTTGCCACCAGGTATCTACGATAGGACAACGCTTTTTTCCAACATGCTCATCGTACCAATGCCATGCTTCTTCATTAATGGGTTCGCCAACAGTGCCTAATATTTTTAAGCTGGACAAATCTTTCCCTTCAAATGGTTTTAAGCCAAAGCCCATTAGCGAACGAATAGCCGTTGGCGCTGTATAAAGAATGTTTACTTTATGCTTGTCCACAATATCCCAAAAGCGTCCTGCATCAGGATAAGTGGGAATGCCTTCAAACATCAGTGAAGTAGCACCCGCACTCAATGGCCCATACATAATGTAGCTATGACCAGTGATCCAACCAATATCTGCCGTGCAAAAATGCACATCACCTTTTTGATATTGAAACACATTGACGAATGAATAATTCGTCCACACCATATAACCGCCGCAAGTATGCACCACACCTTTAGGCTTACCTGTGCTGCCTGACGTATATAAAATGAATAGCGGATCTTCTGCATCCATTTCTTCGGCCGGAAAAGAAACTTTGCCTTCTTTTTCTACTTGCGTTTCGGCGTACTCCATTTCATCTTCCCACCAAATATCACGACCCTTTATCATGGAAACGGGAGTTCTTGTCCTAGTATAAACAATGACCTTCTTCACTGTTTTATTACCGATCAATGCATCATCAATTACATTCTTTAATGGAATCACTTTATCACCACGATAAGCACCATCGCAGGTAATAATGTATTCTGCCTTTGCATCCTCCAAACGATCAGCAATGCTTTGTGCGGAAAAACCACCAAAGACAACGCTATGTATCGCACCAATTCGATCACAACCCAACACTGCATACACCAACTCGGGAACCATGCCCATGTAAATGCAAACGCGGTCGCCTTTTTTTACGCCATTATTTTTAAGCATTTGTGCCACTTGACAAACACGCTTGTGTAAACGATTATACGTAACAATGCGAACCCTTTCTTCCGGGTTATTGGGCTCCCAAATGATAGCTGGCTTCTCGCCTAACTCTTCCAGGTGACGATCAATGCAGTTTTCAGTGATGTTTAATTTGCCATTGACAAACCATTTGATGCTTGGCTCTTCGAAATTCCAGTCCAGCACTTTATCCCATTTTTTGCGCCATAGAAATTGCTCTGCTATTTCGTTCCAAAACTCTTCTGGTTCTGTTATACTTTTTTGATAGGCTTCTTTGTATTCGTCAAACGATTTAACCTGATATGGATAGGACATGATAATGGTTTAGCACAATAAACTTACAGCCTTTCGATAAAAAAGCTCCTGTTTTTTGTTTGTTAAGACATTGTCATTTCTTAAAAAATATGGTGCTGGAAAAATGAATGCCTTTATTTTCTCACCGTTGAAAAAAAATAATTCATACAGCGCTATTCATATTGCATCATGCATTGCCATGATACTGGCACTGGCATGACTTACGGTGAGCACACCTTTTGTTTACAAAGCGCAGCAGGCTTATAAGCAAATGACGAAGTCAGAAAAAGGTAGTGATAACAATCCGCTTACCAACACTACCGAAGAAAAAAATGAAACTAGTGTCAATATACTCAACGAGTATTTGCACGAAACACCTTTTTTAAAACATCCTGAAGCTGCATTGACGATTGCTTACAAATGCCGCCCAACGGATCTCTATCTTGCTTTCCATCCCGAGTTAAGTTCTCCTCCTCCCAACCATTGCTGATTTATCCCGAAAGACATTTATTGTTTCACTTGTAAATCAGTGTTTCTATGACGGAATACGTTCATCCGTTTACCAGAATAGCACAATTGGTAAAGGAAGAAAAATCTGAAGTCAGTGCTATTTATTTCTATGCTATTCTTAGTGGGTTAATACAATTATCCTTGCCTTTGGGCATACAAGCCATCATCAGTTTTGTAATGGGTGGTGCCTTATCTACATCTTTAATTATTCTTATTACGCTAGTAGTTATTGGCGTGCTTTCGAATGGTGTGTTGCAAATCAACCAGATGAAAGTGATTGAACGCATACAGCAGAAAATTTTTCTGCGCAATTCATTTGCTTTTGCAGAACGCATACCCAGGATGGACCTGCAGAAAGCAGATGGTGTTTATTTACCAGAACTGGTGAATCGTTTTTTTGAAGTGCCCGTATTGCAGAAGAGCATTTCCAAAATCTTGCTTGACTTCCCTATTGCAGTTATGCAAATTTTATTAGGCTTGATCCTGCTTGCTTTTTATCACCCTGCTTTTATATTGTTTGGCTTTTTACTGATCATCATTCTTGCATTGATCTTTTATGTAACAGGTAACAAAGGTTTTGAGACCAGTATTGAAAAAAGCAATTACAAATACGCCGTTGCCGGTTGGCTAGAAGAAATGGCAAGAGTGATCCGCTCTTTCAAGTTTGCTTCTTCGTCTCAATTGCCGGTAGCAAAGACCGATGAAAAAGTGGTTGGTTATTTAAAGGCCAGAAGAAAGCATTTCAACATTTTACTCCTTCAATACAAAGTTTTGATGGCACTTAAAGTAATCATTACTGCAGCTATGCTGGTGGTAGGTTGCTTTTTGTTGCTCGAACAACAGATCAATATTGGTCAATTTGTTGCTTCTGAAATTGTGATCATTACCGTAGTAAACTCTGTAGAAAAAATGATCGTGAATTTAGATAGCGTATACAGCGTAATGACCTCAGTTGAAAAGATCAGAAATTTTTCAATGGAGAAGGCTCTTTGTTCCTAATTAACCAACGGGAAATAAAAACATTGGAAGCGCAACAAAAACTAATTGAATTAAAAGCAAAAGCACAAAGTGCCACCGCTTATTTACAATGGTTAGCAGGCATTTTATAGCTTATGCACAACCGAAAGGAATAGGATATAGCTAATGGTTGTAGAAAAAGTAATCTGAAGCAAGTGAGAGCATTTGTGCAAATAACTTGCGCCAAAATTAATAATCGTGATTACTACAGAAACACAACCAACGTTAGTAAAAACAACCGAAAGAAAAGCAACGCCGATAACGGTTGCTTATGGTGATGGCATTGGTCCAGAAATTATGGAAGCTACTTTGCGCATTTTGAAAGCCGCAGGCGCCGAATTGGACATTGACGTAATTGAAATTGGTGAAAAGGTTTACCTCAATGGCAATAGTTCCGGTATTGGCGAGGAAGCCTGGGAATCGCTGCGTCAGACAAAGGTTTTTTTAAAAGCACCTATTACTACACCACAAGGCGGCGGTTATAAAAGTCTGAACGTTACCACCCGCAAGGTGCTTGGTTTGTATGCCAATGTTCGTCCTTGTGTTTCGTATCATCCGTTTATAAAAACCAAGCATCCAAAGATGGATGTAGTGATCATTCGTGAAAACGAAGAAGACCTATACGCAGGTATTGAGCACCAGCAAACAGACGAAGTAGTACAGTGCTTGAAGTTGATATCAAGACCTGGCACGGAGAAAATTATTCGTTATGCTTTTGAATATGCAAAAGTTTATGGCCGCAAAAAAGTAACCTGTTTCACTAAAGACAACATCATGAAGTTGACGGATGGTCTTTTTCATAAAATGTTTGATGAAATAGGTAAAGAATATCCTGAGCTGGAAAAAGAACATTGGATCGTGGATATAGGCGCAGCAAAGCTGGCAGATACACCTGAAAACTTTGACGTGATTGTGATGCCTAATTTATACGGCGATATCTTAAGTGATGTGGCCGCACAAATCACCGGTTCAGTGGGACTCGCAGGAAGTGCCAACATTGGTAATGGTGTAGCTATGTTTGAAGCCATTCATGGCTCAGCTCCAAAACTTGCAGCACAGAACATAGCTAACCCATCTGGATTATTGTTAGGTGCGATTCAAATGTTAGTACACATCAATCAAAAAGATATTGCTGAAAAAGTACACAATGCCTGGTTGCGTACCATTGAAGACGGCGTACATACTTATGATATTTTCAGAGATGGTGTTTCGAAAGAAAAAGTAGGAACAAAAGAATTTGCCGATGCAGTGATTGAACGCTTAGGCCAGATGCCACAGCAGTTAGCACAAATAAACTACAGCAATGAGTTAGGTGAGATCAAAGTGCAACTAAAGCAACGTGCGGATGCAGCGAAAAAATTGGTAGGCATGGATATGTTCCTGCATTGGAAAGATAGAAATCCAAACGAATTGGGCGACAAATTAAAAAACTCGATGGTAGGAAACATCAAGTTAAAGATGATCACCAACAGGGGAACGAAAGTGTATCCAAACGGCCATGCTGAAACATTCTGCACGGATCATTGGCGCTGTCGTTTTATGTGTGAAGAAGGTGGCGATTGCAGCTATCATGCAATGATCCAGTTGCTACAACAAATACATAAAGCAGGATTCGATATTATTAAAACAGAAAACCTTTACACATTTGATGGCGTACCTGGTTACACAGCAGCACAGGGACAATAAAAAATATTTTTATGGCGCAATCTGCTATTGATAAATATTTCCGTGATCGAACTTTGGTCATTGCTACCCGTCACCAAAAAGAACAGGTGTTGCAGCCGGTGCTGGAACAAGAGCTGGGCGTACGTGTGGTAGTGCCTGATCGTTTTGATACGGATGTCTTCGGAACATTCAGCGGCGAGATTGAACGAACCGTAAGTCCTTTGGAAGCAGCACGACAAAAATGTATTGCTGCACATAAAACCACAGGTGAATCATTAGTATTGGCCAGTGAAGGTTCGTTTGGCGCTCACCCGGTCATTGGCTTTATTCCCGCTAATGAAGAAATACTGCTGCTGAAAGATTTCAAGAATGAACTTGAAATCAAAGTGAAGCATTTAAGTACACAAACCAATTTCATCGGCAATGAATATTACGATTGGGAAGCCGTCCTCTATTTTGCTGTGCAGGCAAAATTTCCTTCGCATGGTTTGATTATTCGCCGCAGCAAAGATGATTTTTCAGATATACACAAAGGCATCACCGGGTGGGATCATTTGAAAAACAGCTTTTGCCATTTTCAAAATAAATACGGTAAGGCATACATCGAAACAGACATGCGTGCTATGTACAATCCTACACGTATGAAGGTGATTGGTGAAGCAGTGCAAAAATTAATTAATACCGGTCATTCATCATGTCCTTTGTGTAAAGCGCCGGGCTTTGATGTGCAACGGGTAATAAAAGGTTTGCCATGCGGACAATGCAACACGCCTACCCAATCGCCCAAAGCCTATGTGTATAAATGTGAAGTGTGCGGACACGAAGAAGAACGTTCAACTCTCAAAAAAAAACAAAAAGAAGATCCCATGTTTTGCGACGAATGCAATCCATAAATAGTTGACAGTGATAAGGACCTCACTTTTCTAAGTAGGTAGTTTCTTCTCATAGTGCCACTTTTTTGTAGTGGCACTTTTTTAAAATAAGTATGAAAACAATTATTGACAACGATATAATACAAGCTGCATCTTTTTTAGCAGCAGATGAATTAGTAGGTATTCCAACAGAAACAGTTTATGGATTGGCCACTAATGCTTGTTCGGAAACAGCCGTTGCAAAAATTTTTACAGTAAAGCAAAGGCCATTCAGCAGTCCTTTGATTGTTCATGTAGATAATTATGAAAAAATTAAACCGTTCGTAAGATACATACCTGAAACAGCAAAGCCTCTGTTTAACGCCTTTTCACCTGGTCCGTTGACTGTTTTATTGGAAGGGAACGGCGTGTTGCCGACAGTTGTTAATGACGGTAGAAAATTAATAGCATTCCGCATACCGGCACACGAACTAACACGTACACTTTTACAGGCCATTCCTTTTCCATTAGTAGCACCAAGCGCTAATAAGTTCACTACGATTAGTCCGACAACCCCACAGCATGTATTGAAAAATTTTGATGGTGAGATTCCCTACATTCTTGATGGCGGCCATTGCACTGTTGGCATTGAATCAACCGTAGTTGGCTTTGAGGAAAACGAATCGCCGGTTATTTATCGCCAAGGTGCTATCACTGCGGAAAAAATAAAATCAGTTGTTGGAAGAATTGCTTCGCATAAAGCAAATGATGATACTCCATCACCTGGCTTATTAAAGCATCATTATTCACCCAAAACGCCATTAATATTAGTGGATGATCTAAAGCAATTGCCGCTTGAAGTTGCTTTAGGCAGAACAGGCATTTTAGCTTTCAATCATTACCATTCAGCTATACCAAGGAAACAGCAATTTATTTTATCTATTCAAAGCAATTTGAACGAAGCAGCACAAAATCTATACAAAGGGCTGCATTATTTGGATGAACTAAGCCTTGATACCATTATTGCAGAAAAACTTCCTAATATTGGCATTGGCATCGCTATTAATGATCGTTTGCAAAGAGCTGTACACCCTAGCCTGTATGAATCAACAAAACAAATTGCATCACCTCAATTGTAAATTATGCCCGGAGCAGTTGTTCGTCGTTACAGGGAAATGAAAAATTACTCGCAGAAATATGTTGCCGCCAAGATGGGTATTTCACAAAACGCCTACAGCAAAATTGAAAACAACATCACCCAACTTACGGTGCATCATGTAAAGCAATTATCCGAAATATTACAGGTGCCCATTACTGAATTGTTACGGGATGAATTTGAAATTCACAAACCACTTTTTGTACACGGCAAAGCAATTCATAAAGAAGATGTGATCACGCTGTTAGAACACATCAAACAAAAGCTACACACCAAGCATACGGCAAAGCATGAGTCCTATTTAGTTTCTATGTCGCTGTTATCAACAGTTGATAATCTCATATCGCATCTATATTAGCAAAGGACTGACCATTCTTCTTCCAAGCTGCAAAAGGGTGCAATAAGGGTTGCTAGCTTCATACCCTTAAATTTGCTGACCATACAAAGAAGAAATTATGCAGTCATACAAAAAATTATTGTTGGATAACAAATCCTGGGCAGCAGAGAAAAAAGATGATGACCCGCAGTATTTTGAACGCTTGTCGCATTTGCAAACACCAGAGTTCTTATGGATCGGTTGTAGCGACAGCCGTGTTCCGGCCAATGAAATTACGGGTACACAGCCTGGTGAAATATTTGTGCACCGTAATGTGGCAAACTTAGTTGTGAATACCGATGTAAATCTTCTTGCAGTTCTTGACTATGCCGTTACCCAGCTAAAGGTAAAACACGTAATTGTTTGCGGACATTATGGTTGCGGTGGTATTCGGGCAGCAGCTACACAGCAAGATTTTAAACCAGTGTTGAATATGTGGTTGCGCAATATCAAAGATGTTTATCGTTTACACAGAGATGAGTTGAATGCGATAAAAGAAGACGAGCAACGTGAAGATCGATTGGTTGAATTAAATGTAATTGAACAAGTAAATAATCTTACTAAAACAACCATCATTCAACGGGCTTGGAAAAAAGAACAACGACCGCATTTGCACGGTTGGGTATATGGCTTAAAGGATGGTATCATCAAACCGGTTTATGAAATAGAAGCCGGGACGTCTATTGATCCGCTGTATGAATACGATGGATTATAGCAATCATTTAAAGTTCCGCTTCGGCGGAATTTTTTATTTCAGACAAACCAACGCATGCAACCAACCACTGCTGAGAATGGAATCTGGAAAATCATTACGGCTTCTTCTGTAGGTACACTTATCGAATGATACGATTTCTACATCTTCGGAAGTTTATCAACCATCATTGCCGTTAAATTTTTTCCGAGCACTAATTCAACAGCAGCTTTGCTTTCTACACTGGCTACGTTTGCTGTAGGCTTTATTGTTCGTCTGTTTGGCGCTTTGGTATTTGGAAGATTGGGTGATGTAATTGGAAGAAAATCCACCTTTCTGCTTACGTTGGTCATCATGGGCTTGTCCACTTTTTTAATTGGCTGCGTCCCTTCCTAAGCAACGCTTGGCGCAGCTGCACCTTTATTGGTGTTACTGCTTCGTTTATTACAAGGTTTGGCATTAGGCGGTGAATATGGTGGTGCTGCAACCTATGTGGCCGAACATTCACCAATACACAAAAGAGGTTTTTATACCAGTTGGATACAAACTACTGCAACGCTTATCACTACCATTCAAGGCACTAATTACTTAATCCGGTTTGTGGTACCCGATCAGTGTGGCAGCACTAAGCTTCGTGATTGGTTTCTTATACTTATCGAATAAGATTAAAGAAGACGTAATTGATTAAATGATTATTATGAACACAGCCAAACGCTATTTAGGAGTATTGTGGATGCTGATTGGGCCAATTGCTATTATCGCTTTACTCACGAGTGCCATTCACAATATCGATCCCGCAGGCAAGGGTGATATTAACAAGCCGCTGCCGTGGATCATCATTATTGCCATCTTCACACCTATTGCCATCGGCCTAATTATTTTCGGGTGGTACGCCTGGAAAGGTGAGTACGATGACGAAATAAAAACCTAACAAAACTCATTACCGTTATATTTTCTGTTTGCGCCTAACTTTACAGCATGTCCATTACGGTAAAGAACCTTACAAAAGTTTACGGCGAACAAAAAGCAGTAAACAATATTTCTTTCTCTATAAACCAAGGTGAGATCGTTGGTTTTCTTGGGCCCAATGGTGCAGGCAAATCCACTACCATGAAGATGATCACAGGTTATTTAGAACCTACGAATGGTGTGATTGATGTAAGTGGTGTGGATGTAAAAAACAATCCTTTAGAAGCAAAAAAGAAGGTTGGCTATTTACCTGAAAGCAATGCTTTGTATTACGATATGTACGTTCGGGAATACCTGGATTTTATTGCGGATGTACACGGAGTAAAAAATAAAAAAGGCCGCATCGAGGAAGTGATCAAACAAGTTGGACTCACACCGGAGAGCAAGAAAAGAGTTGGACAACTATCGAAAGGTTATAAACAAAGAGTGGGACTGGCCGCCGCTTTATTACATGACCCCGAAGTGTTGATCTTGGATGAGCCAACCAGTGGTTTAGACCCTAATCAAATCGTTGAGATCAGGAACGTAATTAAAGAACAGGGCAGAAATAAATTGGTGCTTTTTTCATCGCATATTTTGCAGGAAGTAGAAGCAATTTGTGACCGGGTGATTATCATTAATAAAGGAAAAATTGTTGCGGACGATACACTGGCCAATTTGCAGCAACGATCAACTACAAACATTGTCCGGGTGCAGTTTAAAGAAGCATTGGAAGCAGAGTGGTTGCGCAGACTATCCGCTGTAAAATCAGTAAACAAAATAGATACGTACAACTGGTCAATAGAAACAGACGAGTCTGATACGGTGCGGAGAGAATTAAAAAGACTGGAAGTAGAAAACAATCTCGATATCGTTTCTTTGCACAGCGAAAGACAATCGCTGGAAGAGGTGTTTCGCTCCCTGACGAATAAGGTTCCGAACGTACAAGTGAGTGACACAACAGGCGATGATAGTAGCAATGCAGTTGATTAAATAATAAATCTTAAATTCTAAATAAGAAATGAGTTACATAGCCAAAATTTTTGCCAGACAAATTTTAGACAGTAGAGGAAATCCAACCGTAGAAGTGGATGTAATAACTGATGATGGTGCAATGGGTCGTGCCGCTGTTCCAAGTGGTGCCAGCACTGGTGTGCATGAAGCCGTGGAGCTGCGTGATGATGACAAAAAAGTGTATGTAGGTAAAGGTGTATTGAAAGCGGTTCAAAATGTGAATGATATTATTGCTCCTGAATTAATGGGTTATGATGTAGCTGATCAAACAGGTATTGACAGTTTGATGATTGCTTTGGATGGTACTGAAAACAAAGGAAAGCTTGGCGCTAATGCGTTGCTTGCAGTAAGTATGGCGGTTGCTAAGGCAGCAGCGGAAGAAGCCACCTTGCCCCTGTTCAGGTACATTGGTGGTACTAATGCAAAGACGTTACCTGTGCCGATGATGAACATTTTAAATGGTGGTGCGCATGCTGATAACAAGATCGATTTCCAGGAATTTATGGTAATGCCTGTAGGTGCTTCAAGTTTTAGCGAAGGCTTGCGTTGGGGTGTTGAAATTTTTCATGCGTTAAAATCAGTGTTGAAGAAAAAAGGATACAGTACAAACGTGGGTGATGAGGGTGGTTTTGCACCAAACATTGGCTCGAACGAGGAAGCAATTGAGACTGTATTAACAGCTATTGATGCGGCAGGCTATAAAGCAGGTTCGCAGATTTTTATTGCCATGGATGCGGCTAACAGCGAGTTGTACAAAAATGGAAAATATATTTTTCATAAAAGCGATGGCAAGAGCATGAGCAGTGAAGAGCTGGTAAAGTATTGGGAAAACTGGGTGCGTCAATATCCAATCATTTCTATTGAAGATGGTATGGCTGAAGATGATTGGGAAGGCTGGAAGGCATTAACAGAAGCCGTTGGCAACAAAGTGCAGTTGGTTGGTGATGATTTATTTGTAACAAATGTTACTCGTTTAAAACAAGGCATCGACAAGCATATTGCAAACGGTTTATTGGTTAAAGTAAACCAAATAGGTACTGTAACAGAAACCATTGATGCCGTAAGCATGGCACAGCACGCAGGTTATAATACTATTATGAGTCATCGTAGTGGTGAAACAGAAGATACCACCATTGCTGATCTGGCAGTTGCCTTGAATTGCGGTCAGATCAAAACAGGTTCTGCATCCAGAACGGACAGAATGGCGAAGTATAATCAATTGATTCGTATTGAAGAATTGCTTGGTGCTTCTGCTTATTATCCTTCTACTAATTTGAAATTTGGCAAATAAAATTGTGAAATGGTCAGTTGTGAGTAGTAAGAGGTGCTTAACTGACCATTCATTACTACCAGTATGCACATCAATATATCTCAGCTAAAAGGCAATTATGTTTATCTAGAACTATTGCGACCAGAACATGTTCCTGCTTTAAGAGCATTAGCAAGAGATGAACGCATTTGGCAGTACACCAAAACGCTGTTGGTAAACGAAACCTTCGATCAGTAATTTGATAAATACATCGCTGATGCTTTGGACGAACGTTTTACCGGCAACCAGGTTAGTTTTGTAATACGCGATACAGCGGATCATTCTATAATGGACATGACCCGCTTTTACAAAGTGGAACCTTTTCACAAACGATTATCAATTGGTTATACCTGGTACATGCCAAACTATTAGGGCAAGCCGCATAATAAGAAGTGCAAGCTTCTTTTGTTACAATACGCTTTTGAGCAATTAGGTTTTCAGCGTGTAGAGTTTGAAGTGGCCCATCAAAACATTCGTTCACAAAAAGCAGTGGAAAAAATCAGTGGGATGCGTGAGGCAATGCTACGCAAACATGACTTGCATGCTGACGGTACTGTGCGTCATACTTATATGTTTAGCATTATTGATGACGAATGGCCAGAGAAAAAAGAAAGATTGCTTCAACTCATCAAATCTTTCTCAATAATTAATTATTAATAATTCATTATTGCCCTTATCTTAGCTTCCAGCCTATACTTGAAAAACTTATGAAGCTGCTTACCACCACCTTTCGCATCATTCGCAATAAATATCTATTGACTTTTACCGCCTTTGCCCTTTGGGTGATCTTTTTTGACAAAAATGATTTTTTTACTCAGAGATATCGTAAACAGGAGTTGAAAGAGCTTCACCAAAGCAAAAAATACTACGAGCAGCAAATTGCTGAGATCAAACAATTTTCCAGCGACTTGAAATCAAATCCTGCTGCCATTGAAAAATTTGCCCGTGAGAAGTACAAAATGAAGCGAGACAGCGAGGATTTGTTCATTGTGAAGTTTGTGGCCAACAAATAGTTGCATCTGCACAATATTTATTTTACCCCTCCGTTTATACAGGCAGACGACACAATTTAGTACCGTTTTTCATTTTAATTTTGGACTATGCACAAATATTCTCCTGAGGATCTGTTACGCTATTTGTATAAGGAAACAGACATGGATATGACTGCTGCTATTGAAGAAGAGCTAAAGAAAGATTGGGCACTTCGTGAAAAGCTAGCCGTTATGAAAACTTCTATGGAACGCCTCAACAACCTTACGGAATCACCTCGTACGCAAGTGATTCTGAATATCTTAAAATACGCTGCAGCAACAGATACAATCGCTGCTCAATAGGGCTTTCACGCTATCTTAGCGGACCAATGAACCGCAAGGAAAAGTTTCAATTTGTTATTGATTATTTTCAAAAAGTTCTGCCCAACGCTGAAACAGAACTGAATTTTGAAGACACTTATCAGTTATTAGTAGCTGTAATTCTTTCGGCACAGTGTACCGATAAGCGGGTAAACATGACCACTCCTGCCCTTTTTAAAAAATACCCTACGCTTCAAAAATTAGCAAAGGCTGAGTACGACGATGTATTTGATTTGATCAAAAGCATTTCTTTTCCCGGCAACAAAAGCCGCCACCTGATCGGCATGGCGCAAATGGTAATGGAAAAATTTGGTGGCAAAATCCCAATGACTGTGGAAGAATTGGTACAACTGCCCGGCGTTGGTCGTAAAACAGCAAATGTTATCACTTCCGTCATCGACAACCAGCCAAATATGGCTGTAGATACACATGTGTTTCGTGTTTCGTCACGTATTGGCTTGACAGTTAATGCTAAAAGCCCTTTCCAAACCGAGCAGCAACTGATTAAATATGTCCCAACTGACCTTGTTTACCTGTTTCATCATTGGTTAATCTTACACGGACGATATGTTTGTGTTGCCCGCAATCCTAAATGCGAAGAATGTGGCCTGAAGCCCGTTTGCAACTACTACAAAACAGTAGTTTCCAGAATTAAAAAAGATTGAGCTGGATATTGTCTACCTTACCGGGCATTTTCTTTCCTATTAGTTCTATTAGCTCGGCTTTTTTGGTTTGACAATTGATTTATTAAAGTAAATGTTGCCACATTAATGACCATGCATCCGCATATATATATCAAGGATTTAATAGTGTTTTCTCGTTACAGCCACTTATTATCGTTTTACGAAAGATGATCGCTGAAGGAAACCCTGGAGTAAAAAAATTGTATAGCGACCTGTTACTGGAAGTGGAGCAAACTCCAGATCTGTTGAAACCGATAGAAGATATTTCTATTTTACAAAAACATACAGAACTGATTGATGCTTTATTATCTACCATTTTTACGCCTTCTACTTCTGCCACACAAGGCATGTATGCTATTGCCTACCCTTTCAGCAATGAAACGGTTTATGCAACGCCTTCTTTTAAAGAACAATTTTTAAGAGATAACTCGAACGAAATATTTATTCCGGAAAAAGAAACAGCGGTGAATATCACCAAATCAAGTTTAGGGTTGGCTTATAATGTTATCCTTAAAAAGTTTTATTCGCTTGATGTGCCCATCGCTGCCTCATCTGTGCATTTGTTTACGGATGAAGAAACCAACCTGACTAAATATTTAGAACTTAACCTGAACGCACAATACGTTGATGTAAAACTGCTGAATGATTTTAAACTTCCGGCAGGCTTTTCACCACAGCGTTCCCTTGACATAGATGAATTAAAGGAAACTTTTCCATTAGAAAATTTTCGCTTTGAAGGTTTGGTAATCATTGAAGTAGCTGATGTAACGTCGGAACAAGTAGTAGCAGAAATTAAAAATGTATTGTTGAACATTAATGCATTGAACGATGATACTGTTTACAATAAATTGCAACAATACATTCAAACTTTTTTAGTTTCTAAGACTTTATACCGTCATGTGGAACTTTATTGGTTGGGACAATGTCACTACCTACGCTGAGGAAGTGAACAAGCCTGTACGGTCTTACCTGGTTTCAGTATTCATTGCCTTTGCCGTAGTATTTAGTATCTATTTCATTGCAGTGCTCATTGCAATAAACACTGGCATCAGTCCGGCCGTCTTGTCCGATAAAGGCTTCCCATCTTTA
>PSMG01000048.1:0-15765 GCA_040290035.1 Chitinophagaceae bacterium
ACTAAAAACAAAAATCACTAACTTAAACAACAGAAATACTCTCTAAAGAAAAGCACACTTTGTTTTGACGATATAAACACCTTTGCATCAAAATTTTAAACACTTTCTTCTTCATTAGTGATCGGAATAGAAAACAATACAGCTTTGGTAAAACAACTTTCGAAACAATTCGGTTTCGATTATTGCGGCATAGCAAAGGCTGTGTCTTTAGATGAAGATGCCAGGAAGTTAGAGGCATGGTTAAGAAATGGGAGGCACGGCGACATGCAATACATGGAAAATCATTTCGATTTGCGGGTTGATCCAAAGAAACTAGTTCCAGGTGCCAAATCGGTAATTACACTGCTGAAAAATTATTATCCTAAGGAGGAAATACAATCCGAGTTAAAGGTTTCTAAATACGCCTACGGAAAAGATTATCACAAAGTGATACGTGCAGCATTAAAAATTTTTTTGCAGGAATTGCAGGCCAAAATAGGAGAAATCAACGGTCGTGGGTTTGTGGATTCCGCTCCTGTATTAGAAAGGGCATGGGCAACAAAAAGCGGCTTGGGCTGGATTGGGAAAAATGGCAATTTGATCACAAAACAAAGTGGTTCTTTCTTTTTTATTGCTACGCTTATTATTGATTTAGCATTGACACCAGACGATCCATTTGCAAAAGATTATTGTGGCAATTGCTCTCGTTGCATTGATGCTTGTCCTACCGAAGCCATTCTTCCTAATAAAGAAATTAATGGCAGTAAATGCATTTCTTATTTCACTATTGAATTAAAAGATGAAATTATTCCTGATGATGTGAAAGGGAAATTTCAAAACTGGATGTTCGGCTGTGATATATGTCAGGATGTTTGCCCCTGGAATCGTTTCAGTAAACCACATAACGAAGATGCATTTTCACCATTGCCTGAGTTGTTTAGTTTATCTACTAAAGAGTGGAAAGAACTAAGCGAAGAAATGTTTCGCAAAATATTTAAGCACTCTCCGTTGAGCAGAACAAAACATAAAGGAATTCATCGCAACATTCGTTTTTTGAAGAATAATTACTGAGCTGCATTTTTCAAATCGTTCAGTCCTTGTTCCATCATAGTGCCATATGTTTTTTCATAGAACAGACCGCCAAATTTTTGCCAGGGATACCATTTTAATTGAAAATCCATGTACCACTGCAATGCAGTAGAATCGGAAGAGGCTAGACGGTGTAACTGCCAGCTATTAGTTACGGGTTCTTTGTTTTCCTGCTGAAAGCTCATCACAAAAAGAGAATCTGTTTTTGTGATGGTTCGCCATGTTACTTTATTACTACCGAGCACAGTAGCAATGGATGATTCTTTGAAAAGTGGGTGCCATTTACGCCACTCAGTGGTGTCTTCTACCAGTAGCATTGCTTTTTGGTTTGTGCTCGCAATATTGATGGCTCTTGAAATGCGTACATGCGATGGAATGAACAACGACATGATCGTTAGCAAAACAAAAAAGAAAAGGAACGAAATGAAGGCTAGTTTAATGATGCGCACAGCAGTGAAGTTTAATGTTTAAGATACGATTAACTATAAATCAAGTCTTTTAATCCCAGCGAAACACGCGGATAGTTATTGCATATACAATAACACCCCATACAACCAACACCAATATTTGCGGCCAGCAGGATGCTAAAGAGGCGCCTTCAAAAGCTACGTTACGCATGGCATCGTTAAGAGCAGTAAGCGGTAAGAAATTAACGATCTTCTGCATAGCTTCCGGCAAAACACTTTTTGAAAAAAAAATTCCTGATAAAAAATATTGCGGAAACATGAACAGATTTGCATAAATAGGAATGACATTTTGGTTCTTGGCAAAATTGGAAATCAGAAAGCCAAAGCCCATGAACACCAGCAGTGCTAAAAAGCTAAGGAACAGCATGTCTAAAAAAGTAAAAATGCCATGAGCAAGTGTGAAATTGTAAACGAAATAACCAAAAACAATGAGGATAACAACCGTTGCTAACTGGAAGATTACTCTTGATAAACTTTCGCCCAAAACAATGTATGTTTTCTTAATTGGTGTAGAGTAAAGCCGTTTCAATACCAATGTTTCTCTCAATGAGTAATAAGCAAAGGCAACACCAAATACGGCTGCTCCAATGAGCGAAAAACCAATCATACCCGGTAAAAAGAAATCAATGTATTTATATCTTCTGCCCGGTTGTACCGATTGTGAAATAGTTGCTACTGTCTCTCTATTTGGATTCATTCGTTCATCCAGCGTATGAATAACATCACGTAAAATGGTTTGCAGTACCAGAATATCTTTTTGTCCTGCAGAAGTTGTTCGTAAATGAATATCATATTGTGAACGTAATGAATCATGGCTTTTGTTTAAGCTTATGATCGCTGTCAATCTTCCTTTACGTAAATCATCTTCCACATCACGTTTATTTCTGTCGGCAACATTCAGTACTGGAACGTGTTTCAATGTTTGATATAAAAAAGAAGTCGTGTCTGTGTTTTGCTCAAAAGCTACATCTACCGATACACCTCCGCCGCCCCTGCCCAGAGAACCAAAGATTACAATCAAAACAATAGGGAAGAAAAGGCTAAAAAATATAGACTGCGGACTTTTGAAAATACTACGTAAACTGGCTTTAGTTACTGCCAGCATTGCACTGAATTGGTTATAGTTTTGACTCATCTGCTTATTTAAAAATAGCTATGAAGGTATTAGTGAATGAACACATCAAATGGCATCCGTGCCTGTGGTACACCAAATAATTGTTTTAACTTGATCATTTGCTCATAAATGCGATAATTTTCTTCACCAACTTGTGCTCTCATTTGCGTAGCGGGATCGTTGTTGGTCTTATTGAATAATCGTTTGAAAAAATTCTCTTCCTCAGGGTATTCCCTCAAACGGTACTTGCTCACTTTCGCCATACGTGCTGCGCAATCAATGGCTGCCTGCAAGCCGCCGATTCTATCTACCAATCCCAATTGCAACGCATCACTACCACTCCATACTCTGCCTTGTGCAATGCTATCAATATAGCCTACATCTTTTTTTCTACCTTGTGCCACACGCTGTTTGAATTGCATGTAAATGCGATCAACGCCATCCTGTGCAAACTTTTTTTCTGTTTCAGTCAGTGGACGATAAACAGAGCCAGCATCAGCATAAGGAGCTGTTTTCACACCATCGAACGTAATCCCCAATTTATCATTGAAAAATCCTTTGAGGTTAGGAATCATTGTAAACACACCGATAGAACCAGTAATAGTATTAGAACTTGCAAAAATGCTGTCAGCAATACAAGAGACATAATAACCACCAGATGCCGCTACATCTCCCATACTTACAATCACAGGCTTTTCTCCTTTGGCCAAAGCTAGTTCCCTCCAAATGTTTTCGCTGGCTAATGCACTACCACCACCAGAATTAATGCGAAAGACAATTGCTTTCACTGATTTATCTTGTCTTGCTTTACGGACCAGCTTGATATAATCATTGCTGGCAATATTGTCGTTTGTACCATTGCCATCAACAATATCACCTTCTGCATAGATCAATGCAATGCGATCACTGCCACTTAATTTATAGTCTGCTGCATCGGCATACTTACCAAGACTTATGAAATTAATCTTACCGTTTTTATCAAGTCCTAAATTCTTTTTGATTTCATCCTTTACCTGATCATCATATTTTAGTCCATCCACCAGTTTGTTATTAAAGGCATCTTCTGCATTTTGGATGGCACCTGTATTGGCTAAATTGTGTAAAGTTGCCGTGTCAATATTTCTATCCTTTGAAACTTGTTGTAAAAAAATAGAATAAAGATTGCCGAGCCACACCGTTGTTTGTAAGCGGTTAGCAGGTGTCATTTCCGTAGCACGGAAAGGTTCGGTTGCACTTTTGAATTTACCTGCATAAAAAATCTGGGGTTCGATATTCAGCTTTTGCAAGGTGCCTTTTAAGAAAGGTAACTCAGCACTCAAGCCCGCCCATTCTACAGCACCCATTGGGCTTACATAGAAATGATTGGCAACACTGGCCACGTAATACGCTTTTTGAGAAACGACATCGCCATGAGCAATGATGAATTTCCTGGAAGTTTTAAAATCAAGTAAGGCATCACGCAGTTCATGGCTGGAAGCAAATCCATTTTGGTTTTCATTAGCAATTATATAGATGCCAGAAATATTGTTGTCTGTTTTTGCAGCCCTAATCAAACGAATAACATCATACAAGCCCGGCGCATCTGTTTCATCATCTGAAAATTTTGCAAATGGATTGCTTTGCTTTTTCTCTTTAAAATGTTGACTAAGATTTAGGGTCAAAACCGTTTTTGTATCCACTTTGGTTTTGTCTTTCGAACCAAGTGCTGCAACTGCACCTACTAATAAAAAGAAACCTACCAGGCAGAAAATGATCAGCGCTAAAAAACAAGCAAAAAATATTTTGAAAAAACTTCTCATAACAGTGGCACATTTAGTATGGTCAAAAATAAATGATATTTGACGCCGAATATGAATCGGGCTATTTTATTGACAGGGGGCAATATAGGTGATCGTAAAGAGTATTTATCTAAAGCAAGAGAAGCGATAGCAGCCAGTTGTGGTACTATCATCAACACATCATCTGTTTACGAAACCGAGGCTTGGGGCAAAAGAGATCAGGATAGTTTTTATAATCAGGCATTGGTGCTTGAAACACGATTAAACGCTTCCGAATTGCTTCATTGTCTATTAAGAGTAGAGCAAAAACTAGGACGGGTTCGCGAAGAAAAATATGGTCCCCGTACAATCGATATCGATATTATTTTTTTTAATAACGACATTATTCATCAGCCTCATTTGACCATTCCACATCCGGAAGTGCAAAACAGACGGTTTGCACTGCAATGCCTTGTAGAAATAGTTCCTGAATACACTCATCCACTGTTGAGAAAAACGATCGAACAACTTTTAGCTGATTGTTCAGACCTTTTACAGGCAGGTGTTTTAATTGGTGAGTAACTATTTGCTGTAAAAAATTTTTTCTTCCCTTATTTTGCGAACCACCAGATGAAATATTCGTTCGTTACCATAGAGGGAAATATTGGCGCAGGCAAAACTACGCTGGCACATTTGCTGTCAAAGCATTTCAATGCACGATTGATTTTAGAAGAATTTGCCGACAATCCTTTCTTGCCTAAGTTTTATGAAAACCCACAACAATTTGCTTTTCCATTGGAACTTTTTTTCATGGCCGAACGTTTTAAACAATTAAAGGAATTATTGCAGCAGAAAGATTTGTTTCAGAGTATTACGGTGTCGGATTATCTTTTTACTAAGTGCCTTTTGTTTGCAAAAGTGAATTTACCTGAAGACGAATTTCGTTTGTATCAACGTTTGTTTGAAATTATTCATCAGCAGCTAGTGCAACCCGATATTTTGATTTACCTGCATGCACCGGTAACAAAATTGCAGCAGAATATTAAGAAGCGTAATCGTCCTTACGAACAGCAAATTCCAGATGATTACTTGTTCAACATCCAGGAAACTTACACACATTATATTAAGCAGCACAATATCAAAACGCTTTTTGTGGATGCATCCAACGCCGATTTCCTGGGCAATGAAAAACATGTACAAGTGATCATTGATGCGTTGGATAAAGAGTATTCTGAAGGGCAGCACTATATTAGCTTACCTTAATCATTCCTGATAATGACAAAGCCGGTGAAGCCTTGATCGGCTTTGGTGTTACTATTACATTAGTTACTTCTGCTCGGGGCGGACCTTGTTTGCACAGGCAATAAATTTTCCAATGGTTTCGTCTTCACCAGTGGCTGTTGCTTCTACCGACTCATCTTCTGTATTTCTGATCCAACCTGTCACACCTAACTTATCAGCTTTTTCTTTGGCCGAAGCCCGATAAAACACGCCTTGCACATTGCCTTTGATGAGTAAGTGAACTGTTTGCATGTTTCAAAATTAAGACACTCATTGGCATAAGATTTTCTTCCAATAAAAAAGGGTTATGGAAAACGATCAAACTAAAAAGGAGTCTTACGATTATAGAACGGATCAGCCGTTGGCAAAAAATGACAACGCAAGAGCTAATGAAAACATTCGTGTTCGCACTGAAGAACCGATTAAGCAAAATACTGAAACAACAGAAGAGGTAGATAGTGAAATATCAGACGGAGAAGATGCTTAACGAATTAATCAAAACAATATGATGGCAAATACAGAACATCAAAACAATAAAAGAGAAGAAACGCCTATTTATCTGACAACCGATTCTACAATTCAATCACAGGAATAGCACCAACATGATGAAAGTGTAGATCCCGGAAAAGATAATACGATTGATGTTTCTAATACTGATTTGAAAGAAACTGATGCAGATCGTTATGGCGGCCCCAATAAAACAGCGCCAATAGAACACCAACCTTAAAAATTAAATTATGGAAGAAAGAAATAATGCTATCGAGAAGGCAAACAAGGGGCACGGTATGCAAGGCATTGACAAGGCACCTGGAGAAGAAACCTCTCAAGACAACGTGCAATTTCAACACGAAACACAAAAAGGACAAAAGTTAGATGCTGATCTGGAACAAGCGCAGGATCGTACTATAGAACAAAATGTTCCTGATTGATAACTACCATTGATCAGCTTTTTGCTTTTTAATACTGCGCAGCATTTCAGCAAAGCCTAATCCAGTGCTTAATGCTTTTAATGCCTGCACAATTCTTTTGGCTTTTATAGGATCTGTTTTGGCTTCGCTGATCCAACGAATAAAATAATGTTGCTGCGATTTAGGCAAGGAATTAAAATGAGCCAATGCTTGCGGTTCATCGTTGAGACATTCTGCAAATTCGGATGGTAATTCCAGATCTTTTTTATCAACTTGCATTTTTACAGCAACAACTGCTCCTTTTTGCTTGCCAATGGCTTTACGAATAGTTGCCTTCACCGGCATAATAAAATTTCCATTGCCCATGGGCATCAATGCAATTTTGCTGAAAGCGAATTGATCTAATTTCCCTTTTACCCGAAACGGTTTTTTATTGCCCGGAAGCAATTCTTGTGCAATGCCAACTGGCACCTCAATATAGTTCCAGCCAGTTTTCTCTCCCTGTTCATCAAACTTTTTCAGCGTAGCAGTAAAAGAAACAGTGACACTCATTACTTAAACTTAGCAAAGAATAAGCGGGTAACAAAACAACTAATTCAAATCAATGAAATGGGGACGCTTAATAAAGTCCTTGTTGTATTTAAAACGAAGATTGGTGTTAAACTCAAAGAGCCAACTGTTGTTCATAAAGCGGTTGTATGGAAAATAATGGGTACGAACTTCAATAGTACCAAACGTCAAGCTTTCATTGCGAATGCGCAAGCCTCCGCCTATAGAAGGGTAAAAATTGTTTTCAATATTACCGTCCAAATTATGTTGTTTAAAATAGGTAGCATTAGTGAATACAAAAGGAGCCAGTTTGAAAAATAACAGTGACCATGGGCTAAAAAAAACAGATTCTGCTTTGGCTGTAATGCGCCGTTCACCTGGGATGCCGTTGTTGTAAAATCCAGGCAGGCCATATTTACTTTCTACATACAATGGTTCATCTAAAAAAGTATTGAACTGTTGCGTAAAATTTGCTGTCACAAAAATGCGTTGTTTCCATTGTGTACCCCATTCGTTCAACGGGCTAAAATATTCGAGACTAGCTAAAACACTTGCGTCTTGAAAACGGCCTTTATTTAAATAACCTCCGGCTTTCAATGCATAATTGAAATAGTGCTCTTTGTGATTGAAAAAATAGCTCTGATACTCTAAACCAACATAGGGGCGATCTATTTCGTTTTTCTTTGTCCATCCAGCGGTTATGTTGGCTTCAAAACCTTCGGGTACATCTTCATTTCTACCAAAGCCATAAATGTATTGTGTGCGATAGGAAACTTGCTTGTAAAAAGTAAGAGCACCAAGCATTGCCGTCACATCTGAGTAAGGATAGTAATAATTCTTTTCATACCGAACTGGCTTTTGACTGAATTGCTGATTGAGCAAACGAGCACTTAATAAAGCACGACTGCGATCATTCTTGTTACTGCGAAAAATGCGGTCAGCCGTAATGTTCCAACCGGCCCAAAAATCTGCTACTGTGTATCGATAATTAAAATCGGAAGTAAACGTAGAATCGGGCAGATACATATTCTTTGCATCGTGTACAGCAAATGAAGCAGCATAGGTCCAGAACATATAAGGATTCACCAGTGGCTTAATGAACTGAACATAGCTTTTGGTTTCTTCTTTCCTGCCACTCGTTAGGGCATCAGCAAATGTGGTATAACCAATAGTTGCATCAACGAAACTTCCTCCAATATTCCGCTTTAGGTATTCAGCACCATAACCAAACATTTTTTGACGATTGGCATCACGCAAAGCCTGAAGTTGAATCCGATCGCCCCAGCCCAAATAATTGTCTTCTTTTAAACTTACTGAAATGTACTTGGTTCCTCTTGCATCAAGCGAGCCACCAAAAGAAAGAATGTCTTTTGTCAGAACGATAATGTCAATTGAATCCCTATTATTTCGAATTGGCGAAACAATAATTTTTGCATCATCAATGAAGGGTAAGTCACGTAAGTGACGTTCATTATCGGCAATCAAGTAAGAAGAAAGATGATCGTTCTCTTTAAAGAAAAGATTGTTGTTGATCACATAATTTCTCGATTTGTAATGCAGGTCATCTACCAAATGCGTCAGCATGTTGTTAATTCTTTTGGTCGTATCGCCAATTGAAACAACCAAAGGAAGCGTTTGAATGATGATCTTGCGAATAATCCGACCATTATATTTTTGATACAATTGGTCTAACCGCTGTAACTTATTAATGTCCGTTCCCGTTGTATCTACGAATAAGTTTTGTGCAAGCTGATGTAGAATGCCTTTTTGATGAAGCAGAATACTATCGAGCGATTTGGGTTTTGACGAATCATTTTGAGCAAACAGGGTAGGTGCAAGCAAGAGAAAAAACATGCTGCAAGCCAGTTTAGTCATAAGTCCAGTCCTACCCATTAGTTGAAGATATTCCGTTTACCCATGAGTTACAAAACCAATACCACCCACTTTACGAAGCAGGGTGAACCTTTTAAAAATCTTAACATCTCCCCGAAAAATCGGCAGCTAATTTCGACACTTCAAACCTGCTTCATGATGCACTTATTACCTCCAATTAAATTAACAACGCAAAAAAACAGGCAAAGTTTCATTGGATTACTTTTTTTACTAACGATTGGATGCGCTTTTTCTACAAATGCGCAGCAGCCTGTTCGATTTGTGCTAACCAATGCAAAGCATGAAGCAATACCATTTGCCAGTTTTAAAGTCAGTGCGGTGCCCGACAGCAGTGTACGTATGCAGAAGCTGTCTGATAGTACAGGCACTGTGACATTTAATCTAACTGTTGGTTCTGTTTATAAAATCAATATCAGTTCTGTCAACTATTTGCCATTAGAGAAAACCATAACCTTAAAAGATGGACAAACAGTTTTCAATTTCACTGCAGAAACGGCAACTAAAACATTAGGAGCGGTGGTTGTAACCTCAAGCCGTCCGCTCATGCGCCAGGAAGATGATAAAACAATAGTGGAGCCGGAGCAAATAGCGGCATCATCTACCAATGCGTATGAAATCATGGAAAAAACGCCTGGTTTGTTCGTTGATCAAGATGGAAATATTTATTTGAGCAGCACTACACCCGCAACTATTTACATTAATGGTCGTGAGCAAAAAATGAGCACAGCCGATATCGCCACCTTATTAAAAAGCTTACCACCAAGTGCTATTGCCAGTATTGAAATTTTAAGAACGCCTTCTGCTAAGTATGATGCATCAGGTAGTGGCGGTATTGTGAATATTGTTTTGAAAAAAGGCGTGAAGATCGGGTTAACCGGAAGTGTGTACACAGGTATTCAACAAGGTAAATACGGAAACCAAACAGTAGGAGTGAACGTCAATAATAACAACGGACAACTTACTACCTATATCAATCTTAACTATGCAAGACGCAATTCGTACGAACAATTAACTACTGATCGTTTTTTTGCATCGGACTCCACGCTCAATCAAAATGCATTTACCAAGTATACAGCGACTAATTATTACGTTGGTTTTGGTGTGAATTATCAGTTCAATAAAAAATGGGAAGCGAGTTATGATGGAAGGTTTAGTTACAATGATTTTGCTAATACTTCCAATACTATTTCTATTTCAAAACAAATCAGTACTAACAATGCGGCTTCTAATTCAGTAGCCGATGTTTCTAACAAAGGAAATAATTATAATCTTAGTCAGAGTATTAATACAAAATATAAGATTGATAGTCTCGGATCAGAATGGACTACCGATTTTTCTTACACGCATTCGCCTAGCAGCACTAATCAGGCATACGTTAATAACTCTTATCTGCCACTTAATCCAACTGGTTATGGTGATGGAACAATCAAACCAAACCTGAATTATTTTTCAGCACAAACTAATTTGGCCTGGAAGCTGCCACAAAAGTTTACAGTAGAAACAGGTGTTAAAACAACACATGTGGATTTCGACAATAGCAGTGAGTATTACAGGCAATCAGGCGGCGTTATAGTGAAAGATGTTGCCCGAACCAGCGCTTACCAGTACAACGAAACAATTAATTCAGCTTACCTGCAGGCTTCCAAAACGTTTTTCGGCTTTACGTTGAAGAGTGGCGTACGTATGGAGAACACTAACATGAATGGCAGACAAACGGTTCCTGCTGATACTTCGTTCAAAATTAATCGTACTGACTTCTTCCCTTATGTTTATTTCAGTAAGGGCTTAATGAAAATTGCTGGGTATGAGTTAAGGGGTTATTTAGTTTATCGAAGAACGATCAGTCGCCCAGCTTATGAATATTTAAATCCTTTCCCTCGTTATATAGATCCGTTCTTATACGAAAGCGGAAACCCAAGTTTGCGGCCACAGTTTACACAGAATTATGAATTTAATGTTTCTGTAGATGAGCGCCCCATTTTTGCCATTGGCATTAACAATACAAAGGACATTTTTACGCAGGTAATTTATCCTGTAAACGGCGATCCAAAATATTCTTATCGTACCTATGATAATTTAGGGAGCAATAAAGAAACTTATTTCCGGGTATTAGGCGCTATTCCTCCAGGCAAACGTTATTTCTTTGTAATTGGCGGACAATACAATCATAATTTATACACTGGTTTGTATAACAACAAGCCGCTTTCTTTTGACAAAGGCAGTTGGACAATTTTCACTTACCAAACATTCAAGATTACACAACTTACGCAATTGGCCTTACAGGGCTTTGCCCGTTTTAACGGCCAGCAACAGTTTTATGAATTGACTTCATTTGGTGCGTTGAGCTTAAGCTTGAATCAACAGTTCTTTAAGCGTAAGATGACGGTAACCTTAAGTGCGAATGACTTGTTTTTTACCAATAACAATCATTTTACAATTAATCAAGGTAGCATTAATGCAGCTGGCTACCGTGAAGGAGATACTCGCCGTTACGGCCTTAATATCCGCTACAATTTTGGTATTCGTAAAAAAGAAGAACAGAAGAATATTTTTAATGTCGATTTCCCAGATAAGACCAGTTAGTTTTTCTCCTTTAAATTTTACTATGCCAGGGCTGCGGGTTCTGGCATAACTTTTTATCTAATAAGAAAACACATGGAAACAAACGCTACCAAACCTATCATTTTATACGCCGAAGATGATGAGGATGATTTTGACTCAATTAAAGATGCATTGAGCCAGATTACGGATAATTACACTTTGGTGCATGCAAGGCACGGACAAGAAGTGGTGCAGTTATTAGAGGAAGAAAAGCTACAACCATCGATTATTATATTGGATTTGAACATGCCTATTATGGATGGAAAAGAAACCTTGCTTTGGCTAAAAGGGAATGAAAAATATAAATCATTGCCGATTATGATTTTTACAACATCCTCCCGAGAAGATGGTGTAAAGTTGAGTCAAACCCACAAATGCTCCTTTTTCAGAAAGCCAACTTTATACCGCGATTTACTGCACGTAGCGCAAATGGTGTTGCAAATGAGCAGCGAGAAAGTGAGTTAAGAAAATTTCTTCTTCAATAAGAAAACGGCGAAACTATTTTTAAATGAAGCGATCCAGGCAGTCTTGGTTTTGCTTTTTATTTTTTGTTTCGTTGGAAAACAATACACTTCACCTTTTGCCAAAGCATGAACCGCAGTTTCAATATCATGTAACACTGCATGCATTTCAGGATCAGTAATAAACGCTTTGCCATTTTTATGCGTAGCGTGAAGTAATAAGCGACAATATTGGTCATTTACAGGCAGTACAGAAAAATCAATGAAGTAATCAAGTTTGATATCTGCGTTAAAAGCAAACCTTATTTGTTCTATCAACTTATTTTCACCTACTAAACTTAAGTCAGGCATTACTTCAGGCAGGCTATGTAAAATTTTTTTTAGTTCTATTTCGGTAGCGGCTAAAAAGGTTTCTTTAGTTAGAAAAGTTTGTCGTGGCATTGGTTTTTCATTTTCGGGTTAACAGATTAGGCTTTAAAAGTAAGCCACCAGTTGCTGAAAAGCAATCGGGAAATACGCTAAAATCTACTAAGTAAAAACCATCCCAAGCAACACTTTCGATTAGTAATTGTAACTAATACGTAGCACTTTGTTTGCGTCATTTGGGTATGGCAACAATATAATTAGATGCAGCAGGTTTTAAGGAAAACGTTTTTAATTATGAGGAAGTAAATGAATGGCAATACAAAGGTAAAATGCCAGCTATTATTGACTTTTATGCCGATTGGTGCGGGCCTTGTAAAACTGTAGCGCCTATACTCGAAGAACTGTCTAATCAGTATGAAGGGAAGGTGACTATCTATTAAATTGATACAGATAAAGAATTAGAACTTTCTTCTTTATTTGGTATTCTAAGTATTCCCACTTTATTATTTATACCAATAGAAGGCTCGCCAATGATGCAAAAGGGAGCCATTCCAAAAAATGTTTTTCAGCAAGTGATTGAGGAACGTTTACTTAAACCGCAAGAAACGCAATAGTTGTTTTAAACGTTCTGTTTCCTTTGGTGCATAATCATCAAGGCCGTTCTGCAAATCATCCTGATGAACGGAATCTATTTTCTGATTTTCGCCACTTACTGATTTGTGCACCTTAGCAAGATCTCTTGCCTCGCTTTCATCATTCGTGTTTTTTGTGTGATTGGTGCGTTGCTGCATTTTGTCCCGATACTTTTTTTCTGGATTGCCTCTTTCTTCGTTGATGTCTTTTAAATAATCTTTCATATAGCTTAGCGTTTATCTAAATTGGTTATACGATTATTGTTTTCAGATTGATATTCTTTATCTGTCTCAGGAATTTCTGGCTCACCATTCTTTCCAACCTGAACAAATGCATTGTCTGTATTTTTCAATGGTGCTTCCTGTGGTTGTAGTTCATTTTCTTTTTTGTCCATTGCCTTTTTTAATAATGCTTAAAAATTTGTGCCAATGACACTATTTTTTGACGTATTGGAAAAACATTTATGGATCAGGAAAGAAATAAAGCAGAAGATCAAAATACGTCTGCTCCGAAAGCAAATCCTGTAAGCAACAGTTCACCTGTGCAGGATAACAGTTCGCCGGATAATGATCAGCAAGCAAACAGCTCAAAAAGTGCAGAACAAAGCAATTCGGAAACAAAAGGCATTAAAAGCAATCATTAATCCAGACTGGCAGGCAATAAAATGGTGAAAGTAGCACCGTGTCCTGCTACGCCGCTTGCAGAAATATATCCATTGTGATTGTCAATCACTTTTTTCACAATAGCTAAACCAACACCCGTACCTGCGTATTCGTTTCGGCTGTGTAGGCGCTGAAAGACGTTGAAGATTTTTTCAGCATGCTCCTGGTCAAAACCAATTCCGTTATCGGTTATATCAATCGCATAAAAATCTTCATTCAATTTTTCAGAGGGCAATAATAGACCCGCTTCTCTTCCGGATATTTTTTTAGAGCGAATGGAAACAAAAGGTATACGTTCGCTATGGGCATATTTTAATGAATTAGAGATAAGATTTTGAAATAACTGTCGAAGTTGGGGTGTGTCTCCTTTAACTACGGGTAATGGATCAATAGTGAAGTGGGCCTTCTTTTCTTCAATCATAGCTTCTAAATCACTAATTGCTTCTTGCACTACTTTATCCAGTTTCACTTCTTCGTACTCTTGAGGCTTTAACCCTATTTGTGAATAAGCAAGCAAATCATCGATTAAATCACGCATACGATGCGTGGCGCTTTCCATTCTGCGAAACAGATTGATGCCTTCTTCATCGTATAAATCAGCATAGCGATTTTTCAGCTTATCTGCAAAGAAGTGAATCTTGCGAAGTGGCTCTTGCAAATCGTGAGAAGCAGCATACGCAAAATCTTCCAGGTTGGCGTTCGATCGTTTCAGGTCTTTCATCATTGCTTCTAATTTCAATTGCCCCAGTTTGAGCGATGTGTAATCGTGAAAGGTTACGAGGATTTCATCGCCTTGTTTTTTTGCTAAGATATCAGTCCAAACATCATAGCCTCCTTTCACATAATGCAGATCGAAACGTTGTGCTTCGCCAGTTAAATAAATTTGCTTGTATCGATCAAATATTCCCTGTGCTTTGTATAGCGGAAATATTTTACTCAGAGGTTGTCCTCTTAATTCCTGTGGTTGTTTTTCAATCATTTTTGAGAAAGTTTCATTAACCAGTTTATAACGAAAGTCGATAATCTCACTGCCTTTATAAATAGGTTCAATCACCGTTATGCCAGTTTGCGAAGAGTTAATAACCGTTTGAAAATAATGGAGCGATGATTCAATCTTTTCTTTATTGCGGTGGTCTTCTGTAACATCATTAAAACTTACAACCAAACCATTTTCACCTAATGCACTCAGTGAGATGTCAAACCATGCATCTATACCGTCGCCTTTATAATAAACCTCTTTACGGATTAGCTTTTTGGTTTCAATAACGGCACTGTTTATTTCCATTAAAAATTGCGCAGCAGGAAAAGCAGTTAAGAAAGTTTGATGCATTAATTCTTTCTCTGTTTTTCCAATTAATTCTTCAAAGCGTTTGTTCACTTTAATAAAACGTAGATCAACAATTTTTCCTTCTTCATTTCTGATAGCCTCACAGGCAAAAACACCGTTAATAGATGCATTTAAAATGTTGTTTAATAAATCTGCCTCTTGTGTTTCTTTTTCCTGGACAAAATGGTTTTTAGTGAGATGGTCAGCAATGCTCATTTTCATTATCGGTTAAAGGAAGATTGAAGATAGAACTTTCTGCCATTTAATTACCAATGTTCTTTCTTGCCGAGCGGTCATAAAACTGTGGTTCTTTGCGTTGTACCCATCGGATAAATTTGGCAACTTCTTCGTGTTGTTGCAGGCGGTCAATAGTATGGTAATAGCGCTTCAATTCTGGTTCTGTTATTACGGAATGGATTTTATCATGACAAACTTTGTGCATAGTAATAGTGGTTGTACCCTTGCCGCCTTTGCTTAAGGGTAATAAATGATGTTTATTAAACGGTTCTGATAAGGGCGACTCCAGTGTTGGCAGAAATCTGATTGCATGCACACTGCCCAGCAACTAATATTCCGTTTTATATATTCTTGCCTGTTTTAACGAACCTTATTAATAAAAAAGGCTCCTGTAAAAGAGCCTTCATCATTTATTTGTATTTAAGTTTATTGAACTTCCTG